>NZ_JBNPUO010000003.1:0-686312 GCF_051168215.1 Bradyrhizobium sp. HKCCYLRH2015 | reverse complement strand
TCCGCCTTGGCAGGCCCGGCCTTGGCGACCGGCGCCGGGGCAGCGGCTTTGGGCTCAGGCGCCTTCTCATGCGCGGGCGGCATCTCGATCGCGGTCTCGCGGAAGGCGCGCTCGAGCTCGTCGAGCGACACTTCGCCCGGACGCAGCGGACGCTCCAGCGTCTGGTCGATCAAGGAGCCCTGCGTCACCGCGGGCTTGGGCGGCGGTTCGGGCGCCGCGGGCGCGAGCGGTGGCGCGGCCTCGCCGGCGGCCATGGCCGCCATGCCGCGCTCGACCATGGCTTCGAGCTCGCTGATGAGGTCGCGGTCCTCGCCCTCCGGCTCGGCCTCGTTGGCCTCGAGCTGTCCCAGGATGTCCTTGATGCGGTCGATGGTGGTGAGGATCAGCGTCACGGCCTCGCCGGTGACCGGCATGCCGTCGCGGAATTTGCCCATCAGGGTTTCGGCGGCATGCGCCAGCGCCTCGAGCCGCGGCAGGCCGAGGAAACCGCAGGTCCCCTTGATCGTGTGCACCAGCCGGAAGATGTTATCGAGGATCTTGGCGTTGTTCGGCTCCTGCTCGAACCGCACCAATTGATTGTCGACGGTATCCAGGCTCTCGCTGGTCTCCGTCAGGAACTCACGCAACAGGTCATCCATGAAACTGGCCTTCGCACGCAACGGAACGCGACATGACGCGCCCTTCAAACCGTGGCCAGTTTCGGTGCAAAGCGTTTAATATTAGTTGAGTAAGCGCAAATGAACGGACTCAACAAAGAGATAAGATGCATCCGGACGAATTCGGACACATCGGCAAGGCTTGATTAACCGTGGTGAACGGATTCTTGCGCCTGTCCCACGACAAGAGGTCGCAGCACCGGCGCGGCAGGACGTCCGCCCGATCAGGCCGCCTGCACGACCATCGCATTGCCGTCGGCGGTGAGCGTCACCTTGAGGCCGCAGGCATCGGCGAGCAGACGGGTGTAGTAGGGCTGCACCGCGTGGGCATCGATGGTCGATTGCAGGTCGCCACCGAGCAGATTGACGATGTTCTGCGGCAGCCGGGCATTGAGCCCGGTGGCGGCGACGCGGAAGCTCATGGTCTCGCCATCGCCGATCGGGTCGACGGTCAGCATGCCGCCGCGCGGGATCGTCTGCTGCGCCACCACCATCATGTTGAGCAGCAGCTTGACCCGGTTCTTGGGCAACAGCAGCCGCGGCAGATTCCAGGTGATCGAGGTCTTGGCGTCCTCGATGTGGCCGCGCGCCATGGTCTGGGCGTCGCCGAGATCGATCTGCGCGCCCGCCGAGCCGGCCGCACCAAAGGCGAGGCGGCAGAATTGCAGCCGGGCCGACGCCGTCTTGGCGCTCTTGCGGATCAGCTCCAGCGCGAAGTCGCGATCCTCCGGCTTCGGATTGTCGTCGAGCACCTCGAGCCCGTTGACGATGGCGCCGACCGGACTAATCAGGTCGTGGCAGACCTTCGAGCAGAGCAGAGCGGCAAGTTCGAGCGTATCGGGAGCGGGAATCGGATTGGCGATCTCGGGAGAGGACGTGCCGGACATTCGATGTTCCTGAAATCCGCGAACCTGGGCGAATCATGCTTGCGTTAACGCTTGATACACTGCGAAAGCAGGGACCGCCACCGGACTGAACGCGGGACACGGGAAAGTACGTAGCGGTCTTCCCGGCAGCCGCGGCTCAACGACCATGCGAACGGCCGTACCCGGATGCGCCGGACGCCAGAACAGGGATACGATGATGCAAGCTGCGTACGGAACGGCCGGAAGGAGCACCGCGCAATGACGACGGCACCGACTGCAGGAACCGTCGAGGTCGAGGCCGCCGCGGCGCTGATGGCACCCCTGACGGAGCTCGTCGTCGAGGCGGCCCACGCGATCCTCGCCGTCAACCGCCGCGCCATGGCCGTCACCGACAAGTCCGACGGCTCGCCGGTCACCGAGGCCGATCTTGCCGCCGACCGGGTCATTGCCGAGGGGCTGGCCCGGCTGGCGCCGGCGATTCCCGCGCTGTCGGAGGAGCGGGTCGGAGCCAGCGCAGGACCGTTCAAGGGCAGCTTCTTCCTGATCGATCCGCTCGACGGCACCAAGGAGTTCGTCGCCGGGCGCGGCGAGTTCACGGTCAATCTGGCGCTGGTCACCGGCGGCAGCCCGCTGCTCGGCATCGTCTGCGCGCCGGCCATCGGCCAGATCTGGCGCGGGCTGGTCGGCCGTGGCGCCGAGCGGCTGTCGTTCACGGAGGCGGGTCTGGCGGCCGCCGAGCCGATCCGCACCCGGCCGATGCCGCCGCAAGGCGCGGCATGGGTCGCCGCGGTCAGCCGGTCGCATGGCGATGCCCGCACCGAAGCCTTCATTGCGGCGCGGCCGGGCGCCGTGCGCCTGCCGCTCGGCTCGGCCGTGAAGTTCGGCCGGCTCGCCGAAGGTCTGGCCGACATCTATCCGCGGCTCGGCCCGACCTCGGAATGGGACGTGGCGGCAGGCCATGCGGTGGTCGTAGCCGCCGGCGGCACCGTCACCAGCGAGACCGGCGCGCCGTTGCGCTATGGCGAGCGCCCCGACGGCTTCATCGTGCCGTCCTTCATCGCCTGGGGCGACCCGGCTGCGGTGAAGGTGTGAGACAGCCCTGCCGCGCTATTGCGGCAGGTCGTCCTCGAGCGCCGGCCAACGGGCCTCCGCACGCGGCAGATAGCGGCCCGGGTCGGCCGCGAAAGCGTCGCGGCTCGCCTCGCGGTTGAACAGGAACAGCCGTTCCTCGACCACGACGAAGAAGCGCGGGTTGCCGGCCACCGTCACGCCGCGAGCCACGTCGGTCGGGTCGTAGCCGCCGAATTGCGGGCCGTAGACCTCCGGATGGGCCAGGAACGAGGCGCGATTGCCCTCGTTGCGAAACCGCCAGACCACCCCGCCCTGGGACGCCTCGAAATCCGGCAGCCCCGGCATGGCCTTGCCATCCACGAAATAGGAAACAGGATCGAAGCCGTCGATCGCCAGCCCGCTGAAGCGGTCGGAGATGATGCGCTGCGTCGTGGCCGCCGGCGCGCCGACCGGCGGCAGCGCGGCGAGCGTGATGGCGGCAATTACAAGGCGAAACAGCGACTTTGACCCGGTCTGGGGCGGTTGTTGCCGTTGTGCGGTCATAGTTGGTGCCGATAACATGGGAGTCGCAGGGGCATCGCCCCTCGCCCGACAATCGCCCGATGTGGTTGGCGTCAGGTTAAGGCGAGGCTCGGGCAGCCGATAGCAGGGGATTTCCATCGATGAGTTTCGCATCCCGCCTTGCCGCCACGACGCTCGCGGCCGTGCTGGCCATGACCGCGTCGGTCGCCGCGCAGCAGGCGCCCCCGCCTGCCGCGCCGCCCTACCAGGCCGCGCCGCCGTATCAGCAGCCCGCACCGCCGCCGCGCCCTGCGCCCAGCCCGGACAGCTTCAATCCGGACGAGCTGGTCAATGCCGGCCACCGCTTCTTCGGCAACGTCTCGCGTGGCCTCGCCTCGGTGATCGAGCGCGCCGTCAGCCAATGGGGCCTGCCGAATGGCTACATCCTGGGTGAGGAAGGTGCCGGTGCCTTCGTCGCCGGGCTGCGTTACGGCGAGGGCACGCTCTACACCAAGAACGCCGGCGACCTCCGCGTCTATTGGCAGGGCCCCTCGCTCGGCTTCGACTGGGGCGGCGACGGCGCCCGCACCATGACGCTGGTCTACAATCTGCCGGCCACCAGCGCGATCTATCAGCGCTTCGTCGGCATCGACGGCTCGGCCTACATCGTCGGCGGCTTCGGCATGACGGCGCTGACCGCCAACAACATCGTGCTGGTGCCGATCAGATCCGGCATCGGCCTGCGGCTCGGCGCCAATGTCGGCTACCTCAAGTTCACGCCGAGCGCGACCTGGAACCCGTTCTGACGGCGCTGGCTGATACCGCCAGGACACGTTCTCCCGTGACGGATCAAGGTTAACACGGCATTGGGCTGGCAATGAATCAGCCCGCCGTGCATTGTGATTCCGTTAATCATTTCGGATCGGGAGTTGTGCGTCATGGTCGAGCCGATCATGTATTTTGCGATCGGTTTTCTGATCGCCATGCTCTGTGCCCTCATGGTCGTGCCGCTGGTGCACAATCGTGCGGTGCGGCTGACGACGCGACGGCTCGAGGCGGCGACGCCGCTGTCGATGGCCGAGATCCAGGCCGACAAGGACCAGCTGCGCGCGGAGTTCGCGATGTCGGCGCGGCGGCTGGAGATGAGCGTCGACGCGCTCAAGAACAAGGCCACCGGCCAGCTCGCCGACCTCGGCAAGAAGACCGACGCCATCAACCGCATGAAGATCGAGCTCGGCGAGAAGAACGCCGCGATCTTCGCCCTCGAGGCGCGCGAGAAGGCGCTCAAGGACCAGCTCCGCGCCACCGAGGAAGAATTCGCCGCCAAGACCGAGGCGCTGCGCGCCGCCGAGCAGGCGCTGAAGGAGAAGCAGGCCGAGCAGGTCCGCCTGACCGCCGAGCTCAACGACAAGGCGCTGCTGGCCGACAGCCGCCAGGTCGAACTGGTCTCGGTCAGGACCCAGGTCGAGGAGCTGCGCAGCCGCGTCTCCGACGCCGAGAAGGAATTCTCCGCGACCCAGGCCCGCCTCGCGCTGGAGCGCGACGAATCCGACACCGCGACCAAGGCGCTCAACGACGCCCGCGCGCGGGTCGAGAATCTCAGCCAGCGCGTCACCGAGCTCGACCGCCAGCTGATCGTGCAGGTCAAGGAAGCCGAGATGCTGGCGACGCGCGTCGCCGACCTCGAAAGCCGGCTGTCGACCCAGGGCAAGCTGCTCGCCGAGCGCGACTTCGAGAACAACCAGTTGCGCGAGGCCAACGTGGCCGCCGACCGCGCCTTGAAGGAGCTGCGCGAGGAGCTGGCCGGCATGGGCAGCGGCAAGTCGGCCGCGTTCGAGCGGCTCAAATCCGAGAAGGCCGCCCTCGAACAGCAGCTGCAGGCCGCCCGCGACGAGCGCACCAAGCTGCAGCGCGAGATGAACGCCATCCAGCAGCAGGCCGAGAGCACCTGGGCCCAGGAGCGGATGGAGAACGCGCTGCTGCGCGAGCGCATCAACGACATCGCCGCCGAGGTCGCCAAGCTCGCGATGCAGATCGAGGGCCCGAACTCGACCATCGAGGCCATGCTCGCCGCCGAACCGGCCCCCGCCAAGCCCGCCAACGCCAATGGCGTCGCCGCGGCGCCGGCTGCTGCGGCCGGCGGTGCGCCCCAGGGCGGCACCCTGGCCGACCGCATCCGCGCGCTGCAGTCGCACGCCTCGCGGGCAAGGCAGATCGGGGCCTGAGAACGGGCCAGCGGGGCGCGGAGTGCGCGGCGGATCTGCCCCTCAGTTCAGCATGGAAGCCGGCACGCCATGGGGCCGGTTTCGGCCCCAATCGAGGACAGCCCGGCGCGCACCAGCAGTTTTCCTCGCCATCTCCGCCGCAAATCCTTGACACCCCCTGCCCGCGCTTCGTAAATCGCGGGCTCCGACGGACTGCTTCGGGCGCCTCGCTGGCTCACAGCCACGACCGCCACCGGCAACCGGGCGCATAGCTCAGCGGGAGAGCGTTCCCTTCACACGGGAGAGGTCCAAGGTTCGATCCCTTGTGCGCCCACCATTTGCCGCCGCCACCCCTTTCCTTTCATGCGATCGCTTGGGCTGGTCTGGCCTGTCGTCATGCCTCGGGCGACGCGATGGTCACGCAGGATTGAGCGGGATCAACGACTGCGTCGGCGCCTCGCTTATGTTAGTCGTCTCGTTCCGCGGCCCGAAAGGTATCTCCATCTCGATGCGGCTCGTCCGTACCATCCTGGCGTTCGCGATTGCCCTGTCGCTGGCGATGCTGCCGATCGGCGCATCGGCGGCTGCGATGGCGTCGTCGGACGAGATGCAGACGAGCATGCAGATGGACGACGGGGCCGGCATGTCGATGGACGAATGCTGTCCCGACGACATGAAGGGCACCGGCTCGCCTTCGCACACCTACAAATGCGGCATGGGTTTCTGCTGCGCGGGCGGGACGGTTGCGCTCGGCGATGTCAGGGCCGTTGCCTTCACACCCCTCGCAGTGAGCGCGACCAGGATCGCCATTCCCGCCGACCAGGTCGCTGCTCTTCACAGCGGCAGTCCTCCGTTCCGACCTCCTCGAATCTGATCTCGCACGAGCCGACGCGCGCAACGCCTGCGCGCCGATGACCGACGTGCGCGCCGCGGAGCGCCACGGCCGAGATCCATTCATGAGGACAGGACCATGCTTTCCAGAATCAGCACCGCGGCTCTCGCCGCCACCCTTTCGCTCGCCGCATCGGCCGCCACCGCCGGCGCTGCCGACTACAGCTTCGAGCCCGTCACCGCCGAGATGAAGAAGGGCGACGACGTCACGGTCGCCGTTCGTCTCACCCACAAGCAGACCGGCAAGGCCGTCACCGACGCGGTCATTTTCAAGACCCGCGTCGACATGGCGCCGGACGGGATGGCCGACATGGTGTCGGACGTGGCGCCGCTGCCGTCCAGGGAGCCCGGCGTCTACGCCTTCAAGACCGACCTGCCGATGGCCGGGCGCTACCAGGTCACGCTCTCCGCCAAGGTGCAGGGCGAGCCGGAGACGGTCACCGGCAAGGTCATCGTCAAGGCGACCAAGTGAGCCTGCGGGGCGCTCCCCGACAGGCGCCCCACCCTTCCAATGGATAGCGCGCGCCAGCGCGCCTCACGGTGATGCCATGATCATTTTTCGCCTGCTCGCGACCGTCACACTCGGCGCCGGAATTAGTATGGCCGGTCTCTGGTCGATCGAGAGCTCGCTCCCGTCGCTTCGCACGCATCTCGCAGCGGCGGCGGCAGAGCGAATGCCGCTGTACTACCGCGATCCCAGCGGCGCCCCTGCCTGGTCGGCGGGCCCCAGGAAAGACGATCGCGGGCGGGACTACCTGCCGGTCTACGACGACGATCAGGCCACGCCGGAGCCGGCCAAGCCGAAGCAGCAGGCCGACTCCTCGCGCCGGATTCTCTACTACCGCAATCCAATGGGGCTGCCGGACACGTCGCCTTCCCCGAAGAAGGACCCGATGGGGATGGACTACGTGCCCGTGTACGAAGGCGACGATGCCGAGGATGGCGTGGTCAAGCTGTCGCCCGGCAAGATCCAGCGAACGGGCGTGAGATCCACGTCGGTCGAGCGGCGCACGCTTCGCATCGCGGTCAAGGCGCCGGGTACGATCCAGCTCGACGAGCGGCGCGTCTCGGTGATCGCGATGCGGGCAGAGAGCTTCGTACAGAAGGTCACCGACGTCACCACGGGCACGCGCGTGAAGGCCGGCCAGCCGCTGATGGAGATCTACAGTTCGGCGATCGCTGCCGCCGCAGCCGAATATCTCTCGACGATCAACTCGAACCTCGTCGGCGGCAATGCAGTCTACGGACGCGGCTCGCGCCAGCGCCTGACCAATCTCGATGTCCCGGAGCCGGTGATCACCGCCATGGAGAAGTCGCGCATCGCACCGGTCACGGTGCAATGGTCGGCGCCCCGCGACGGCATCGTGCTCGAGCGCAACGCGATCGAAGGCATGCGCGCCAATCCGGGCGACGTGCTGTTCCGGATCGCCGACATATCCGTGGTGTGGGCGCTCGTCGACGTGGCCGAACGCGACCTCGGCAACATCGCGGTGGGTCAGCCCGTGACCATCCGCGCGCGCAGCTTCCCGGGCCGGACCTTCGCCGGATCCATCGCGGTGATCTATCCCCAGGTGAACAAGGACACGCGTACCGTGCGGGTGCGGATCGAGCTCACCAACCACGACCTCGCGCTGCTGCCGGACATGTATGTCGACGCCGAGATCGACACCGCGGATCCGGCGCCGCTGTTGGCCGTGCCGGCCGATGCCGTGCTCGACACCGGCAGCCGCCAGGCTGTCCTGATCGACAAGGGCGACGGTCGCTACGAGCCGCGCGCCGTGAGGCTCGGCCGCCGCGATGCCAGCTATGTCGAGGTGCGCGACGGCCTGTCGGATGGCGAGGTGGTCGTGACCTCCGCCAACTTCCTGATCGACGCCGAAAGCAACCTGAAGGCCGCGCTGAAGAGCTTCGCGGACGCCGACGGAGCGCAATCGGCCGGCGGCGACCACGCCGGCATGGGAGAGCACAAATGATCGCCCGCGTCATCGCCTGGTCGGCACGCAACCTGCTGCTGGTCCTGTTCGGCACCGGATTCGCCGCCGCGGCCGGCTTCTACGCGCTCATTCACCTCCCGCTCGACGCGATCCCCGATCTGTCGGACACCCAGGTGATCGTCTACACCGAATATTCCGGTCAGGCGCCTCAAGTCATCGAGGACCAGGTCACCTATCCCCTCACGACCGCCATGCTCACGGTGCCGAAGTCGAAGGTCGTACGCGGCTTCTCGTTCTTCGGCGTGTCGTTCGTCTACGTCATCTTCGAGGACGGCACCGACATCTACTGGGCACGCTCGCGCGTGATGGAATTCCTGAACAGCGCCGCCTCGCGGCTTCCGGCGGGGGTGACACCGACGATCGGCCCGGACGCGACCGGGGTCGGCTGGGTCTATCAATATGCGGTCATGTCGAAGGAGCTCAATCTCGCCGACACCCGCACGATCCAGGACTGGAACCTGAAATTCGCGCTCGCCAGGGCCGAGGGCGTCGCCGAGGTCGCCAGCATCGGCGGCTTCGTCAAGCAATACAACGTCGTGCTCGACCCGCAGCGCATGCGCGACCGCGGCATCAGCCTGCAGAAGATCCGCGACGCGATCCGCGCCAGCAATGCCGATGTCGGCGGCCGCACGGTCGAGCTGTCCGAGTTCGAATACGTCATCCGCGGCAAGGGCTATCTGAAGAGCATCGACGATCTCGGCAACATCGTGCTCAAGACGTCCGGCGGAACGCCGGTGCTGCTGCGCGACGTCGCCAATGTCGAGCTCGGTCCCGACGAGCGGCGCGGCATCGCGGAGCTCAACGGCGAGGGCGAGGTCGCCAGCGGCATCGTGCTGCAGCGCTTCGGCGTCAACGCCCTCGACGTCATCGAGAACGTCAAGAAGCGCCTGCATGAGATCGCGAGCAGCTTGCCCAGATCGGTCGAGATCGTTCCGGTCTACGACCGCTCGAACCTGATCTATGCCGCGATCGACACGCTCAAGCACACGCTGCTCGAGGAGAGCATCGTCGTCGCCTTCGTCTGCATCGTGTTCCTGCTGCACGTGCGCAGCGCCCTGGTCGCCATCCTGATGTTGCCGGTCGGCGTGCTGATGGCGTTCGGCGCGATGAAGCTGCTCGGCCTAGGCTCGAACATCATGAGCCTGGGGGGCATCGCGATTGCGATCGGCGCCATGGTGGATGCGGCGATCGTCATGATCGAGAACGCCCACAAGCACCTGGAGCGCGCCAAGCCCGACCAGTCGCGTGTCCAGATCCTGATCGACGCCGCCGCGGAGGTCGGTCCCGCCCTGTTCTTCAGCCTGCTGATCATCACCGTGTCGTTCATGCCGATCTTCACGCTGGAGTCGCAGGAAGGCCGCCTGTTCAGCCCGCTCGCCTTCACCAAGACGTTCTCGATGGCGGCAGCGGCGCTGCTCTCGGTGACGCTGGTGCCGGCGCTGATGGTGATCTTCGTCCGCGGCAGGATCATTCCCGAGCATCGCAACATCATCAACCGCTTCCTGATCTGGATCTACCGCCCGGTCATCAAGGGCGTGCTGCAAGCGAAAACGCTCGTGATCCTCGCAGCCATGGTCGTTCTTACCGTCTCCATCTGGCCGGCGCGCCAGCTCGGCACCGAGTTCATGCCGAGCCTGAACGAGGGCACGCTGCTCTACATGCCGACCACCCTGCCCGGCATCTCCGTGACCAAGGCGGCAGAGCTGATGCAGATGCAGGACCGGATCATCAAGTCGTTCCCGGAGGTCGCCTCGGTTTATGGCAAGGCCGGACGCGCGGCGACCGCCACCGACCCTGCGCCGACCGAGATGTTCGAGACGGTCGTCAACCTCAAGCCGAGGGAGCAGTGGCGTCCCGGCGTCACCATCGACGGCCTCGTTGCCGAGATGGACAAGGCGCTGCAATTCCCTGGCGTCTCCAACGCCTGGACGATGCCGATCAAGGCGCGCATCGACATGCTCTCGACCGGCATCCGCACGCCGATCGGCGTCAAGGTGATGGGCACGGACCTCGCCGAGATCGATCGTCTGGCCAAGCAGATCGAGCGGGTGATCAAGACCGTTCCCGGAACCTCCTCGGCCTATGCCGAGCGCGGCATCGGCGGCTATTACCTCGAGATCACGCCCGATCGCGAGGCTCTCGCCCGCTACGGCCTCCTGGTCCAGGACGTTCAGGATACGATCGCAGCGGCCCTCGGCGGCCAGACGATCACCACGACCGTCGAGGGCCGCCAGCGCTTCAGCGTGAACATGCGCTATCCGCGCGATCTCCGCGACAATCCGAAGGCCATCGCCAGCGAGGTGCTGGTGCCGATGCCGTCCGGCGGCGCCGTGCCGCTCGGCGAGGTCGCGAAGGTCGAGCCGGCCAGGGGTCCCACGTCGATCCGGACCGAGAACGGACAGCTCGCGACATACATCTATGTCGACATCCGTGACCGCGACATCGGCAGCTACGTCGCGGACGCGCAGCGTGCCGTCGCCGAGAGCATCCGGTTTCCGGCCGGCACCTATTTGCTCTGGAGCGGGCAGTATGAGTATCTGCAGCGCGCGGCGGCCCGGCTCAAGATCGTCATTCCGGTGACGCTCACCATCATCTTCCTGCTGCTGTATCTGAACTTCAGGGCCATGACCGAGACCCTGATCGTGATGCTGTCGCTGCCCTTCGCGCTCGTCGGTGGCATCTGGATGATGTGGTGGCTCGGCTTCAATCTGTCGGTCGCCGTCGCCGTCGGCTTCATCGCGCTTGCCGGCGTCGCCGCAGAGACCGGCGTGGTGATGCTGATCTATCTCGATCACGCGCTGGCTGCGGTGAAGGCGAGGCGCGATGCCGAAGGTCGCCCCCTGAACCGGCAGGATCTCCAGGACGCGATCATGGAGGGCGCGGTCGAGCGTGTGCGCCCGAAGATGATGACCGTCGTCGCCATCATGGCGGGCCTCCTGCCGATCATGTGGAGCACCGGCACGGGCTCGGAGATCATGCAGCGCATCGCCGTGCCGATGATCGGCGGCATGATCTCGTCGACCCTTCTCACCCTGATCGTGATTCCGGCCATCTTCGGTCTGGTGAAGGGACGCAGCCTGTCGACCAGAACAGGGACGACGGCGGACGCCTTAAGCGGGTCGCAGGGCGTGCAAAGGGCAGCCTGATCCACCGACAGCGAGAGGAGAGACGATGAAAAATTTCGCGACAGGAGCCCCGGTGGTCGCAGGCGAAGGCGCCCGATCATGGTCAGCGACTAGCCGTACCGGCGCTGAAGACGAACGATCGTCCCCCCCTGAGCCCGCCGGTCGTTGATGTGGATCAACCTGAATGGCCTACGTCCGGCCATTGTTGATCGCCCCCTGAAGGAGGACTTGGTCATGCAAAGATTGCCCCTGGCTTTTCTGTTGGCGCTTTCGGCTTTGGCGCATCCCGCCTTTGCTCAATCCTCCACGGACCATTCGGCCCATCATCCTGATCAGAAGGAAGCGCCAGCAACGGATGCCGAGAAATCGACCAGCGGGGCGAGTTCGTCACAGACCATGATGGGCGGCGGCATGATGAAGATGATGGACGGCATGCCGATGTCCAACATGATGCCGATGATGTCCGGCATGACGCGGCCGTCCGACGATGGCATGGGCGGCATGGAGGTGCTCGATCATGTGGAGGGACGGATCGCGTTCCTGCGGGCGGAGCTCAAGATCACGGACGCCCAGATGCCGGCATGGAACGGTTTCGCCGACGCGTTTCGCGCGCGTGCGAAGACGCTCGGTGATCTCAGGATTGCGATGATGTCGCAGTCCGGCTCGGAGACGGTGCTCGACCAGCTGACCGCACAGGAAAAATCGCTATCGGCTCGCCTCGACGCCACGCGAGCGATCAAGACCACCCTGAGCGACCTCGTCGCAACCTTTTCCGACGAGCAGCGAAAGGCGGCCGACGAACTGCTCGCGCCCAATCTCGGCATGACGCCGATGCGGATGCAGGGCGGGCGAATGAGCTCCATGCGGATGCAGCGGGGCCATTAGCCGCCGAGGGCCGATCGACAAGCGGATACGCCGCGAGCGTCGCATTCGACATCTGCGGTCGACATGTGAAGTTGACTAATATAGGGTACCCCCCTATATTATCTCGATGTCGCATACCATCAAGCACAAGTCCAAGCTTCTCGCGCGCGTCCGGCGCATCAAGGGCCAGATCGACGCGGTGGAGCGCGCGCTCGAGGCGGAGCTCGGCTGCGCCGACGTGCTGATGCTCGTTGCGTCGGTCCGGGGCGCCATCGGAGGCCTGACCACCGAGCTGCTGGAAGATCACATCCGGCACCATGTCGTCGACCCCGCGCACGAAAGCGATCCCGATAGGGCCAAGGGTGCCGCCGACCTGATCGAGGTCGTGCGGACCTATCTGAAGTGAAACTGTCATGACCGATCTGTCCCAACTGCTCCAGCAAGGCAGCGCGCATGCGTGGCTGTTCGTGCCCAGCGCGATTGCCCTGGGTGCGCTGCATGGCCTGGAGCCCGGTCATTCCAAGACCATGATGGCCGCCTTCATCGTCGCGATCCGCGGCACCGTCCTGCAGGCCGTGCTGCTCGGCCTCTCGGCGACCATCTCCCACACCGCGATCGTATGGGTGGTTGCCCTCGCCGGCCTTCACTTCGGCCGGGAGCTTTCGGGCGCGCGCAGCGAAGCCTTCCTGCAACTGATCTCGGCCGTCATCATCATCGGCATCGCGGCCTGGATGGTCTGGCGCACCTGGCGCGACCAGAATGGGCACCATCACCATCATTATCACGACGAGCCGCGATCGGTCGCGCTCGCCGGCCACGCGCTGTCGGTCGAGATCTTCGAAGACGGCGTGCCGCCGCGTTGGCGGATCCGGGACGAGACCGCACTCCCGGCCGCCGACACGCTCCACGTCACGACCGTCCGTGACGACGGCCGCGAGCAGCGGTTCAGCTTCCGGACCAGCGGCGACGTCCTGGAGAGCATCGAGGAGATCCCGGAGCCGCACGCCTTCAAGGCACGCATCACGCTTGCCGGCGAGTCCGTGGAGATGCTGTTCGAGGAGCACACGCACGATCACATGGACCTCGGCGACGAGGACGATGCCCATGCGCGCGCCCACGCCGACGACATTCGCAGGCGCTTCGCCGGCCGTACGGTCACGACCGCACAGATCGTCCTGTTCGGACTGAGCGGCGGCCTGATCCCTTGCCCCGCCGCCATCACGGTCCTGCTGTTGTGCATTCAACTGAAGCAGTTCAGCCTGGGCTTCGTCCTGGTGCTGTGCTTCGGCATCGGCCTGGCCATCACCATGGTGTCCGCCGGCGTGCTCGCCGCACTCAGCCTTCGGCATGTCGAGCGCCACTGGTCCGGCTTCAGCCGCTTCGCGCACCGAGCGCCCTATCTCTCGGCTGCTCTGATCGTGCTGGTCGGGACCTATACGGGTTGGCTGGGCCTGCACGAACTGATGATCTGAAGCGGAGGCGCTCCGGTGGGCGGGCCCGAGCAGCACGTTCGCAGCGGGTCCAATTGCGCCAAGGACATGCCCTGAGCGCAAGCCTCTCAGCGCATCGCGAAGAGCTCCTGGTGGAATCGCTCTCTGATAGGAAAGTCTTGCGCAGCGAAATCGCGCCTGAGAGCCTCGCCGAAGGCGGTCGGACCGCAGAACCAGATGCTTGCGTTTTGCCAGTCCGGCACCGCCCGGCGAACACGGTCGCCCGTCAGTCGTCCGTCGCGGGCGTCGATGAGAACGTGCAGGCGGACATTGGCTGAACGCGCGTCCGCAGCGAGCTTTCCCAAGGCCTCCTCGTCGACATCCGCCGTGGTGTGAAACAAGTCCACCCTCGCGACAGGGCAATCGGGGCTCCCCTTCCGCATCGCCAGCTCTTTCATGCGGGCGACAAAAGGCGTGATACCGATGCCACCGCCGATCCAGATCTGGTGTGTGCAATCGTCGTCGAAGGTGAAGCAGCCATAGGGGCCTTCGACCTTCACCTCCTGCCCGACATGGAGCTTCTCCCGCAACTGGCTCGTATGGTCCCCGAGCTCCTTGGTGATGAAGGTGATCCTGGGGTCCTCAGCGTTCCAGCCGGACGCAATTGTGTAGGGATGGGCGCCCTCGGAGACGTCCGACGTGGCAAAGGCGAACTGGCCCGGCTTGTGCCCGGGCCAGCCATGGGACACCTCGATTTCGGTCTCCATGGCTCTGACGCCGGGATAGTATTTGAGCGACGTGATCCTGCCTTTGACCTGCCGCCCGGCGCCGACGCGTTGCAGCAGCGTAATCGCGGCCGCCCACGTCCCGCAGGCAAGCATCGCCGCCATGGTCAAGCCGAGCGGCGACATCCAGTAGCTGAACTTTGTCAGCGTGACCGCATGAAAGACCAACACCAGGTACGCCAGGGCGAGAAGCCGATGTGTCTTGTAGAACAGCCGATAGGGGAAGGACTGAACGAGCGCCAAGGCAATCAGCACCACCGTGCCGTAAAAGGCCCACTCGCCGAGCCCCTCGGCCGATCCATGCAGGCTCGCAAACAGAGACTCAACGGGATTCGCGATGGGCGGCCTTGCCCCACGCTCCGGCCGCGCCAGCAGACCCCAGCCGACCGCCCATTTCGGACCGTTGGCCCAGAGCCAGTGGACGATGGCGGTCACAAGGGCCGCGATGCCGAACCATTTGTGCAGGCGGTACATCTTGTCGAGGCCGCCCAGCCATGCCTCCGGCCAGCGCGGTCGCAATGCGAGGATCATCGCCATGCTCATGCAACCGATTGCCAGGACGCCACTCAGCTGCACCATCCTTTCACGGAGTGGAAAGAAGGCGCCCGGTCCAAATGGATCTGGTTCCGCAACCAGCCACAGCAGCGAGAGAACCGCCAGGGTCCCCCAAAATGCTCGCTTGAGATTTTGCATGCGGGCTTCTCTCACGACGACATCGACGCAATCCTGGACTGATTAGGCGGCGCAGCCTTGAGCTGGCTCAAGGCTGATCGTCATGAGCTGCAAGCCAACTTCAACAGGGCTCGCAGGGTGTTCTCGTTCGGTTAGTTTGGCTGACGACGCCGCCGGAGCCGCTTCAGCTCGAATTCAGTTCCTTCCGGCGCCGCATGTGCAACGACGCCGGCTTGAATACAACAAGGTGGCCCATCGTCGAGCCTTCCGTCATCCTGACACGCCGAGCACGGTGAGCGTCCGGATCTGATGACCCGGCGTCTGGAATTCGATGCTTTGCCCGACCGACAAGCCGATGAGCGCTGCTCCGACCGGCGTCAGAACTGAGATCCGGTCCAGCTTGATGTCGGCCTCGTGAGGGTAGACGAGCATCACCTCACGGGTTTCGCCCGTCCTGTCATCTCGATAGCGCACGCGTGAACCCATCCTGACGACTCCCTGCATGTCCGTGTCGTCGGTGACGACGGTCGCACGTTCCATTTCCCTTGCGAGGAAATGAGACACACGGGGGAAGAGCTCGGCGCTCAAATTGGCCAGCGCGTTGAGACGACGCATTTCTTCCTCGATCACCTTGATGGGCGGCAGCGGCATTGCTTCCTGCCGGGAGTGATGATTGCTCTTGGTCATGGTAGCTCCAATTGTCATTTCCGCCCTGTCTAGGCGGCGGTTGGCCCCGGGTCATCGTCGAACGGCTTGTCCCTTGCGGATGCCTTTGCGCGGATCAGGGGAGTGACATTCCGGTCGGACCGCTCCACGCTGTGGATCGTCACGACGGTCAGGCTGCCGCCAGCGCGGTAGGGCATTTGATCGCCCGCTCGCAGCCCGATCAAGGCTGCCCCCAGCGACGACAGAACCGATACAGCAGCGAGATCAGACGACCGATCTTCAGGCCAGACCAGATGAACCGTCTTTCGCGGGATGCCCCAGTTCATCCAGTAGGTCACCCAGGGTCCGACCGTCACGAACGGCTCGACGTCCTTCGACTCGTCGCGCACGATCTCGGCGCGGTTGATCTCGGCCATCAGGAAGATCGCGTCGATATTCCCCTGTTGGGCCGCAGCGCGCGCGAGCTGCTCGAGACGTGGATAGTCGGACGCGGTCAATGTGATCTTCGGAAGAGGCAACACGACGGGCTCCTTCTGGTCTGGTCGAAGCGGCCCCCAAGCGGGAGCCACGACGCGGATCTGTCAGAGGAAGGAAAATCCGGACGGCGCGTGCGGCCGTCCGGCTAAATGCCTGCTTGCAGGCGACCGCCGTGAAGATGAAGACGCGCGAGACGCGGGTCGATGTCGACGAAATAGGTCATGACGTAGTGAACATAGACCGTCGTTGCGCTCTCACCATTGCGGCGAAAGCGCGCATCGCCAACCGGGCCGCGACGTACATCGCGGCCTTTAATCCAAGTGTAGTGAAACTTTAGGCCGCCAGCTGTCTCCACTTCTGCAACGCCATGTCACGGCGTTCCGCCTGAGCGTCAGCGAGAGCGCGGTGCGCGAGCCTCGCGACTTCCTTGGAAGAGAGAGCCGCGCTGCCCCCTTTGGCATGACATTCATTCCCATGACCTGCGAAGCCACCGCATCGCGATGCGAGCCCGGAGCCCGCAGCCCGCAGCCGCAGGTGGAGGCGGCTGCGTAGATGCACTCGGCCAAATTGGCCTCGCTCACCCGCGCATGGGCTCCCTGCGCCCGGCACAATCGTCACAGAATGCCCTAGCCGCTGCCCGCACCGGCGGTGCAAGTCGGCTTTTGCGGGGCGGAACTCTCACGTTTTCCTGATTCGTGCGTCAGAACGCCGCGGGACGAATTCGCCTATGGTCCGGCGCGTTTCCAACCCTCGGAGGTTTTTCCGCATGCGTAAACTGATCATCGCTACCGCTGCCCTCGCGTTCGTCTCGTCGGCCGCTCTCGCCCAGTCCACGGAGAAGCCGATGACGACCACCGGCCAGTCGGCGAAGAGCGGCGACGCCATGGGCGGGGGCGACGGCATGAAGATGAGCAAGACCAAGAAGAAGTCGGCCAAGAAGACGTCCGGCGACGGCATGTCGAAGTAGATCCAGCGCGGGCGTGCCTCAAGGGGCACGCCCGGCGCTGCCAGTGGCTCGGACCGGTCGGTCCCGGTCCCGTCTGGAGAGCGCAATCGCGTCTGATCTCTTCTTCCCGCGCCTCATGGACGCGCCGCTGGCGGCGCCTCTCACGATGCGGGTCTCAGCGCCCGTGATCTGACGTGTCTATGCGGCCGCCAGCCCCATCTGCTGCAATCGCCCCGCGAACCAGGCCGACAGTACCGGGTCGATTCGGGCCCCGACATAGACCTCCGGCGTGATCACGTGGCGGCGGTCGAGAATCACCAGCACGCCGATCCAATAGGCAAACCACAGATGCGGGTCGGTCAGCGCCATCAGCTTGTGGCGGTCGTGCGCCAATGGCTGGTGGTTGCCGGCCTTGCGGACCTCGATCGCCAGCAGATTGTCGGGCACGGCGCGCTTGTGCACGACGATGTCGGGGTAGATCGATTTTCCCAGCTCGTCGTCGGTCGAGACGATGGTGCCGCGCGGGAGCAGCATGGCGCGGTCGCCGAGCCGGTTGTAGTCGCAATCGACGTCCCAGCCGAGGAAGTTGCGCTCCAGATGCACCGAGAGCCGGTGCGTCAAAGCGCGCTCACCGAGATCGCGGTCGAGGATGAAGCGCTCGCGCGCATAGAACTCCTGCAACGCGGAGATCAGCCGGTTCAATTCGCTGTGCATGCCGCCCAAACAAAACAAACGATGGAGACGTCACCATCAACACGCGATCGTGCTGAGTCGCCAACCACATAAATGCTGACATGACGCTGCCATCAACCGGCGGCCGATTTGCGGCCGCCGGGTTGCGGGCGGAGGAACCTACATCTGCACTTCGATCAGGCGCGGACCGTATTCGGCATTGGCCTCGGCCAGCGCGGCATTGAACTCGTCGGCCGAGGTCACGGCGCGGCCGGGGACGCCCATGCCCTTGGCCATGGCGACGAAGTCGAGCGTCGGGCGGTCGATCTTGAGCATGTCCTGGGCGCGCTGGCCGGGCTCTCCGGCGCCGACGCCGTCGAACTCGCCGCGCAGGATCTGATAGATCCTGTTGGCGAACACCACCGTGACGACGTTGAGGTTCTCGCGCGCCTGGGTCCACAGCGACTGGATCGTGTACATGGCGCTGCCGTCGCCGACGAGGCACATCACCTTGCGATCCGGGCAGGCCACCGCGGCGCCGGTCGCCACGGGGGTCGAGAAGCCGATCGAGCCGCCCATGTTCTGCAGCCAGTCATGCGGCTTGGCGGCCGCCGTCGGCGGGAAGAAGCCGCGACCCGTGGTGATGGATTCGTCGACCACGATCGCGTTCTCCGGAATCGCATAGGCGATCGCCTGCGCGATGGTGGCGTGGTTGAGCGCCCCGGTGGGCTTGATCAGCTCGGCGAGCGGCTGCGGCTTGACGTCCGCGGCCTTGGCGCCGAGATGGCCGGCGAGCGCCTCGAGCGCGGCGGCCGAGTTCTCGCCCCACGCCGTCATGCGGTGGACCTCGGTGCCCTCGGCCTTCAGCATGCTCGGCTTGTTCGGATAGGCGAAGAAGGCGACGGGGTCGTTGGCCTCGACCAGCACGATGTGCTTGTAGTTCTTCAGGATCGGCAGCGCCTGCTCGATCACGTAGGGAATGCGGTCGATCGAGAACCGGCCGGCGCCGCGCGCCATGCGCGGGTGATAGGTCTGGCCCATCACGCGGCAGCCGGTCTTGCCGGCGATCTGCTGAGCGAAGGTCAGCGCCTGCTCGGTCAGCGCGCCCGCGGTCATCAGCACCAGGGTCTCGGGACCGTGGGCATGCAGGATCTTGGCGGCCTTCTCGACCGCATCGGCCGAGTAGCTCGGGCGCTGCGTCTCCGCCGGAACCTGGGCGATGCCGTCGGCCTCGTTCCAGGCGGTGTCGGCGGGCAGGATCAGGGTCGCGATCTGCGGCGGCGCGCTCTTGGCGGCGGCGATCGCCGCGGCGCCGTCGGCGGCCACGGCCTTGGCGCTCGGCGAGGTCCGCACCCAGTCCGACATCGGCCGCGCCAGGCCCTCGATGTCCGAGGTCAGCGGCGCGTTGAAGCCGATGTGGTAGGTGGCGTGCTGGCCGACGATGTTGACGATGCCCGAGCGGGCCTTCTTGGCGTTGTGCAAATTGGCAAGGCCGTTGGCGAGCCCGGGGCCGAGATGGAGAAGCGTCGAGGCCGGCGTGCCCTTCATGCGGAAATAGCCGTCGGCGGCGCCGGTGACCACGCCCTCGAACAGGCCGAGCACGCAGCGCATGCCCTCGACACGGTCGAGCGCGGCGACGAAGTGCATCTCGGACGTGCCCGGATTGGTAAAGCAGACGTCAACGCCCCCCGCGACCAGGGTCCGCACCAGGCTTTCCGCACCGTTCATCCTATTCTCCTGCTGATTCCGCGCGCCATTTGCAATGCTGGGCAGATCAATCATTGTTCGCCCGCGGCGTCAAAGGGGCTGGCCGCATTGCTGCCATCGCCACGGTGCTCATGCGCGGGCTTGGCTAACAGGATGTTGGTCCAGGACGCGGGCGATTTTCCGTGGGATTTGGGTCACGGACCGTCGCCACATACCGGCCTCACGCCGCCGTGGGTTGCGAAGTGCAACCGTTTATGGCCTGTCTGCGAACGGAATTTGATGTTTGCCAGGGGATGGAAATGAAGCGCTGTTTGGCTTTGGGAATTGCTGCGGTGGCGTCGGTGGCAAGCGCCGGGATGGCGCGGGCGGAAATGTTCGACACCAGGGACATCTTCGGCGGCGGGCCGAACTTCTACCAGGGCGCCGTCAGCCCGATCCCGCGCGAGACCGTGATGTTCCAGAGCCAGTATGCGCCGGGCACCATCATCGTGAACACCAGCGAGCGCCGGCTCTATCTGGTCCTGCCCGGCGGCCAGGCGCTGCGCTACGGCATCGGCGTCGGCCGCGACGGGTTCCGCTGGAGCGGCGTGCACCGCATCACCGCCAAGAAGGAATGGCCGTCCTGGACCCCGCCGTCGCAGATGCTGCGGCGCCGGCCCGACCTGCCGCGCCACATGGCCGGCGGCATCGAGAACCCGCTCGGCGCGCGCGCGATGTATCTCGGCTCCACGCTGTACCGAATCCACGGCTCGAACGAGCCCGAGACGATCGGCCAGGCGGTATCGTCGGGCTGCTTCCGCATGACCAATGACGACGTCGCCGACCTCTACGACCGCGTTTCGGTCGGCACCACCGTGATCGTCAAGAACTGAGCGCCGCACGCGACCGCGACGATGAAGCAAGGTCCCAGCGCGCATCCTCGCCAGGAGCGGCCCCACTCCTGGCGCCCCGTGCGGAGCGCGGTGGTGGCCGCGCTGGCTGCGCTCGTGACCATGCCGCTGCCGGCGTCCGCCGCCGAGATCCCGGCGATCGCCGCCCGCCAGCGCGTCGAGAAGAAGAGCTTCACCGACGCCGAGATCACCGACGGCTTCTTCAAGACCGCGTTCGGCGCCGAGTATCACCTGGCGGGCCGGGTCGACCGCATCCGCAAGTACAGCGCGCCGGTGCGGGTGTTCGCCGACGGCCGCCGCGCCGACCGCAAGGCGCAGCTCGCCAAGGTCGTCAGCGACATCGCCGCCCGCATCCGCAACCTCGACATCGCGATGACCGAGACCGACGGCGACGCCAATGTCCGCGTCAAGCTGGTGCGCGACCGCGACCTCTACCACACCATCAGCCAGGCCTATGGCAGCGAGCGCGCGCGCGAGATCAAGACCTCGCTGGATCCGCAATGCCTGTCCGGCTTCCGCAAGAACGAGGCGTTCGAGATCGAGCGTTCCGACGTCATCCTCACCGTCGACAACGGCGACTTCGTCTTTCTCGATTGCGCCTATGAGGAGCTGCTGCAGTCGCTCGGGCCCATCAACGACACCGCGAGCGTGCCCTGGACGATGTTCAACGACAACGTCTCGATGGGCTATTTCGACGTCTACGACCAGTACATCCTCAACATGCTGTACGACCCGCGCGTCAAGGCCGGCATGACGCTCGCCGAGGTCAAGGCCGTGCTGCCGGACGTGCTGACGGATGTGCGGGCCTGGGTGAGGAAGACCAACAATCTGGCGGAGTGAGAGGGGTTGAGTTCGCGGGGGGTCTTGGCCCTTAGTTGAGGTTCCTATCGCGCGTCAAACTCTGGTGTCGTCCCGGCGAACGCCGGGACCCATACGCCGCGGCCCTGCGATGAAGCACGCTGGGCGAGACCTTCTTCCAACAATCAAACTCGGTGGTTATGGATCCCGGCGTTCGCCGGGACGACACCGGTTTTGCCGAAACGGACCCGGCAACTCAGTAGCGGCGGCGGCAACTCCGCTACTTGCAAATCCCCTTCAACGCCCGCCATTCTTCCGCGCTCAGCAGCGGCGGGCCGCTCGGCGGCCGGTCTTCGGCGCGCATGCGGGCGAGACGGTCCTCGCTGAGCGGATGGCTGGCCCACAGCGACGGGCGCTTGCCGTCCTCCTTGCCGGTGATGCGGAACAGCAATTCGCCCATCGGCCGCGTCGGCCGTCCGAGCTTGTGCATCACCTCGATCGCGAAGCCGTCCGCGGCCGCCTCCGCCTCGCGCGAATAGGACGCGTTGATCATGGCCCGCGAGGCGAAGACCGCCGCGCCCGCACCGGTGACGTCGCCGAACAGCAGGCCGATCAGGAACGAGCTGCCGCCATTGTGGATCAGCTGCCGCAGGTTGTCGCGATGCTTGAGGTGGCCGAGCTCATGCGCCAGCACGCCGGCGACCTCGTCGGGGTCGTTGGCCTTGTCGAGCAGCCCCCTGAACAGGAAGAACCGCCCGCCCGGCAGCGCGAAGGCGTTGGGGATCGGCGTGTCCAGCACCTGCGACGCGATGCCGTCGTCGAGGCCGGCGGGGCGGCGCAGCGCCGTCACCAGCTTGGCGAAGGCGGCCTGCCCGGCCGCCTCGGTGCAGAGCTTGTCGCCGAACACGGTCTGGATCTGCACCACGGCGGCCTCGCCGAGATGCCGCTCCATGGTCGGCGGCACCAGCGGCGTCAGGCGGTCGGAGGCGAACGGAATCACCACCAGCACGACGGCGACGATGGAGGCCGCGGCCGCCAGCGACCAGCCGACGATGCGCGCGATGGCGCCGCGGGTCATCCTGTTCTGGTCGATGTGGCCGCAACGCGCGATCAGTTCGGCCGACAGCGCCGCGTCGCGGATCTCCAGCCGCGCCAGTGGCGACGCCGACAGGCAGCTCACGCGCAGCGTGCCGCTCGGCGCATCGACACGGCGGATGTCCTCATAGGGCCAGGAGACGAAATTGTCGGCGCTGCGCATCACCAGCTGATTGGCGAGGCCGATCGTGACCGTCTGCCGCCGGTTGGATAGTCCGTCGAAATAGACCGCGGGGCCGCCGAGCGGAGCAGCCGGCTCGACCGGCGTGGCGTTGGCTGGCGCAGCAGCGCCCGCCGGCCCGGGATCAGAATCCGGCGACGTCGAGTCCATCGGCAAACCCTTCGCCGAGCGCGCTGGCCAAATCGCCCTTGGCAGCGACATTGGCCATGGCCTCGATGCCATGCACGTGAACCGACTGCAGCACCTTCGCCCACATGTCGCGCACCAGATAGAGCCGCATCACGACGTTGAGCGCCAGGATCCAGGCGATGTAGCCCAATCCGACCAGCACCAGCATCGGCACATTGTCGGACAGCGCCTGCACCTGAGGCAGGCCGTCGCTTCCCGGCCCCAGCAGCTTGATCATCAGCGCGGCGACGCCGCTGAAATAGGCGCCGGAGGCGATCGACAGCAGGAACCACCAGCCGATCACCTTCCAGTAGAGACCGTAGAAGGCATTGTTCGGCAGGTCCGATTCCAGCCGCACGC
The DNA here is from genome assembly GCF_051168215.1 of Bradyrhizobium sp. HKCCYLRH2015. Lineage (NCBI taxonomy): Bacteria > Pseudomonadati > Pseudomonadota > Alphaproteobacteria > Hyphomicrobiales > Nitrobacteraceae > Bradyrhizobium > Bradyrhizobium sp. HKCCYLRH2015. The sequence continues at coordinate 663,293 of NZ_JBNPUO010000003.1, read as the reverse complement.
CGCCGAAGCGAATGCCCGACAGCCACCAGCGCCACTCGATCGCTTTGAACTGCGCATAGACGAATGGAAACAGCGGAAACAGCAGCAGTGCAAACGGCGCGACCAGCCACAGATACCAGGCGCGCTTGAAGAACTCCCAGCCGCGTCCCTCGAAATCGCCGCTGACATCGCCGTAATGCGAGTGCCGCATCTTGTAGCGCTCGAGCGCGGCGGCGCGCCACGGCCAGGCCAGCCCCAGCGTGACCACCGCCAACAAGGTCCACAGCATCGCGCGGCCGGCATAGGCCCAGCCCGAACCCGTCATCCAGAACCGGATGCCGCGCCAGACCGTGCGCGTCAGCCGGTAGCGGCGCGCGCGGAAGATGGCGAACTGGCCGAACGCGTAGAAGGCGATCACCAGCGGCACGCTGGCGAAGCCCTGGTAGCGCTCGGCCTCGACGCCGATGAGGAAATAGGCGAGATAGATCGGGACGAGGATCGCCATCGCGAACAGGAAGCCGATCAGGAGCTCCTTGCCGCGCCCGGTATATTCGGCGGCATCACCGTCGACAGCCGTGTTGACCCAGAGATGCCGGCGGATGTCGGTCGCGAGCCAGAAGCGGTAGAAGCCCAGTGTGATCAGTTCGATGGCCGCCCCGCGGCTGACCAGCCGGAAGAACTCGCCACGCGCCCCCGAGAAGGTAGCGGTGAGAGGCGGAAGCGGCGGCGGCTGCTCCGGAACGTAACTCATCTGGTTCACGGCTCAGGCCTCCGACACACGCAAAAAGATCTACAATATGCCTCGATGGTTCGTCGCCGGGACGACTCCGAGGTTCGACGCATTTTCTACTTAAGTCGGCCGGAAAAAAACACCGGCCTGGGTGGGGATGATTAAAATATCTGCAACTGGCCGGTTGGCGAACGCATGTCCCGCATACGCCAACCGTTAGGTCGGCGCCTCAGGACGTCTTCTCGAACAATTCCCGCCCGATCAGCATGCGGCGGATCTCGCTGGTGCCGGCGCCGATCTCGTAGAGCTTGGCATCGCGCAACAGCCTCCCGGTCGCATAGTCGTTGATGTAGCCGTTGCCGCCGAGCAGCTGGATCGCGTCCAGCGCACATTGCGTCGCCTTTTCGGCGGCGAACAGAATGGCGCCCGCGGCGTCCTCGCGTGTCGTCTCGCCCCGATCGCAGGCCTTGGCCACCGCATAGACATAGGCGCGCGCGGCGTTCATCGTCGTATACATGTCGGCCACCTTGCCCTGGACGAGCTGGAAGGTGCCGATCGGCTGGCCGAACTGCTTGCGCTCGTGCACATAGGGCAGCACCGCGTCCATGCAGGCCTGCATGATGCCGAGCGGACCCGCCGCGAGCACCGCGCGCTCGTAGTCGAGGCCCGACATCAGCACGTTGACGCCGCGGCCGACCTGCCCCAGCACGTTCTCCTCCGGCACCTCGCAATCCTCGAACACCAGCTCGCAGGTGTCGGAGCCGCGCATGCCGAGCTTGTCGAGCTTCTGCGCGGTCGAGAACCCCTTCATGCCCTTCTCGATGATGAACGCGGTGATGCCGCGCGGGCCGCCTTGCGGATCGGTCTTGGCATAGACCACGAGCGTCTCCGCGACCGGACCGTTGGTGATCCACATCTTGTTGCCGTTGAGGACGAAGCGGTCGCCTTTCTTTTCGGCGCGCGTCTTCATCGACACCACGTCGGAGCCGGCCTGCGGCTCGGACATCGCCAGCGAGCCGACATGCTCGCCCGAGATCAGCTTGGGCAGATATTTGCGCTTCTGCGCCTCGTTGCCGTTCCGGCGGATCTGGTTGACGCAGAGATTGGAGTGGGCGCCGTAGGACAGGCCGACCGAGGCCGAGGCGCGCGAGATCTCCTCCATGGCGATGCAGTGCTCGAGATAGCCGAGGCCCGCGCCGCCATACTCCTCCTCGACCGTGATGCCGTGCAGGCCGAGCTCGCCGATCCGCGGCCAGAGGTCGCGTGGAAACTGGTTGGAGCGGTCGATCTCGGCGGCGCGCGGCGCGATCTGCTCCTGCGAAAAGCTCGCCACCGTCTCGCGGATCGCGTCCGCGGTCTCGCCGAGATCGAAATTGAACATGCGCTGCGCGTTGGCGATCATGGGGCGGCCTCCTGCTAGTCTTCTGCTTTGCAACAATGGCTCAAAGCCATATTCCGTGGCGTGGCGCTTGTCACGCCCGACGTCCGGCCGAACACCAGCCTTGCGACGCAAGACTTGACGGGTCAGCCCCCGTCAAACTCGGCGCTTGCCCCGCGCTCCCGGGCAGGATGTAATCGCGCCAAGCATCGCCGGACAGCGCGAATCCGGCCATCAGGGAGACGTCCATGCACGGGACCAGCACGACGGCCGAGGCACATCGTCACGCCGCGAAGGGCGAGCGCGTCATCGACGCTGCCGCCGGCCGCGCCGCATCGCTGCCGCTCGCCGAATTCGACCCCGGTCATCCGGAGTTATTCCGCACCGACACGCACTGGCCGTATTTCGACCGGCTGCGCCGTGAGGATCCGGTGCACTACTGCAAGGAATCGATGTTCGGCCCCTACTGGTCGATCACCCGCTACGACGACATCATGGAGATCGAGACCAATCACGCGGTGTTCTCCTCGGCGTCCGCGCTCGGCGGCATCACCATTCGCGACGTCGATCCGGATCTCCGCCGCGAGAGCTTCATCGCGATGGACCCGCCGCGCCACGCCGCGCAGCGCAAGACCGTGGCGCCGATGTTCACGCCGACGCATCTCGACGAGCTCGCGATCAACATCCGCAAGCGCTCCGCCGAATGTTTGGACAATTTGCCTGTCGGCGAGGTATTCGACTGGGTCGATCGCGTCTCGATCGAGCTGACCACGCAGATGCTGGCGGTGCTGTTCGACTTCCCCTGGGAAGACCGCCGCAAGCTGACGCGCTGGTCGGATATCGCCACCACGATTCCCGGCCCCGACGGGCTGGTGGCGACCGAGGACGAGCGGCAGGCGGAGCTGATGGACTGCGCGCGCTATTTCGGTCGGCTCTGGCAGGAGCGCGCCAGCCAGCCGCCGAAGAGCGACCTGCTGTCGATGATGGCCCACAGCGAGGCGACGCGGAACATGGACCCGAAGAACTTCCTCGGCAACCTCGTGCTGCTGATCGTCGGCGGCAACGACACCACGCGCAACACCATGTCCGGCAGCATCTATGCGCTCAGTCAGAACCCTGATCAGTACCGCAAGCTCAAGGACAACCCTGCGCTGATCGACAGCTTCGTGCCCGAGGTCATCCGCTGGCAGACCCCGCTCGCCCACATGCGCCGCACCGCGCTGGAGGACATCGAGTTCCGCGGCAAGCAGATCAGGAAGGGCGACAAGGTGGTGATGTGGTACGTCTCGGGCAACCGCGACGAGGCCGCTATCGAGCGCCCCTACGACTTCATCATCGACCGCGCCCGTCCGCGACAGCATCTGTCGTTCGGCTTCGGCATCCACCGCTGCGTCGGCCTGCGACTGGCCGAGCTGCAACTCAAGATCATCTGGGAGGAGATCCTGAAGCGATTTGATCATATCGACGTGATGGACGAGCCCAAGCGCGTCTATTCCAGCTTCGTGAAGGGATATGAGACATTGCCGGTCACGATTGCGGCTTAAGTTGTGTTTGAAGGCGAATCCAATTGGCGCCGGCTCGAACGGTCCAGTAGCTGTGCGATACAGTGCCCTCTCCCCTAAGGCGAAGCGAAGCTTCGCCAGGGTGGGAGAGGGCATCTCCGGCCCATCCGCGCACTCGGTTGGGTGAGGGGTATCTCTCAGCAAACCACCCTCGTGGAGGCATACCCCTCACCCAACCGAGTTCGCAGGACTTTCCTACATGTCCTCTCCCACAAGGGGAGAGGGCGCATTCATGAGCACCGCGCCTGCCGATCCACAACGGGCGCAATGATTATTTGAACAAAAGGACCACCTCATGACCGTCCAGGCCGCGCTACGTTCCGACAAGGCCGATCTGCTGCGCGACGCGCGCCTCGAGGCCTATTCCACCCCGATCGAGGACTTCCATCCCGGCGCGCCCAGGCTGTTCCAGAGCGACACGATCTGGCCGTGGTTCGAGCGGCTGCGCAAGGAGGCGCCGGTGCACTACTGCACCAAGGCGCCGATCGAGCCCTATTGGTCGGTGACGCGCTATCACGACATCATGCATGTCGACACCAACCACGCGCTCTTCTCCTCGGACGTCAGCAATGGCGGGATCATGATCCGCGACGTGCCGCCCGGCTACGAATGGCCGAGCTTCATCGCGATGGACGAGCCTCGCCATGGCGAGCAGCGCAAGACGGTGCAGCCGATGTTCACGCCGGAGCATCTCGACGAGATGGCGGTGCTGATCCGGCAGCGCTCGGCGAAGGTGCTGGATTCGTTGCCGCGCAACGAGACCTTCAACTGGGTCGAGAAGGTCTCGATCGAGCTGACGACGCAGATGCTGGCGACCCTGTTCGACTTCCCGTTCGAGGAGCGCCGCAAGCTGACGCGCTGGTCGGATGTCTCGACCGCGCTGCCCAAGAGCGGCATCGTCTCGTCGGAGGAGGAGCGCCGCCGCGAGCTCGCCGAATGCGCCGAGACCTTCGGCCGGATGTGGAAGCAACGCCAGGCCGAGCCCGGCCGCGACCTGATCTCGATGATGGCGCATAGCGAGGCGACGCGCCACATGACGCCGGACAATCTGATGGGCAATCTGATCCTGCTCATCGTCGGCGGCAACGACACCACCCGCAATACGATGACCGCCTCGGTGCTGGCGCTGAACGAGAACCCGGCCGAGTATCAGAAGCTGCGTGACAATCCGGCGCTGATCGAGACCATGGTGCCCGAGGTGATCCGCTGGCAGACGCCGCTCGCCCATATGCGGCGCACGGCGCTGGTCGATACCGAGCTCGGCGGGAAGACCATCAGGAAGGGTGATCGCGTCGTGATGTGGTACGTCTCGGGCAATCGCGACGAGGAGGTGATCGAGAACCCCGACGCCTTCATCATCGACCGCAAGCGGCCGCGCATTCATCTCTCGTTCGGCTTCGGCATTCACCGCTGCGTCGGCATGCGGCTGGCCGAGCTGCAGCTGCGCATCGTCTGGCAGGAGATCCTCAAGCGCTTCGACCGAATCGAGGTCGTGGGCGAGCCGAAGCGGGTCTATTCCAGCTTCGTGCGAGGTTACGAGTCGCTTCCTGTGAGGATTCCGGGGTGAGGGCCACGCCTGAGGCCTCCCACCTGTTCGATCGCCCGTCGTCGCAACCCGGCGGCGCGATTCGAGTTAGAAGCCGCGACTGAAATTGCCGTCAGCCCGCCCAATCTCGAGCGCTTGGGCCTTCGATACCCGATCGCGACACATGATGTATTTCAGAACCTGCGCGTCGGTCCCGGCACGATGGGCACGCCACATGTCGAGGGAGAAGCCGTTCTTTGCCATGCAGGCTTGAGAGTGAGGACTGTCGTTGCGCTCTCTGGCGTTTGCAACGCTGGAAGCGAAGAGCGCGGTCGATACCAGGAAAAAACCAAGCAGTTTCATCAAATCATTCCCTTGAGATGTCATGTGAGATCAAACACGGGAACAATAGCCAGCACGATCGCAAGCACAAGCGTGGGGTTGCCCATAAAATCACGGGGAGACATGATGACCTCATGTGATGAGGCGCAACGCGTGCTTTGACCAGATCATTCCTCGCACCCTTTGCGGGTGCTCATTTACCGAAAGTCGTCATGGCAGTATCCGACCCGCCGACAACAGGCCCCGACTGGCCGCTTGCCATCTACGAGGCGCTGAAGGCCGCCGACGTCCGGCAACTCTGCTACGTCCCGGACGCCGGCCATTCCCGTCTGATCGGCCTTGCGCATGACGATCCCGCAATCGCCACCACGGTCCTGACCACCGAAGAGGAAGGCGTCGCGCTGTCCGCCGGCGCCTGGCTCGGCGGCCAGCGCGCGGTGCTGCTGATGCAATCGAGCGGCGTCGGCAATTGCGTCAACATGCTCTCGCTGCTTCAGAGCTGCCGCTTCCCGTTCCTCACTTTCGTGACGATGCGCGGCGAATGGGCCGAGTTCAATCCGTGGCAGGTGCCGATGGGAAAGGCCACGCAGGCCGCCTTCGAGATCATGGGCGTCACCGTGTTCCGGCTCGAGCATCCCGAGGACGCCGGCGAGATGGCGGCCGCCGCCGCCAAGCTTGCCTATGACAGCGATCAGCCGATCGCGGTGCTGATCTCCCAGCGCATGATCGGCGCCAAGAAGTGGACGGAGGTGAAGTGATGAGAGCACCGCTCGACCGCCGCACCGCCGTCAAGGCGCTGCTGCAGGACCGCGGCGACCTGCTGGTCGTCAGCGGCCTCGGTTCATCGTCCTACGACGTGTTCGCCGCCGGCGACCATGATGCGAACTTCTATCTGTGGGGCGCGATGGGCGGCGCAGCCATGGTCGGCCTGGGTCTCGCCCTGGCGCAGCCATCGCGCCCGGTCGTCGTCATCACCGGTGACGGCGAGCAGTTGATGGGGCTCGGCAGCCTCGCGACATTGGCTGCGAAGAGGCCGCGCAATCTTGCGATCGTCGTGCTCGACAACGCCCATTTCGGCGAGACCGGGATGCAGATGAGCCATTCCGGGCTCGGCGCAAATCTCGAGCTGATCGCGACCGGAGCCGGCTTTCCCTCGGTCAGCACCATCGAGGACAGCGCGGCGCTCGATGCCTTTCGGCCGAAGCTGCAAGATCTGTCCGGGCCGCATTTCGCCCGCGTCGCGATCTCGACCGATCACGTCGACCGCGCGCTGCCCGCACGCGACGGTGTCTTCCTCAAGAACCGTTTCCGCGGTCATCTCGGATTTCCCGTCAGCTAGAACGCAGCCGCAGGCCGCCTGCTCTGTCGCTCCGGCAAGGCTGCTCGGCTGCAACGCTGGCATTCCAAGCTTGCCAAGCGTGACCCGCTTGGTCATAGGCTATCAGGAACAAGTCCAGGGAGAGAGCCCAGGCCGCGTCACGGCGGCCCGCGGAGCAACACATGACAGACCAGCATCAGCACGACGATTACGCCGACATCCGCGACGCAGTGGCCAAGCTGTGCGCGCAGTTCCCCGGCGAATACTGGCGCAAGCTCGATCGCGAGATGGCCTATCCTTCCGCCTTCGTCGATGCGCTGACGCAGGCCGGCTATCTCTCCGTGCTGATCCCCGAGGAGTATGGCGGCGCCGGATTGAAGCTGTCGGCGGCGGCGGCGATCCTCGAGGAGATCCAGCGCGCCGGCTGCAATGGCGGCGGCTGTCATGCCCAGATGTACACGATGGGCACGGTGCTGCGGCACGGCTCGGCCGAGCAGAAGTCCAAATGGCTGCCCAAGGTCGCCAGCGGTGAGTTGCGGCTGCAGGCGTTCGGTGTCACCGAGCCGACCTCGGGCACCGACACGACCTCGCTGAAGACGGTCGCGAAGCGTGACGGCGACAGCTACATCGTCAACGGCCAGAAGATCTGGACCAGCCGCGCCGAATATTCCGACCTGATGATCCTGCTCGCGCGCACCACGCCAAAGGACCAGGTGCAGAAGCGCACCGAGGGTCTCTCCGTCTTCATCGTCGACATGCGCGAGGCCAAGAAGGCCGGGCTCACCATCCGCCCGATCCGGACGATGATGAACCACGCCACCACGGAAGTCTTCTTCACCGACATGCGCGTGCCGGCGGAGAACCTGATCGGCGAGGAAGGCAAGGGCTTTCGCTACATCCTCTCCGGCATGAATGCCGAGCGCATCCTGATCGCGGCCGAATGCGTCGGGGATGCCAAATGGTTCATCGCCAAGGCCACCGCCTATGCCAAGGAGCGCGTCGTGTTCGGCCGTCCGATCGGCCAGAATCAAGGCATCCAGTTCCCGATCGCCAAGGCCTATGCGTCGATGCGGGCCGCCGAGCTGATGGTCAAGGAAGCCACCCGCAAATACGAGGCCGGGCAGGATTGCGGCGCCGAAGCCAACATGGCCAAGATGCTCGCGGCCGACGCCTCGTTCGAGGCGGCCAATGCCTGCATCCAGACCCATGGCGGCTTCGGCTTCGCCGAGGAATACGACGTCGAACGCAAGTTCCGCGAAACGCGGCTGTATCAGGTGGCGCCGATCTCGACCAACCTCATCCTCTCCTACGTCGCCGAGCACGTGCTCGGCATGCCCCGGTCGTATTGAGGTCTGCGATGCTGCCGCTTGAGGGAATCACTGTCGTCGCCGTCGAGCAGGCGGTGGCCGCGCCGTTCTGCTCGTCGCGGCTGGCCGATGCCGGCGCTCATGTCATCAAGATCGAGCGGCCCGAGGGCGATTTCGCCCGTGGCTATGACGGCGCCGCCAAGGGGCAGAGCAGCTACTTCGTCTGGCTCAACCGCGGCAAGGATTCGCGCGTCGTCGATCTCGCCAAGCCGGAAGGCCGCGCCGAGCTCGAGAAGCTGATCGCCGGCGCCGACGTGCTGCTGCAGAACCTCAAGCCCGGCTCGATGGACAGAATGGGCTTCGCCCGCGAGCGGCTGCGCAAGGACTATCCGAAGCTGATCTGCTGCACCATCACCGGTTACGGCGACACCGGTCCCTACGCCGACCGCAAGGCCTATGACCTGCTGATCCAGGCCGAGAGCGGGCTCGCCTCGATCACCGGCGGGCCGGATGGTCCGTCGCGCGTCGGCATGTCGATCGTCGACGTCGCCACCGGCGCGACGGCGCATGCCGCGATCCTGGAGGCGCTGATCAAGCGCGGCCGCACCGGCGACGGCGCCGATATCAGGATCTCGATGTTCGACGTGATGGCCGACTGGCTCACGGTGCCGCTGCTCAACGCGGAAGCCGGCAATGCGCCGAAGCGCATCGGCCTCGCCCATCCCTCGATCGCGCCCTATGGCGTGTTCACCTCGAAGGACGGCAAGGACATCCTGATCTCGATCCAGAGCGAGCGCGAGTGGAAGACGCTGTGTGCCAAGGTGCTGGACCAGCCTGCCCTGCCCGACGATCCGCGCTTCGCCAACATGGTCGCGCGCGTGCGCAATCGTGCGCTGACCGACGGCATCGTCGCCGAGCGCTTCGCGGCGCTGTCGCGCGATGAGCTGCTGGGCAAGCTCGCGAGCGCCGACATCGCCTTTGCCGAGGTCAACAGCATGTCGGATCTCGCGGTCCACCCGCATCTGCGGCGGATCGAGGTCGACACGCCAAACGGCGTCGTCAGCTATCCCGCACCGGCGGCGATCGTGGTCGGCGACGACAGGCGTTACGGCGCCGTGCCCGCGATCGGCGAGGCCGCCTCGCCCCATCAGCGAAAGGGATGATCATGACGGACACGCTCGATCTCGATCACCTCCGGCAATGGATCGGCCGCAGCGCCGAGGCGACCGACCTCGTCACCCCGCAGCTCACCAAGGGCCTGCGCGCGACGCTTTTTCTGGACATCGGCGAACCGACGACCGGCGACATCGCGCCCTACACAGTGCACTGGTGTTTGGGCCAACCGGTGTTTCCGCACGATCAGCTCGGCCCCGACGGCCATCCGACGCGCGGCGGCTTCCTGCCGCCGGTGCCGCTGCCACGGCGGATGTGGGCCGGCGGCGAGGTGCAGTTCATCGATCCCCTGCGCGTCGGCGATGTCGCGACGCGTGTTTCGACGATCACCGACGTCACCCTGAAGAGCGGCTCGACCGGCCAGCTCTGCTTCGTGTCGGTGGAGCATGTCGTATCGACGCCGCGCGGTGTCGCGATCCGTGAGCGCCAGGACATTGTCTATCGCGACATGGGCGGCGCGCAGGCTGCGCCGGCAAAAGCGCCGCCGCCTCCGCCGGTCGCGCAGCACAGCGAGACGCGCGTGTCCGATGCGGTGCTGCTGTTTCGCTATTCCGCGCTGACCTTCAACGGCCACCGCATCCACTACGACCGCGACTACGTCACCAGGGTCGAGGGTTATCCGGGGCTGATCTTTCACGGCCCGCTGCAGGCCGCGCTGCTGGTCGAGTTCGCCGCCAGGCTCAAGGGCAAGCCGCCGGCCAGGTTCACCTACCGCGGCGTGCAGCCGTTGTTCGAAGGCAGCGAGTTCTCGGTCAACGCCAACGACAAAGATGGCGGCCTCGAGCTGTGGACGGCCAACGCCGAGGGGCAGCCGACCATGAAGGGCACCGCGACGTGGTGAGATAGGCTATCGTCATTGCGAGCGAAGCGAAGCAACCCAGGGCCGCACCCGGGACTCTGGATTGCTTCGTCGCTTCGCTCCTCGCAATGACGGCAATTCGAGGAAACGCCTTTGGCAAGAACAACCAAAACAACAACCAAGCCCGTGACCGTCAAGCAGGCCACCTTCGCGCTGCTCCGCGCCTTCGGCATCAAAAAGGTGTTCGGCAATCCCGGCTCGACCGAGCTGCCGTTCCTCAGCGACTGGCCCGAGGACATCGACTACGTGCTCGGCCTGCAGGAGGCCTCCGTCGTCGGCATGGCCGACGGCTACGCGCAGGCGACGCGCAATGCCGGCTTCGTCAATCTGCATTCGGCGGCCGGCGTCGGCAACGCGCTCGGCAACATCTACACCGCGCACCGCAACCAGACGCCGCTCGTCATCACGGCCGGCCAGCAGGCGCGCTCGATCCTGCCGCTGCAGGCGTTTCTCTATGCTGAGCGTCCCTCGGAGTTTCCGCGCCCCTACGTCAAATACAGCGTCGAGCCGGCGCGGCCCGAGGACGTGCCGGGCGCGATCGCGCGCGCCTACTACACGGCGATGCAGCCGCCCTGCGGGCCGACCTTCGTCTCGATCCCGATCGACGACTGGATGCATCCGGCGCAGCCGATCGCCGCACGCAAGGTCAGCCGCGAGCTCGGCCCCGATCGCGCCGCGATGGACGAGCTGGTGGGCGCGCTCGCCGCCGCGAGGAATCCCGCGCTCGTGGTCGGCCCCGGCATCGATCGCGCCGGCTGCGTCGACCTGATGGTTGCGGTCGCCGAGAAGGCCAGGGCCGCGGTCTGGGTCAGCCCGTTCTCGGCGCGCTGCTCGTTCCCCGAGCGCCATCCGCAATTCCAGGGCTTCCTGCACGCCTCGCCCGGTCAATTGTCCGACGCCCTGAAGCCGCACGACCTCGTCGTCGTGATCGGCGCGCCGGTCTTCACCTTCCATGTCGAAGGCCATGCCGCGATTTTCGACGGCGCCGCCACGCTCTATCAGATCACCGACGATGCCGAGGGCGCGGCCGTGCCGCCGATCGGCACCAGCATCATCGCGACGATGCGTCCGGCATTGTCGCTGCTGCTGGAGCTGCTGCCGGAGACCGGGCGCGCGGCGCCGAAGGGCCGCGTACTGCCGGCCGCGCCGAAGCCAGCCGATCCGATCCCGGTCGACTATCTCCTGCACACGCTGGCGCAGGCGCTTCCGGCGGGCAGCGCCGTGGTCGAGGAGATCCCCTCGCACCGGCCGGTGATGCACAAGTACATGCCGATGCCGGGCGCGGATTCGTTCTACACGATGGCGAGCGGCGGGCTCGGCTACAGCCTGCCGGCGGCGGTCGGCATGGCGCTGGGCCGTAGCACCGGCCGCACGGTGTGCCTGATCGGCGACGGCTCGGCGATGTATTCGCTGCAGGCGCTGTGGACATCAGCGCAGCGCCGGCTGCCGCTGACGGTCGTGGTCATCAACAATTCCGGCTATGGCGCGATGCGCTCGTTCAGCCAGGTCATGCAGGTGCGCAACGTGCCCGGGCTCGAGCTGCCCGGCCTCGATTTCGTCAAGCTCGCCGAGGGCATGGGCTGCGACGCGATGCGCGTGAGCCATGCCGCCGAGCTCGAAGGTGCGCTGGCGCGAGGCCTCTCCCATGCCGGCACCAGCCTCATCGAGGTGATGGTCGACGCCGCGGTGCCGCTGCTCTACGCCCAGAAAAGCTGAGCCCGCGTTCGTACAGCGGACGTTCTGTCAACTGCGCCGTATGCGACAATGCGTCGCATCTTCAATGGCGGCAGCATGGCTCGCCGCGAAATGCTCATCGGCCCGCCGCAACCGTGCAACCGGCGGTGTCGAGCGCAACCGATTGTTTCCAAAGCTTTCTGCTCCCCCGCGCCATCTCGCCGCGGCCGGCTTGCCGCAAACATCGCGAAATCCTGCCGTCAGCTCGCAGGCAGACGCCTTGCTGCTTGCAAGGTCCGACCATTCTGCAAGCCAAAATCATTTTCAAAAGGTTCCATCATCCAATCCAGCGTACCAAGGGAGTTGAGCTGATGGCGGATAAGAAGAATCTTCAAACCGCGGCGTCGAGGACCGATCTCTATCGCCATGTCAGCGTGCTGGCCCTGATGTCCGCTCTGGCGGTGACGGCGCTGCCGCATCAGGCCCATGCGCAGGCGATGACCACCGCCCTTGCCACGTCGGCCACCACCAACGCCGCCGCGAAGGCGGCGCAGGATGCGGCGGCAAAGGCCGCGGCCCAGGCAGCCGCCAAGGCTGCCCAGGATGCCGCTGCCAAGGCCGCGGCTGCTGCCGCCGCGAAGGCCGCGCAGCAAGCGGCCGCCAAGGCCGCGCAGCAAGCGGCCGCCAAGGCCGCGCAGCAGGCTGCTGCGAAGGCGGCGACCGACGCGGCTGCGAAGGCTGCAGCCAACGCCGCTGCGAAGGCCGCGGCCAGCGCCGCCGCCAAGGCTGCCTCCACGGCTGCCTCCACGGCTGCGACCGCCGCTGCGGCGACCGCGGCGAGCAGTGCCGCCAAGACTGCGGCTGCAACGACGACGGCCGCGGCCATGACGACCAGCACCACCGCCAAGCCGGTTGCTGCCACCACCACTTCGGCTGCGACGACCAGCACGGCCGCCAAGCCTGTCGCCGCCGCCAGCACCGCTGCCAAGCCCGCTGCTGCCGCCACCGCGGCAACGACGACGACCGGCACGGCCAAGACCGCCGCCGCGACCACCACGAGCACGACCACCACCGCCGCCAAGCCGGCCGCGGCGGCCACGACCACCGTCGCGCTCGCCAAGGCCACCGCGGCGCCGGCAGCCGCAGCGACCCCGGCCAAGGCGGCCGCCGCAGCGTCGAGCAGCAGCGATGCCGTCGCCAAGGCCAATGCCGCCGCAGCAGCCGCGGCGCAGACCGCGGCCGCCGCCGAGGCGCAGGTCGCTGCCGACCGCAAGGCGATCGACGTCGCCCGTCAGGCCGAGCAGAACGCGAAGGGCGCCGCGATCGAGGCGCAGGAACAGGCTGAAAAGAACCCGACAGCCGCCAACCAGGCCGCGGCGACCGCGAACGCCGCGAAGCTAAGCGCGGCCTCGGCCGCGCTGCAGGCCGCGTTCCAGAAGCTCGACAAGGACATCGACGTCTCCAACGAGGCCAAGGAAGCCGCCAACGCCGCCAAGGACACCGCGCGCGAGACGGCCGAGGCCGCCGGCAAGGCGGCCCAGCAGGCCGGCCAGGCGGCCGGCAACGCCAACAATGGCGGCAATGCCAACAATGGCGGAGCGGCGGCCGGCAACGGCGGCAACAACAACAATAACAACAACCAGCAGAACCAGGCGGCCCAGGAAGCCGCCGAGCAGGCTGCGCTGCAGGCGGCGTTGAAGACCGGCGAGCAGGCACGCGCGGTGGCCCAGCAGAAGACCCAGGCCGCGCAGGCGGCCGCGACCCAGAACCAGAAGACGGTCGAGGCTGCGCTGAACCAGAAGATCGGCACGATCGATGCGACCGTCGAAGCGGCCGAGCAGAAGGTGAACGCCGACCGGCAGGCCCTGGAGCAGGCGCGCCAGGCTGCGCAACAGGCCAAGCAGGACGCACAGGAGGCCGCCGAGGTCCTCGAGCGCGCCAACAATGCGGCCAACCAGGCTGCGCTGGCGGCCGCCCAGGCCAAGGCGCAGACCACCGCCAACGCCTTCAACCAGGCCAACGCGACGCTGAACGCCGACAACCAGGCCCTGACCCAGGCCCGCGAGACCGGCGAGCAGCAGGAGCAGGCGCTGCGAGCCACGGCTCAGCAGCAGATCCAGGCCGGCTACACCGCCGCCCAGCAGGCCACCCAGGCCGCCTGGGCCGAGGCGCAGCAGATCGGCAACGCCGCGCTGGCCGCGCTCGAACAGTAAGACCGCTCCGCGCCGCCGCTCGGGTTACGCCGGGCGGCGCGGACACCGATAACGATAACAAGACCATCACCAGCCGCATGCCGAACCGACCGGGGATGGCGCACGCGTCGGCGACCTGACCTCATCCCGCCGCGTGAGACTCCCCGGTCACCCCACCCGTCAGGCATGCATTGCCTCGAGGCCCCGTCCCCTGCGGGGCCTTTCTTTTTTGCGCGAGATGGGCCAGCCCGCCCTCGACGGCGATGCAGACCGCGCGCATCGTCCGCAAATCCGGTCGGACAGACGTCGCCGCGTCGGAAGCGCGGGTTCGCGTTCGCGCCCTCGCTGTCGCGCGGCTCGCGCGGAACGACGGGCCGAGGTGCACGCGGCGACTGTCGTCCACCCGCCCTGTTGCCCGCTCAATATTGGAATCGCACGCCGACGACGCCGACCACCGCCATGAAGTTGTTCAGCGCGATGTTGGAGCGGGTCCATTCGGTGCGGACCTCGCTCTTGAGCTGAACGTTGCGGTTCATCTTGTAGGTGCCGCCCGCGGCAACGAACATGCGCTGGTCGACGCGGCCGATGCCGACGAACTGATCCTGGCCGTAGCCGCCGCGCAGCGTTCCGATCAGCCACGGCTCGAACTGATGATCCATCTGCAGGATCACGTCGCGCGACAGGATGCCCGAGACGTTCATCGCCGGCGTCTCGGAGGCCTGCGAGCGCGCCACCAGCACGAAGGTGGTGGCGTCGGTCGCGGCCCAGGCGAGCGTCGCATCCGCGATCACGCCGTTGATGTTCGGCATCAGCGGCGAGTCCATGCGGCGCGTGAGATAGCCGACCGAGGCTTCGCCGGTCAGCGTTCCCACGTTGACGACGGCGCCGCCGCGCGCGGTGATGCCGCTGGAATCGCGGCGCTGGCCGTTGAAGTCGACCTGCAGATCGTGGTTGCGCCGATCGAAACTCATGTCGACAAACGGCGAGATGTTCGGCGTCAGCGCATAGGTGATGCGGACCTGCGCGCCCGGCTGGGTGTAGTTGCGGTCCTGCGTCCGCAGCGGCACGTTGGCGACGATCAGCGCGTCGTTGAACACGACGCGGTCGGCCGATCCCTTGAATGCGATCTCGGCGGGACCGATCTTCTGCAGCACGCCGGCGCTGCCGCCGAACGTCGTGGCGCGGGGCAGCTTGAGCGCGCCCGGCAGCGCCAATGCATCGTTGACGAAACGCGCCTCGCCGGTGATCGCGGTGCCCTCGGTGACGTCATAGCGCCCTTGCGCCCGCGCCTCGAAGGTCGGATGGCTGAGCGAACGGACGTTGGTGTCCTCGGTGTAGGCGCCGCGGAAATCGGCGTTGAGCTGATGCCGCTCCCATTGCGAGCGGACCGCGACCTCCGTCGCCACGATGGCGACCGGTGAGCCCTGCCCGCCGTTTCGCCGGGTCGGATTGGTGTCGTAGCCGGCCTGGATCTCGACGGCGGGCTTCACCAGGAACGACCCGACCATCACACCCGTCGGATCGTAGGGCTTCGCATCGGCGGTCACCGGTTGCGGTTTCACCGTGTTCAGATTGCGATCGGGAAGAACGTCGCGGTTGCGCAGCACGGCCGCGGGCTGGGCTGCTGCCACGGTCTCGTCCGGCTTGGCCGGCTGTGCCTCGGCGGCTGGCTTTGCTGCGATCTGCCGTGCGGCGGGTTGCGGCGCGGCGCGTTGAGCGTCTCCCGCCGGCTCGGCCGTGGCGACGCGCGCGCCACGGGCGGGCTGAAACGCGGCGAATCCGAAGCTGCCGACCGCCGCGTCGCGCTTGCCCGGCGCGGCCAGCGACGGCGCACCGGCCTCGCGCACCGGACGCAGCAATGCGCTGACGCCACGCGGGTCCTGGCGCATCATCAGCGTCCGGCTGTCGTTGGTGATCCGCGGAACGTTGTAGTAGATGCTGCGCGCCGTCACGTGACGGAAGAACAGCCGGTCGGCGCGTCCCGGAACGACGTCCGTCGGCTTGGCCTTGATGGTCTGCTGCGCGGACGCGCCGTCCACCACCATCACGGTCAACAGCAGCACCTCGACGAGCGCGAGCGTGACCCCGCGGTGGGATCGCGTCACCATGAGCCGCTTGGTCCGCACCGCGAACGCGCCGGTCTTGTGTGGTGAATGAGCCTGCAAAGCAATGCCGGGGTATGCCAATATCACGCGACGACGTCAGGTCAGGGCGCCGTCGCAATGAATACGCAGCGCATGCACGCGACGAGCTCCCCTTGCCTGGCAGATAGCCGGAAAACGTCGGCGGAAGTTTTGCCGAGCCGGGATGATTTCAGGCGAGATTGAGAGCTGTTCGCAATGAGTCGCCGCGAAGCCGCGCAGCGGTGTCTTGGCGTTCGCAGACCAAACTAATTAGTTGAAACGAAGACGATCGCTGCGCGGAAGCCGGCGAAATTCGGACCTCGGCATGATCCTCTTTCGACGACAATCAAGGGTCCGAGACGGCTGCGGCGATCGCGGGCGCTGCGTCGTCGGCGACGGCCGACGCCTCTCGGATTCAGGACGCGAGGAAGCCGCCATCGGCCGCCAGGACGTGGCCGACGACATAGGACGACGCGTCCGACAATAGCCACAGCACGGCCTCGGCGATGTCCTCGGGCTGCCCCATCCGCCGCAGCGGCAGGCCGGCGGCGACGGTCGCGATGTCGCCGACACCGGCGCGCAGCATCATGTCGGTGACGACGCGTCCGGGCGCGATCGCGTTGATCCGGACGCCGCGCGGCGCCGCCTCCATCGCGGCCGATCGCGTCAGCGAAATCACGGCGGCCTTCGACGCCGAATAGAGCGCAAGCCCCGCATTCGGATTGCGCACGCCGCTCACGGAGGCGTTGATCACGATGCGGCCGCGGCCCTGCGCATACATGACCGGCAACTGCGCGCGCAGGCACAGGAACACCGAGCGCACATTGGTGTCGAACACGTCCGCATAGACGCCGTCGCCCTGCTGCTCGATCGGCGCCCGGCGCTCCTGGAATCCGGCATTGTTGAACGCCGCATCCAGCCGGCCATAGCGATCCAGCACGGCCTGCACGAGGTTCGCGACGTCGTCCTCGCGCGTGACGTCGGCCTTCACCGCGAGCGCCTCGGCCCCGAGCGCCCGGCATCGTGCCGCCGTATCGGCCAGCTCGGCCTCGCGCCGTCCGGCGACGACGACTGCCTCTGCGCCGCCGGCGGCGAGCTTCAAGGCGGCGGCCCGGCCGATGCCGGAGCCGCCCCCGGTGACGAGGCAGACCTGCCCCTGCATCCGCGACGCCGCGGGCGCGCTTGCCCCGGCCGTGAGCTGCGTATCACTCATCTCCGACCCTCCGCTGTACGGCGTCGTCGATGCCACGTTGCATCGTCTATTTGTTGTATGATACAACTATATGGCAGGAGTCAAGATGCCCGACCCGGATCTCACGCTCGTCGACGACATCCGCGCCGCCGCGCGCCTGATGGTGCGCGAGCTCGGCTTCATGGAAGCGACGCTGGCCGCCACCGACCTTCCGCCGTCGGCGGTTCACACCATCCTGGAGATCGGCCTGCGCGGCCCGCTGACGGCGATGCAGCTCGGCACGATCCTGCATCTGGAGAAATCCAGCATCAGCCGCATGGTCCGCAAGCTGATCGACAGCGGCGAGTTGCAGGAGACGATCGATGCCGGCGACGCCCGCATCAAGCCGCTCTGCCTCACAACCAAGGGACGGAAAACGCTGGCGGCGCTGCACGCCTTCGGCCGCCAGCAGGTTCGCGGCGCCCTGTCGTCGCTGTCGAAGGCCGAGCAGCGCACGGTGCGCGAGGGCCTGTTGCTGTACGCCCGCGCGCTCGAAGCTTGGCGCGCGGCAGAGCAGGACATGCAGCCGTCGGAGCCATGAGCGCGCCCGACGGGCAGATTGCGCATGCGCGTCATGACGAAACTGCCCGTCGTGTTGAAATGCCGCAGCACGTGGCCTTGCACCGTCGGGCAAATCAGGACGATGTTTCCGCGCATCCCGCCTCACACGAAGGGGCGTTGCGCGCGATCGTCACGACACGCGAGGCGGGGAGCGATGGCCGCGAGATGTCGCAGCGTGCTTGCGCGCGGACGAACGGCAACTTGCGGACGTGAAGTCGCAGGGTCCTGATACCCCGACGCTGGTATCACCCGCGCAATGCGCAAGCATTGTCGCGGCATAGTGGCCAACAAGCCCGGCGCACCAGGGAGACTGCGTATAAGCGTTAAAGACCGTCGCGCAGGGAATGCCGGAGTGTTCGGCTTTGCCTGTGGTACCTGCCGCCTGCATTTTTTTCTGCAGGCGGGCCATGGGTGAGGCCCTCACCCGGCATTCCCTGCGCCCTTCGTTTGTTCGGAGGGACAAGTCAGCCGTAGAGCTCGGGCATGATGTGCCGCGAGAAGGCCCAATGACGTCCAGCGATGTTTGATCATGTCCGCTGCTGATGGTGTGCAGACAATCTCTCCCCATCGTCATCCCGGCGAACGCCGGGATCCATACGCCGCGGCCGAAATCGTCGAGCGAGATGGTCGACGCGCGTGCCTCGAACTGCTCCCTGGGGTTATGGGTCGCCGCATTCGCGACGACGACGGCGGAGGGCGTTGAGGCAGTTCGCCGTCAACGTCGGCCGACGATGACCACGGACCTACTTGCCGAACTCCTCGCGGACCTTCGCCTGGATCTTCGCCATGCCGCCGAGCCAGCGGTCGTAGTTCTCGGTCTTCTTGCGCATGTAGCCGAGCACCTGCGGATGCGGCAGGATCAGGAAGCTCTCTTCGGCAAGGCCCTTCAGCACGTCCTGCGCGACCTGCTCCGGCGTCAGGTCGCCGTCGCCGGATTGCGGGCCCTTCGGAATCGCGCGCAGCATGTCGGTGTCGACGCCCTGCGGACACAGGATCGAGACCTTGATGTTGTCCGCCTTGTGCGAGATCGCGAGATTCTCGGCAAATCCCACCGCGGCGTGCTTGGTGGTCGAATAAGGCGCGCTGCCGACCTGCGACAGCAGGCCGGCCGCCGAGATCGTGTTGAGGAAATAGCCGCCGCCGCGCGCCTTGTAGCGCGGGATCAGATGCCGCGCCGCGTAGACATGCGCCATCACGTGAATGGCCCAGCTCCGCGCCCACGGCTCGTCGGACATGCCGCCGACATTGACCGACAGCGGGTCGAAGCCACCGCCGATGCCGGCATTGGAGCAGAACAGCGCAATCGGGCCGAACTGCCGCTCGGTTTCCTCGATCACGTGCCGGATGTCGGCTTCCTGGGAGACGTCGCACCTGAAGGCGGCGCCGCCGATGCCATCAGCGACGGCCTTGGCGCCGGCTTCGTCGAGATCGGCCACGATCACCTTGGCCGCCCCAGCAGCCGCGAACGCCTCGCACAGCGCCTTGCCGATGCCGCGGGCTCCGCCGGTGACCACAACAATCTTGCCGGTCACCTTCATGCAAAGCCCTCCTCGTGGAATTTTCTAGGTCAAGACCAAGTCGAGCACTGCCGTATAATGAAAGCCGGCGCCCAGCAACACGAAACCATGCCAGATCGCGTTCTGGAAGCGCAAGCGCCGCCACGAGTGGAAGATGACGCCGAGGCTGTAGAGGATGCCGCCGGTGAGCACGCAGGCCAGGACCGAGGCCGGCATCACCGAGATCACCCGGTCGTACATCATGACGCCGCTCCAGCCGAGCGCGAGATACAGCCCGATCGACAGCGCGTCGAAGCGGCCCGGCCAGCGCAGCTTCAGAACGATGCCGAAGATGGCGACGCCCCAGACCCCGAGCAGCAGCGCGGCCGAGAACACCGTGTCCTTCAGGGCGGCGATGAACGGCGTATAGGTGGCCGCGATGAGCACGTAGATGGCGGAGTGGTCGAAGCGGCGCAGCACCCATTTGGTCGGCGACACCGGCCACAGATTATAGGTTGCCGACAGCGTCAGCATCGAGAGCAGTCCCGCGACATAGATCGACACCACCACGATGTCGACGGCGCTGGCATAGATCGAGGTCAGCACGACGAGCACGGTTGCGGCGACCAGCCCGGCGGCGATGCCGACGACGTGGACGACGCCGTCCGCGATCATCTCGACCTTGTCGTAGTTCCAGCGCATCGCGCCGGTGGCGGCATGGACGGAGGTCGAGGCGAACTGCTTCAGTTGAAATACGGTCATGTCAGAGCCTGGTGCCGGTTTTCCGGGACAATTGTGCCGGAAGGATTATGGTTTCCAGTGGTCAACGTTCCGTTCAAAGTCTGGTTCTATCCGGAAACGGGCCGGAATTGTGAGCTTGAATCCGGTGTTTTGCATCGCCACCTGTCAACAATCGCTCACGCCCTTTTCAACTGGCGAATTCCCCTCCTCCCATGGTGACCTTTTCCGAACTCGTCGAGGAAGCGCGGCTCTCGGCCCGTGCCCTGCTCGATTATGGCGAGAGCTTCCTCAACCCGACCGTCCGCCTTGGCGTCACCGGGCTGTCGCGGGCCGGTAAGACCGTGTTCATCACGGCGCTGATCCACGACCTCGTTCGCGGCGGGCGCATGCCGGTGTTCGAGGCCTTGGCCTCGGGCCGCATCGCCCGCGCCTATCTGACGCCGCAACCCGACGACGGCGTGCCGCGCTTTGCCTATGAGAGCCACGTGCGGGCGCTGGTCACCGAGCGACGCTGGCCGAGCTCGACCGTCGACATCAGCGAGCTCAGGCTGGTGATCGAATTCCAGCGCGCCAACGGCGCCGAGCGGACGCTCACGCTAGACATCGTCGACTATCCCGGCGAATGGCTGCTCGACCTGCCGCTGCTGAACAAGAGCTATGAGCAATGGGCGCGGGAAAGCCTCGCGCTGTCGCGCAGCGAGCCGCGCGCGCATGTCGCCAGGGACTGGCACGCGCATCTGGCGACGCTCGCCCCCGAGGGCCGCGAGGACGAGTCGGCGACGCTCGAGGCCGCGCGGCTGTTCACCGATTACTTGCGCGCCTGCCGCGACGAGCGCTTCGCCATGAGCCTGCTGCCGCCCGGACGCTTCCTGATGCCGGGCAATCTCGCGGGCTCGCCGGCGCTGACCTTTGCGCCGCTCGACGTGCCGGCCGACGGCCAGGCACCGAGCGGCTCGCTGTGGGCGATGATGGCGCGCCGCTACGAGTCCTACAAGGACATCGTTGTCAGGCCATTTTTCCGCGACCATTTCGCCAGGCTCGACCGCCAGATCGTGCTGGTCGACGCGCTGGCCGCGTTCAATGCCGGACCGGAGGCGCTGCACGATCTCGAGGCGGCGCTGACCGGCATTCTCGATTGCTTCCGCGTCGGACGCGGCAATCTGCTGACCGCACTGTTCCGGCCGCATATCGACCGCATCCTGTTCGCGGCGACCAAGGCCGACCATCTGCATCACACCAGCCACGACCGGCTCGAAGCCGTGCTGCGGCGCGCCGTCAACCGCGCGGTGGCCCGGGCCGAGAGCACGGGCGCTGCGATCGATGTGGTGGCGCTGGCCGCCGTCAGGGCGACACGCGAGGCGCTGGTCGCCCGCGGCCGCGACAAGCTGCCGTCGCTGCTCGGCACGCCGGCCGCCGGCGAAAGCGCCAATGGCGAGATCTTCGACGGCGACACCGAGGTGGCGACGTTTCCGGGCGAGCTGCCGGCCGATCCGGAGGAGCTGTTCAAGGGCGGCGCCTACCGCGGCCTGTCGAGCGCTGCTGCCGACGGCACCGACTTCCGCTTTCTGCGCTTCCGCCCGCCTTTGCTGGCCCCCGATGCTGGCGGCGAGCCCGCTTTGCCCCATATCCGCATGGACCGCGCCCTTCAGTTCCTGATCGGAGACCGGCTGCAATGAGCGAACGCGCCAAGCCTCGTCGTCCCCAGACCTTCCGGCTCGATGATCCCGACGTCGTCGTGGTCGATGCCGAGGACGCCGCCCGGCCCGGCCGGGGCACCATCCAGATCACGCCTGAGGCCGACCCGGCGCAATTGCCGGTGCCGGTCGAGACCGTGCTGCCGGCACGGCGCGGCTTTCGCTGGGGCGCCGTTTTCTGGGGCTCGGTCACCGGCCTCGTCCTGCTCGGCCTCGGCCTCGGCGTCACCCGGCTGATCGAGGATCTGTTCGCGCGCAGCGAGGCGCTCGGCTATGTCGGCGCGGGATTCGCGGCCGCAGCCGCGATCGCATTGGCGGTCGTCATTGCCCGAGAGACCTACGGCCTGGTGCGTCTCGCCACCATCGAGAAGCTGCATCAGCGCGCGGCCGCCGTGCTGCTGTCCGACGATCGCGCCGAGAGCCGGGAGGTGGTCGCCGAGCTGCTGCGGATCGCACATGCCAATCCCCGGCTGGCGCGTCCGCGTGCCGCGCTCGCCGGCCACGCCGACGACATCATCGATGGCGGCGACATGATCAAGCTTGCCGAGCGCGAGCTGATGGCGCCGCTCGACATCGAGGCACGGCGCCTGGTGTCGGTCGCGGCGCAACGGGTTTCCGTAGTCACGGCTGTCAGCCCGCGCGCGCTGATCGACGTGCTGTTCGTCTTCGTGGCAAGCTTGCGGATGATCCGGCAGCTCGCGCGGCTCTATGGCGGCCGTCCCGGCGCGCTCGGCATGATCAGCCTGTTGCGCCATGTCGTCGCCCACCTCGCCATCACCGGCGGCATGGCCGCGAGCGACAGCCTGATCCAGCAGGTGCTGGGCCATGGCATCGCGGCAAAGCTGTCGCAGCGGCTCGGCGAGGGCGTGCTCAACGGACTGCTCACGGCGCGGCTCGGCCTCGCGGCCATCGACGTGACGCGCCCGATGCCGTTTGCCGCGCTGCCGCGACCGGCGCTGGCGGATCTCGCCAAGGATCTCCTGCGCAAGCAGGAGGAGCAGGAATGAGGCTCAGGCCTGCGGCGCGGAATCGAACTCACCGGCGAGCCAGCGCCATTGGTACAATGGCGAGTCCGGCGGCGGCGCCAGTTCGGGCGTCCAGCCCGTCAACTTGCCGAAAACGTAGGTGTCCATGACGCGGCCGCGCCAGCTCCGCTCGACGCGTCCGAGCGGCTCGCGGTGCGCGGTCGTGTCCGCCAGCAGCGGGCCGGCATTGTCCGGCTCGCGCACGACGTAGAGGCCGGCATGTCCCGCGATCAGGTTCATGCCGGGATCACGAAAGCCGATGAAGCGGGCACGCTCGTTGATCTGGATCACCGGCACGCGGCCGCGAAAGAACCACCGCATCATCGCGTAGGTGCGATAGTCGGAGGTCGCGATCCAGGTGGCACCGCTGCTTTTGAGCTCCTGCTCGGCGCGCGCCGCCACCTGCTGATAGCCCGCCTCGGCGCCGATCGGATCGGCCCGCCCGAGGAAATTCCAGGGCGCGGCGACGTAGTAGAGGAAGATCAGGACCACCATGGCGATGCCGCTGACGACGGCGATGCGCGCCCAGCGCACGGTGGATCGGACGAACCAGGCGGGCGCGCCGTCCTGCGGCAGCTTGACGATGTTGATCGCGACCGCCGCAAACCCGATCGGCCACATGAACATCGGCCAGGTGTCGCCGATCCGCAAGGTGAACGACTTCCAGAGGAAGTAGAGGAACGGCACCAGCACCGCCGTCGACAGCAGGATCGCGACCGGCTCACGCGTGCGATAGCCGCGCCAGGCCGTGAAACTCAGCGCCGACAGCGTGACCGGCAGCAGCACGAAGCCGACCTGTCCGAACTGCAATCCGATGTAATCGCCGAGCGTCCGCAACGACAACTCATGCGGCGCGGTGGCGCGAACGAACTGGAAGCGGAACGAGGCCCAGTCGTGCTGTACGTTCCAGATCAGCACCGGCGAGAACACGGCCAGCGCAATCAATGCTCCGCACCATGGATAGGGACTGAGCAGCCAGCGGCTGCGCCAGGCCGGCACGAGCAGGAACGCCGCCACGGCGGGCAGCAGCATGACGACGGTGAATTTGGACAGCAGCGCCAGCCCGCCGAACAGTCCGGCAGCGAGCCACCAGCGGCCGTCGTCGCTCTCGGCGAGCCGCACCAGCGCCCAGATCATCGCGAGCGCAAACGGGATCACCGCGACGTCCGGGGCCACCTTGGCCATCAGCAGGCCATAATAGAGCGCGGCCTCTGGCAGCAGCACCACGATGATCACCGCCCGCATATTGTGAGTGGCGCGGCGAACGATGTCGGCGAGCAGGAGCTGCGTCGCGCCCATCGCGAGGATGCCGGCAAAGCGGACGCCGAGATTGGTATCGCCGAACAGGGCAGTGCCCAGCCGGATGAACCAGGCGATCATGGGCGGATGATCGAGGAAGCAGAGCTGCAGCTCCTTCGACCAGGTCCAGTAATAGGCCTCGTCGGTGCGCAGATCGAGCGCAGCGGCGTAGACGAGACGGATGATCGTCATGCTCGTGATCACGGCCGCCGCCATCAGCCACGCAGCGCGCGTGGACCGAAACTTTGGGCTGTCGATGCCTGGGGGAATGGCCGTCACGCGGTGCTTTTCCCCGACTCCGCCGGGCGAGTCAACGTTCGCGCGCGCAGCTCGCGCCGCCGGATGACCACCGCCATCAGCCCTCTAGGACAACAGGGAATAAATCTCTAGCATTGCGGCTCCAGATCATACGGACCACATGACCATTTCGATTTCCCATCGTTTACAGTCCGCCCGGCGCGGCATCGGTGTGCGGCAGGTACGGCTGATCTGCGGCTTCATCCTCTTCAGCTACCTGCTCAGCCATTTTCTCAACCATGCGCTCGGCAACATCTCGCTGCAGGCCCTCGCCGAGGGCGTGTCCTATCATGTGGCGTTCTGGCAGTTTCCTCCGATCGCCGTGCTGTTCTATGCGGCCGCTCTCACCCATGGCGGGCTCGGCGTGTGGGCGCTTTATCAGCGCCGGCAATTCAGCCGCAGCACGATGGAGCCGCTGCAGCTGCTGCTCGGCCTCAGCATCCCCGCGTTGATCTTCAGCCACATCGCCGGCGTCCGCATCGGGCAGGCCCTGTACGGACAAGAGAAGCTGTACCCGCAGGTTCTGTACTCCTATTGGACCGGCCCGTCCTGGCGGATCTGGCTGATGTCGGCCGCGCTGCTGACGTCATGGGCGCATGGCTGCATCGGGCTGCACTTCTGGCTGCGGCTCAAGCCGTTCTACAAGCGCGCGGCGCCGTGGCTGCTCGCCTGCGCCGTGCTGATCCCGGCGCTGGCGCTGCTCGGCTTCTACCGTGGAGGCCGAGACGTCATCGCGGCAAGCGCAGCGCCGCAGTGGCGGGTCGAGAATCTGTCGCGGCAGATGGGCACGCCCCTGGAGCAGGCAGTACTCGAGACCATCATGAACGGCTTCCTGATCGGCTATGGCGGCCTGATCGGCTTGGCGCTCGCCGCGCGCGGCGTGCGAGCGGTGCATGAGCGACGTGGCGGCATGGTCACGCTATCCTACAACAATGGCCGCTCCATCCGGGTGCCAAAGGGTTTGTCGGTGCTCGAGGCCAGTCTGCGCAACAACGTACCGCATGCCAGCATGTGCGGCGGCCGCGCGCGCTGCTCGACCTGCCGCATCAGGGTGATCGGAGATCCCGGCGCGCTGCCGCCACCCTCGCCTCGCGAAGCCTTCGTGCTCGCGCAGATCGGCGCGGCCGACCCGTCGGTCAGGCTGGCCTGCCAGTTGCGCCCCACCGGCGATCTTTCATTCTTTCAGCTGTTCATGCCGAACCCGACACCCGGCGAGCGCACTAGCTCGCGCGCCGGAATCGGGCAGGAGCGCTACCTCGTCAGCCTGTTCGTCGACATGCGCGGATCGACCGGCCTCGCTGAGAAACGGCTGCCGTTCGACGTCGTGTTCATCGTCAACCGCTTCCTCAGCGCCGTCTCCCAGGCCGTGCTGGCGAATGGCGGGCAGCCCAATCAGTTCGTCGGCGACGGTATGCTCGCGCTGTTCGGACTAGCCACCGATTCACATGTCGCGTGCGGCCAGGCGATCCAGGCGGCGCGCGACATCGCGGCCAACATCGCCGAGCTGAACGCGTTCCTCAGCCATGATCTGCATGACCCGATCCGCTTCGGCATCGGCATTCACGGCGGCGAGGTGATCGTGGGCGAGATCGGCTATCGCGACCACATGGTGTTCACCGCGCTGGGCGACGCCGTCAACGTCGCATCACGACTGCAAGACATGACGAAGACCCTCGGCTGCCAGGTCATCATCTCGGACGAGGTCTACGCGCGGGCGCGACTTGCCGCCGACGTGCTGCCGCAGCGCGAGGTCGAGATTCGCGGCCGCGCTGAGCCGATGCGCGTCAGGACGGCCATGGATGCCGCCGAACTCGCGATGCTCTCGGACGAAGGGACGGCTGCATGACGAGTTGCGTTGAACCTGTTTGCAGCCTGCGCTGTCATACCGAGAACGGTTGCAGCGGGTCCGCGGCGACGGGCGGAACGGTGGCGTTGCGGTCAAAAGCCGCAAAGCCGCCACGATATCGATCATTTCGGGCCAAAACCGCCCGCTGTTTGCGCTATCACGCCTGTCACAACCGCAGTATTCTCGAATTCCGGGCCTGACGGTTTGCGGGGACCGCCGGTTCGAATTGGATTGATCCCGCGGAGGCGACGTATGGCTAAAGGTACGGTCAAGTGGTTCAACCCGACCAAGGGCTATGGCTTCATCCAGCCTGCGGCCGGGGGCAAGGACATTTTCGTTCACATCTCCGCCGTGCAGAAGGCCGGGCTGGCGACCCTCAACGAGGGCCAGACCATCGAGTACGACGAGATTGCCAACCGCGGCAGGAGTTCGGCCGAGAACCTGAAAGTGTAGCGGATCAATTGGCGCGCCATTCCGCCTCGCGGCTTTTCGGCGCGATCGTTCCCCTCACCAAGCCAGCATGATTGTCGACACGTCGAAATAGACAGGAGCGGTGCCCGCTCCTGATCACATCTTTACGCTTGTTTGTAGTTTCAGCTCCCTCCCCGCCATTGCCTCGCCCGCCCGACCCGGGTCAAATGCGCCTCGAACCGCGCCGACAACAGAATTCCAGCGCGCGGAAACAAGCGACGGGAGCGACGCATCATGGACGACAAGGGCATTTTCCATGGCCTGAAGGTGCTGGACTGCGCGAGCTTCATCGCGGCTCCCGCAGCCGCCACCGTGCTTTCCGATTTCGGCGCTGACGTCATCAAGATCGAGCCGCCCGGCGCCGGCGATCCCTACCGCAACCTGCCGAACCTGCCGGGCTATCCGCGCAGCGAGCATAACTACGCGTGGTATCTTGAAGCCCGCAACAAGCGCAGCCTCGCGCTCGACCTGTCGAAGCCGGAAGCGCAGGCCGTCCTGCATAGATTGGTCGGTGAGGCCGATGTCTTCATCACCAACTTTCCGCCGTCGGTCCGCGCCAAGCTCGGCCTCACCCACGACAAGCTCGCGCCGCTCAATCCACGGCTGATCTACGCGTCGTTCACCGGATATGGCGAGAAAGGCGAGGAAGCCGACAAACCCGGCTTCGACAGCAATGCCTATTGGGCGCGCTCCGGACTGATGGACCTGGTCCGTGCCGACGAGAGCACGACACCCGCCCGCTCCGTCGCCGGCATGGGCGACCACCCCTGCGCGATGGCGTTTTATGGCGCGATCGTCACGGCGCTTTACCAGCGCGAGAAGACCGGCAAGGGCTGCCATGTCGCCTCCAACCTGATGGCCAACGGGGTCTGGGCAGCCTCCGTGCTCGCCCAGGCCAAGCTTTGCGGTGCGACCTTCGTCGAGCGGCGGCCGCGCGAGCGCGCGCTGAACGCGGTCGCCAATCACTACAAATGCCAGGACGGCCGCTGGATCATGCTGTCGCTCCTCAATGAGGAGAGGCAGTGGCCGATCCTCGCCCGCTGCCTCGGCCGGGAGGAGCTGATCGACGATCCGCGCTTCGTCACCAAGGCCGATCGCCACGCCCGCTCGGTCGAGCTGATCCATGAGTTCGACGCGGTGTTCGCGACCAGGCCGCTGGCCGACTGGCGCCGGATCCTCGACGGCAGCGGGCTCGTGTTCGGCGTGGTCGGCATTCTCGACGACATCCCGAACGACAGGCAGATGATCGAGAACGATGTGCTGGTGCCGTTCGAGAACGACACCATGCTGACCGTCAACAGCCCGATCTTCATCGACGGCCAGCGCAAGGTCGCACCGCGCAAGCCGCCCGGCATAGGGCAGCACAGCGACGAGATCCTGCGCAGCGCCGGCTTCGACGACGAGGCCATCCGCGACCTGCGCGCGCGCGGCGCAGTAGCCTGAGCTAGCGCGTCGCGATGAAGCACATGCCGAACCGCGTCGCCGGCCCGGTCTGACAGGAAAGGTTCGCGGCGCAGGTCCAGGTCGAGAAGCTCCTGTCGTTGTCCGTCGCGTCAGCGTGGCGCGCGTAGCAATGCCCGCCCCAGCCGTCATTGTAGACCGTGCCGGCGAGCTCATCGCTGCCGCGCAGCTGCGGGCGGCTGGCGAAGCCGCGCGAGAAATCCGGCGTACGGCCCTCGGCAAAGGCGTTGAGGATGTCGCGCCGGCGGACCTGGTCGCCGAAGAAATGCGGCGAGCCCGGCACCACCACGGTGTTGGACGGCTTCTCCGCCATCCAGTCGACACCGGGGAAGTGGAAGCCGCCGATGCCGCGGGTCTGATGGCAGCCGCCGCAGCTCGAATCGTTGAGGCGACGCTCGAAGCCCGCGACCGACTGGATGTTCTGCAGCACGATGCCCTGCGCGGCCGCCTTCTCCAGCGCGCCGACCACATCGGCCTCGGTGAACACCGCACCCTGCCCGTCCGCGCTCCCCTGCACCAGCCCGTAGGCCGGCAGCAGATCGGAATTGACGAAGCCGACCGGGGTCGGCGCCACCGCAACCTTGGCCAGGAACTGGTCGGGGATCACCGCGGTGCCGCGGTCGAGCTCGCCGAGATGGACGGGGTCGAGCAGCCAGGCCTTGAACTCGCGCGCCAATGCGGCATCCGAAAGCAGCCGGTCGCGATCGACCTGATCCTCCAGCACCGCCTCCTCGAACGTCCCGCTCGCGGCCTGATAGTCGAACACCTTCATCATGTAGTCGGTGCGGAAATCGCGGATCGCCGATTTCGGCGCATGCGCGATTTGCAGGTTGGTCTCGATGCGGTGGATGTTCTCCGGCCTGATCAGCGCCAGCGGCCCGTCCGGCGCCGTCAGCTTCGCGGCAAGCTCCGGCCCGGTCAGTTGCAGATCGGACGTCGCCAGCCACCGCTTGGCGATCTCGGCGCAGCTCGGGGAGTTGCTCTTGGCTTGCGCGTCGCTGCGCGCCTTGAGCACGATGTTGAGCGTCATCGGCAGCCGCGGCGAGGCGACCTCGCCGTCCTTGGCCTCGGGCGGCGTCGTCCGCGTCAGGCGGTACAGCAGCCGCACCTCGCCGCAATGGTCGGGATCGACGAAGGCGCGATCCATGCGATTGACGACACCGGCCAGCACGAAGCGGGCATCGGACGAATCGAGCACGGTGCGGTCGAACAGCTGGAACGCGTAGGACGTGCCGACGCCGATGCTCTCGTTCGGCAACGTCGTCTTGTGCTTGTCGACGTAGCGGTCGAACTCCGCCTCGAGCGCCTTGCGCACGGGGGCCATCGACGGCAGCGCGAACAATGCCGCGTCGGTCAGCGGCGCATCGCTCGCGCGCGCGAGCATCTTTCCGAGGCCGAACGCGCCGTTGTCGAGCTCACGCAGCGCGAACGGCTCGAGGATGGCGGCGCCGCGCTCGATCGGCGCGCTCTCGTCCGCATGGGCGAACGGGGCGCAGCACAGCATCACAAGGCCGAATACCGACAGTCGCAAGATCCGCCTCCTCGATTCCATGGCGCAACTGACGGCCTGCTAGCCCTCGAAGATAGCCGAAAGGCGGGCGGCTTCGGACAATTGTGCGACGAGGCGCCTCACGTCGCGGTGAGGCGCCTCGTCAGATTCGTCTCCCAAAACACATGGTCGGTCAGCGCGAGACGACAAGCCCCTTGGTGGTGACGACCACCCAGCGGCCGTCCTGCTTGCGGATCGCGTCGACCTTGCCGAGGCCCGGCACGGGATCGCCGGCATAGACCTCGTAGAGGCCGCCGCGGCCCTCGATCAGCGCACCGCCACGACCGACGTCGCGCAGCACCCAGCCCTCGACGACCTTGGGCTTGGCGGCCTCCGCGCGGTTCGGCTCCGGACGAGCAGCGGCCTCCGCCCGCGCCGGCTCGGTCCGGCTCGCCTCTGCCCTTGCTGCCTCGGTCCTGGCTGCCTCGGCGCGGTTCGCCTCCTGGCGGCTCGCCACCCCCGCGGGCGGGGCCGCCGCATTGATCGCGCCCACCGCCTGCGGCACGGATGCCGCGCTATCACGTGACGCCGCCTGCTGCGATGTCGCGGAAGCCTGCGCGGCGCGCAGCCGGTCCACGGCCTCGCTCAGACGCTGCAGCTCGCTCGGCTTGGCCGACGATTTCGTCGACAGGTCACCCAGGATCTTCTCGAGCCGGTCGAGACGCTCGGCGGACTTGTTGAGCTCGACGAGGCTGGTCTGATTGGTCTGGTCGAGGCTCGCCTTCAGCGCGGCGACATCATTGTCGATCCGCGCCACCGTCGCGCCAAGCGTGGAATCCGCAGCCTCGCCGGCGGTCGCATCGGCCACGTCACCACCGCCGGAGCGCGTGACGAATTTGGCGGTGACCAGACCACCGGCAACGCCGCCGACGACCATCGACAGCAGCAGGATCGCGGCCATGGCCGGAAGGCCGAGCCTCCCGTTCGCGGCATGCGGCAGGGTCTGCGCCTGCGGAGGCGGCGACGCCCCAGCGGCGCGAGCTGCCGTCGCGGCGGCCGCCGGCTTGGGCGCCGCATCGACCTTGAACGGCTCGGTCTTGAACTTCGCCCTGGCCCAGGCTGCGGCCTTGTCGACGGCGGCAAGAGCACTCGCCTTGGTCAGCGGTCCGGCGGCCGCCTGGACCGGCGTGACCGGACGCGACGCGGACGCCTCTGGCTTGGCTGCCGATGCCGGCTTGGCAACGGGCTCCAGCTTGGCAACCGTCTCTGGTTTCGCCGCCGGCTCGGGCTTTGCGGCCGGCTCGGGCCGGATGACGGCTTCCGTCTTGGTGGCAGTCACGGGCTTGATCGGCGCATCCGGCTTGATGGGCGCGTCCGGCTTCGGCGAGGTCGCCGCCATCGGACCCACCTTCGGCGCATTGGCCGCGAGCGCCGACAGCTTCGGCGTCTCGACCTTGAGGAGCTCGCCGGCCGCCGCCGCCTTGATCGGCTCCGACTTGACCGGCTCGGTCCTGATCAGATCCAGGATCGTCGAGGGAGATTTCGCAGCACTCGGGATCGCTCCGGCTTCGACCTTGCCCGGCACCGTGCCCCTTGCCGCCTGCGACTTTGTCAGCTCGGGCTTGACCTTGTCGGACTTGCCCTTGTCGGATTTGACCAGGTCGAGCCGCGCAGGCTCGGGCTTGGCGCGCTCCAGCTTCACCGCCTCGATCTTGGCGGGCTCGATCTTCTCCGGCTCGGCCGTGACGGCTTCGCTCTTGGCCTGCTCGGGCTTGATCGTTCCGATCTCGGTGCCGGCCGTCATCCCGGTATTGATCGCAGAGCTGTTGATCGCTGGGCTGTTGAGCCCAGGGCTGTTGGGCGCAGACTTGGCGTCGGTCGTGGCGCCGTCCAATGCAACCGGTCCGGCCTTGGTGTCGAGCTGCGGCTCGGGCGCGGTCACCGCTTCCACGATTGCCACCTTGGGGTCGATGCCCGGACGATCAGCCGCCGGCGCTTCGTGATCCGGCGCGATCATGGGCGGGGCCACCGCGGCGATCGTGGGCACGGCCGGATCGACTGCGTCCGGGGAGGCGGATGTCGTCAGGGCCGGGTCGACGCTCGCAGGGGCCGCGCCAGTCGTACCGGCCACGCCAAGGCTGGCCCGTTCGGGCTTTTGGTCGCTCACGTTCAGAGTCTCCGCATGACGTTGAGCACTTGGTAACCTTAGTTAGCGTTCGATTGATTGCCAAAATCTTACTTTTGCAGGGCTTACCTGAGTTTTAGGGATTCATACCGGGCGGATTTGCGCCGACAAAGTGGAGCAGATGTGGCGGGCGGTGCCCGAATATTCAGCTCTGGGGGCCCCATCCGGCAGCAGCACGCACGATTGGCACGCGGCGCAGCGTGGTCGACGCGGAGTCAAACAGAGCCGCTCTCGCGGCGCGATTGCACCCGAGCTTTGACCATCATTCCCTCCGCATCGGTCGGAGGGCGCAGGGAAGGCCGGGTGCCGACTGGCACCCGTGGCCCCCGTGCGGAAAGATTGCACGGGGCAGGAACCACAGGTTCAGCCGGAGCGACCCGGCCTTCCCTGCGCGATGGCGTTACGGCTGCTTCGTAGTCTCCCCGGTGCGCCGGGCTTTCTGGTCACCGTCATCCGCACGAGGCGAAGCCTGCATGCGAACTTGGCATCGGCATCGGGATGCCAGGACCCTACGACTTGACCGTCCGTACCGCGCTTGCTCGCCGGCCCGCTTGCGCAAAGCCCCAAGCCCGATACGGCCACCGCTCCCCGCTGCTACGCCTCGTGACGATCGGCCGAAACGTCCCTCTTCATCGCAGGCGGGATGGCCGGGATCATCGTCGTGATTTGCCCGACGCGACAAGTCGGCAAGCGTGCGACAAACTGGCTCGACGGGCAGTTGGCGCATGACGGGATTGCGGGAATTGCCCGTCGGGCTGCGTGGGAATGAAAGGTGGTTGTACGTTCATTCCGTCTTGTGCAGCGTTACTGTAATTTCCCCGTAATCTCCATTGTCTGTCAGCTTTGCTCTGGGGACTCTAACTCTTGGGCACGCCGCAGGCGAATTCCCGGCGGCTGCAGCGCCAGTTCGATCACGCTGCGTCGATGTTATCCGAAACTGCACAGGTTCTTTAGTTCTCCACAGGATGCGCCTGTGAATAGCTGGGATAATGTCTACGATTTACGGTTGCCGACGGGGAAGCATGTTCCACTAGCTCTGACGATTCGGGGAGGACCGCCAGCTTGCGACTGGCGGCCCCGAATTGCCCGCGCAATCCAGCCGGACTGCGGGCCAGTTGCTGGTGTTCACAGCACCAGCATTACATTCGGTCATCACCGACAGGTCAAGTCCGGCATTGTCTCAGTCGAGAGAATGTCGAATGGCTAGCTACAAGTACGGCAACTATCTTGCACAATCCACGCACGACGCTTTTGATCAGGACCATGGGCCGGGAGAAGCGGCCCCTTTCGCCGGCATATACCGGTGCATGGGCTGTCATCGCGAGATCGGCATTGCATCGGGACACATCCTCCCGCCACAAGGTCATCACGCGCACACTGCGGAGCAAGGATCGATCCGCTGGCGCTTGATCGTCTACGCGGACCACAATCCAAAGTGAGCATCAGAAAAGGAAGTCCGACGAAAGTCGGACTTCCACCTTGTCGAAAGCATCAGCGACTGCCTCAGCAATGTCACACGGCCACACCCGAATTCCGACACGCGGCTTCTGCATCTACTGCCGCAGAAACGACGTTCGTTTAACCGATGAGCACGTCGTTCCCCTCGCACTCGGCGGCCAGCACATTCTCGAAGGAGCGAGCTGTGACGGCTGTGCCGATATTACCAAGATATTCGAGCAGGACGTCGCTCGCGAATTATGGGGTTCGCCGCGCAACAGCTACAACGCTCCGAGCCGGCGCAAGAAGGAGCGGCCCAGCCATATCATTCTGGCCGATCCTGAGCGGCCCGAGCGTACTGTCAAGGTACCTTACAGCGAGTACCCGGCTGCTATGGTCTTCTACAAAATGGGCAAAGCCGGATTGCTCGAAGGGCTTCCCGAACACGTCGATGTCTCTTCGGTCTGGAAACTGGTTGCCATCTCCGACCAGGAAAAGGCGAATGTCTTCATCGCAAAGTACGGCATGAAAGTACCATCTCGCTTCCGGCATGTGCCAAAGAGCTTCGCCCGCATGCTGGCGAAGATCGGCTATTGCCACCTCTTGACTGAGTTGGAACCCGGAACGTTTCGGCCGATCTGCTTGCCTTACATTCTGGGTACCAAGCCCAATGCGTCCTTTGTTGTCGGAGGCACCCTCGACGACGCGCCTCCCGATACTGTCGGTTACCGGCTGGCTACGGCTGCCTTCGGATCGCTAGAGAGATTAATGCTCGTCGCTGAAATTCGACTCTTCTCAAATAACCAGACACCAACCTATCACGTCGTGGTCGGGGACGTGAGCGGCCGTGAGCAAGTCCTGGCGGTTCTATCCCGGATTGGGCCGTTTAAGCATATAGGCGAAACATCCAGCAGCGCCGCTATCAGCAAAGAAGACCACTGGTCTCCTCGCGTGTGGCCGTTACCGTTTTGGTATGCAGATTGACATAACAGAGAAGGCGCCGGCTCTGGTCGCATGTGTTCGCCGCATCACCCGACTAGGGCAAGATCACCACGACGACCTAGTTCAAGTATAAATTCCGTATCTCGAATCTTGATGGCGCGGGCGGCAATCCGGTCTTCTTCGGAATTACGAATTACGGAATTGCGGCGCGTCGACATGATCAGTCGGCCTTTTTCAGTCTGCCTTGGTGCGGCGAAACTCTTCGCCGAGCGAATGCCAGATGTGGGAATAGAGTCGTCCGAACTCGGCCGTTTCGCGCAACCCGACGGCATCCCGGGGCCGGGAGAACGAGACCTCGAAATCATCCTTCAGCCGGCCGGGGCGCGCCGATAGCAGGATGATGCGGCTCGCGAGCGTCAGCGCCCCGCCGAGGTCTTGCGCGACGAACAGCACCGTGTGCCGCTTACGTTCCCAGATCCTCGAGCAGCGTCTTGTGCATCTCCAGCTTAGTGGGTATCGAGCGCGCCGATTCGGAATTCTGCTGCGCTCTCCCGTCATTTTAAATGAACGCTCTGGTTGCTTTCGTAGACTAATACCCTGTGTTCGGGCTATTTTTGTTCGGGCTATTTTTCATTTTCAGCATTTCAAGGGGAGCGCTCATGCGAAAGCTCATTTCTTCGATCGGATTTTTGTGCGCCGCACTTTTGATCCTTGCCTCGTCAGACGCGCACGCGCAGGCGACGCGGACCTGGGTGTCCGGCGTCGGCGACGACGTCAACCCGTGCAGCCGCACGGCGCCCTGCAAGACCTTCGCCGGCGCGATTTCGAAGACCGCAGCCGGCGGTGAGATCGACGTGCTCGATCCCGGCGGCTACGGCGCCGTCACGATCACCAAGTCGATCACCATCGACGGCGGGGGGACCATGGCCTCGGTCCTGGCGTCGGCGACCAACGGCATCAACGTGAATGCCGGCGCCAACGACGTCATCATCCTGCGCAATCTGAGCATCAACGGCGCCGGCACGACCCTCGGCCTCAACGGCGTCAATTTCCTCGCCGGCCGGAAGCTCGTCATCGAGAACTGTACCGTCGAGAACTTCTCGCAAAGCGCAATCTCGGTCACGCCGTCCGGCGCCGCGCAGGTGGTGATCGCGGACTCCTCGCTCAAGGCGTCCGCGTTCGGCGTCACGGTCTCGACCGCGAATTCGAGCAGCGCGATCAGCGTGCTCGTCTCGAACACGAGGACCATCGAAAATGGCAATGCCGGAATATCCGCCACGGTCCCGGCCGGCAAGCCGGGGATGGGCGTGTTTCTCGATCGGCTGACCTCCGAGTTCAACAACACCGGCGTTCTGGCAAGCGGCAACGGCGCCATCGTGACGTTGGGAAATTCCGTCATCCAGGGCAATTCCAACGGCGTCGTCCAGACCGGCGGCGGCTCCGTCTCGTCCTTCAAGAACAACGCGATCAGCAACAACGGCGTCGATGGCACGCCGCTCACGGGGATCAGCCTGAACTAGCGAGGCCGTTGCGGGCAGCCCGGCATCTGGCGACCGGGGCCTGGCGGACATCATGCAATCACATCAGCGAGGTCCTGTTGCCGGCGAGACCTCGCTCGATTGCCTCGATGCTGGCGCTCAGACGCCGGCGGCGGCCGCGTGCTGGGCCGCCATCTCGGCATCCGCAGCGGTGACGCGCTGGAGCGCCGGCCGCTGGGTGATGCGCTGGGCGTAGCGCACGAACACCTCCTTGCGCGGCACCACGCCGAACATCATGGTCCAGTTGAAGGCGACGCCCCACAGCACGTCGGCGGCGGTCATGCGCTCGCCGAGCAAATACGGCCCCTTGGCGAGCTGCTGCTCCAGCGCACCCAGCATCGTGTCGTAATCGGCATAGGGCGACTGCGTGACCGGCGCGGGCTCGCGCTTCATGAAATGGTCGATCACGGCCGGCTCGAACGACGCGCCGTAATAGGCGATCCAGCGCAAATAGGGCCCGCGCAGGGCATCGTCGACCGCCGGCGTCAGCCCCGCCTGGGGAAACAGATCGGCGAGATAGATGAAGATCGCGACCTGCTCGGTCACGATCTGGCCGCGATGTCCGATCGTCGGCACCTTGCCGAGCGGATTGACGGCCAGGAATTCCGGCTTGCGCTGCTCGCCCGCCTTCATATTGAGGACATGCAGATCGTAGGGCGCGCCCAGCTCCTCGAGCAGGATGCGCGCGCCCGCGGCGCGGGTCTGCGGCGAGTAATACAGCGTGATCTTGTCGTCGGTGGTCATGATGGTCTCCTCCCATTGCCGGCTGCGGTGGCGGGCTTGTCGCACACCATACCTGACAAGGCGTGTCAGGTATGTTTAAACAACGTCATGCGCGCGAGCCGGCTGCTCTCCATCCTCACCACCTTGCAGGCCAAGGGACAGGTCACGGCGCCCGAACTCGCAGCCGCCTGCGAGGTCTCGGTGCGCACGATCTACCGCGACATCGACGCGCTCGCCGCGGCGGGGATCCCCGTCTATGCCGAGCGCGGCGCCGAAGGCGGGTTCCGCCTGCTCGACGGCTATCGCGTGCGGCTGAACGGGCTGTCCCCGGCCGAGACCGATGCGCTGTTCATGGCGGGCCTGCCCGGCCCCGCCGCAGCCCTCGGGCTCGACGACGCGATGAGCGCGGCGCAGACCAAGCTGGTGGCAGCGCTGCCGCAGAGCCTGCGCGCCAATGCCGGCCGCATGCAGGCGCGGTTCCATCTCGACGCGCCTGGCTGGTTCGGCGAGTCCGAGGAGCCGCCGCATCTGCGCGTCATTGCCGACGCCCTGCTCCGCGACGTCATGGTCGACGTCCGCTATCAGACCTGGCGCGCCGAGAAGCGCCGCCACGTCGCGCCGCTCGGCCTCGTGCTGAAGGGCGGCAATTGGTATCTCGCAGGAGGGGTCGAGCGCAGCGTGCGCACCTATCGCGTCGCGCGCATCCTTGACTGCACGGTGACGAACGAGAGTTTCGCGCGGCCCGCCGATTTCGACCTTGCCGCCTATTGGCGCGCCGCGACGGAGCGGCTGGAGGCGGAGCTGCATCCGAAGACGGCCACGGTGCGCCTGTCACCGCTCGGTGTGAAACTGCTGGAAGTGTGGAGCCAGCCTTACGTACGTGCCCGCACCCGCCTCGCCGACGAAGCAGATGCGGACGGCTGGCGCATCGCGACGATCCCGACGGGGACGACGCTGTGGCACGCCGCGGGCGAGCTGCTGCGGTTCGGCCCGGAGGCCGAGGTGATCGATCCGCCAGAGCTGCGCGCGAAGATGACCGAGCTGGCGCAGGCGATGACGAAGCGCTACGGCGCGGCTGAGACGAAGGTGTGAGTTGCCGACAAAGACTCTGTCCGCTTGTCATTCCGGGGCGGCGCGCAGCGACCAGCCCGGAATCCATAATCCCGAACGGTGATGGGACGAAGATGAGCGCCACGGCGATCTCGCGCCCCACGATGTTTCGAGGCTATGGATTCCGGGCTCGCGCGTGCCGCGCGCCCCGGAATGACGTGGTGAGAGCATGCGATTTCTGACGCGCATCTGGCGTGAGCAAGAGCGTGGGAACTGAGGTGGACTACATCACCACCGGCGCGTCGGGCAGTTCGTTCGTCTCGCCGGCATGCGGCGGATAGTGCTTGGCGAGCTCGCGCGACACTGCGGCGACGCCCTCGATCACGCCCTGTTCGAAACGCCCCGCGCGGAACTGCGCCTCCATCGCCCGGCAGATCGTCTCCCAGCCTTCCGCGCCGACGCGATCGTGGATACCGCGGTCGGCGATGATCTCGACGTCGCGGTCGGCCAGGAGCAGGTAGATCAGGACGCCGTTGTTATCAGCGGTGTCCCAGATGCGCAGTTGCGAGAACACGTCGAGCGCCCGCTCGCGCGGCGACTGGTTGCGCCATAGCGGCCGGCCGTCGAGCGCGCCCTCGACGACGAAGCGAAGCTGGCCGGCATGGGTGCGCTCGCCGTCCCTGATCGCCTGCTCGATCCGGGCCAGCACCTCCGGCGTGAAGATGCGCTTGAGCTGCCAGTGATGCTGCAGGAGATGCCGGCCGATCCGCCTGATGCCCATCGTCACGCGCCCCGTCCTCACCAGCTGCCCGAGGCGCCGCCGCCGCCGAAACTGCCGCCGCCGCCGGAGAAGCTGCCGCTGTCGCTCGAGCTGCCGCTGCTCCAGCCCGATGACGACGAGCCGCTCGACCAGCCGCCACCGCGGCGGCCGCTGCCAGGCGTCATCGCGCCGAAGGCGTCGGCAACGAAGGCGATGACGAAGCCGGCGATCGCCGACAGGGCCGCCAGCCCAACCGATCCCACCACCAGCCAGGCGAGCACGCCCATGGCGCCGCCGGTCGCCAGCGAGCCGATCAGGCGGCCGAGCAGCGTCCGCAGGAAACCGCCGATCACCAGCGCGCCGAACAGCGCCACCGGCGCGAACGAGCTGATGGAATCGAAGTCCAAGTCGTCGCCATGGGAGGCCTGCGGCTGCGGCACCGGCAAGGTCTCGCCGTTGATGACGCCGATGATGCGGTCGACGCCGGCGTCGATGCCGCCGGCGAAATCGCCGGTGCGGAATTTCGGCGTGATGACCTCGTCGATGATGCGCCGCGCGGTGACATCGGTCAGGCTGCCTTCGAGGCCGTAGCCGACCTCGATGCGCAGCTTGCGGTCGTTCTTGGCGATCACCAGCAGCGCGCCGTCGTCGATCTTCCTGCGCCCGATCTTCCAGGCCTCGGCGACGCGGATCGAGAACTGCTCGATCGTCTCCGGCTGCGTGGTCGGCACGATCAGTACGGCGACCTGGCTGCCCTTGCGGGTTTCGAGGTCCTTCAGCTTCTGCGTGAGGCCGGCGATATCCGACGAGGACAGCGTGCCGGTCTGGTCGACGACGCGCCCAGTGAGCTGCGGCACCGCAACATCGGCCAGCACGATCGTCGCGAGGCAGACGAACAGCGTCGCAAGCAGCGCCTTGACGAGCGGCAGCGCGCGCACGGGTCCTTAGCTCCGGCTATTTCGACGGCGCAGGCGATGGCGCGTTGAAGTCGACCTTCGGCGCTACCGAGATCTCGCGCTCGTTCTCGACGGTGAAGTTCGCCTTCTCCTTGTAGCCGAACACCATCGCGGTCAGGTTGTTCGGGAAGGTGCGGATGCCGACATTATACTCCTGCACCGCCTTGATGTAGCGGTTGCGCGCCACCGTGATGCGGTTCTCGGTGCCTTCGAGCTGGGACATCAGGTCGCGGAACAATGCGTCCGACTTGAGCTGCGGATAATTCTCGGTGACGACCAGGAGCCGCGACAGCGCGCTGGTCAGCTCGCTCTGGGCCGCCTGGAATTTCTGCAGCGCGGCGGGATCGTTGACCACATCGGGCGTGGCCTGGACGCTGCCGACCTTGGCGCGGGCGTTGGTGACGCCGAGCAGCACGTCCTTCTCCTGCTGGGCGAAGCCCTTCACGCTGTTGACCAGGTTGGGCACCAGATCCGCGCGGCGCTGATACTGGTTGACCACCTCCGACCAGGCCGCCTTCACCTGCTCGTCATTGGTCTGGATGGCGTTATAGCCGCAATTGGTCAGGCTCAGCGTCATCAGAGCCGCGAGCACGGTCAGAATTTTCCGCATGATACGTCCCCCTGGTACCCCGATCGTCCCCCGTCACAGCATAGCATGGACGGAGACGCAATGACGACGATGGCCGCCGGGCACATCTCTCGGCGGCCATCACATCTCGGCGGAAAACGCACGGCTTCTGCGGAAAGTTCCCGGGCCTGCGAAAGGTCGCAGGCCACCGCGGCCTCGCTCAGCTGCCCTTGCGGTCGCGCAGCTGGGTCACGAACATGTCCTGCCAGCTCGCCGGCTTGACCTTGATCGAGCCGACGCCGTGCATGAAGTCGGCGATCTTCAGCACGCCCTCGGGCGTCGCGGAGAACCAAGTGTCCTTGTCCTGCAGCATCTCCAGCACGTCCTCCTTGGTGGTCTTCACCTTGGCGGTGCGGGCGTAGATCTCGGCCGCGGCAGCCTTGTCGTTGGCGATCAGCGTGCAGGCCTCGTCGAGCGCGTCGAGGAACGCCTGCACGACCTTGGGATTGGCGTCGACGAAGCGCTTGGGCGCGAACACCACGTCCATCGTCATCCGTCCGAGCACGTCGGCGGAATTGGCAACGCGGCGGATCTTCGAATCCTTCAGCTCGATGTAGGAGAACGGCGGGGAGGTGAAATGCGCCGTGATCTCGGTCTTGCCCGAGGTGAGCGCCGCCAGCGCCTCCGGATGCGGCAGGCCGACGGTCATCGGATCGAGCTTGGCGTAGTTCTCCTTGCCGAACTCCTGCGCTGCCATCATCTGCAGCATGACCGCCGACAGCGAGGTCTTGATGCCCGGCAGGGCGATCTTGTCGCTCGGCTTGAAATCCTTCAGCGACTTGATCTCGGGATTGTTGGTGTTCATCCACAGCGAGGTGGAGCTGAGGCCGCTGACGCCGACCACCTCCACCGCCGGAATGCCCTTGGCTTTGGCCCACAAGGTGATGAAGCCGGGCGCACCGGTGCCAGCGATGTCGAGCGAGCCGGCCATCATCGCGTCGTTGATGATGTTGCCGCCGTCGAGCATCTGCCAGTTCACCTTGAACGGACCGAGCCCGGCCTTCTCCGCCTGCTTCTCCATCAGCTTCTGATCTTCCATCACGATCAGCGGCAGATAGAGGATGCCGTAGCCCTTGGAGAGCCTGATCTCCTTGACCTCGGCCTGCGCGGCGGTGGCGCCGAGCAGCGCGGCGAGGCCGAGCGCGGCGGCCGTGAATGATTTGCTCCAGGACATGGTCGTCTCCTTCCTTGCTGTTGTGCTTATAACTCGAAATTCAGTGCTGCATGCCCCAGCGCCGCACCGTCTTGCGCTCGATGGTGGCGAACACGACGTTCTCGACGACGAGGCCGATGAAGATCACGGTGAACAGCCCGGCGAACACGTTCGCCGTCTCCAGCTGGTTGCGGTTCTCGAAGATGAACCAGCCGAGCCCGCCCGAGCCGGAGGACACGCCGAACACCAGCTCGGCCGCGATCAGGGTGCGCCAGGCGAAGGCCCAGCCGACCTTCAGGCCGGTGAGGATGGCCGGAAAGGCCGCGGGGATCAGGATGAAGCGCACCAGCTTCAGCCCGCGCAGGCCGTAGTTCAGGCCGACCATGCGCAAGGTGTTCGACACCGAGCGGAAGCCGGAATGGGTGTTGAGCGCGATCGCCCACAGCACCGAATGCACCAGCACGAAGATGATGCTGCCCTTGCCGAGGCCGAACCAGATCAGCGCCAGCGGCAGCAATGCGATCGCCGGCAGCGGGTTGAACATCGAGGTCAGCGCCTCCAGCATGTCGGCGCCGATCCGCGAGCCGATCGCGATCGTGGTCAGCACGGCCGCCAGCGCGATGCCGATGCCGTAGCCGATCAAGAGCGTCTCCAGCGACACCAGGGTGCGCGCAGGGATGATACCGTTGCCGATGTTCTCGAAGAAGGCTGAGAGCGTGTCGGTGAAGGTCGGAAACAACAGGGGATTGCCGAGCCACAGGCCATAGGCCTGCCACAGCGCGGCGAGCGCCATCAGGATGATGGCCTTGCGGACCGCACCGATGCGGTAGATGCGTTCCAGCCAGGACAGGCTCGCCTCGACCTTGACGTCACCGAGGGGCGTGTCTGCATTGACGATTTCGGGGCGCAGCGCCAGCGTCTCGCTCATGGATGCTCTCCTCGTCTCAGTGATGGCCGAACAGCATGTCGTTGATGCGCCCTTCGAGCGCGACCTGCTCCGGCGAGCCCATCGTGCCCGGCGGCACGCTGTTGAGCTCGGCGCGGACGCGGCCGGGATGCGGCGACAGCAGCAGGATGCGCGAGCCGATCTTGATCGCCTCCTCGATCGAATGCGTCACGAACAACACGGTGAAGCGGGTGTCCTGCCAGAGCTGCAAGAGCTCGTCCTGCATCTTGCGCCGGGTCAGCGCGTCCAAGGCGGCGAACGGCTCGTCCATCAACAGCACGTCGGGCTCCATCGCCATGCCCCTGGCGATCGCGACACGCTGCTTCATGCCGCCGGAGAGCATGTGCGGATAGGAGTCGATGAACTTGGTGAGACCGACCTTGTCGATATAGGACTTCGCCCGCTCGTTGGCCTCGGCCGTGCCGAGCCGGCCGCTGGCGGTC
Organism: Bradyrhizobium sp. HKCCYLRH2015; assembly: GCF_051168215.1. Classification (NCBI taxonomy): domain Bacteria; kingdom Pseudomonadati; phylum Pseudomonadota; class Alphaproteobacteria; order Hyphomicrobiales; family Nitrobacteraceae; genus Bradyrhizobium; species Bradyrhizobium sp. HKCCYLRH2015. The sequence continues at coordinate 620,759 of NZ_JBNPUO010000003.1, read as the reverse complement.
AGCGCGAATACGACGTTCTCGCGCACCGTCTTCCACGGCAGCAGCTGGTCGAACTCCTGGAATACCATCATGCGGTCCGGCCCGGGCTCGCTGACGTCGTGACCCTTGAGCCGGATGCGGCCCTCGGTCGGCTTCAGGTAGCCGCCGATCGCCTTCAGAAGCGTGGATTTGCCGCAGCCGGAAGGGCCGAGCAGCACGAAGCGGTCGGCATCGAACACCTTGAAATCGACGCGGTAGGTCGCCGTGACCAGGGTGTCCGGCGTCTTGTACTGGAGCGTCACGCCCTCGACCGAGAGCAGCGGCTCGAACTGAGATGGCGATTGATGGACGGTCATCGTCCTCCCCTCCTCTATATTGCAGTGCGAAATTTCGCCTGGTGCACTTCGGCGCCCTTATTCGAAGTGATAGAGGAGGAGACTGACGCGAACCTGACTCCGAGGCGGACAACGAGACCTTGCGCATCCTGCTGGTGGAAGACACGCCCGAGATCGGCGCCGCCGTGACCAGCCGGTTCGAGCGGATCGGCTATGCCGTCGACTGGGAGAAGGACGGCCGCACCGCGAGCGAGCTGATCGAGGTGCAGACCTATGACCTCATCGTGCTCGACGTGATGCTGCCGAACATGGACGGCTTTGCCGTGCTCAAGCATCTGCGCAAGCGCGGCCTGCGCACGCCGGTGCTCGTGCTGACGGCGCGCTCGGCAGTCGACGACCGGATCGGGGCGCTCGATCTCGGCGCCGACGACTACCTGATCAAGCCGTTCGATTATCGCGAGCTCGAAGCGCGTGCCCGTGCGCTGCTCCGGCGTGCGGCCGGCCAGTCCGACAATCTGCTGACCCTCGGGCCGCTGGTGATCGACCGCGCCGGGCGCACCGCCAGCGTCGCCGGCCAACCGCTGGACCTGACGCGGCGCGAGCTGACCGTGCTGGAAATCCTCGCCGCACGCCCCGGACGCTACGTCGCCAAGGAGGAGCTGGTCGAGCAGCTCTTCAGCTTCGACCAGGACCCGAGCCCGAACGCGGTCGAGCAGTTCGTCGCACGTCTCAGGCGCAAGCTGGCGGCGACGTCAGTCGAAATCAAGACCGAGCGCGGCCTTGGCTATCAGCTCCACGCTTCGTGACCTCAGGACCTCGCTGCGCGCGCGGCTGCTGATCGCGATCGGCGCGATCCTGGCCGTGGGCGCCGTCGTGCTCAGCCTCGCCGCCTGGCAATATGCCGCGACCGCCGCGCGCGACGCCTATGACAAGCTGCTCGCCGGCGGCGCCGTGCAGATCGCCGAGAACATCTACATGCAGGGCGGCGTCGTGACGCTGGATCCGCCGGCGGCAGCGTTCGCGACATTGTCGGCCTATGACCTCGTGTTCTATCGCGTCACCGACCCGCGCGGCGTCGTCATCGCCGGCTATGACGACCTCGCCGTCACCGTGCCCGCCAGGGCGCTGCGCGAGGGCGTGGTGCTGCGCGACGGTGTCTATCGCGACCAGGCCGTGCGCATCGCCGCGGTGGCGCGCAAGCTCGACGGCGCGCCCGGCGATGGCTGGAGCCAGATCGTGCTGGCGCAGACCCTGCGCGCCCGCGACGCGCTGACCTGGGATCTTGCCTCGAAGGCGATCGGCCTGATCGCGGCGATGAGCCTGCTGGCGCTGGTCGCGACCGCGCTGTGCCTGCGGCTGGTGTTCGCGCCGCTGACGCGGATCGAGGCCGAGATCGTCAAGCGGCGTCCCGATGATCTCAGCCCGATCGCGATCACGCCGCCGCGCGAGGTGCGCGCGCTGGTCGGCGCCATCGACGGCTTCATGCAGCGCCTCGCCGAGCGCATCGCGCTGATGCAGCGCTTCATCGCCGACGCCACGCACCAGCTGCGCACGCCGCTCGCGGCCATCGACGCCGAGGTCGAGCTGCTGAGCGATCAGACCAAGGACCCGAAGGCGCTCGACCGGCTGCGCGGCCGCATCGCCGACCTCGCCCGTCTCACCAGCCAGTTGCTCGATCACGCCATGATCCAGCACCGCGCCCAGGCGCCGCGCTTCGCGGCGACCGATATCAATGCGCTGGCGAAATCGGTGCTGTCGCAAAGCGTGCCGCTGACGCTGGATCGGGAGGTCTCGGTCAGCTTCGTGGCGTCGGAGGAGAACGCGGTGGTCGCCGCCGACGCCATCAGCCTGCGCGAGGCGCTTGCCAACCTCATCCACAACGCGCTGGCGCATGGCGCAAGGACGCGGCTGATGGTGAGGGTGGAGCGAACGGCGGCGCATGTCGCGATCGTCGTCTGGGATGATGGGCCGGGGATCGCCGAGGAGGCGCAGACCGGACTGCTGGCGCCGTTTCAGAAGGGCGACGGCTCGCATGGATCGGGGCTTGGGCTTGCGATCGCCAAGGACGTCGCGGAGGCCCACGGCGGAAACCTGCGGTTTGCGGGCAGCGCGGGCGACTTCAGCGTGATCCTGGAACTACCACCCCAGCCCCATGGCTAAACCTTTAGTTGTTTCATTACACGCCCGTTCTGAAATCAACGGTATGTCGTTCCCAGCATCAGGGGAACCACCATGGTACGGCTTGCCGTTCTAGGAATTGTTGCAGCGGCCAGTCTCTCATGCACCGCACCGGCAACCGCCGCGGATCAGGACGGCGAATGCGCGAAGTCCCTGCTCAGGACCTCCCCCGAGATCGTCATTGCGGCCTGCTCCCGAATCCTTGCCGAGCCCAACACATCCTCGGCCGAGCGTGGCCGCGCCCTCTCGGTTCGAGGCTCGGGCTACTATCACACGAAGCGGTGGGACTTTGCAGCGAAGGATTACGATGCCGCTATCGCGCTGATGCCGACCGATGAAGAACTGCTGCTGTCCCGCGCGACGACGGCGTCCCGTCTCGGCGATCTCACACTGAGCCACTCACTCATCGAGAAGGTCCTGACGCTCAATCCGTCCAATCCGAATGCGATCTGGCGCGTCGGCGCCTCCTATGCAGACGCCGGCGACGACCGCTCCGCGATCCGCTATTATGACATGGCCTTGGCGATCGCGCCGAGAAACCAGTATGCGCTGCTGCTCAGCAGCGACAGTCATCAGCGTTTGCGCCGCTTCGACGAAGCGCTGAAGACCGCTGACGCGCTGGTTGCGCTCGGTCCCGACGAGATCAATCTGCAGCCCTATTTCGACGGCTATGGTAACCGGCTCGACTTCTACATCGTCGCTCTGAAGAACCGCGCGCGCATTTACTGGACAGTCGGCCAGTTTGACCGTGCAGAGCAGGACTTGAACGCTGCCGTAACCTATCGACGGATTCCCCTGTCGCTCACGGCACGGGGCCACTTGCTCACCTACAGACCCGGACGAGAGCAGGAGGCGTTTGCCGACCTGCAGGAAGCCAAATCGCTCGGGTCCGAGCAATATGAGACCTTCTTCGACCTCGGGCTCATCCACGCCAAGCGTCAGCAATTCCGCGAGGCGATCGCCGAATTCGATCGTGCCGCGGCGATTGATCCGCCATCCGGCGAGGCGTTCCGCATGCGTGCACTGATGCATCGGGAACTCGACGAGACCGATCTGGCGTTCGACGACATGGTGCTGGCCGTGAGCATCGAAGAGTCGGTGCTCAAGCGGACCGTTCTGGCGCTGCGCACCGCCGGCTATTGGCGCTCGAACCAGGCGCCTGACGAACTGACGCCCGACTTCAAGGACGCGATCCGCGCCTGCATGCTCGACAAGCTCTGCAAGTGAGTCCTCCGATGACATCCCTCATTCGCTCCGCCATCCCGCTCATCCTGATCGCCGGGCTGCTGGGCACGCCCTCTCTCGCCGAAGACATGCTTGGAACGGCGGGCCCGATCCGCTCCTTCGGCTTCGGAACATGCAAGCTGCCCTATCCGGCGAGAGCCCGCGGCGAATGTGATCCGCCGGAAGTTTCAGCAACACTGCCGGCGGATGTCCGTTCGCCGCAGCGCGTCGTTCGCGCGCGTCAGCTCACCGAGATCGCCAGGCTGCCGCAGGCGATCGCCGAGCTTGATACCGCCATTACCGAGCAGCCCGGCAACGTGCCGGCGCTGCTGCTCCGCGCCCGCCTAAGGATACCCGCCCAGCTGACCGAGGCCACGCGCGACGTGAAGGCGGCGCTGCAGGCCGCCCCTGAGAATGCCGACGCGCTGGCGACCATGGCCTTCATCCTCATCGGTCAGGACGATCAGGCCGCGCTTCAGTTGGCCACCGACGCCCTCGTCCGCAACCCGCCATCGGTCGATGCGCTCTGGATCCGGGCCATCCTTGCAAACCGAAGCGGCCGGCCGGAGCAGTCGGAGGCGGATCTCGATCGGGCCATCGCAATCGAGCCCGACGATCGGCGAAGCCGCATGACACGCGCCGAGATCAGGCTGCAGACCGGCAAGGCGGCTGGCGCCAAGGAGGATCTCGATGCGATCCTCGCGGCGGGGTCTGATCTCCAGGCGCTGCAGATGCGGGCGACGATACTGGCCGGGCTGGGAGACGACAGCGCAGCGCTTGCCGACCTGAACAAGGTTCTCGGTCCGCCCGGACAGCGGGTGCTTCCCGGCCCGGCCCGACCCGACCTCGTCAACATGTTCGTGCAGCGCGCCTTGATCCTCACCCGCACCGGACGAGAGCCGGATGCCAGGCAGGACCTCGAAACCATCGTCGCGCTGGGCGGCAATCGCGCGATCCTGCAGATGCAGGTCTACCTGCGGGGTCATGGCTTTCCGGACCTCGCTCTGAACGGCAAACGGTCCGACCAGCTCGACGACGCGCTGCGCGCCTGCTTCATCAACAGTGCATGTGGCCGCGGCATCGCCATCCGCGGGTAGCATCTCGTCTGCGGTGGCCTGACCGCCGCATCCTCAATGCCGGCAAGCGGCAGACGGATGCGGCGGTCTGAGAAGCGAAGTTATGCTTACGCCGCCGCCTTCTTGGCCTTCGCATCCCGGATCGCCGCCCATACCTTCTCAGGCGTCAGCGGGGTCTGCAGATTGGTGATGCCCAGCTCGAACAGTGCGTCCATCACGCCATTGGTGACGCAGGGCGGGCCGCCGATGGCGCCGGATTCGCCGCAGCCCTTGGCGCCCAGCGGGTTGGTCTTGCAGGGCGCGGAATCATCGAGCGTGACGGCGATCGGCGGCACGTCGTCGGCGCGCGGAATGCAGTAGTCCTGATAGGTCGCGGTCAGGAGTTGGCCATCGGCATCGTAGGCGACGTTCTCGTACAGCGCCTGGCCGATGCCCTGGGCGACGCCGCCATGGATCTGGCCGGCCACCAGCATCGGATTGACGGCAACGCCGACGTCGTCGACGGTGGTGTAGCGCACGACACGGCTGATGCCGGTCTCCGGATCGATCTCGACCTCGCAGATATGGGTGCCGTTCGGCCAGCTCGGACCGTCGACCTCGCCCTCGCTGTCGACCGACAGCTTGGCGCCCTGCTCCTTCTGCGCGATTTCGAACAGGCTGATGCGGCGGTCGGTGCCGACGACGGTGAGGACGCCGTCGCGATACTCGATGTCCTCGACCGCGGTCTCCAAGAGGTTCGACGCCTTCTCGCGCGCCTTGCTGATGAGATCGTTGGAGGATACCGCCACCGCGGTGCCGCCGACGAACAGCGAGCGCGAGCCGACGCTGCCGAAGCCGGTGGCGAGATCGGTGTCGCCCTGGACGACATCGATCTTGTCGAGCGGGATCCCCAGCGTGTCGGAGATCATCTGGGTGTAGGTGGTCTGCAATCCCTGCCCCATCGCCATGGTGCCGGAGTGCAGGATGACGCGACCCTCGGAGGTCGCGTGCAGCGACACCTTCTCGGTGTGGGCGCGGCCGCCGGTCCATTCGATGTAGGAGGTGAGGCCGCGGCCGTAGAGCATGCCGCGCTTCTTCGCTTCGCGCTTGCGCGCATTGAAGCCGTCCCAGTCCGCAAGCTTGGACGCGCGCTCCAGCATGTGGGCGAAGGCGCCGGAATCATAGACCTGGCCGACGGCGTTGGTGTAGGGCAGTTGCGCCGGCTTGATGTAGTTGGCCTTGCGGATCGCGCGCGGATCGATCCCGATCTGGCGCGCGGCCGTGTCGAACAGGCGCTCCACGATGAACACCGCCTCGGGACGCCCGGCGCCGCGATAGGCACCGACCGGTGCGGTATGCGTCATCACGGTCTTCACCTCGAAATGCACCAGCGGCAGGTCATAGACACCGGTCTGCACGAACGGCCCGAGCACCAGTGGAATGATGTTGGCCGCACCCGATGAATAGGCGCCGGTGGCGCCGATCGAGCGCACGCGATAGGCCAGCACCTTGCCCTTGGCGTCCAAAGCGAACTCGGCGGTCGAGGTGAGGTCGCGGCCATGCGTGCCGCCGACGAACTCGTCGGTGCGCTCGGCGCGCCAGCGGATCTTCTTGCCGAGCTTGGTCGCGGCATAGGCGACGATGCCGTCCTCAGGATAGAGGTTGGTCTTCTGGCCGAAGCCGCCGCCGATGTCGCCGACCAGCACGCGCACACTTTCCTTCGGCCGCTTCAGCACGGCTTCCGCCAGCACGTCACGGGTCGAGGCCGGCGTCTGCGACTGCACGTACAGCAGCAGCCGGCCGGTCTTCTTCTCGATCTCGGCAATGGTCGAGCGCGGCTCCATCGCCGAGGGCACCAGGCGCTGGCTGGCAATGTCGAGCGACACCTTGTGCGCGGCGCTGGAGAAGGCCTCTTCCACCTTGGCGGCATCGCCATAGCTCATCGCGGCAACGATATTGTCCGGCGCCTCGGCCCAGACGACGGGCGCACCCGGCTCGAGCGCCTTCACCGGATCGGTCACCGCCGGCAGCACCTCGTAGTCGACGGCGATCGCTTCCGCCGCTTCCTGCGCGATCGTGCGCGACGCCGCGACCACGGCCGCGACCGCCTCGCCGGTGAAGCGGACGACCTCATGGGCGAGCAGGCGGCGCGGCGGCACCGTCATCGGCTTGCCGTCGGGACGCTTGAAGATCGCCAATGTCGGAATGGTGCCGACATCGTCGGCGACGAGGTCCGCACCGGTGTAGATCGCCTGCACGCCCGCGATCTCGCGGGCGGCGGCGGTGTCGATCGACAGGATCCTGGCATGCGCATGCGGGGAGCGCAGCACGTAGAGCCACAGCGCGCCGTCCTCCGCCTTGTCGTCGATGAACTGCCCCTTCCCGGTCAGCAGCCGCTGGTCCTCCAGACGCTTGACGGGCTGCCCCGCACCAAACCGCATATTGTTGGGAAGAATGTTCATTCGGGAATCCTTGGTCAGTTCAATGTAATTGCATGGGGTTTTAGCGGATCGATGTTCCGCTGGCCAAGCCATGATTGTGCTGGTGCGTCATACCGCACTGTCATGCCCGGGCTTGGCCCGCCTGCGCAGCCGAAACCGCTTCGGCCCAGCGAAGGCCCGGGCATCCACAATCCCGTTTCCGTTTGGGATGGATGGCCGGGTCAAGCCCGACCAGCGTCACGCCAGGCTGCGCAGCACCTCTTCGACGACCTTGCGCTGCTCGGGCGAGAGCGGGGCCTGCGGCGGCACGGGATCGCCGACGTCGTACCCCTGGATCGACAGGCCGGCCTTGATGCATGCCGCGAGGTTGAAGCGGGCGAAGGCCTCGTTGACGCGCCACAGCTTCTTCTGCAGCAGCATCGCATCGTCCCAGCAGGTCGCCCTGCAGAGATTGTAGAGTTCGACGCTCTGGCGCGGAATGATGCAGGCCGGCCCGGCCATCCAGCCCTTGCCGCCGATCAGCATCACCGCCGCCGGAATGTGCGAGGACGCCGCGAACACCTTGATGGCGTCGCCGCAGCGATTGATGATCGACAACAGCCGGCCGGTGTTGGTGGACGCGTCCTTGATGTAGTTGATGCGCGGATGCTCGGCGAGATCAGCGATGACGTCGAGCGACAGGTCGGAACGCTGGAACTGGGGATTGGTGTAGATGACGACGGGAATGTCGACGGCATCGGCAATCGCCCGGAAGTACGCCTTGATACCGGCGTCGTTGACCGGGAAGTAGGCTTCGAGCACGGCCAGGATGCCGGTTGCGCCGCGCTTCTGGTAAGCCTTGGCCTGCGCCACCGCGTCAGCGATCGCAGTCGAGGCCACGCCTGCGATCACGGGAACGCGGCCCTGGGCGGCATCGATGGTTGTCTCCACGACGGTCATGCGCTGGGCACGATCGAGATAGGCGAACTCGCCGGTGGAGCCGAGCGGCGTCAGGCCGTGCACACCGGCAAGGATCAAATCGTCGCAAAGACGCCCCAGCACCTCCGTCCGGATCGTTCCATCCGCGCCGATCGGCGAGGCCAGATAGGGGAAGACACCATGAAATTCAGTCATGCAGCGGGTATAGCGGCCGGGCCGCCGCCTCCGCAAGCACGCGCATGATCGCGGGCAGCCCCCTCGGCACTGAGTGCTTCCAGCGACGCGTCCGTCCGGGCGTAACCTGGCTCGCGCGGGAGGGTGCAACGGTGTCACACTGCTGCAGCAATCGCATGTTGTCGCTCACAACTGACCTGCCGATCAGTTCGCGTTAAACCCAGCTTCAAACTTCTTCTTCACCATGGAGGAAGGTCCGGCGGCAGAGGCGATGAGAAAGCAGCGATTCAATCTGCGATTGCGCGCACCATGACGAGGAAGGGCGAACGCGGTGGCGTCAAACACGGCAAAAATGGCTACGAACTTCGCCATTTTCAGTCATTTTTCCGCCGGATTGACCAACCATCATGCCAAGCGGAAACAGTTAGTACGAGTGCTCCAGCGTAAATTCGCCGTAGGAATTTCGATCGGAGACGAGGGAAGCCTGCAGCGAGAACGGCGATGAAGACGCTTTACGATTTACTCGGAGCTCTTCCGGACGATGACGCTGACGATATCCGGGCGGCCTTCCGCAAAGCGGTCAAAGAGAGCCACCCCGACGTCAATCCCGGCGATCCGGACGCCGCGCTGCGGTTTCGACAGATCATCCGCGCCAACGACATTCTCGGCGACAAGGAGCAGCGCACGGCCTATGACCGGCTGCTCGGCGCCGCGCAGGACGAGCATCGGCAGGATTCCAAGCTCGCGGTCGTCGCCAGGGTTCACACGGTCGCGTCCGGCGTGATGGCGCTGGCCGGGGCGTCCGCCTTGGCGCTGACGGGCTACCTGCTGTTCACGCACATGTCCTCGGCGTCCGTCGCGCCGCTCGAGCCGATCGTGGTTGCCACCAACAAGGTGAAGCCGAACGAGGTTCCCGCCAAGCCGATCGATGGCCCCACCGATGCGGCGACGGCCGTCGACGCGGCCGCAGGCAACGAGGCGGCTGCCGGCACAACGGTCGGAAACGCATCGGGCAGCAACAACGCGGCGTCCACCGAGCCACTGCCGCTGCGGGCCAGCAAGGTCGACGTGGTCTATTCGGCCGAGCAGGATCGCGCGCCCTGTGCGGCAGGCGCCACCGCACCATGCGGAGCAGATGCCATGCTCGCCGGGGGTACGGCCTCGAACGAGGCCCAGGCCCATCACGATCGCGGCATGGCCGCGTTCCAGAAAGGCGATTTCGCGGCGGCGCTGGCCGATCTCGACGCGGCGATCCAGCTCGATCCCCGCTACCATGAGGCCTATATCGACCGCGGCATCGTGTTCTATCGCATGCGCAAATTCGACCGGGCCTTTGCCGACGTCGCGGCCGCAAAGCGCATCGAGAAGACGAACCGCGCCGTGCTCGACGCGATGGCGAAGCGTCAGCCGCTGCGGCCGCTGAAGCTCGACCCGCCAAAATCCGACATCAAGGCGGAAACGCCGAGGGCAGAGGCGCCGAAAATGGCGGCGGCGGCGCCGATGCCCTCGCGGATGTCGACGGCGACGCCGGTCTATCCAACCAGCGACCCCAGCCGCGCGCCCTGAGCGATTGACGAAGATTTAAGGTAACTCCGAACCTTCGTCGCGCGAATCGTTCGCGCCCATCAACTGTTAGGAAAGGTGTCCCATGGTGGTCCCATGGGACATGGGCTGCTTTCCAGATTCATCCATCCGAACCCGGCGATCCGGCGCGAGCTCGTCGATCTGCTGTACACGTCTCTGCCGCAGGTCATGTCGATCAACGCGGCCGCCATCACCGGCTCGGTCACGCTTGCGGTCCTGCACGGCGATCCCGGCTACATCGCGATCTCATTCGCGATCATCGTCAACGCCATCGGTCGCGTGGTCAGCCTGCTGCGCTACAAACAATATGCGGGACGCCTGTCCGATCGCGACGTGATCCTGTGGGAGAAGGTGTACGCCGCGGGCGCCGCCGCCTTCGGCCTTGCGCTCGGCGCTCTCACCTTCCGCGCGTTCCAGCTCAACGATGCTCCGGGCGCATGGATCGCCTTCGGCCTGTCGATGTCCTATTGCGTCGGCATGGTGTCGCGCGCGGCGATCCGCCCGTGGGTCGTGCTGACGACAACCGCCGTGCTGCTCGCCCCGACGCTCGTCGCCGGGTTGATGCGCCCGGAGCTGCCCTATCAGCTCGGGGCCGTCCTGCTGGTGCTGTTCTGGTTCTCGATCCGCGAAGCCTCGCGCCATCTCAGCACCGCGTTCATCGAGCGGCTCGAGGCCAAGCACGCGCTGGCCCGCCAGGCCAACCATGATTTCCTGACCGACCTGCCCAACCGGGCGGCCTTCCTGGCTGCGCTTGAACGCACGACCGGGACTGTCGCGATCGTTGCCATCGATCTCGATGGCTTCAAGCCCGTCAACGACCGCCACGGCCACCACGCCGGCGACGACCTGCTGCGTCAGGTCGCAGCCCGGCTGTCGAGCTGTGTCGGCCGGGGCGGTCTCGCCGCGCGCTTCGGCGGCGATGAGTTCATGCTGCTGAAGCCGGTGGCGAGCGGCGCGGACGGACGCGACGAGGCGCTGGCGCTCGCGCGCGAGGCGGTCCGCTCGCTGTCGATGCCGTTCCTGCTGTCCGACATTCCCGTGGTGATCGGCGCCAGCGCCGGCCTGCTGGTGAACGACCGGCCGCTCACGGACGAGTCCATGGACGAGGTTCTGCGCCAGGTCGACAGCGCACTCTACGCCGCCAAGCGCGCCGGGGGCGGCTGCTGCACCTGGGCCGAAGCTGCGGACGGCGCGTTGCGGCAGGCGGGCTGACGCGCGGCCTTCGATCTCAGGCGAGGATCATCTCGCGCAGCAGCGCGTCGATCTCCCCGGCGTCGAGCTCACCTTCGCGTCCGATCAGCACGAGCTGCGCCGTGAGGCCATCGGCGGGCGACACCGGCGACGGCGCCAAGGTGCCACGCGTCGCCACCGACTGAAACAGGATCGGCTGTCCCGGATGGTCGGTGAACAGCAGGATGCCCTTGATGCGCAGGGTGCGCGGCGCGAGCTTTCCGATCACCTGCTGGAAGCGGGCCAGCGACAGCGGAGCACGGGAGGTCCAGGTGAGGGTTGCGAAAGGTTGCGACATCGTCGGCACCTGCTTGGGTAGCTCTCGCGGCGCGCGAATGTCGCGGCTGAACAGCAGGTCCGGCGCGACGACGCCATGCGATATCTCGAAGATCGCCGATTGCGGCTTGATGCCGCCGACGACGCCGCGGACCGCATCGAGCGCGGCGCGGTCGAGCAGATCGGCCTTGGTCAGCAGCACGAAATCGGCGGCGCGCAGTTGCGAGCGCCACAGCGCGTCCTGCTCGATCCCGGGATCATCGCGCAGCCGCTGCGGATCGACCAGCGTGACCACGGTCTCCAGCGGCGCGACCCTGAAGATCACGGGATCCATCAGGCTGCGGATGATCTCGGCGGGATCGGAGATGCCCGATGTTTCGATCACGATCGCATCGGGTGCCGGATCGCGCTTGATGACGGAGGACAGCGTGCGCAGCAGGTCGCCCTGCAGCGAGCAGCAGATGCAGCCGTTCTTGAGGCTGATCACTCCTTCCGTGACAGTGCCGAGCAATTGCGCGTCGATGTCGACCGCGCCGAAGTCGTTGACAACGGCGGCGATGCGCCGCCCGCCCGGATTGGCGAGCAGATGATTGAGCAGGGTCGTCTTGCCGGCGCCGAGCGAGCCGGCAACCAGCAGGACCGGGACGTTCATGACAGGACAGGACGGCGCACGGCCTGTCCCGGCCTGACGTCGCGAACGAGCTCGCCACTGGCGATGACCGCGCGGCCATTGACAAGCAGATGCCTCACGCCCTCGGACGGCCGGTTCATGTTGAGGAAGTCGGCGCGGTCACGCAGGCCCACGAGATCGAGCACCGCGATGTCGGCGTCGCAGCCGGCCTGCAGCCGTCCCTTCTTGCGCATCGCGGGCGTCGACGGTTCCAGAATCCGGGCCGGAATCAGCGTGCACTTGGCGAGGCCCTCCATCAGCGGCACCGCCTTGCGGTCCAGCACCCATTCGCGCAGGAATTTGGTGAACGTCGCCGATGAGCGCGGATGCGACACCGCGTCATCTGGCAGCGGCCAAGCGTCGCCGGTGTAATCGGTGCCGTTGGACAGGATCCACGGCATTGCATCGGAAGCGATGGCGCCGCCCGGAAACAGCACGGAGACGTCGAGCAGGTCGCGGTGGCGCTGGTTGACGGCGACATCGAGGAAATGGATCAGCACCAATGCGCCAGGATCGTCCTGCTGCCGCGCGAGCAATTCGTCGCGGCTGCCGAGCCGGTGGCGCTCGGCCACCATCTCGATCGCGTCATAGCCGGTGCCCATGCGCTGGCAGAACGCGGGGTCGGCGAAGAAGCCGGCGCCAACCACGGTCGAGCCGGTGCCGTAGGGATAGGCTTCGGTCGTGACCTTCAGGCCCTGCTTCTGCGCGGTCTGCACCAGCTCGGCGCAGCGCTCGACATCCTGCAGGCTCGTGCTGTTGAAATGGCAGATGTGCATGTGGGCGCGGGTCGAGCCGGCCAGCCCGATCAGCCGCGTGTAGGCATCGACCGAGCTGCGCGGATCGACGTTCGACATGTAGGCGATGTGCGTATAGGTCGGCACGTCGTGCCTGGCCGCCAGGCTGCACAGCTCCGACAGCTCCTTCATGCCGGTGCCGGGCGCGTAGGCATTCGGGAAGGCGATGCCGAGACCGCCCTGCTCCAGACCCTGCCGGGTGCGCTCGACGATCTCGGCGGTCTCGGCCGCGGTCGCGACCTCCTCGACCCATCGCTTGTCGCGCATCGCCTCGCCCATGCCGGCGATGTTGGACGCGGTCTGCTGGGTCGTCATCGTCGCGATGCGCGCGAACACCCAGCCCGACGCTGCGCCGTAATTCAGAAGGCGGCCGATCGCCGCCTGCTCGTCATACCAGCGCGCCACCGGCATCACGCCGATCTCGAGCTCGAGCGTCGTGGTGACGCCGTCGAACGCCTGCATGCGGTCCGCCGGCAGCGACTGGCCGTGGGCGTGCAGATCGATGAAGCCGGGTACGACGGCGAGGCCGGCCGCATCGACCACCTGATCGGCAGCCCCGCCGACATCGCCCACGGCAGCAATTGCGCCATCCTTGATGGCGACATCGGCCGTGGCGTCGAGCTTCGTTTCCGGGTCGAGCACGCGACCGCCGCGAATGATCAGATCGTAGTGAGGCATGAAATCAGCTGGGCTCGCGAAGTGGAACTGCTGAAAGCCCTAACACAGATGCGCGACGATGAGAACGCGGCGGGAGAGATCGATTCTCTCCGAGCCATGCGTGGCGCACTTATCAGTTCGTCGACCTGCCGCCCCCGCTCTTCCCCTTGCGCAAGCGATCGGTCAGGATTGCGAAAAACGACCTCTCGGCATCCGCCGTTCGACAGAGGAGACCCGAATGGATTCGCCCACACGGCGCATCGCCGACTTCACCTGCGAGAAGCAGCCGGCGACCGGCGCGCGCGGGATGGTCGTCACCAATCATCCGCTCGCCTCCAGCGCCGGCGCCGAGATGCTGATGCGCGACGGCAACGCGATCGATGCCGCGGTCGCCGCACTGTTCGCGCTGACGGTGGTCGAGCCGATGATGGTCGGCATTCTCGGCGGCGGCCTGTCGCACATCCGCCTTGCGGATGGACGGCACATCGTGCTCGACGGATTGAGCACCGCGCCGCGGCGCGCCACGCCAGGAATGTATGATCCGGTCTCCGACGAGATCGCGCTGGCGCGCGAGACGCGCGGCCGCCGCAATGTCGCAGGCGCGCTCGCGGTCGCCGTGCCCGGTGCGCTGAAGGGATGGTGCGAGGCCCTGGCGCGCTTCGGCCGGCTGCCGCTGGCCGAGGTGATGGCGCCGGCGATCCGGCTCGCCGAGCACGGCTTCGTCGCCAGTCCCTATCTCAACGATTGCGTGCGGCTGGTCGCGGACGACCTCGCGCGCGATCCGCATCTCGCCGCGCTGTTCCTGCCGGACGGCACGCCGGTCAGGCCCGGCGCCCGCGTGATCCAGACCGACTATGCCCGCTCGCTGCGGCTGATCGCGGAGCACGGTCCGGACGCTCTCTACGGCGGTCCGCTCGGGATCGCGCTGGCCAACTACATGGCCCAAAGTGGCGGCCTGATCGATGCGGCCGACCTCGCCGCCTACGCGGTGATCGAGCGCGCGCCGATCCGCGGGCTCTATCGCGGCCATGAGATCATCGGCCCCCCGCCGCCCTCGTCCGGCGGCGTGCACATCGTGCAGATGCTGAACATCCTCGAGGGCTTCGACGTCGGCGGGCTCGGCTTCGGCTCGGCCGACGGCGCCCATCTGCTCGCCGAAGCGCTGAAGATCGCCTTCGCCGATCGGGCGGTCGCCACCGCCGATCCTGCATTCGTCGACGTGCCGGTCGCGCGCCTGACATCCAAGACCTATGCCGCCGAGCGGCGGGCAGAGATCGACATGCGCCGGGCACGGAGCTTCGGTCCTGGGCTTGCGCCGACGGAGTCCGCCAACACCACCCATGTCACGGTCGCCGATGCCGCGGGCAACGTCGTCGCGGCGACCCAGACCATCAACGGCCTGTTCGGCGCCTGCGTACAGATCCCGGGCACCGGCATGACCGCCAACAACTACATGTACAATTTCGATCCGCATCCGGGCCGCGCGCTGTCGATCCAGCCGGGCAAGCGCGTCTTCACCTCGATGGCGCCGATGATGGCGCTGCGCGACGGCCGCCTGCGCTATGCGCTCGGCCTGCCCGGGGGCTTGCGCATCTTTCCTTCGGCCTTCCAGGCGCTGGTCAACCTGATCGACCACGGCATGTCGTTGCAGGAGGCGGTCGAGGCGCCGCGGCTGTGGACGCAGGGCGGCGCGCTCGAGCTGGAGCCGGCTTTCCCCGACCATGTGGCGCGGGAGCTCGCCGGACGCGGCCACGAGATCAAGCGCGAGCCGGTCGTGGCCGGCGGCATGAACGCGATCGCGTTCGGCGACGACGGCACGCTGACGGGTGCCGCGTGCTGGCGCGCCGACGGCACGCCGATCGCGATCTCCGGCGGGCGCGCCCGCGCCGGGCTCCGCTTCGCCATCGCGTGAGCTCTACAGGCGCTCTCGCATCATCCGCGCGATCGCCTCGCCGATCACGACGGTGGTGAAATGCGTGTTGGCGCGGCAGTCCGACGGCATGATCGAGGCGTCGGCGACGCGCAGGCCGGCAATGCCCTTCACGCGGCCGTCCGGATCGACCACGCCATCGGCGTCGTCGAAGCCGCTCATGCGGCAGCTCCCGGCGGCGTGCTGGATGTCGCCGGTGACCTGCCGGAGCAGCGCATCGAGCTCGGCATCGGGCAGCGCAGCCGCCTGCGGCAGGGTGAACTCCGTATCGCCGAGGCGAATCCAGTCGGCGATGTCGTGCAGCGCCGGCTGCACCGTGATCGGCGCCAGCCGCTTCACCGCATCGCGCATCCGCGCGATGTCGCGCGGATCGGCCAGCATGTTCTCCTCGACGATCGGATCCACGCGCGGATCGGTCGAGGCGAGCTTCAACGTACCGCGCGAGAAGGCGTTGAACAGGCCGGCGCCGATCGCGCCGGGCACACCGATGCCGCGATGATTGAACGCGATCAGGATCATGTCGCGCTTGCCGCCGCCGGCGAGGCCCGACGAGTAGGTGACGCAGCAATTGGTGTGGCGGGTGTCGCGATCGGTCGGACGCAGCGCGTCGCGCAATTGAATGGTGGTGCGGAACAGCGGATGATCGAAGAAGTGCCGTCCCACGGGAAGATCGCGCAGCACGGCGATGCCGAGCGCCTGAAGATCCGCCGCGGGGCCGATGCCCGAGCGCAGCAGGATCGCCGGACTATGGATGGCGCCGGCGCACAGCACGACCTCGCGCGCCGCGATGTCCTTCACGCCTTCACCCTCGACATGGACGCGCACGCCGGTCGTCCTGCCGTCGCTGATCAGCAGCCGCTCGACCAGCGCCCGCCCGCGGATCTCGAGGTTCGAACGGCCGCGGGCCGGCTCCAGATAGGCCTCGTTGGTGGAGATGCGCCGGCCATTGCGGCTGTTGATCGGATAGCAGGCGACGCCCTCGCCGTCGGGTCCGTTGAGATCGTCGCACCAGGGATAACCGCTCGCCAGCGCGGCATCGCGCAGGCCGCGGTCGATCGTCCCCCATGTGTCAGGCGGTGCGCGGTAGACCGGAAGCGGCCCGCCGCGGCCGTGGCCCTCGCGATCACCGAGCGCGAGATCGTCCTCGATCATCGCGAACAGCGGCATGATGTCCTTGGCCGACCATCCCGTGCAGCCATTGGCCGCCCATTCGTCGAACGCATCGGCCACGCCGCGGATCGCGATCTGGCCGTTCATCATCGAGCTGCCGCCCAGCCCCTTGCCGCGCCAGTAGAAGCGCATGTCCTGCCCGGCGACGCGGCGGGACATCAGCTGCGGCCACTGCCACTTCTCCTGGAAGGCGCGATCATGGATGATCGGAATCGGGTTCGGCGTCACGATCTCCCACGGCGCCTCGTCCGCCCGCCAGTCGGCGCCGGCCTCGAGCAGCAGGACCCGCGTCCGGGCGTCTTCTGACAGGCGTGCAGCCACGGCCGCCCCCGCGGAGCCGCCGCCGACCACAATGACGTCATGCATGAACTGAATTCCCGCTGTTCTCTGGCATCGCAATCATGACGGCCAGCTTGCGCTGCCGCGAGCGATCCGTGAAGCCCTCGAAAACTCAGGCCACCAGCATGCCGACGCAGAGCTGCGGCGCATCCTCGGCCACGAGACAGGAGGCCACGGCGATCACCTCGCGCGCCGATTTCCAGGCGCCGCCGCCGCCGGCCGGGCCATTGGTGTAGAGCGTCTCGACCTCGTTGCCGATGCGGATCGCCTCCGCCATCGTCTCGGTCCGCCCGGCGACACGAATGCGCACCTCATGGGGCTCGGCACCCTCTGCGCGCTCGTCGCCATGCAGCGCATTCAGCCCGATCAGGTCGCAGCGCAGCTCGCTCACCGCCACGCCGGTGAGCGCGAGACGCTCGCGGACGATGTCGAGCGCGAGGCGGCCGCGCGCGACGGCACCGGGACCGGCATAGGAGATCTGCCCCTCGCCGACATAGGAATCGAGATAGCCGACCGAGGTCTTCAGCAGTCCCGTCTTCGGCCGGCCGCGGCCGCCGACCACCCTGACCCGGTCCGCACCGAGCTCCTCGACGGTCACCTGCGAGAAATCCGCCACGACGTCGGGCTGGAAATATTGCGCGGGATCGTGGATCTCATAGAGCAACTGCTCCTTCACCGTTGCCGGCGTGACGCAGCCGCCGGAGCCCGCGACCTTGGTCACGATCAGTTCGCCATCCTCGCGCACCTCACCGATCGGAAAGCCGAGCCGGGCGAGATCGGGAACGTCCTTGAGTCCGGGATCGGCGAAATAGCCGCCGGTGATCTGGCCGGCGCATTCGAGCAGATGACCGACGACGGTGCCCTGCCCGAGCCGGTCCCAATCGTCCAAAGCCCAGCCGAACTCATGAATCAGGGGGCCGAGGAACAGCGCCGGATCGGCGGCGCGCCCGGTGATCACGACATCGGCTCCGCCCGCGAGCGCCTCCGCGATCGCGCCCGCGCCGACATAGGCATTGGCGGAGACGACGCGATTGCCGAGGGCATGGATCATGTCGCCGGTGTCGAGCACGACATCCGCTGTCTTCAACGGCTCCAGAACATCGTCGCCGGTCACGGCCGCGATCTTCAGCCCCGTCAATCCAAGCTGGCGCGCGATGGCGCGGGTGGCTTCGGCCGCGGCGACCGGATTGGCGGCGCCCATGTTGGTGACGATACGGACCTTGTTGGCGCGGCAGATCGGCAGCACCGCCTGCATGCGCGCCGCCAGCAGCGGATCATAGCCGGCGGCCGGATCCTTCATGCGCGTCTGCTGCGCCAGCGCGATCGTGCGCTCCGCAAGGCATTCGAACACGAGATAGTTCAGGCCGCCCTTCGCCGCGAGCTCCACCGCGGGCTCGATCCGGTCGCCGGAATAGCCCGCGCCGGCGCCGATCCTGATGCTTCGCATCGGCCGCTCCTCCTGACATCATGCGCCGTTCGTCGGCTTCTGCCGGCCACATTAGCGGCCGCGGTGCGACCTTGCCAACGTCCGCATCAGACGATCAGGCATGCTGCTCATCCGCGAGCGCCAGCGTCGGGACCTCGCTGCTCGCCGTGCATGCGACGGCAACGGCCATGTGCTCGTCGGCCCAGCACCATCGCTGGCCGCCGGCGCGCTTGGCGGCATAGAGCGCGCGATCGACCTGGCCGAGCAGCGCTTCCGTATCCGCCCGCCGATCCCCCGCGACCAGAACGCCGGCGCTGGCGCCGATCTGCACGCGCGTTCCAGCCAGCGTGAAGGGACGCGACAGCGCCGTCACCGCGGCTTGCGCGAGCGCGAGCGCAGCGTCACGTCCGGCTGCGGGCAGCAGCAGCATGAACTCGTCACCGCCGAACCGCGCCGCCAGGCCGGCTTCGCCGAGGCAATCCTGCAGGCGTGCGCCGACCTGGCACAACAGCTCGTCGCCGGCCTGATGGCCGAACCGGTCATTGACGAGCTTGAAGCCGTCGAGATCGACCGCAATGATCGCCACGGGACGATCGCACCGGCCGAGCGCGGCGATGAATGCAGCCCGGTTCGGCAGGCCGGTGAGGAAATCGCGCAGCGCCTGCCGCGCCAGCGCCTGCTCGGCCATGATCCGCTCGGTGAAGGCGGCCGTCAGCCGATAGGACGTCCCGCGCAGCGTGATCCAGAACAGCACGACCATGCCGGCGCCCATCCGGTAGACCGGCTCGGGCTGCATCAGGCAGGCGATGACGGTCGGGATCAGCAGCACCGCCGACGAGGTCATGACGATCCACGGGCTGACGCGCGACACGATGCCGACACAGAACGCCATCGACAGGCCGAAGCACATCCAGATCCCGGGCCCGTCGCCGATCTGGAACGCGCGGGCCGACAGCGCACCGATGGCCAGACCGAAGGCGGCGGCGCCGAGGCCGTAGAGGCGTTCCCAGCGAATGATGGCGTCGTGATCGAGCCGATCGAAGCGCGCGGCGAACATCCGCAGCTTGACCACGCGCAGCGCGCCGATCACCAGCAGCGCCACCGTGATCGCGGCGTAGCCCGGATCGTGCGCCACCCAGGCCATCACGCTGCCGATCACGACGGCCGCGACCGCGATCGTCCCGACCAGCGGCATCGAGCTGTACAGCAGGTGCGCGAGGTCGCGACGAATGTCCGGGTCCAATCGATGCATCGCGATTCCGTTTCGGCAATTGCGCGCACTCTCGTACCCACGCCTTAACGAAATCTCGCTGCACCCGCGAAGGGCTGCCATGCGCCGCGGATGCTTAAGAGATGCTCACCGCAACCCTGAAAATGCGAATGATGTCAGCGCATGACGCGCCAGAGCGACACAGGGCGTCGGATCAGCTCGCCCAATTGTCGCGGAACTCGCCGAACAGCGTGATGCCGCCGCAGGCATAGATCGTCTGTCCGGTGATGTAGCTCGCCTCGGACGAGGCGAGAAAGGCGAATACGCCGGCGATCTCTTCCGGGCTCGCTACCCGCCCCATCGGAATGTGGGACTCGACCGCCGCGCGCTTGGCCGGGTCTCCGGTCCAGGCGGCGTTGATCGGCGTGTCGACCGCGCCGGGCCCGACCGAATTGACGCGGATGCCGCGGCCGGCGAATTCGAGCGCGAGGGTCCGGGTGAGGCCCGCCATCGCGCTCTTGCTGATCGAATAAGCGAGATAGCCGGGCTTCGGAATGATCTGGTGCACGCTGGACGTATTGATGATGTTGCCGCCGCCGCGCGCGACGAAATGCGCCAGCGCATGACGCGCGCACAGCACCGCGCCGTTGAGGTTGACCTCGAGGATCTGGCGATAGGCGTCGACGTCGAGCGCCTCGCTCGGCGATTCCCGCTGGAAGCCGGCATTGTTGACCAGGCAGTCGAGCCGGGGCCAGCGCGTCAGCACGGTCTCGAACATCTCGGCGATCTCGGCCTCGACGCCGATGTCGGCCTTCACGGCGAAATGATCGCGCGCGCCGTGACCATGCGCGGCGGAGGCCGCGTGCACCAGCGCCAGGGTCTCATCGCCCGATGGCGACGGACCGCCGAAATTGATCGCGACATGCGCGCCCTCCTCGGCAAAGCGCACCGCGATCGCGCGGCCGATGCCTTGGGCCGCACCGGTCACCAGCGCGTAATGTCCGGCGAGACGCGATGGCTGCTGCATGGGTTCCTCCGGGGATCGGTTGACGCTCGAAACGACAATCGAGGATCACCATACGATCATCTGCTCCGGCCATCTGTTATCCACACGGATGCGCCCCATCAAGACCAGTCTGCATCGGACGAACGGGGAGCATCGGTGCAGTAGAGCTTGGATCGCAATGGTGCCTGCGATTCGGGCTTCGCCCACGTGACCATTGAGGAAAGGTTACCGCGATCTTCAAAACGGTTCTACAATCTAAGATTGCTGAATGTGTGAACCGCTTCACGGTTCGACGCGCCGCCACTGGACTACAATCCTTGCGTTTCCAACCATCCGATATTGAGGAGGACGATTATGATCGAAGCCGGCCTGCACAATTTCCAAGTCCTTCGTGGCCTCACTTCGGCCAATTCGCTGCTGAGCGGCGCGACCAACGGCAGCGTCAGCTTGTCCAGCGAGGACGGCAAGGCAGGTGAGCTCCAAGGCTGGGACTTGGTGCCCGTTGCCGATTTTCCCGGCGTGTACAACATCAGGGTGCAGGGTGGCACTGAGCCCAAATATACGTATCTGAGTTGCACATCCGACGGCGAGACAGTCAACCTGATCGCCGAGGACGATCTCAGCGGGCGGCAGCGCTGGCGGTTCGTTCCCGCAGATTCGCCGATCTGCGAATACTACCAGATCATCGTGGTCGGTGGGACCAGTGGCGGCCGCGTCTATCTGAGTTGCACCTCGGACGGCAAGCAGGTGAACCTCATCAAGGATGATGATGGGTCCGGGCGGCAGCGCTGGCAAGCGCAGAAAATCCAGACTTGAAGTTCAGGCCACCCATCTTCAGTTACGGGCTCCCGCCGCGGCGGCAGCCTCACCTCCGACGACCCCGTCCAAGGCATACGCGCTGGACTTCGCGATACAACGCGATACGGTCAATCCCGCAGGCGGTCGTCGACATCGCCTGCGGCGCTGCTTGTCCGCACTTCGTCGACAACGACTCCTCGGACGTTCGCGACGAAGACCCGTGGCGGGCGCGCGGGCCAACGAGCGGCAAGCGGGTCCTTCATGTATCTCGGCATCGATCTTGGAACATCCGCGGTCAAGACGATCATCGTCGATGACGCGCAGCGCGTCGTTGCGAGCCGCAGCCGCGCCTTGACGATGGACGTGCCGCGACCGGGCTGGGCCGAGCAGGACCCCGCCGCCTGGATCGCCGCGGTGTTCGCCACGCTCGATGCGCTCAAGGCCGATCATCCCGGCGCGTTGACGGCGGTGGACGCCATCGGCCTGTCGGGCCAGATGCATGGCCCGGTGCTGCTCGATGCCGCGATGAATCCGTTGCGGCCCTGCATTCTCTGGAACGACGGGCGGTCGGAGCGGGAATGCCTCGCGCTGGAGCAGCGCTGGCCCGCCTTGCGCATGATCACCGGCAACAAGGCGATGCCTGGTTTTGCCGCGCCGAAGCTGATGTGGATCGCGGCGCACGAGCCCGAGATCTTCGCGGCCACGCGGCTGGTTCTGCTGCCAAAGGCCTATGTCCGGCTGGTGCTGACGGGCGATGTGATCGAGGACATGTCCGATGCGTCCGGCTCGCTCTGGCTCGATGTCGTCGGGCGCGACTGGTCGGACGAGGGCCTCGCCGCCACCGGCCTGACGCGTGCGCAGATGCCGCGCCTCGTCGAAGGCTGCGCGCCGGCGGGCCGGTTGCGCAGCGACCTCGCGGAACGCTGGGGCATGACGAAGCGTCCGGCCTTCGCGGGCGGCGCGGGCGACAACCCGGCCGGTGCCGTCGGCATCGGCGCTGTCAGGCCGGGCGCCACTTTCATCACGCTCGGCACGTCCGGCGCCGTGATCACGCCGGTCGACGCCGTCACGGCCAATCCCGAGCGCGTCGTTCACACCTTCTGTCATGCCGTCCCTGCGATGTGGCTGCAGGCCGGCGCGATGCTGTCGGCGGCCTCATGCCTCGCCTGGGTCGCGCGGCTGCTTGGCGCGAGCGAAACGGAGCTGCTTGCCCCGCTGGGCGCACGGCCCGCCGCGCCGTCGCCGGTCAGCTTCCTGCCCTATCTCGCGGGCGAGCGGACGCCGCATGACGATCCCCATGCCCGCGGCCTGCTCGACGGCCTGAGTCATGCGACAGATCGCAGCGTCATCGTCCAGGCGGTGCTCGAGGGCGTTGCCTTCGCCCTGGCCGACTGCCGCGACGCGCTGAGGGAAACCGGCCTCGTGATTGCCGAAGCGGATGCGATCGGCGGCGGATCGCGCTCCGACCTCTGGCTGGCGATCCTGGCTGATGTCCTCGGCATTCCCGTTCATCGGCTGGCCGAGGGCGAGACCGGCGCCGCCTTCGGCGCGGCCCGGCTGGCACGTCTTGCCGTTACCGGCGAGGACATCGGCGCGGTCTGCACGCCGCCCGCGCGCATGCGGACCTTCGCGCCGGACGTCGCGCTGTCGGCAGCCTATGCCGAGCGGCGGCCGCGCTGGCAACAGCTCTATCGTCGGCCGAGCTAACCCGATCTCCGAAAGGCATTCGTCGCGGCGACGCGTTGCAGCGGCGTCTCTTTCATATTGTATTCGGCAACAGCCTCTAGTTTAATGGCTACCCCGCGCCAGCGATCAACGAGCCGCGGACGACAAGACGACGTGCATTGGGAGGCACGATGAGCGGTCCGATCCTCGAGATGCGAGGGGTGTCGAAGTCATTCTTCACCATCAAGGCCCTGCACAAGGTCGACCTCACCGTCTATGCCGGCGAAGTCCATGCGCTGATGGGCGAAAACGGTGCCGGCAAATCCACGCTGATGAAGATTCTCTCCGGCGCCTATCGCCCCGATCCCGGCGGCGAGATCCGCATCGAGGGCCGGCCGGTGCGCATTGAGGGACCGATGGGCGGCCGCAACGCCGGCATTTCGATCATCTACCAGGAGTTGTCGCTGGCGCCGAACCTGACGGTTGCCGAAAACATCTATCTCGGGCGCGAGCTGTCGCAGAGCGGCCTGCTCGCGCGCAGCACCATGCACGAGGGCGCTGGACCGATCCTGGACCGGCTCGGCGCCGATTTCACAGCCTCCACCCTGGTGGCCGAGTTGTCGATGGGCCAGCGCCAGCTGGTGGAGATTGCCCGCGCGCTGCATGCACGATCCAAGATCCTGATCATGGACGAGCCGACGACCTCCCTGTCCGCCGGCGAAAGCGAGAAGCTGTTCGCGCTGATCCGCCAGCTGCGCGCCGAGGGGCTCGCCATCATCTACATCTCGCATCGCATGGACGAGGTCTATGCGCTCGGCGACCGCGTCACGGTGCTCCGCGACGGCCGGCTGGTCGGCTCGCTCGACAAGCCGGAGATCCGCGCCGACAGCATCGTCCGCATGATGGTCGGCCGCGACGTGTCGTCGTTCTACAAGAAGGATCACGACCCGCACGCCAAGCGTGACCGCGCAGTGCTCAGCGCCGTCGATCTCGGCGACGGCCATCGCGTCAAGAACTGCTCGCTGACCGTTCATGCCGGCGAGGTGGTCGGCCTCGCCGGGCTGATCGGCGCCGGACGCACCGAGCTCGCGCATCTCATCATCGGCGCCGCGCCGAAGACGACCGGACACATCGAGCTCGACGGCGAGAAAGTCAGCATCGACACGCCGCGCGATGCGCTCGATGCCGGGATCGCCTATCTGACCGAGGACCGGAAGGCGCTGGGCCTGTTTCTCGACATGTCCTGCGCCGACAACATCAACCTCGCCGTGATCGGACGCGACGCGAAGCTCGGCGGCATTCTCGATCGCGACAAGGCGAAGACGCGCGCCGACGAAGCATTCGCCGCGCTCGGCATCCGCGCCCCCAATCCCGGCGTCACCGTCGGCGGGCTGTCGGGCGGCAATCAGCAGAAGGTGCTGCTGTCGCGCCTGCTTGCGACCGCGCCGAAGGTCCTGATCCTGGACGAGCCGACGCGCGGCGTCGACGTCGGCGCCAAGTCCGAGATCTATTCGATCATCGACAATCTCGCCAAGTCGGGCACCGCGATCCTGGTGATCTCGTCCGATTTGCCGGAGATCCTCGGCATCTGCGACCGCGTGCTGGTGATGCGCGAAGGGCACCTGGCCGGCGAGCTGCAGCAGAGCACGACATCACCCATTACCCAGGAAGACATCATGGCGCTGGCCACCGGGACGGAGCACGTCGATGCCTGACAACAGTTCGTCGCAAGCCAAGACCGCGCCTTCATCCGGCCTGCCGTCCGCGTCGGACAACAAGCAGCAGCGGCTGCGGCTGATGATCCGCGCCGCCGGCATGCTGCCGGTGCTGCTCATCCTTTGCGTCGGCTTCCACCTGCTGTCGGAGGGACGCTTCTTCACCGGACAGAATCTCGGCATCGTGCTGCAGCAGGCCGCGGTCAACACCGTGCTCGCCGCCGGGATGACCTTTGTCATCCTGACCGGCGGCATCGATCTCTCGGTCGGCTCGATCCTGGCCGCCGCGGCGATGGCCGGGCTGACACTGTCG
The DNA here is from genome assembly GCF_051168215.1 of Bradyrhizobium sp. HKCCYLRH2015. Classification (NCBI taxonomy): domain Bacteria; kingdom Pseudomonadati; phylum Pseudomonadota; class Alphaproteobacteria; order Hyphomicrobiales; family Nitrobacteraceae; genus Bradyrhizobium; species Bradyrhizobium sp. HKCCYLRH2015. The sequence continues at coordinate 595,672 of NZ_JBNPUO010000003.1, read as the reverse complement.
AAGATGCCAGATCTCGGCGCGCTGTGGCTGCCGGCCGCGGTGCTGACGGGCCTTGCCTTCGGTGTCGTCAATGGCGCGCTGATCGCGCTGTTGCGGCTGCCGCCGTTCATCGTGACCCTCGGATCGCTCACCGCGGTGCGCGGTCTCGCCCGCCTGATGGGTGGCGACACCACCGTGTTCAACCCGTCCATTCCCTATGCCTTCATCGGCAACGCCTCGCTGACGATCATTCCGGGCGTCGTCTCGATCCCCTGGCTGTCGGTAATCGCGTTGCTCGTGATCCTCGGCTCCTGGCTGATCCTGCGCCGGACCGTGCTCGGCGTGCACATCTATGCCGTCGGCGGCAATGAGAGCGCGGCGCGGCTCGCCGGCATCAAGGTCTGGGCGGTGCTGATCTTCGTCTACGGCATGTCCGGCCTGCTCGCCGGCCTCGGCGGCGGCATGCAGGCGGCGCGGCTCTATGCGGCGAACGGCCTGCAGCTCGGCCAGTCCTACGAGCTCGACGCCATCACCGCGGTCATTCTCGGCGGCACGTCGTTCGTCGGCGGCATCGGCTCGATCTGGGGCACCTTGGTCGGCGCGCTCATCATCGCGGTGTTGTCGAACGGGCTCATCCTGGTCGGCGTGTCCGACATCTGGCAATACGTCATCAAGGGCCTCGTGATCATCGGCGCCGTCGCGCTCGACCGCTACCGGCTGCAGGGCTCGGCCCGCACCTGAGACGACATGGCGGGCTCCACCGGGGCCCGCCGCAACGCATTCTTCCACGGCCACTGGTCCGCCGTGCGTAGACGAACAGGAAGGGCCAGGGAGGAAACCAATGTTGAAGTCGGTTTTGTTTGCCGGTGCCGCGCTTGCGCTCGTGATGAGCTCCGCGCCGTCGTCGGCCAAGGAGCTGAAATCGATCGGCGTCTCGCTGGGCTCGCTCGGCAATCCGTTCTTCGTCGCGTTGTCGAAGGGCGCGGAGTTCGAGGCCAAGAAGACCAACCCGAACGTCAAGATCACCGCGGTCGGCTTCGAATACGATCTCGGCAAGCAGGTCACCCAGATCGACAACTTCATCGCCGCGGGCGTCGACATGATCCTGCTCAATCCGGGTGATCCGAAGGCGGTGGGTCCTGCGATCAAGAAGGCGCAGGCCGCCGGCATCATCGTCGTCGCGGTCGACACCGCGGCCGAGGGCGCCGACGCCACCGTGACCACCAACAACGTGCAGGCCGGCGAGATCTCGTGCCAGTACATCGTCGACAAGCTCGGCGGCAAGGGCGACGTCATCATCGAGAACGGGCCGCAGGTGTCGGCCGTGATCGACCGCGTCAACGGCTGCAAGAGCGTGTTCGCCAAGGCTCCTGGCATCAAGGTGCTGTCGAGCGACCAGGACGGCAAGGGTTCGCGCGAGGGCGGCCTCACGGTGACGCAGGGCTATCTGACGCGCTTCCCCAAGATCGACGCGATCTTCGCCATCAACGATCCGCAGGCGATCGGCACCGATCTCGCCGCGCGTCAGCAGGGGCGCACCGGCATCGTCATCACCGCGGTCGACGGCGCGCCCGACATCGAAGCCGCGCTGAAGGATCCGGCCTCGCAGCAGATCCAGGCCTCGGCCTCGCAGGATCCGTTCTTCATGGCGCGCCGCGCCGTGCAGATCGGCGTCGGCCTGCTCAACGGCCAGAAGCCCGCCTCGACCGTCGAGCTGCTGCCCTCCAAGCTGATCACGCGCGACAATGTCGGCGAGTACAAGGGCTGGACCTCGGAGCGGAAGGAATAGCGTTCGATCGTCGATCCGCATCCGATTGAAAGCATTGAGAAGCGCCGCCCTCTCTGGGGCGGCGTTGTGCTTGGAACCATCTGCGGTCTCGCAGCCGTTTGAGTCGCCTGCCTCCAAAGACCCATGCCCCGCGGACTCGCGCGCCGACAAGAGATGTGGCAAACAACGGTCTCGACGGAGGAATTCAACCTGCGCTGGTGACATTGGAGCTGGCGGTCCTCCCGAGGGATGGATTCCGATGCCAGCCAAGCTCGACGACCTCTTGCCCGCGATCACCAAGGCCGGCAGCGCCGGGTTAAAGAAGGGCGACATCGACAAGAAATTTGGCGGCAAAGCCAAAGAGCGGGCGGCCGAGCTCCGCGACAAGCTCAGTGCGCTCGTCCGAGACGGCGCAATTCGAGGACCCTTCAAATCTGGACGATCGGTCTACTACTTTGGTCCCGGGCACGGTCCTTCGATCGAGACGGCAAGCCATGCCATCGTGACGCTGATCGCGTCATCCGGCGTCAAGCTGCTATCAAAGCCAGGGTTGGAGAAGAAGGTCACCGGAATGAACAAGAAGTTCTTTCCCGATGGCCTCAAGCACGCTGTGGCGAGCCAAGCGATCGTGGAGTTGACCTGCGGCAGCTCGAAATATTTCCTGCATCGCGACGTCGCGGCAGACTATTTCGGCTTTGAGGCCACCAGTCAGGAGCCGCGGCCGCGTGACGGCACCCCGGCCACCGCTGCAACGCTCACATTGGAAGACCTGTTGCCTGCCTACCGCCGGCTCAGGGCGGAACAAGGCGGCTTTTCGGCGGTGAAGATCTTCGATCTCATGAAGGCCAGCGGCCAAACAAGAGAGAATCTGCACCGCCTGCTGATCGATGAGACCAGAGCAGGACGCGTCACGATCCACCCCACGACGACTGTTGATCTCCCAAGGGAGGAGATCGACGCGGGCATCAGGCTCGCAGGTTTTCCCGAGCCGTTCGTGACCGTCGTCGTCAAGAACGAGCCATGACGAACCCCTATACCGAGATGCAGGTCAATCCGTTCGAGGATGCCATCGTCCGCGAGCCCCGCGACGTGTCGTTTTCGGTCAACGGCCTCAATGATGCTCCCCTCAACCGTGTTCTGACCAAATTCGCCGCGCTCGACCGGGGCGAACTGCCACGCAGCTCTCCGGTGAAACCCGACCGGGCCCAGCTCGTGGTGTCGCCCGATCGCGGCTACGGCAAATCGCACCTGTTGGGCCGACTGTTCACGGCCCTGGGCCGCAAGGCTACCAAGGTCTATCTCCGTCCCTTCCAGGACCCGTACAAGGCTTGGCAATCCATTCTGCTCCTCACTTTGCAGGAGCTCGACCGGCCCGACGACGAGACCCGGGAGTCACCGAGCCAGCTCAGCTCGCTTGCCGTTGGAACCTTGGCACATATCGTCGCGGACTTCGCCCAGAACGGAGACCCCGAGATCACGGCAGCAGTACCTGCGTTGCGGCGTCTCGCGAGCGGGACGCTTCCCGCGACCGAGACGCCGGGCCGGCTGGCATGGCTTGGCGCGCTGTTTGCCGGCAACGGCCCGATCAATCGGTTGGCCGGGCTGCTGAAACAGCGGCATATCGATCTGCACGGGCACGAAAAGGCTTGGCTCAAGGTCCTCGTCGCCTGTGCGTTCGACGAGGCCGACGGCGAGCGCCGACGCGCGGCGCTCAAATGGCTTCGGGCCGAGCCACTGGAGCTGGAGGAAATCGAACAACTAAGACTGGACCAGGCCGACAATGATGGACGCGGCGACGCCAGCCCGCAGGAAATCAATGCCCTGAGCTTTCGTCGGCTGCAGGGCTTGTGTCAGTTGGCGTCGTACTATCGTCCATTCGTGTTCTGCTTCGACCAGACCGAGTGCTATGCCAGCGATCCGATGCTGATCAAGGCGCTCGGGAACTGTATCGAGCAGCTCTATGCGGAGCTTCGCAATCACCTGACGGTCGTGACTGCGAACCAGCGGAACTGGGTCGACGACATCAAGCCGCATCTGGAGCCCGCCCATCGCGATCGCTTCTCGCAGGAGATCGCGCTCGAAGGCATCAACAAGGCGGGCGCCCGCGAACTGATCGAAGCGCGGTTGAAGGGTTGCGGGATGCCGGCAAAAGGCGTCGCGGGGTTCTTCGCCGACAACTGGCTCGACGATCTGTTTTCGACGCTTGTCGAGCTTGGCGTGCGCGCCCTCCTGATGCGCGCGGAAGACCGCTTCAGGACTCTGGCGCGCCCCGATGCCGCACCACCTCCGCCGCAGACGCTCGACGATCTCTACCAGGTCGAGCTCAACGGCATCCGCTCCCAGAAGGCGCTGCAGGCCTACAATCAGGACTGCCTGATGTGGTTCGCCAAGGACGTCGGCCAGGCCATGGCCGGCGTGAAGGTCGGACGCACCTCGGGGCGGCGCTACTTTTCGTTCGAATGGCGCTGGCCGGACCGCAGCGTCTATTTCGCCTTCGAGGGTGGCGACCATTGGCGGCGCTGGAAAGCGATTGCCGACGAAGCCATCGCGCTGGCCACCCCCCCGAGCAGGTCACAGGGTGAGCGCCGCATCCTCGCTTATGTGTTCCGCACGCCAGATCTCGCCCGCGTGCCGCGGCCGTCATGGGCGGTTGCGAAGGCGACCATGGACCAGGCCGGCAGCCACGGCTTTCGCATCGTCGAACTGACGATCGATCAGGTCTGCGAGCTCCACGCCGCACGCGAGCTCTATTCCAACGCGCTCCAGGGCAACATTGCCTTCTCCGGCAGCGCAACACTGGCTTGGCTGCAGACCCGCTTCGCTCCCTTCCTCTCCGACATCGCCGCCGCGGGAGTGCCGATCCAGGTCCGCAGCGTCGATGCCGGCGGACCGGCCGCAAAGGAGCCGCCGAAAGCCGGACAGGCCAACGCCTCGTCCGACGGCCTCGACGGCGACAGTCTGCGCCGCGTGCTCGACATCGTCCGCGAGCAGCGCATCGTCGACATCTCCGTCGTCCTCGACCAGCTCGGGCGCGCGGAGCTGCGCGATCCGCTCTTGCGCAGCGTTGAGGCGCATCCCAATCTCAAGGCCCATCCCGGCCCCAAGACCATCTTCCTGCAATGGCGCATCACAGCATAACGGCGACCGAGCTGACCTTCGCCGTGCTCGATCCGGAATGGCGCGCAAGGTGGCTCCGGGGCGAGAAGCCGTCGACCAAGAGCTTCGCTCCGGCGGGGACGGCGCGGGCGATGGGCGTGCAGTTTCACAGGGAGGTCGAGGCGCTGGTCGGCTGGCTGACGGCCCGTGACAGTCTGAAAGCGGCGGCGCGGATCGATACGGTCGATGCGCTGGTCGATCACGTCTGGACCACCTCCTTGCAGGACCTGACGGACAAGCTGTTCGCGGCCGGGCGCGGCGAGGATGCCGCCGCGTTCACCGAGCGCATGCGCCATTTCTGCGCGCGCCTGATCGGGCTGAGGCAGCAGACCCGCAGCTTCGAGAACTGGCAGGACATCTTCGTCGGCGCCGAGCAGGACTTGGCGCGCGTTGCCGTGCCGATCGGCGACAGCATCGTGGAAATCCGCGGCCGGGTCGATGCCATCCGCATCCATCCGGAACGGCATCTGGAGGTCGTGGACTACAAGCTGAGCCAGGGCGCGCGGCAGAAGGCCGACCTCGTGCAGCTCGCGATCTATGCGCATCTGCTGCCGATCTGGCGGCCGGGCTGCGAATTCTCCGGCACGCTGGAATATTACCTGCCTGCGTTCCAGGAAGTGGCGGTGGCGCCGGACGAGTTGAGAGACATCTTCACCGGCATGGTCGCGCCGGTGCTGCAGGAGATGTTCGGCGGCGGGCAAGCCGCGCCGCCCGCCTCGGCTGAGATCGCCGCACCGAAGGCGACAAAGACGATGCCGGCCAAGGAGAATGGCCGCGCCGCCACGGGCTCAGACCCGAGCACGTTGGGCCGGGCGGTCACCGAGGCCTTCCGCAGCTTCAATCTCGCTGTCGAATGCGCCGATGTCATCGAGGGACCTCAGTTGATCCGGCTGCGGCTCACGCCCGGCCCCGGCGTCAAGGTGTCCTCGCTCGCCAATCGCGCCGCGGACCTGCAGGTGAAGCTCGGCCTCGCCGAGCCGCCGCTGATCAAGGCCGGCAAGGGCTTCGTGATCCTCGACCTGCCGCGGCCCGATCCGAAACCCTGCCTGCTGACGGACGCGCTGGCGGGACCGCTCGCCTCCGCGCTGAAAAGCACCGTGAGCTTTCCGATCGGCATCGATGTCGAAGGCCATCCGGTCGTGGCCGACTTCGCCGATCCCAACACCTGCCATGCGCTGGTCGCGGGATCGACCGGCAGCGGCAAGAGCGAATGGCTGAAGGCCATGGTCGCGAGCATGCTGCTGCGCGGCTCGCCGCAGCAGGTGAAGATCGCCCTGATCGATCCCAAGATCCTGACATTCTCGGGCGTCGGCGGCAGTCCCTATCTGTGGCGCCCGGTCGCCACCACGCTGGCCGAGGCGCTGAGGATCCTGCGCGACGCGGTCAAGGAAATGGATGCGCGCTATCAGGTTCTGAATGCCGCCGGCGTCGTCAATCTCGGCGACTACATCAAGGCCGGCAAGAGCGATCTGCCATTTCTCGTGCTGATCTTCGACGAGTTCGCCGACCTGATCCTGGCCGGACGGGACGACAAGAAGGAATTCGAGGCGCTGGTCGCGCGCATTGCCGGCAAGGGCCGCGCCGCCGGCATCCATCTGGTGCTGGCGACCCAGCGCCCCGACCGCGCCGTCGTCACCGGCCTGATCAAATCCAATCTTCCGCTGAAGATCTGCCTCAAGGTCGCCAATGCCGTCAACGCGCAGATTGTGCTCGACGAGCCCGGCGCCGAAAGCCTGTTCGGCAAGGGCGACCTGCTATGCGACCTCGGCCGTGGCCTGGTGCGCGCGCAGGGCTTGTTCATTCCGCAGCAGGAATTCCTCTCCGCGCTCGGCCAGAAATAGGAGCGCCTCATTCAGCGTGGTTGTCGCGTTTGCGACAAGATTCCTCTGTTTGTCCCGATTTGCGCTGGTCCGGAACTTGCGTGAGCCTGCCTGACGGCATCAATCAGCAGGCGATCTGATGGCATTCACCGCAGTCTGTCCGACAAGCGCCATGACCGAAGGCGGCATGGGTCTGTACCAGGTCGGCAAGAAGAGCGTGCTGCTGCTCTGGCCCCGTGGCGGCGAGTTGAAGGCCTATCGCGGCCGCTGCCCGCATGCCGACGTGCCACTGATGGAAGCGACCTTCGACGGCCGGACGATCACCTGCCCGCACCATCAATGGGGCTTCGACGCCACCCATGGCAAGTGCGTCACCCACCTCGTCCGCAATTCGCTGCACGTCTACCCGCTGCAAGTCGAGGGCGACGAGATCCTGGTGGATGTCGGACCGGTGAAGCTGGCACGCGCCGCAAGCTGATCGGGCAAGACCGGCCACGGGCGCTCGACGGTCGCGCGGCAGACATCTGGCCGCATGTAGCGCCGGCTATCCGGTCGCCATCAGCCGCTTCATGAACTGGTCAACCTCGCGACGCAGCGTCTCGACCTCACCATGGACCCGCTCGGAGGCATTGTTGACTCGCGATGCGATCCGGCCGGTGTCGGCGGCAGCACTGCTGATCGCGCCGACGTCTGACGCGACCCGTGCCGTGCCGGACGAGGCTTCCTGAACGTTGTGCGCGATGTTCTGCGTCGCCGCCGCCTGCTGGTCGACCGCGGCCGAGATGGTGGACGCGATCTCGTCGATCTCGGCGATCGTCCGCGCGATCGCCTCGACCGCCGCGACCGACGTCGAGGTCGAGTGCTGCATCTCGTTGACCTTGGCGCTGATCTCGTCGGTCGCCTTGGCGGTCTGGTCGGCGAGACTCTTGACCTCGGCCGCAACGACGGAAAAGCCGCGCCCGGCATCGCCGGCCCGCGCCGCCTCGATCGACGCATTCAGCGCCAGCAGATTGGTCTGTTCAGCGATCTCGCTGATCAGCTTGACCACGTCACCGATCCGGACCGCCGCATCGGCAAGCTCGCGGATCTCGCCGCCGGCACGGTTGGCCTCACCGACCGCACGTCCCGCGCTTTCGGTGGAGCGTGAGACCTGCCGGCCGATTTCGGCGATCGAGGACGCGAGCTGATCGGCCGCGCCCGCCGCCGTCTGCACATTGGACGACGCGCGCCCCGAAGCCGCGATCACATCCTCGGTGCGGCGGCTGGTTTCCGTCGCGGCCGTCGCGACGTGGCCGGCGTCGGACTCGAGATCCGCCGCCGCGCCGACCAGGCTGACGACGATCTGATCGAGTTGCGTGCCGAACTGCCGTGCCAGCCCCGCAATGTCGACCACCCGGCGGCCGAGGCCGTCGGTGCCCTGGTTGATGATCGCCGCCGAGCGGCGGAATGCGCCAGGCAGGCCCCGCACCATGATCTTGCGGAAATGCTTGCCGCGGCTGGCATAGTCCATCGACGCCGACGCCTCGCGCACGAAGGCGTCGGTGATGTCGAGCATGTCGTTGATCGATTTCTGCAACAGACCTATGTCGCCGTGCTGGCGCCGGCTCAGCAGCCGCGGCTCGAGATTGCCCTTGGCTGCGCTGTGACAGACCTTGGCCGCCTCCGCGATCACGGCAGATGCCACCCGCAGTTGCCACAAGCCAAGGCCGAGCAGCAGCGCAACAGCGATGAGCAGCGCTCCGCCTGCGGCGGGCGGGGTCGCGCCGGCGACGACGAGCCAGGCCAGCCCGCCGAGTGCCAGCAGCGCCGCGGCCGCGATCGCGATCTGGGCCTTAGAGAGAGAGCACGAACTCATCATATTCAACGCCTTGTTGTTTGATCGCCGCGACCATCATGTCAAAGCTTGCGCGCAGGCCGTCCTTGGCATTGGCGTGGCGCGCCTCCTCGTCGCACAACGTCTTGTAGATCGGCTTGAGGCTCTCGATCGGCCCACGCTCGGGTCTGCGGCGGTTGGAATGGTAGCCGATGATATTGCCCTGGTCGTCCAGCGTCGGCGTCACATGGGCGAGCACCCAATAATGGCTGCCGTCCTTGGCCAGGTTGACGACATAGGCGAAGATCTCGCGCTTGGCCTCCAGCGTGTCCCACAGCAGCTTGAAGACGCATCGCGGCATCTCGGGATGGCGGATCAGGCTGTGAGGCGCTCCCAGGAGCTCGTCATAGCTGTACCTGGCCATGCGAACGAAGACGTCGTTGGCGTAGGTGATGCGTCCCTTGCGGTCGGTCTTCGAGACGATCAGGTCTTCTTCGCCGAGCATGTGCTCGATGCCGGTCGGTTTCACAATGTGGGCCATGGCTGGTCCTCCTTGCGGTCATCACGATGCGGGGCGGACAGACGGGATGGCCCGGCCCGTACGGCCGGTCCGGTCGACGCGCGGGCACAACCGGCGCCGCCCGGCGTGCGGCCAGGTGTCGCCAGGACCCCATCGGCCGGCTTTCGCCGGGCCCAGGAGAAGGCTGTCCGCCTCCCGGCCTCAATCTGACGTTAACTGTGAAACATCGCGTTAACTGGGAGCCCCCGCCAGAATACAGGTGGCGCCCGCGGCGGGGACGGGGCGCGCCGGCTCGATGGCCGGCGATCGGTGCGGACCGCTGGCCGGAGGATCGCGTCGGCCGTCGCCTTGTTGGAAGATGTGGCACAAGGACCAGGAGGTGCGTACGTGACGCCCCGCAACCTCATGAGACGCGCACGGGCCGGTCGGGGCGCTCATGCCCGACCGGCCCGGCGCCCCCTGCCTCAGAAGAAGCCGAGCTTCTTCGGGCTATAGCTGACCAGCATGTTCTTGGTCTGCTGGTAGTGGTCGAGCATCACCTTGTGGGTCTCGCGTCCGACGCCGGACTGCTTGTAGCCGCCGAATGCCGCATGCGCCGGGTAGGCGTGATAGCAGTTGGTCCAGACGCGCCCCGCCTGGATGTTGCGGCCGAAGCGGTAGCAGGTGTTGGCGTCGCGGCTCCACACGCCGGCACCCAGGCCGTAGAGCGTGTCGTTGGCGATCGCCAGCGCCTCGTCCTCGGTCTTGAAGGTCGTGACCGAGACCACGGGTCCGAAGATCTCCTCCTGGAACACGCGCATCTTGTTGTGCCCCTTGAACACCGTCGGCTTGACGTAGTAGCCGCCGGCGAGATCGCCGCCGAGCACATTGCGCTCGCCGCCGATCAGGAGCTGCGCGCCCTCCTGCTTGCCGATGTCGATGTAGGACAGGATTTTGGACATCTGCTCGGAGGAGGCCTGCGCGCCGATCATCGTCGCCGGATCGAGCGGGCTGCCCTGCACGATCGCCCCGACGCGCTGCAGCGCGCGCTCCATGAAGCGCTCGTAGATCGACTCGTGAATGAGCGCGCGGCTCGGGCAGGTGCAGACCTCGCCCTGGTTGAGCGCGAACATCACGAAGCCTTCGATCGCCTTGTCGAGAAAGTCGTCATCTTCGGCGCAGACGTCCTTGAAGAAGATGTTCGGCGACTTGCCGCCGAGCTCCAGCGTCACCGGGATCAGGTTCTGCGAGGCGTATTGCATGATCAGGCGCCCCGTCGAGGTCTCGCCGGTGAAGGCGATCTTGGCGATGCGGTTCGACGACGCCAGCGGCTTGCCGGCTTCGAGGCCGAAGCCGTTGACGACGTTGAGCACACCCGGCGGCAGCAGGTCGCCGACGATTTCCATCAGCACCAGGATCGAGGCCGGCGTCTGCTCGGCCGGCTTGAGCACGACGCAATTGCCGGCGGCGAGCGCCGGCGCGAGCTTCCACGCCGCCATCAGGATCGGGAAATTCCACGGAATGATCTGGCCGACGACACCGAGCGGCTCGTGGAAGTGATAGGCGATGGTGTCGTGGTCGATCTCGGCGATCGAGCCTTCCTGGGCGCGGATCACGCCGGCGAAATAACGGAAGTGATCGATGGCGAGCGGGATGTCGGCGGCGGTGGTCTCGCGGATCGGCTTGCCGTTGTCCCAGGTCTCGGCGAGCGCGAGCTTGTCGAGATTGGCCTCCATGCGGTCGGCGATCCTGTTGAGGACCATCGCGCGTTCGGTCACGCTGGTACGGGCCCAGCCGTCCTTGGCGGCATGCGCGGCGTCGAGCGCGGCCTCGATGTCGGACGCATCGGAGCGCGCGATCTGGCACACCGGCTGGCCGGTGATCGGCGAAATGTTGTCGAAATATTTGCCGGCGTTGGGGGCCTTCCAGGCGCCGCCGATGAAGTTGTCGTAACGCGCAGCGAAAGGCGGCTTGAGCGCCGCATTGACGTCAACCTTGGTCATCTCTCTCTCCCATTCACGCCGATGCACACGGCGTTGCAGGGAGGCTCGATCAAACCGGCACGACAGACCAGAGGCTGAAACGAGCGCGTCCGAACAAGTGTCGCAGTTCTGCGACATGTTGGCTGCGATTCGACAGTCGCGGCGCGTTCATCGCTCGAGCCCGAGCCGCTTCATCTTCCGGTGCAGGGTGGCGCGCGACATGTCGAGCTCCTTCGCCGCCTTCGAGACGTTGCCGCCGGCGCGCGCCAGCGCGCGCTTCAGCACCGCGCGCTCGGCGGCGTCGATGTCGTCGCCACCGGTGGTCGTGTCCTTGATCAGGTCGCCGGCCGGCACCGGGCGCGCCAGCGCGGACGGAGACAGGTTGAGCGCCCGCCGCGCCGCCCGTGTGGCACCGATGACGAGGTCGTTGCGATCGACCGCCAGCAGCGAGTTGATCTCGCGCTCGCTGTCCGGCGTCAGCACGATGCGGGCGTGTGGAAAGGCCTGGCGGAAATTCTCCGCCTCGATCAGCCGCGCGGCATCCGCGACGGTGGTCGCGATCAGCCGACTGAAGCCTTCGGTCAGATCAGCACGGCAGGAGGAGACGTCGAGCGCGGCCTTGAGCTGGCCATGCTCGTCGAAGATCGGCGCCGTGGTACAGAACAGGCGCGCGTTGCGCGACAGGTAGTGCTGGTCGCGGTCGATGGTCAGCGGCCGCTTCTCGACCAGGCAGGTGCCGATCGCGTTGGTGCCCTCGTGCCGCTCGCTCCACACCGCGCCGGTCCACAGGCCCCAGGATTCGAAGGTGGCGTCGTCGCCGCGCGCGCCGCGGCGCTCGAGCACGGTGCCCTCGGCATCGGCCAACAGCACCGAGCAGCCGACGCCCCCGACCGCCAGGAACAGCCGGTCGAGGCTCGCTTGCGCGATCGCGAGCAGCCGCCCGAGCCGGGCGCGCGCATCAGCGATCTCGGCGGCCGTCAGCCGGGCCGGCAGCTTCGGCGTGGCGGGATCGAGCGCATGGAGGTGGCCGGAGCGCCGCCATGAGGCCGCGAGCGCCGAGACCGCCGGCGCGCCTCTGTCGGCTCTGTGATCGGCCTTGCCGTCAGCGTCAGCCTTCGCATCCCCCTTGGCCAAGGCCTCCAGGACGCGATCCGAATGGGCATTCCCGGGCGAACGCCCCATGTCCGTCCTCCCGGCTTTCCTGCCGCGATTGGCGCAGCTTACAATCAGATTAGCGCAACTACAGCACCGCCGTTTGACCGGCGTCAAGGAACGGGGACTGGAGCGCCCTCTCCCCTTGGGTGTGGCAACTGCCTCCGCCCTTATGCCCGGATGACTACGGGGGTGTCGCAACGCTGCGACACTCCGTTGGCCGAACTGGGCCAGCCGCCCTGAAAGGACGCCAGTGCCTTAAAGCGCATTAATCCCAATTCCGGATGGTTCCCGCACGCGCTTCGCACCGATGAACGTCATTGCCGGTCCAGCGAGGCAACCACGAGAGGGAAACATGCGCCTATCCTTTGCGGCAATACGCTCCATCCAGACCAAGATTGCCTTGATCGCCGGCTTCTGCCTCGCGCTCACCTGCGTCATCCTGATCGGCTACGGCCTGTTCTCGACGCAGAGCATGAACCAGTACGTCAACCACGAGGTCATGCAGCTGGTCGATCGCCAGACCAAGGAGAGCCTGATGAACCGGGCATCCACCGAGGCCAACGTCATCAAGGCCGAGCTGGAGGTCGGGTTCGACGCGGCGCGCACGCTGGCGCAGTCCTTTGCGGTTCTGGCCGATGCCAAGACCGGGACCGCCGCGAGCGCACGCCGCGCGCAGCTCAACGCCGTGCTGCGGCGTGTCCTGGAGCTCAATCCCGCCTTCAACGGCACCTACTCGGCCTGGGAGCCCGATGCGCTCGACGGCAACGATAGCACCTTCAAGGCCAACAAGGAGATGGGCTCCGATCACACCGGCCGCTTTCTCCCTTACTGGACGCGAAGCGCCGGCGGCGCGATCGCCGTCCAGCCGCTGGTCGAGTACGACAGCAGCGAGCGCCATCAGAATGGCCTCGTGAAGGGCGCCTGGTACATCAACCCGAGCACTACCGGGAAGGAGAACATTCTCGGGCCGCTGCCCTACATCGTCCAGGGCAAGCCGGTGTTCCTGGCCACGATGTCGGTGCCCGTCATGATCGACGGCAAATTCCGCGGCGTTGCGGGCGCCGACTACAATCTGGACTTCGTGCAGAGGCTGGCGGTCAAGATCAACACCTCCCTGTTCGACGGCAAGGGCAAGGTCGTGATCCTGAACGACACCGGCCTCGTCGTCGCCGACAGCGCCAATCAGAACGTCATCGGCAGGCCCGCCGCCGAGGCCGACTCGCGCTGGACCGACAGCGCCGCCATCGTCCGCACCGGCAAGGGCACCGTCCTCGACGAGCCCAGCAATCCCAATGTCGACATCTACGCCCCGATCACGTTCGGTCTCACCGACACGCCCTGGTCGGTCGTGATCTCGATCCCGCGCGACGTGGTACTCGCCTCGGCACGGCAGCTCGACGCCTCGCTCAGCGGCCGTTCGACCAGCAACACGCTGTGGCAGCTCGGGGTCGGAGCGGTGATCACGGCGCTTGCGATCTTCCTCATCTGGGTCGCGGCACGGGGCATTGCCCGTCCGATCCGGGATTGCGCCGTATTCGCCAATGGCATCGCCAAAGGCGACTTCAACCAGACCCTGACCATCGAGCAGGCGGATGAGGTCGGCGCCCTCGCCACCTCCCTGAAGGCGATGCAGGGCGACCTGAAGCAGAGCATCGCGCAGCGCGCCGAGGACCAGGCGGCCGCCGACGCCCAGCGGCGCCACGCGATGAACGCGATGGCGGATCAGTTCGAGGCGTCGGTCGGCGGCATCGTCGAAACCGTGTCGGCCGCCTCGGGCACGCTGGAGACGTCGGCCGGATCGTTGAGCGCGACCGCGGAGCGGGCGCAGTCGCTCGCGACCACGGTCGCTGTCGCCTCGGAACAAGCGTCGACCAACGTGCAGTCCGTGGCGTCCGCCACCGAGGAGATGGCCTCCTCGGTGACCGAGATCAGCCGCCAGGTGCAGCAATCCGCGCGCATGGCCAACGAAGCCGTGACGCAGGCACGCTCCACCACCGGACGGGTCGGCGAGCTCTCGAAGGCGGCGGCGCGCATCGGCGACGTCGTCGAGCTCATCAACAGCATCGCCGGCCAGACCAACCTGCTCGCCCTCAACGCCACCATCGAGGCGGCGCGGGCGGGCGATGCCGGACGCGGCTTCGCCGTGGTCGCCACCGAGGTCAAGGCGCTCGCCGAGCAGACCGCGAAGGCGACCGGGGACATCGGCCAGCAGATCGCGGGCATCCAGACCGCCACTCAGGAGTCCGTCGGCGCGATCCGCGAGATCAGCGAGACCATCGAAAGGCTGTCGGAGATCTCGGCCACCATCGCCGCCGCCGTCGAGCAACAGGGCGCGGCGACGCAGGAGATCTCGCGCAACGTCCAGCAGGCGGCCCAGGGCACGCAGCAGGTCTCGTCGAACATCACCGACGTGCAGCGCGGCGCCAGCAACACCGGGACGGCGTCATCCGAGGTGCTGTCCGCGGCCAAGCTGCTGTCGCGCGACAGCGGCCGACTGAGGGAGGAGGTCGGCAAGTTCCTGACCTCGGTGCGTGCCAGCTGAACGCCGACCGACAAAAGCGAAAAGGCCGCCTGGATGATCCAGGCGGCCTTTATCGTGTTGGATGCGATGCGTCCGCCGCTGATCTCAGCGGCCGCCGCGCGACAGCATCTCGAAGCGGTAGTTGACGCCGATCATCGCCGTGTGGAGCTGGGTCTTCTGGCTGACGACGTTCGGCCCGCCGGTGATCGCGGCGGCGCCCGGCAGCGTGCCGGTCACCGTGCCGAAATCGGCGTAATCATACTCGGCGAAGGCCGACCAGTTGCGCGCGAACATCCACTCGACGCCGGCGCCGACCGTCCAGCCGCTGCGGTTGAACGCCACGCTGGCGGACTGTCCGGTGGCGGTGTTGACGACCGAAACATTGGTCCGTGTCCACGCCGCGCCACCGCGCACATAGGCCAGGATCTCAGGCGTCACGAGATAGCCTGCACGCACCGTGGCGGTGTAGAGGTTGCTGGTTCGCGTGTTCATCGTCAGCGCCGGTCCGAGCTGGCTCGACGCGTTGATGATGCCGAGATCGGCCATCGCCTGGATGCCGACGACGAAGCGGTCCATTTGGTAGTCGCAACCGAGCTGCAGGCCGCCGACGACGTCGCTGCCATTGCTGGAGATGGCGGTCGGAATCTGCACGGCCGCGACGGGCAGCGGCGCCACGTTGCCACCGCCGGCCACCGGCGGCGGATTCTGCGCCGGCGGATTGCCATTGTTGCCCTGGGGCGGCGGGTTCGGTTGACCGCCGCCATTGTTCGGCGGCGGATTCTTCGGCGGCCAGGGCTTGTCCGGATGATGCGGCCATCCGCCATGATGGTAGTTGCCGCCCTGCTGCTGCCAATGATCCTTGTCGGGCTGCTTGTCGCCATAGCCGCCCTTGCCGTCGTCATTGTCGTGCGGCTTGCCGCCCCAGCCGTAGCCGCCATGCTTGTCGTCGTTCCGGTCATCCGGCTTCATCCAGGCGTAGCTGTCACGCTCGCTCTTCATCGGCTGCTTCGACCAGCCGAAACCAAGCGGCTTGTCGGTGCCGTCGTCCTTCTTCCCACCCCAGCCGGAAGCCGGCTTGTCGTGATCGTCCTGCCGATCACGGTGCAGCCAAGCCGATCGGTCGGAGTAACCGCTCGAATGCAGCTGCGACCAGCCGCTCGACTTGCCATGGTCGTCGTCGTGAGGCTTGTCGAACCAGCCGCTGCCATATTTGACGTCGTTGTAATTGTCGTCCTTGTTCTTGGATGGAGCCGACGGCCAGGAAGACTTGTTGTCGCCGCCTTTCGATCCAACCTGTGGCCAATGATGACCACCGTCGTGATCGGGCTTGTAGGACGGCTTGTCGTTCGGCCAGCCGTGATCCTTGTCGCCATGATACTGCTTGCCGGGCTGCCACCAGCCCTTGTCGTTGCGCTCGCAGATCGGAGGCTTGCCCGGCGGCTTATGCGGCGGCGGCTTCCATCCGCCGTTGTTCCCGCCGGGGTTGTTCGGCGGCGGCGGGTTCGGCGCGGGGTTTGCAACCACAGGCGGCTTGACCACCGGCGGGTTGTTTGCGTTGCCGACGGGCTGCTGCACGGGCTGAACCGGCGCGGCGGCGGCATTGGCGACCTGGCTCCACGTCTGCTGCTGACGCGACCAGGCCATCCCGGCGTTCGCGCCGGCATGGCAGCCACTCCACCTGTAGGCGAAGACGTCGGGCGGCGGGAGCGGGGGAGGCAAGGCGAGATCAGTCGCCCAGACCGATGTCGTACTTCCTGCGAAAGTAGATAGGCAAAGGCATACGCCAAATACGCGACGCATCGAACTCACAACTCCTGAACACGTGCCGCAACAAACGGCGGCCGCATCAGGAGGGTGAGATTGTGTCGCGAACTGAATTGAAAAATGTCATTCGGAAGGAATGCAGATCGCGACGCCTACGCGATCGAAATTCGGCTTTGACTGTTGCACGCAAGATGCAGGATTCTGGCAAAATGAAGCAGCGCGCGACACGATTGCGACAAACGGCGCGACACGCGATGCCGCAGCGGCTCATGAGTTCGTAGTAGACGAACGTCCGCACCGAACTCACAGCAGGCGCAGAGCGCGCTCGGCGGCATGCGTCCTGATCGCGCGCACCTCGCGATCGTCGGCCTTCACGTCAACCACACGCTCCGATTGCACTACAGCGAAGAGGGCGGCACTTGGTCTGTGCGGTCGCCTTCGCCGTCGACGCGCCGACGCTCGGCTATCCATGCGCGCCGACAAGTCCTGCCCGTGGTTTCGCCGCTATTGCGCGGCCCGCGCGACGTCATCGATCGGAAGAGAAAGCGGCAAAGGCCGCCGCGATCGCACCGAATGAGGCGGACCTTCGTCGACGTCGGGGCAATTCATCGGAGCAGCGCGCCGCGAAACATCCATGATTGCGGCCGGATGTAGCGCGGCGGCGCGCGGCAGATTTCGTGTCATGCCATAGGCATCACGGATTGCGCCGCGAGAACGAGATGGCATAGGCGCCGTTGCGGATGTCGATCATCGGATCGTCGGAGGCCTCGATGCCGTCGGTGAGCTGGCCCGGCAGGAACAGCAGCTTCTTCTGCGCGGCGTCACTGTCTTCGACCGCCTTGTCGATCGTCAGCACGCCGAGCTCGACCAGCTTGCGATCGTCAGGCCACGGCTTTGCCGGATCCCTGGTGTCGTCGCCGGCCGCGGCGAGCTGCGCCTTGAAGCGGAACGTCACCGGCCCCTGCTTCAGCCGCGCCGGCAGTTCGGCCATCAGGAAGTCCGGCGCGCGTTTCGCCGCGTCCTCCTTGTCGATATGCACGACCTTCTCCGGCAGCATCTGCCAGCGCACCGCCTGCTTCTCGCCGGCCTTGTTGACGAGGACGAAGGCGTTGACGCCGAAATAGGCCTCGTCGGCAAGACTGTCCGGCGTCGCGATGGTGCCGAGCGCCGCCGGCACCGAGGGATGGCTGGCGATGAACTGCTCGAGCCTGGTCGGCTTGGCCGCACTCGGTCCGGAGTCCGCGATCGCCAGGAACAAATCGCGTAACTCCGCCCCCGTCGAGACAGGGAAGAATTTCAGCGAGTTGATCACGAGGTCCATGTCGCTGCCGTCGGCGAGATGAAACTTCACCGCCATGCCGTGCGGATTGGCGTCGCCGGAGCCGTCCGGCAGGTTCGGCACGCCAGTGGAGTCCGAGAACCGCACCGTGACCGGAACCTCGCCGCCGCTGAACAGCGACGCCTTGCTCAAGGTCACCGCCTCGGCCGACGGCTTGAACTTGCCCTCGACGACGACGCCCTTGGCGTGATTGGCGCGAAAGCCGGCGTGCACGCCGAACACCTTGTTCATCGCATTGACGAGCTGCTCCTCGACCGGCGGCTCCTGCGCGAGGGCAGCGGCCGGCAACGCGAGGGCAATCCCGGCCAGCGCGGCAACGAGTGTGCGTGTCGTCATGAGCGGCGTCCTCCTTGTATGAGGGATGCAGCATAGCAGCATGAATTGACGCGCGAGCGACTTTCGAGCGCGGCCGATGGGCGCCCTCACCGCATGATCCACCTTGCCGTCTGACAGGAGCCATTACGCCCCGTCACCCGCTCCTTGCGGCGAGATGGCGAATGTCTCTATTGTAGTCGCGCGTGTCCGGTCTGCCTCCCTCCGCGGTGCGGATCGGGGGATCGTGCCCCCTCCGACCCTGACGCCGGACGGCGCGCCCACGACGGAGTTTCGACTGTGTCCGCACCGGAAAGCTTCCCCATCGACAGGATCCACGTCCCCGACAAGAAGCGCAAGGCGCTGAGGCAGGACGCGGTCGACGCGCTGGCCGAAAGCATTTTGGAGGCCGGCCAGCGCGAGCCGATCCTCGTCCGCCGCGACAAGGACCATTTTGTCCTGGTCGAAGGTCTGCACCGCCTCGAAGCCTGCAAGGCCCTCGGCGAAAGCGCCATCATGGGTCTGCTGATCTCCGCCGAGGAAGCCCGCCAGCGCGAGCTGCCACCGCCGCCGGTCGATCCGGAGCGCGAGAAGATGGAGCGGCTGCGCAAGCTGCGGCTGGAGAAGGAGGAAGCGGAGAAGCTCGCAACGGCCCCGAGAGGCGTCTCGGGCGCCCATGCCGCGACGCGCCCGCGCGGGCCGACCGAGACGACGAACCGGAGCAACAGGACTGCCACCGCGAAGCCATCGCGCCCCGGACAAGGATCGTCGCCCCGGACCTTGTCGGATTGGATCAAGCAACAAGAGCGCAGCGGCGGGCGATACTGACGGTTTCAACGCGCGAGTGCCCCCCGGCCGCGGTCTGATTGAGCGGCAGTCCGTCTGGCGGATCAGCGCAGCGTGATCCGCCGCCTCGCGTCGCAGTTCAGCACAGTCACGTCCATCCCCGCACATGCGCGCAGCAGCGCTGGACCCCGGCCCGCGCAGGGGCAGTTTGACGCGCCTCTCGCGGCGATCCGTGGGGAACGCGCCCTGCGGCCGCACGTTGCCGACACTCGCGGGAACGAAATCCGCAAAGCCGGCGCGGCGTTGCCGTGCAGCCAAGCCGACCCGCGTCCTTCAACCGGCACAACCCAGCCTCGACAATGAATTGGAGCCCCTGATGCGAGCAACCATCGTTGCACTCTCCGCCATCCTTCTCGTCAGCTCCGTCGGAGCCTCGGCGGCGCCGATGGCCGTCGCGGCAGATGAGGGCGAAGCGGCTGCTTCTCCGATGCGCCTTGCGCAGCGGGATCACGGCAACGGAGACGGTCGCTGGCAGCACGAGCAAAGACGTCACGGCTATCGCGGCCACGACGGACGGCGTCACGGTCCTCCTGCCGGCTGGCACCGCTATCGCTTCCGCCCGCACGACCATCACCGCCGGGGCTGCATGCAGATCGGACCGGCCTGGTTCTGCCCGTAGGCGCCGCGTGTCCGTCCCGCTCGTTGCTCCGCGGAGGACAGTGCTGGACGGGCTAGGCAACTCCGATCACGCCCGTCCGACTCAGCGCGATGCGACGGGCGCGGCAAGCACTGCGAGCATGCCAATGGCAGCGACGTTGGCCGCCACGTCCCTCCGTCGCAGCCGCCTTCGGCTGAAAGAGCCTATTCTCGGAGCTGTCGCCGCGTTCGCGGCGCAAATGGCGCGGCCGACTGGACGGCGGCGAGGTCGCGATCGCCGGCAGGCGCATCTTCATCCCTCCGCCCGCCCCGCCGTTAGCACGCCTTTAGGCGATGTCCGCCTTCATCAGGTCGCGCAGCGCTTTCGGTATCGGCTGCGCCCTGCCGCCGCTGATGAACGCGACTCTCACGTCGGCCTTGACGAGCACCTCCTCGCCGCGCCTGACCTCCTGCGCCAGCGTGATCGACGCCCCCTTCACCGCCACGGGCCAGGTGACGACGTCGAGCACGTCGTCCATACGGGCCGGCCGCAGGAAGTCGAGCGTCATCGAGCGCACCACGAAGGCGAAACCCGGGGCTTCGCTTGCCGCCTCCGCGAACAGCGCGTGCTGCTCGGCGCCCATCAGCCTCAGGTGATTGGTACGGCCGCGCTCCATGAAACGAAGGTAGTTGGCGTGGTAGACGATGCCTGAGAAATCCGTGTCCTCGTAGTAGACGCGGACCTGCATGTGGTGACGGCCGTCGCGGATCTCGCCGTCGAGATGGTGATGGGTCAAGGGACGCCCTCGATAGCCGGAAATGGCGATCGTTTCGCCCAGTTCAACGGCCAGCGCAAGAGCAGGCTAGGACGTCACCTCGACGGGTTCCCTGCCGACGGTGACCAGCACGATTTCCGGCGGCATGCCGATCCGGACTGGCATGATGCTGCAGCCGAGGCCGCCGGAGACGATCACGTCGCATTGGGTGCGGATGTGGCCGTAGGCCAGATTGACGCCATTGCGCGCGGGAACGGCCGGCGACCAGCCGAGCAGGCGGATCTGGCCACCATGCGTATGCCCCGACAGTTGCAGCGCCACGCGCGGCGGCACCCGAAGCGCGACGTCGGGCTCGTGCGCCAGCAGAATGAGCGGGGCGCTGTCCGTCACCTTGCGCAGCGTCCCTGCGAGATCATCGATGCCGATCCGCGGCATCGGCCGGAAGCGGCGCGCCGGCATGTAGGCCAACTGATCGCCGAGGCCGGCAAGCCAGAAGGCATGGCCGTTCTTCGTGAGACGCACGACGTCGTTCTCGTAGACGGGAATGCCGGCGGCCTCGAGCGCCTTCTGGGCATACGGCGCGCCGCGGCCGTCGCGCTGCACGGTTCGATCATCCCAATAATCATGATTGCCCAGGATGGCGTGCACGCCCAGCGGCGCCTTCAGGCCGCCGAGCACCGGCGCCCAGGCGGCGGCGTCGATGCGTCCGATGTGATGACGATGACCGGCGACGTAGTCGCCGAGCAGGACGATCAGATCCGGCTGCAGCGCGTTGGCACGCTGCACAATCCCGTCGATATGCACCAGCGACATCCAAGGATCGCAGGCATGGATATCGGCGATGGCCGCGATCTTCAGTCTCAGCCCAGCGGGCCAGTTGTGCGGATGGACGTGATAGTCGGTGACGCCGAGACGGAGCGGCTCGACGCCGACGCCATAGGTCGCAGTCGAAAAACCGGTCGCGGCAAGACCGCCTGAGAATGACAGAAAGCGACGGCGTGACAGCATCGATAAACTCCTCGCAGCGGCTCCCTTCTCCCTGATCATTGCAACCGATTTCGGGTGCGTCTGTGCAGATTGTCAGCAGTTTCGTTAATCATCGTCCTCATTGCCGAACAGGCCGAACTGGCTGGGATCGCGGTTCGGCTCGGCCAGGCCGAGATGCTTGAACGCGTGCGTGGTCAGCAGCCGGCCGCGCGGCGTGCGCTGCAGATAGCCGCATTGGATCAGATAGGGCTCGATGATGTCCTCGATCGCGTCGCGCGGCTCCGACAGCGCCGCCGCCATGGTCTCGACGCCGACCGGGCCGCCGCCGTAGTTCAGCGCGATGGTCGAGAGATAACGCCGGTCCATCGCGTCCAACCCGGCGGCATCGACCTCCAGCGCGCTCAGCGCGTGATCGGCGATGGCGCGATCGATCGCGTCCGCGTTTGCCGCCGAGGCGAAGTCACGCACACGGCGCAGCAGCCGGCCGGCGATGCGCGGGGTGCCGCGGGCGCGCCGCGCGATCTCGTTGGCGCCGTCCGCGGTCATGCCGACTCCGAGCACGCGGGCACCGCGCGTGACGATGCCTTCGAGCTCCTCGACGGTGTAGAAGTTCAGGCGGATCGGGATGCCGAAGCGGTCACGCAACGGATTAGTCAGCAGGCCCGCGCGGGTGGTGGCGCCGACCAGGGTGAACTTCGACAGATCGATCTTCACCGACCGCGCGGCCGGTCCCTCGCCGATGATGAGGTCGAGCTGGAAGTCCTCCATCGCGGGATAGAGCACCTCCTCGACCGCCGGGCTGAGACGATGGATCTCGTCGATGAACAGCACGTCGCGCTCTTCGAGATTGGTCAGCAGCGCCGCGAGATCGCCGGCCTTGGCGATGACCGGACCCGAGGTAGCGCGGAAGCCGACACCTAGCTCGCGCGCCACGATCTGCGCCAAGGTCGTCTTGCCGAGGCCGGGCGGGCCGACGAACAGCACATGGTCGAGCGCCTCGCCGCGCTTGCGCGCCGCCTCGATGAAGATCGACAGATTGGCGCGCGCCTGCTGCTGGCCGACGAACTCCGACAGCTGCTGCGGACGCAGCGCGGTGTCGCCGACATCATCGGAGCGCCGCTCAGGACTGACCATGCGCGCAGGCGGCTTCATTCGTTGCCGCGCCTGTACTTGTTCGGCAGCAGCTCGCCGATGGTCACCGCCGCAGGCCCCTTGCCGTTCGACGGCACGATGACGCGCGCCTTGGCATCATAGTCGTGGATCAGCTCGCGGCAGGTGCCGCAGGGCGAGACCACGGCGACCTCGCCGGGCTCGCCGGGCTTGGGATGGCGCACCGCGACGATGGTCTCGATGCCGTGGTCGCCGTGCTCCGTGATGGCGCGGCCGATCGCGATGGCCTCGGCGCAGACGGCGTTGCGGCCGAGATAGGCATCGATGTTGACGCCCGTGATGATGCGGCCGTCGCGCGTGCGCATGGCTGCGCCGACCTCCTGCCAATCGTTGCGATAGCGGCTCTTCACCGCTGATGCGGCCGCCTCGATCAGCTCCTTGTCCTTCTTGCTCACCATGGTGAAGATCGTTGTCCTTCTGCTCGCCCGGTGCGGCGACCTACTTCGCCAGCTCCTTGAGGCCGAGGCGGATGAGTTGGGCGGTCTCGGCCTTGTCGCCGGCCGTACGCGAGGCGGCGGCGATGGCGGCGGCCGCCTGCGGCTGGCCGTAGCCGAGATTGATGAGCGCCGAAATCGCGTCCGCAATCGGCTGCGGCGCGCGGGACTCCTCGATGGCGCCGGACAGCCGGACCACGCCGGGATCGACATCGGCGAACGCCGGCGCCTTGTCCTTCAGCTCGGTCACGATGCGCTCGGCGACCTTCGGACCGACGCCCGGCGTGCGCGCCACCGCGGCCTTGTCGCGCAGCGCAATGGCGTTGGCGAGATCGGCCGGCGGCAGAGTGCCGAGGACGGCGAGCGCGACCTTGGCGCCGACGCCCTGCACGGTCTGCAAAAGGCGAAACCATTCCCGTTCGACATCCGAGCGAAAACCGAACAGCTTGATCTGGTCCTCGCGCACATAGGTCTCGATCGACAATGTGGCGGCTTCACCGGGCGACGGCAAGGCCTGCAAGGTGCGCGCCGAGCAGTGCACCTGGTAGCCGACGCCGCCGACATCGAGGATGACGAAGTCCTCGGCATAGGAGTCGATCAGCCCCTTCAGCTTGCCGATCATAGCCCGGCCACCTTCATGCGCAGCGCCTGGCCCTGGCGGTGATGGGCATGGGTGATCGCAATCGCGAGCGCGTCCGCCGCGTCGGCCGACGGCGGCTCGGCCTTCGGCAGCAGGATCTTCAGCATCACCGCGATCTGGCCCTTGTCGGCGTGCCCGGCGCCGACCACGGTCTTCTTGACCTGGTTGGGGGCGTATTCGGCGACCGAAATTCCGAACATCGCTGGCGCCAGCATCGCGATGCCGCGAGCCTGGCCGAGCTTCAGGGTGGCGACGCCGTCCTTGTTGACGAAGGTCTGCTCGACCGCGGCCTCCAGCGGCTGGAAGTCATTCAGGACCTTGGCGAGACCCTCGTGGATGGCGAGAAGTCTGTTCGCCAGCGGCAGGTCGTCGGGCGGCTCGACCGAGCCGCAGCCGACATAGATCAGGCGGTTGCCCTCGCTCTCGATCACGCCCCAGCCGGTGCGGCGGAGGCCAGGATCGATCCCGATGATGCGGACGGCTGCGCGAATCGGCTGGGCTTTCATGGGTTCAGAGATAGCCTTGCGCCGCACCGATGGAAACATAAACGGAACGCACGAACGACGTGGTCAAGCGTCCGTCAACCGCCCATCTTCGCCATCAGCGCGTCCGAAATCTCGAAATTGGCGTAGACGTTCTGGACGTCGTCGTGCTCGTTCAGGAGGTCCATCAGCTTCAACAGCTTCTCGCCGGTCTCGTCGTCGACCGCCACCGTGTTCTGCGGCTTCCAGGTCAACGCCGCCTTGCGCGGCTCGCCGAACTTGGCCTCGAGGTTCTTGGCGACCTCGTGGAAACTGTCCGGCGAGGCATAGACCTCGTGGCCGCCCTCGCCCGAGATCACGTCATCCGCGCCGGCCTCGATCGCGGCGTCCAGCACCGCGTCGTCAGAGGCGACGCTGCGGTCGAACTCGATGATCCCGACGCGGTCGAACATGAACGAGACCGAACCCGTTTCGCCGAGATTGCCGCCGGACTTGGTGAAATAGGAGCGAATATCGGAGGCGGCGCGGTTGCGGTTGTCGGTCAGCGCCTCGACGATGACGGCGACGCCGCCCGGGCCATAGCCCTCGTAGCGGATCTCGGCATAATTGTCGCCCTCGCCGCCGAGCGCCTTCTTGATGGCCCGCTCGATATTGTCCTTGGGCATGTTCTCGGCCCGGGCGGCGACCACGGCGGCGCGCAGCCGCGGGTTCATCGCCGGGTCGGGCGTGCCGAGCTTGGCGGCGACGGTGATTTCGCGCGCCAGCTTGCCGAACAGCTTGGACTTCATCGCATCCTGCCGGCCCTTGCGATGCATGATGTTCTTGAATTGGGAATGGCCGGCCATGCGAGGTCTCTTGCAATCGTAGGGGATCAATGGGGGAAGCGCGGCCTTATAGGCCGGGAATCGGCAAAATCAAAGATTTGAGGTGGATTCTGCGGTGGCTGCCCCCTTCGGGAAGCCGGCCGGGTGCCCTGCAGCATAAGCCAATGTTAACCATGGCTTCACAGTCAAGTGCAACGATCCCGCCCCTCTGCACCTTTTCACCCGCACCGGGGCCCACCCCATGGCGTTTGGTTTCTTTGCAAGACAACCCTCTGCGCCCGATCCGGTGGCCGAACCGAAGCCGGTGGCCGCGCCGGAGCCGCCGACGTCGTCGGATGCCGATTCGGCCAAGGCCATCCTCGACCTGCTGGAGCTGGAACTCGGCGGCATGATTCGTCAGCTCGAGCGCGCCGCCGATGCGGTCGCCAGCGGCGCCGAGGCGACGGCGGGGACGCTGACGGACATTCGCCAGCGCGCCGATGCGCTGAGCGGGCGCAGCAGCGCCGCGCAAGGAACGGCGGCGACGTTCGCCCACGCCGCGGAGAAGGTGACCCAGTCCGCCCACGGTATCCGTGCCCAGGTCCAGGACGCCGGCCAGCTCGCCGACCAGGCCAGCGCCGCCGCCACGGAAGCCCAGGCCAACGTCGACCGCCTGCGCGAATCCTCGGCGGCGATCGGCAACGTCGTCAACCTGATCTCCCAGATCGCGCGCCAGACCACCCTGCTCGCGCTCAACTCGACCATCGAGGCCGCCCGCGCCGGCGAGGCCGGCCGCGGCTTCGCGGTGGTCGCGACCGAGGTCAAGGCCCTCGCCGTGCAGACCCAGAACGCGACCGAGGAGATCACGCGCAAGATCGAGGCACTGCAGAAGGACGCCGCCGGCTCGGCCGACGCCGTCCACCGCATCGCCCAGGCGATCGAGGCGATCCGCCCCGTCTTCACCAACGTCAACGGCGCCGTCGCCGAACAGAACCAGACCACCGGCGAGATGTCGAACAATGCGGCCCAGGCCTCGCAGTTCATATCCTCGGTGGTCGACAGCGCCGCCGACATCGGCAGCGCCACCCAGCAGGCCGAGAGCTATGGCGAGCGCGTCACGAACGCCGGGCGCGCCGTGACCATGTACGCCCAGAAGCTGAAGGCGCGCTGCGCCGTGCTGCTGCGGCAGGGCGATCGGCCCGTGCGCAGCGGCAGCGAGCGTCTGCCCTGTCACCTCAAGCTCGAGATCAAGTCGGGCGCACGTACGATCGATGCGCCGGTCTATGAGATTTCCAACGACGGCCTTCTGATCACCGGCCCAGATGCCAGCCGCCTGCCCGTGAACGAGCGTCTCGACGCCGTGCTGGAGGACGTCGGTCCGTGCCGCCTGCGCGTCACCGAGCAGGTCAAGGCCGGCGCCCAGGCGCGGTTCGATGCGCCAAGTGCCGAACTACGCGAGAAGATCGAGGACAAGCTCTGGGCGCTGCACGAGGAGAACAACGAGTTCGTCACCCGCGCCATGGAAGCCGGCACCGAGCTGAACCGGATGTTCGAGAGCGCCGTCGCGCGCGGCGAGGTCACGATCGAGGACATGTTCGACACCAACTATGTCGAGATCCCCGGCACCAATCCGCAGCAGCATCGCAGCCGGATCCTCGACTGGGCCGAGCGCGCGCTGCCTGCGTTCCAGGAGGCCTTCCTGGCCAAGGATCAGCGCTTGGCGTTCTGCGTCGCGATCGACCGCAACGGCTATCTGCCGGTGCACAACAAGATCTATTCGCATCCGCAGCGGCCGGGCGATGTCGCCTTCAATACCGCCAACAGCCGCAACCGCCGCATCTTCAACGATCCGGCCGGGCTCGCGGCCGGGCGCAACCAGCGGCCCTATCTGATCCAGAGCTACGCGCGCGACATGGGCAACGGCAACACCATCATGATGCGCGAAATCGACGTACCGATCCGCGTCCGCGGCCGGCACTGGGGCGGCTTCCGCACCGCCTACAAATTGTGAGCCAAGCGGCGATTTTCTGATCCTATCAAGCCCGGGAGTCTGGACATGTCGGTCGCGCAACGCGCCATTCTGGAAAGTCACGACGCGCGCACCGGCGCCGAGCGGCTGATCGACGAGATCGCCGACCGCATCGGGGGCCTCGGCGTCGAGCTCGCCGACGTCGCCGGCAACGTCCAGGAGGTCGCCAACCGCGTCAGCTACCAGTCGCAGCGGTTCGGGCATCTGCAGGCCACAGCCAAGACCATGGTCGCGGCCAATCACGACATCGCCACCGCCTCGCAGGCGGTGCAATCGGCCACGACCGCCGCGGTCGGCGACATCACCCAGTCGCGCAACGTGGTCGACACCGCGGTGCGGCACATCGCCGAACTGGTCGAGTCCGTCGAGCGCATCGAGCAGCGGCTCGGCTCGGTCGGCGATGCGCTGTCGCAGGTCGCCAAGGTCTCGGTGGCGATCGAGGCGATCGCCAAGCAGACCAACCTGCTGGCGCTGAACGCCACCATCGAGGCCGCGCGCGCCGGCAGCGCCGGCCGCGGCTTTGCCGTCGTCGCGAGCGAGGTGAAGTCGCTCGCCGAGGCGACCCGCCAAGCCACCCAGGAGATCGGCGATACCCTGCGTGGGCTCGACTCGCAGGTGAAGAGCCTGCTCGGCGAGAGCGGCCAGGCCTCGTCGCGCGCCAAGACAGCGGGTGAAGGCGCCCAGCAGATCGGCGGCATCATCGTCCGCGTCCAGGACGGCTTCACCAGCGTCGGCCAGGAGATCGACGGCGTGGCGAAGGCCGCGACCTCCAACCTCGCGCATTGCGACGCCGTGATCAGCGAGCTCAACGAGCTCGCCAAGGGCGTCGACCAGTCCTCGGTCGAGCTCAAACAGGCCGACAGCCGCATCGCCAAGCTGCTCGATCATTCCGAGGCGCTGATCGGGCTGATCGCCGAAAGCGGCGTGCAGACCACGGACGCGCCGCTGATCAAGACCGTCGTCGAGACCGCCCGGCAGATCTCGGCGACCTTCGAGGCGGCGATCGATCGCGGCGAGATCACGCTCGCCGACCTGATGGACGAGACCTATCGCGAGATTCCCGGCACCAATCCCAAGCAGTACATGACGCGCTACGTCGAGTTCACCGACCGCGTGCTGCCCGCGATCCAGGACCCGATCCAGGGCAGCGACCCGCGCATCGTGTTCTGCGTCGCCTGGGCGCGCGGCGGCTATCTGCCGACGCACAATCCGAACTACCGCAGGCCGCAGGGGCCCGATCCGGTCTGGAACAACGCCAACTGCCGCAACCGCCGGCTGTTCGACGACCGCGCGGTCAAGAAGGTGGCCGCCGCCAGCAACAAGCCGTTCCTGCTGCAGACCTACCGCCGCGACATGGGCGGCGGGCAGTTCGTGCTGATGAAGGACCTCTCGGCACCGATCGTCGTCAAGGGCCGCCATTGGGGCGCCTTCCGGATGGGTTTTCGCCTCAAGGCCTGACGCAGCCTCTCATCCTCCCCAGAACGCCGGCCTCGTTTGCGACAGCCGGCCGCCGATCCGCACCGGCGCGACCTTGGTCGCAAGCCCGGTGCCGTTGTCGGTCTCGACCGCCACCCCGCTCAGCGTCGCCTCGCCGGACGCCGGCTCGAACCGCGCCGACGGGATGCCCGACTGGAAGCGCCGCAGCGGCTCGTCCTTCTGCATGCCGATGATGGAGTCGTAATCGCCGGTCATGCCGGCATCGGTCATGTAGGCGGTGCCGCCGGGCAGGATCTGGTGATCGGCCGTTGGCACATGCGTATGGGTGCCGACGACGAGGCTGGCGCGGCCGTCGCAGAAATAGCCCATGCCCTGCTTCTCGCTGGAGGCCTCGCAATGCACGTCGACCACAACAGCATCCGCCGCCTCGCGCAGCGGGCAGGCGCCGAGCTCGCGCCCCAGTGCCGCGAACGGATCGTCGAACGGCGTCATGAACACGCGACCGAGCACGTTGACCACCAGCGCGCGGGCGCCGTTCTTGGCATCGATCAGCGCGGCGCCACGGCCGGGCGTGCCCGCCGGATAGTTCGCGGGACGCACCAGGCGCGGCGCGCGCTCGATGAACACCAGCGCCTCGCGCTGGTCCCAGGAGTGGTTGCCGAGCGTGACCGCGTCGGCGCCGGCATCGACCAGCTCCTGATAGATCGCCTCGGTGATGCCGAACCCGCCGGCCGCGTTCTCGCCATTGATGATGACGAGATCGAGCGCCCAATCGCGGATCAAGCCTGGAAGGTGGTCCGAGACGGCGCTGCGGCCGGCCCGGCCGACGACGTCGCCGACGAAGAGAATTCGCAATTCAATTGCTCCGGAAATCCAAGGTCTCGCGCTCGGTTAGCACATAATCCAGCGCCGCGTCGTGGGCCAAGGCCGGGATGGCCTCGGTTTCCTGCACGGCAAAGCCGAGCCCGACGCCGATGAGATGATGTGTCTTCCGCAAGTGCGAGAAGGTGTAGTCGTAGTAGCCGCCGCCATAGCCGATGCGGTGGCCGGTGCGGTCGAAGGCGGCGAGCGGGACCAGCATCACGTCCGGCACCAGCTCGGCCGCGACCGGCGACGGCTCGGGGATGCCGAGCGAGCCCAATGTCAGCCGATCGCCCGGCGACCACTCCCGGAAGGAGAGCGAATGGCCGCGCGCCAGGATGACCGGCAGCGCCAGCCGCGCGCCCTTCGCCGCCAGCACGCGCATCAGCGGCACCGGATCGAGCTCGTTGCGAATCGGCGCATAGCCCGAGACCACCTGGCCCGGCTCCAGCGCGAACGGCAGCCCGCGCACCGCGATGGCCTGGGCGGCGGCGCTGCGCGCCTCGTCGCTCAGCGCATCGCGCGCGGCCAGCGCTGCAGCCCGCAGCTGCTGCTTGGTGTGCTGGACGGCCTTCATCGGCATGCGGCGGGACCTCCGTCAAGAGCGCGCGGACGCGGGCACTCCAACGTTCTCAGAAACGCAGCAGGTCGGCAATCAAGGGGACAGAGGAGA
Source organism: Bradyrhizobium sp. HKCCYLRH2015 (assembly GCF_051168215.1). Taxonomy (NCBI): domain Bacteria; kingdom Pseudomonadati; phylum Pseudomonadota; class Alphaproteobacteria; order Hyphomicrobiales; family Nitrobacteraceae; genus Bradyrhizobium; species Bradyrhizobium sp. HKCCYLRH2015. The sequence goes on along the minus strand of NZ_JBNPUO010000003.1, from coordinate 565,850 downwards.
GATACAAAGAGGAGAGAGACAAGCGCGAAGCCGCAATCGCCGTTGAAACGCTCGATCCCGGAGTTCCCTACGAAAGTAGGTGGGCACCATATGTCCAGGTCCACGGACCTGGCCAGGGACAGTTCCCTAAAGGATCGATAAGGCCCCGGGGATATGTTGGTTCCGGACGCGCGTCGCAGCCTCGCCGGCGCAATGTAACCATGGCGGGGTGATTTTGCCAGCGGTGCCGACGGATTGGGACGGGACGCCGTCGCCCATCCTCGGTGTCGTCGCCCGGCTTGACCGGGCGACCCAGTCCGCCGTGACGGCAGTGGCTCAGCCGAGAGGCCGCGGCGTACTGGATCGCCCGCTTTCGCGGGCGACGACAGCGGTGAGGTGGCGGCAGCCGGGCTGATCCCTGCTGAGCCGATTGCCGCGGGGCCTTTCATTCCAGTGCAGATCACGGTGGATTCGGCGTCGGCCATGGCTTCGCCTCCTCGCGGCGCTGATCGCGTCCGAGCTGTTCGGTTGGTTCACCCTCTTTCGAACAGAGGGCGCAGGGAAGGCCGGGCGTCGGCTGACGCCCGTGGCCCGCCTGCTCAAAAAATGCAGGCGGCAGGTACCACAGGTGCAGCCGGAAACACCCGGCCTTCCCTGCGCGACGGTTGGAACGGCTGCTTCGCGATCTCCCTGGTGCGCCGGGCTTGTTGGCCACCATGCTCCGCGCGACGCCTCAAGCGTCGTCGCAAAGGGAACACCAGCATCGGGGTGTCAGGACCACGCGACTTGACCGTACGTGCATCGCCGTTCGTCCGCGCGATGTGACTCACGCTGCGGCAATCCACGCCCATCGCATCCCACTGCCAACGTCTCGTGACGGTCGCGACACGCCCCTCATGCGGCAGCAGGACGAGCGGAAGCATCCGCCTGATTTGCCCGACGAGACAAGTGACGCAGCCTGCGACATCGTAACGCGACGGGCAGTTTGCGCAGGGCGCGTATGCGCGGATTGCCCGTCGTGCGGCAGAGGAAAGCAGTTGGCGGAGAGGCATCCATCCGGCGAGGGTGCGAGACGCAACCAAATAGCGGCGGGCTTGGCGACGGCGGAGGTCATCGCGCCTCTTCAATCCCAATCGTCATCCACATCAATGCCAGCCATCCCTCTCATCTCCGGCATTGCCGTCATCATCACCGCCCTCCTCGCCGCATCACGGCGCTCCCGCGGCAGCGCATAGTCTTGCCACGATTCAGGCCCATCGACTGGGAGCTGAGGTTGTGGCAGATCATGCCCACATCCCAATGCCCTGTATCGTACATCGGAGTCCTGGCATGCGCTTCAATCTCACAACTGTCATGGCCGCCTGCGCGCTGCTGATCGCGCCGGCTGGAGCGGGCCTCGCCGCCGACGTCAAGATCCATCGCGTCGCGATCCAGGTCGATCAGAACGATCCGGCGATCATGAATCTGGCGCTCAACAACGCCACCAACATCATGGAGACGTTCAAGGAGAAGGGCGAGGAGGTCGAGATCGAGCTCGTCACCTATGGACCCGGGCTGAACATGCTGCGCGAGGATACCTCGCCGGTGAAGGACCGGCTCAAGCAGATCGCCGAGCTGAGCTTTCCCGCCAAGATCAAATTCTCCGCCTGCAACATCACCAAGCGCGGCATGGAGAAACGCGAAGGACATCCGATTGCGATCGTCGCCGAAGCGAGCCTGGTGCCCTCGGGCGCAGTGAGGCTGATGGAATTGCAGGAGAGCGGCTGGAGCTACCTGAAACCTTAAGTAGTTCTTGCCCCAAAACTGCCAGGTTTAGGGCTCATTGAGATACGATCTTGGATTGATCTGTGTCATCAGTCTGCTCGGGGGAATGGCGAGCAGACGCGATCGGGGACTAGTCACATGCACAGAGTACTCGCCCGGCCGGCGCTGCTGGCGCTGGCAACGCTTTCGGCTGCCTTGCTCACCCCCGTCGGCGCGGTGCGCGCGCAAGAGCAGTCCGCCGCTCCGCTCTCGATCAAGCCTGCGCGCGCGTCGGAACGGCGGACCGTCGAGCCTCGGGTCTCAGAGTCCCGCGAGCCGCGGAGCGCCTCGGACGAAGCCGCCATCAAGACGCGCATGAACCAATGGACCGTCGGCCTGGCCGCGGGCCTGCCCGACGGCGGCTTCGTGCGCTTCGCCAGCGAGATGGCGCGGACGATGGACGATGGCGACAACATGCGCCTGATCCCGATGGTGACGCGCGGCACCACCTCGAACATCGCCGACCTGCTCTATCTGCGCGGCGTCGACGTCGCGATCACCTATGCCGACGCCTTCGACTTCTACGCCAGGCAGGCCGGTCTTTCCAACATCAACGACCGCATCCGCTACGTGCTGCGCTTCTTCATCTCCGACGTGCACATCTATGCGCGCGACGAGTTCAAGACGCTGCAGGACCTGAAGGGCCAGAAGGTCGCGGTGGGCACGGCGGGCGTCGCCGCCGCCCACACCGGCCCGCTGATCTTCCGGCGCCTCGGCATCGACATAGAGCCGGTCGCGGTCGGTGGCCCTGTCGCGCTGGAGAAGCTGCACAAGGGCGAGATCGCCGCGATGGTCTATGTCGCCTCCAAGCCCGGCGAGCTGTTCAGCGGCAAGAAGGCGGATCCCGGATTCCACTTCGTGCCGGTGCCGTACACGCAGCAATTCTCGGATTTCTACTATCCGACCAGCATCAAGGCCGACACCTATCCAGGGCTGGTCGCACCTGACACCGCCGTGGAAACCATCGCCGTGCCGTCGGTGCTGGCCGTCTACAACTGGAAGCCGGGCAGCGACCGCGCCGACCGCGTCAACCGCTTCGTCGACACGCTGTTCACCAACCTCGCGCGGCTGCAGCAGCCGCCGTTCCATCCGGGCTGGAAGGATCTCAATCTCGAGGCCCAGGTGCCGGGCTGGCAGCGCTATCCGTATGTCGACGCCGTGCTGGAACGGATGAAGAAGGAGGCCAATGTCGGCCTGGCGCCCGCCGCGACCGGCGGTCTCTCGCAACAGGACCGCTTCGAGGCGTTTCTCGAATCGCAGGCCAAGGCGCCGACCTCGAAGGCGGAGAAGGAGGAGCTGTATCGCTCGTTCCTGGACTGGAGCCGCAAGCGGCAGAGATGAGGGGGACCGCCAATAGCGGCTCGGGCAGTCGGCTCCCTCTCCCCGTTCTTACGGGGAGAGGGTTGGGGTGAGCGGCCGCCACACGGGAAGTGTGAGTTGGGGCAGACGCGCAGGGAGCGTCCTTGGTGAGACCCTGTACCCCCTCACCCGGATTGCATCTGACGATGCAATCCGACCTCTCCCCGCAAGCGGGGCGAGGTACACCGAGCCAGCCGCGCGAGCGATCGCGCAAACTTGCTTGCAATCAACTCAATAACAACTTCATCCCCGGATCGCCCTTCTCCATCGCCCGCTGATAGGCCGGGCGGGCGGCGATGCGTGACAGATAGGCGCGGATGTCGGGGAAGGGGCTGAGATCGTAAGGCAGGAAGAAGCGCATCGTCGTCAGCGAGAACACGGTCATGATGTCGGCGGTGGTGAGCGCCGGCCCCGCCAGGTAGTCCGCCTCGCCGCAGCGCGCCTCGACGGCCGCGAAGGCGCGATCGACCCGCCCCCGCATCGCGCCGAGCATGGGATTGTCGTCGGGCAGATCGAGACGGTTGAGGATCATCAGCCGGCCCATCGCCGCCTGCAAGGTGCCGTTGGCGAAGTGGAACCAGTAGAGGAATGGCGCGAAGTTCGGATCATCGGGGCCTGGCCGCAGCCGGCCCTGGCCGTATTTGCAGATGATGTAGTCGACAACGGCGCCGGATTCGGCGAGCACCAGATCGCCGTCGGTAATGACCGGCGCGGCGCCGATCGGGTGCAGCGCCTTGTACTCCGCGGGCGCCAGGACCGTCCTGGCGTCGCGCGTGTAGCATTTCAGCTCGTATGGGATCGCCAGCTCCTCGCAGAGCCAGACGATGCGCTCGGATTGGGACTTCCCCAGATGATGGACTGTCAGCATGCGCTATCTTACCTCACCATCGCGCCGTACACGATGTCCTGCACCTGCTCGCGATAATATTTGCGCAGGTCGCCGGGCGCCGCGGTGCCGACCACCACGACGAGGCGCTCCTTCGGGTCGCAGAAGAACTGCGTGCCATAGGCGCCGTTCCAGCTGAACTCGCCGGGATTGCCGGGCACGGCCGAGAGGCCCTCGCTGACGCGCACCGCGACGCCGAGCCCGAAGCTGAAGCCGGCGCGATGCGGCTCGACATTGGCGACGGTGTTCTTGATTTCCGGCCCGAGATGGTTGGAGGTCATGTGGTGCACCGTCTTCGGACTCAGGATGCGCGCGCCATCGAGCTCGCCGCCATTGAGCAGCATCTGGCCGAAGCGGACGTAGTCGCCGATGGTGGCGAAGGAGCAGGCGCCGCCGCAGTCCGACTTCGTCGACGTATCCAGCAGCTTGATCGCCTGCGGCTTGCCAGTCAGCGGATTGTTCGGAAACGGATGCGCCAGCCGCGGGCGTTGTGCGTCGGTTGGCGCGAAGGTCGCGTCGACCATGCCGAGCGGCTTCCAGACATTGGCTGAAAGATATTCGCCGAGCCGCTGCTCGCTGACCTTCTCGATCACCGCGCCGAGCACGTCGATGGAGAAGCCGTATTCGAACTGCGTGCCAGGCTGGTGCGCCAGCGGCAGCTTGGTGATGCGCTCGATGAAGGCCTGGGTGTCGCCCTCGATCGCAGGCGCGGTGCCGTCGGGATAGAGCCGCGCCACCGGGCTCGAGCTGTCCGGCCGGCCGCCATACATCAGGCCCGAAGTGTGGCGGTAGAGATCGTGGATCAGGATGGGGCGGGCCTGCGGCACCAGCAGCAGCGCGCCGTTCTCCTGGGTGACGCCGACCTTCATGTCGGCGAAGGCCGGATAGTAGTCGGCGAGCCTGGCCTGCAACGGCAGTCGCCCCTGCTCCATCAGCGTCAGCCCCGCCACCGCGGTCATCGGCTTGGTCATCGAGGCCAGGGCGAAGATCGCGTCGAGCGGCATCGGCGTGCCCTTCACCGGATCGAGCTGGCCGTAGGCCTTGTAGTGCACGAGCTTGCCGTCACGCGCGATCGCCACCACCGCGCCGGGGACGCGCTTGGCCGCGATCTCGCGGGCGAAGAAATCATCCATGCGCGCCAGGCCATCTTGCGAGAAGCCGACCTCGTCGGGCCTGGCCTCCGGCAGGGGCGCGGCGGCGAGCTGCGTGATGATCATGGTGAAGGCTGTGGCTACGGCCGCCTTGAGCAGCGTCTTCATGGGCACCTCCCTGATGCGCGGATGATCCCGCTTGTCTCGCGGGATTCGATCGCTCCGCCTGACCAATGGGTAGAGGACATGGGAAAGAACGACAAGCGCTCGCAACACGAACACATCGCGATGACGTGATCGGCTTCGCTGCCGCACAATGGCGTCTCCGCGCGACCCATCGGAAGGGGACGGGTGAGACCGCTGACAGGCGATATCACGCATGCTGAGGACGATCGGACTCATCCTTCACACGCTCTGGGCCATCTGTACGCTTGCGACGGGAGCCTTCGTCGGTGCAACCGTCGGCTTTCATTCGGGCGGCTGGATCGGTGCCGTCGTCCTCGGCCTCGTCGGTCTGGTCATCGGCGCAGTAGGTGCGGCATTGCCGTTGGAAGCCATCGCATTGATCATAGAAGGTCTTTGATCCCTGTTCGGAACCGTTGCCGGTGCGAGAGGTTGCCTGCTCTCGTCTCGAACGGACGCAGCGCCATGACCGGACCCGAGCTCGCCAATCACTATCGCGCCTACATCGTGTGCCTGAATGCGCAGGCATGGCCGGTGCTCGGCGATTTCGTGCACGACCACGTCGTTCACAACGGCCGGCAGCTCGGGCTCAACGGCTATCGCGATATGCTGGTGGGAAACTTCGCCGATATCCCCGACCTTCGCTTCAACATCGGCCTGCTGCTGTCCGACCCGCCTCGCGTCGCAAGCCGGCTGGAGTTCGACTGCACGCCGCGTGGCGCGTTCCTCGGGCTGCCGGTCAACGGCCGGCGGGTCGCCTTCACGGAGAACGTGTTCTACGCATTCCGCGACGGCAGGATCGCGGAAGTATGGTCGGTGATCGACAAGGCCGCCATCGAGGCGCAACTCGCGCGAGCGTGAGTGAGGCTGCGAAGGAAGAGCGTGCTCTCAGATACAGCGCCCTCGCCCCTTGTGGGAGAGGGCATCGCCGGCCTATCCACGCACGCGGTTGGGTGAGGGGTTTCTCTCCACGAACAACGCTCGCCGCGAGAGACCCCTCACCCAACCGCGCTCGCCGCACTGTCATACATGCCCTCTCCCACAAGGGGCGAGGGCACACTCATAAGCACCGCGAAATGAGGCGGTCCACGTTGACTGCACTAGGACTGACTTGTTAGTTCCGCCCTATCCGATCGCCACCCCGCCACCGATGGTCCGGTTGAGCACCTGCGTCGTGCGCTCGATGCGCTCGGCGGCGGCGTTCAGCGCCTTGGCCACCGCGACTTGCGTGGCGCGGGCGCGGTCGCTCGCCTGGTTGCGCACGTTGCGCAGGCCTTCCAGCTCCTGCTCCAGCATCTGCACGCGCTGATTGGCGTCGATCAGCTCATCGCACACGGTGAGCGCAGCCATCACGGTCAGGCGGGCGTCGCCGATCTCGCCGAACTTGCCGCGCAGATTGGTGATGCGCGATTCCAGACTCTCCGCGAGCTTCAGCAGCCTGAGCTCCTGGCCCTCCTCGCACGCCATGCGATATTGGCGGCCGTTGATGGTGACGTTGATGTGGCTCATTCCTCGTCCTCATCGTCTTCAGCGGCGCCCTGCCCGTCGCCGCCAGCGAGCACGGCGCGGATGGTGCCGATCGCGGTGTCCAGACGTTCGGCGATCTCGCGATTGGTGCGCTCGAGCCGGCGCGTCTTCATCAGGGAGCCGTCGAGCTCGTCGGCGAGACGCGAGCGGTCGGCGCCGAGCGCCTGGATGCGCGTCGCCAGCTCGTCCTCGTCACGATCCGCCTCACGCCGCCGCTCGACCGCGCTCTCCAGCGCGTCGAGTGCCGTCATCAGTCGCCGCGTCGCCGCCTCGAGATCGGCGGCGCCGGGTTCCACCTGGCCGGCAAGATTGGCAGGGTGATCGTTCATGGCGCGGATGCGAGGCCCTCGGAGCAAGCGGGACGCGACAAAAGCGCTGTCCGGCAAGCGGTTACGGGCAAAATCTTACGTGCTGGGCGAGCCAAGCGCAACGCTCGGCCGAAACTATGCACTACTAAGCAACTTTTGGGACGTCCGGGACGTTGCATTGCCTTTGATTCCCGGAACCGAGGTGCTAATCAGCCCGCAAAATCCCGGCCCGCCAGCAATACCGGCGGCGTCCCTGTCATCAGCATTTCACGTTTGGACGGATTCCAGCATGACGCAGGTCGATCATTCCCGCATGGCCAACGCCATCCGCGCGCTCGCAATGGATGCCGTCGAAAAGGCGAAATCGGGCCATCCCGGCCTGCCGATGGGCGCCGCCGACGTCGCCACCGTGCTGTTCACCCGCGTGCTGAAATTCGATGCCGCGGCGCCCGCCTGGCCGGACCGCGACCGCTTCGTGCTGTCGGCCGGCCACGGCTCGATGCTGCTCTACGCGCTGCTGTATCTGACCGGCAACGAGGAGATGACGCTCGACCAGATCAAGCGCTTCCGCCAGGTCGATTCGCTCACCCCCGGCCATCCGGAGAATTTCCGCACCAAGGGCATCGAGACCACCACCGGCCCGCTCGGCCAGGGCATCTCCACCGCGGTCGGCATGGCGCTGGCCGAGAAGATGCTCCAGGCCGAGTACGGCAAGAAGATCGTCGACCATCACACCTATGTGCTGGCCTCCGACGGCGACCTGATGGAGGGCATCTCCCAGGAAGCGATCGCGATGGCCGGGCACTGGAAGCTCAACAAGCTGATCGTGCTGTGGGACGATAACGGCATCTCGATCGACGGCCCGCTGTCGATCGCCGACTCGGTCGACCAGGTGAAGCGCTTCAAGTCGGCCGGCTGGGCCGCCGAGCTGATCGACGGCCATGATCCCGAGGCGATTGCCGCCGCGATCGCGCGGGCGCAGAAGTCCTCCAAGCCGTCGCTGATCGCCTGCAAGACCACGATCGGCTATGGCGCGCCGACCAAGGCCGGCACCTCCAAGGTGCATGGCGAGGCGCTGGGAGCAGAAGAGCTGAAGGGCGCCAAGGAGAAGCTCGGCATCTCCTTGGAGCCGTTCTCGGTGCCCGACGACGTGCTCGCCGCCTGGCGCGAGGCCGGCCGCCGCGGCGCGGCTGCGCGCACGGAGTGGGAGACCCGGCTCGGCGAGATGGGCCCGCGCAAGCGCGCCGAGTTCGAGCGCCGGCTGCGCCACGAGCGCCCGGCGTCGCTGGCGAAGGCGCTGAAGGACCACAAGAAGGCGCTGCTGGAGACCCCGCTCAACGTCGCCACCCGCAAGTCCTCGGAGGCCGCGATCGAGGTGATCGCCGCAGCGATGCCGTTCGAGTTCGTGGCGGGCTCGGCCGACCTCACCGGCTCCAATAACAACAAGGCGAAGTCCGCGACCTCGTTCTCGGCCAAGACGCCGAAGGGCCGCTTCATCCATTACGGCATCCGTGAGCACGGCATGGCGGCGTGCATGAACGGCATCTTCCTGCATGGCGGCTTCGCGCCGAACGGCGCCACCTTCCTGGTGTTCTCGGACTACGCGCGCGGCGCAATGCGCCTGTCGGCGCTGATGGGCGCCGGCGTCGTCTACGTGCTGACTCACGACTCCATCGGCCTCGGCGAGGACGGCCCGACGCATCAGCCGGTCGAGCATCTCGCCGCGCTGCGCGCGATGCCGAACATGCGCGTCTTCCGCCCGGCCGACGCGGTCGAGACCGCCGAGTGCTGGGAGCTGGCGCTGAACCGCACCAACGGCCCGACCGTGCTGGCGCTGACGCGGCAGAACCTGCCGCAACTGCGCACGTCCGCGCCGGCGGACAATCCCTGCGGCCGCGGCGGCTATGAGCTGGTCGCGGCGCAAGGCGAAGCCAAGGTGTCGCTGTTCGCCACCGGCTCGGAGGTCGAGATCGCGGTCGCCGCGCAGAAGCAGCTCGCCGAGCGTGGCATCCCAGCCCGCGTCGTCTCGGTGCCGTCGCTCGAGCTGCTGCTGGAGCAGCCGGCCGAGACCCGGGCCGCGATCATCGGCAAGGCGCCGGTCAAGATCGCCATCGAGGCCGCGGTGCGCTGGGGCTGGGACGCGGTCATCGGCCAGGATGGCATCTTCATCGGCATGCATTCGTTCGGCGAGAGCGGCCCGGCCAAGGAGCTCTACAAGCATTTCGGCATCACCGCCGAGGCGGCTGTCGAGGCCGCCGTACAGCGGCTGGCGTAAGGCCTTCGGTCCCCCGCGCGGCCGTCCATCACGTCTGAGCGACCGGACAGCCGCGCCGGCGGATCCCTGATTCGCGACGGTTGAGCGAGCGCAAAAAAAGGACTACGAAAGGGCCATATCGTCCGCTCCCGCCCGGCAGAACCGGGCGTCAACAGGTCCAAACCCTCGTAGAGCCCTTGCCAGGGGCCGGCTACGAGGGACGAGAAACGTCATTGAACGATAAACGTCATTGAAGGAGACGAAAATGGCAGTCCGGGTCGGGATCAACGGGTTTGGCCGCATCGGCCGCAACGTTCTGCGCGCCATCGCGGAATCGGGCCGCAAGGACATCGTGGTGGTCGGCATCAACGATCTCGGCCCGGTCGAGACCAACGCCCACCTGCTGCGCTTCGACAGCGTGCATGGCCGCTTCCCGCACACCGTGACCGTCGACGGCGACACGATCGATATCGGCCAGGGCAAGATCAAGGTCACCGCCGAGCGTGATCCGTCGAAGCTGCCGTGGAAGGATCTCGGCGTCGACATCGCGCTGGAATGCACCGGCATCTTCACCTCCAAGGACAAGGCCTCCGCGCACCTGACCGCCGGCGCCAAGCGCGTGCTGGTATCGGCCCCGGCCGACGGCGCCGACGCCACCATCGTCTACGGCGTCAACCACACCACGCTGACGAGGGATCACCTGGTCGTCTCCAACGGCTCCTGCACCACCAACTGCCTGGCGCCGGTCGCCAAGGTGCTGAACGACACGGTCGGCATCGAGACCGGCTTCATGACCACGATCCACGCCTACACCGGCGACCAGCCGACGCTCGACACCATGCACAAGGATCTCTATCGCGGCCGCGCGGCGGCGATGTCGATGATCCCGACCTCGACCGGCGCCGCCAAGGCGATCGGCCTGGTGCTGCCGGAGCTGAAGGGCAAGCTCGACGGCGTCGCGATCCGCGTGCCGACGCCGAATGTCTCGGTGGTCGATCTCAAGATCGTCGCCAAGCGCAACACCGAGCCGAAGGAGATCAACGAGGCGATCAAGCGCGCCGCCGAGCAGGAGCTCAAGGGCGTGCTCGGTTACACCAATTCGCCCAACGTCTCGATCGACTTCAACCACGACCCGCACTCGTCGACGTTCCACATGGACCAGACCAAGGTCATGAACGGCAACCTCGTGCGCGTGATGTCCTGGTACGACAACGAGTGGGGCTTCTCCAATCGCATGGCCGACACCGCCGTCGCGATGGGCAAGCTGCTGTAACTCTCTTCAGTCATTCCGGGACGATGCGCCGCATCGAACCCGGAATCTCGAGATTCCGGCTGCGGTCCTCGGACCGCTCCGGAATGACGGCTGAGGAAGCGCCATGACCCTTCCTAATTGGCTCGGAATCCCCGGGGCGCTGCTGCTGATTGGCTTGATTGCCTATGGCTTCCGCCAAGGCATGCGGGTGACGACGAAGCAGGAAGGCCATCCGCCGGAAAACACCGACGGATATAATCACCACTGATTAGTCCCTCGTTTTACGGTGGCTTCAATGAAACAATTCCGCACCCTCGACGACGTCGATCCCAAGAGCAAGCGCGTGCTGCTGCGCGTCGATCTCAACGTCCCCATGGAGAATGGCCACGTCACCGACGCCACGCGCCTGGAGCGCGTCGCGCCGACCATCAATGAGCTCGCCACCAAGGGCGGCAAGGTCATCCTGCTCGCGCATTTCGGCCGGCCGAAGGGCCGCGACGCCAAGGACTCGCTGAAGCCGGTCGCCGCCGCGCTCTCGCAAGTGATCAAGCGCCCGGTCGCCTTTGCCGACGACTGCATCGGCGAGCCGGCGGCGACCGCCATCGCCGCGATGAAGGACGGCGACGTGCTGTGCCTGGAGAACACGCGCTTCCACAAAGAGGAAGAGAAGAACGATCCGGCCTTCGTGGCCGAGCTCGCCAAGCTCGGCGACATCTGGGTCAACGACGCCTTCTCCGCCGCGCACCGCGCCCATGCCTCGACCGAGGGCCTCGGCCACAAGCTGCCGGCCTATGCCGGCCGCACCATGCAGGCCGAGCTCGACGCGCTCGACAAGGCGCTGGGCCGCCCGGCCAAGCCGGTGATCGCGATCGTCGGCGGCGCCAAGGTCTCGACCAAGATCGACCTGTTGGAGAACCTCGTCACCAAGGTCGATGCGCTGGTGATCGGCGGCGGCATGGCCAACACCTTCCTGCATGCCCAGGGCGTGCAGATCGGCAAGTCCCTGGCCGAGAAGGATCTGGCAGCGACCGCGCTCAGGATCATGGAGAAGGCGGAAGCCTCGAACTGCGCCATCATCCTGCCGGTGGACGCGACCGTCTCCTATCACTTCGCAGCCAACTCGCCGTCCTTCGCCTATGGCCTCGACGCGATCCCGCCGGACAGCATGATCCTCGATGTCGGCCCGCAATCGACCGCACGCATCCATGCCGCGATCGACGATGCCGCGACGCTGGTCTGGAACGGTCCGCTCGGCGCCTTCGAGCTGACGCCGTTCGACCGCGGCACGATGGTCGCCGCCAAGCACGCAGCGGAACGCACCAAGACCAAGAAGCTGGTCTCGGTGGCCGGCGGCGGCGATACCGTCGCGGCCCTCAACCAGGCCGGCGTGGCCGCCGACTTCAGCTACGTCTCGACCGCCGGCGGCGCCTTCCTGGAATGGATGGAAGGCAAGCCGCTGCCGGGCGTGGAAGTGCTGAAGGCCTGATCCTCAGAGCTTGTCGGCCATGGATGTTTCTGTTATGTTCCATTCATGGCTGACACTCCGACAGACGCCGTGCACTCGATCCTGATCAAGATTCAGGAGAGCATTGCTGCGTTCCGATCGGAGTTTGGACAGTTCAGACAATCGACCGAGACGCGGCTCGATAGCTTGGAAACCTTGATCCGCAAGCAGCGGCGTGATTCCGCCGGCATGCTGGTCATGATGCGCGCGGCCGCCAGCGACTTCGACGAGCGAGTCAGTGCGGTCGAGGAGCGCATCGCGGCTCTCGAAGCCAGGAAGAGCTGAGCCAGCTCTTACGTGCTGTCCGTTGCGACGGATTTGGCTGATAACCTATGAATGGCCGCTGACAGCGCGGTCTGGTGGCCTGCGTCGCCCGCAACCCTTGGAATCTCCCGACCACCGCGTTATGCACGGTGCAGCAGTTTCGACACGTGCGCATCCTGCCGCACGGTCCAATTCTTAATCAGGGAGTTCCAGCCATGGCTCGTATCACGTTGCGTCAATTGCTCGACCACGCGGCGGAAAATGACTACGGCGTCCCGGCCTTCAACATCAACAACATGGAGCAGGCACTGGCGATCATGGAGGCGGCCAATGCGGTCGACGCTCCGGTGATCATCCAGGCCTCGCGCGGCGCCCGCTCCTATGCCAACGACGTCATGCTCAAGCACATGATGGACGCGGTCACCGAGATCTATCCGCACATTCCGGTGTGCGTGCATCTCGACCATGGCAACGGTCCCGACACCTGCATGACCGCGATCCAGTCCGGCTTCACCTCGGTGATGATGGACGGATCACTGAAGGCCGACGGCAAGACGCCGGCTGACTGGGACTACAATGTCGGCGTCACCAAGACGGTCGCCACCATGGCGCATCTCGGCGGCATCTCGGTCGAGGGTGAGCTCGGCGTGCTCGGCTCGCTCGAGACCGGCATGGGCGACAAGGAGGACGGCCACGGCGCCGAAGGCAAGCTGTCGCACGACCAGCTGCTGACCAACCCGGACGAGGCCGTGAAGTTCGTGCGTGAGACCCAGGTCGACGCGCTCGCGATCGCGATGGGCACCTCGCACGGCGCCTACAAATTCACGCGCAAGCCCGACGGCGACATCCTCGCCATGAACGTGATCGAGGAGATCCATCGCAAGCTGCCGAACACGCATCTCGTGATGCACGGCTCGTCCTCGGTGCCGCAGGACCTGCAGGAGATCATCAACGCCTATGGCGGCAGGATGAAGCCGACCTGGGGCGTGCCGGTCAGCGAGATTCAGCGCGGCATCAAGAACGGCGTGCGCAAGATCAACATCGACACCGACAACCGCATGGCGATGACCGGCCAGATCCGGAAAGTTCTGTCGGAGCACCCGGAGGAATTCGATCCGCGCAAGTACCTGAAGCCGGCGATGGAGGCGATGGCCAAGCTGTGCAAGCAGCGCCTGCAGGAGTTCAACACCGCCGGCCAGGCCTCCAAGATCAAGCGCGTGCTGACCACGGCCGAGATGGCCAAGCGCTACGCCAAGGGCGAGCTGGCTCCGAAGGTGGCGTGAGGCAGCTGCCGCCGCGCTGCGTTGAGCTTCTCGACCCCAGCAGCCGCCGCAACGGCGGTAAGCTCCCCTCCCCCTTGCGGGGAGGGGTCGGGGGGGTCCGGGGCGTACTATCAGTGATGAGATCGAAGGCGCATATCGACCATCGCGCTTGCGATTGAAGTGGCCGAACGCGTGCGCGCGACAGCGTTCACCACTTACGATCTCAACGCGTAACTCACTGAGTTCAGTGCGTGTGGCCCCCCACCCCCAACCCCTCCCCGCAAGGGGGAGGGAAGCCGACCACCGGTGACGTGATCGCTTGCTCCGATCAGCAACCTCCCCTTCACCTCTTCGAGAGTCCGCCTCACCGGCGGCCAATGTTTGCTCGGCATCCGCCCGAGAACCGTCTATTTTGATGGGCAGGGCAGGTGCGTCTGGAGCCAAGCATGAATCTCTCCGCACTGAACACCACGGCCCTTGCCATGGTTGCACCGGGCAAGGGCATCCTCGCCGCCGATGAATCCACCGGGACGATCAAGAAGCGCTTCGATGCCATCAAGGTCGATTCGACCGAACAGAACCGCCGCGACTATCGCGAGATGCTGTTTCGCAGCGAGGGCATGTCGTTCATCTCCGGCGTCATCCTCTATGACGAAACCATCCGGCAGCATGCCGCCGACGGCACCCCGCTGGTGAAGCTGATCGAAGCGGCCGGCGCCATTCCCGGCATCAAGGTCGATGAGGGAACACAGCCGCTGTCCGGCTGCCCCGGCGAGCGGGTCACGGTCGGCCTCGACAGGCTTGCGGATCGGCTGGCGACGTACTACGCGCTGGGTGCGCGCTTCGCCAAATGGCGGGCCGTGATCGATATCGACAAGGACAACATCCCTTCGATGACAGCGATCCATGTCAACGCGCATGCGCTCGGCCGCTATGCCGCCCTGTGCCAGGCAGCGAACATCGTGCCGATTGTCGAACCGGAGGTGCTGATGGACGGCGATCATGACATCGGTCGCTGCTTCGACGTCACGCGCCGCGTGCTGAACGAGGTGTTTCGTGAATTGCGCATCCAGCGCGTCGCGTTGGAAGGCATGATCCTGAAGCCCAACATGGCGGTCGCGGGCAAGCAGTCGCCGGACCAGGCCGGGGTGCAGGAGGTCGCCGAAAGGACCGTCCAACTGTTGAAGGAATGCGTGCCTGCGGCGGTGCCCGGCATCGCCTTCCTGTCCGGCGGACAATCCGACGAGAGCGCGACCGCGCATCTCGACGCGATGAACCGGCTCGGACCGCTGCCCTGGAAGCTGACCTTCTCCTACGGCCGCGCGCTGCAGGCGGCGCCGCAGCAGGCATGGGCAGGCAGGGCGGCGAACATCCCCGCCGGCCAGCGCGCCTTCACCCACCGCGCCCGCATGAACGCGCTTGCCAGCCGCGGCCAGTGGACCGCAGCGCTCGAGAAAGAGGCCGCCTAGTGTCCGGCAAGACGACATCCGCGCGGCCCGCGCCGCGCCTCTATCTGGCAACGCCGGTCGTGACCGATGCGGCGGCGCTGGCCGCCGGCCTGCCCGAGATCCTCGCCAGCGCCGACATCGCTGCGGTGCTGGTGCGGCTGAAGGACAGCGATCCGCGCAGCATGATCACGATGGTCAAGACGCTGGCGCCGGCGATCCAGGGCGCCGGCGCAGCGCTGCTGATCGACGGCCATCCCGACATCGTCGCCCGCGCCGGCGCCGATGGCGCGCACCTGACCGGCATCGCCGCGCTGGAGGAGGCGCTGCCCGGCCTGAAGCCGGACCGCATCGCCGGCTGCGGCGGCCTGTCCACACGCCATGATTCGATGCGCGCCGGCGAGCTCGGCGCCGACTATGTGCTGTTCGGCGAGCGCGATGCGCAGGGACGGCGGCCCTCGCCGGATGCCGTCAACGAGCGCCTCGCCTGGTGGGCGGAGCTGTTCGAGCCGCCCTGCGTCGGCTATGCGATCTCGCTCAAGGAGGCCGCGGACTTCGTCGCGGCGGGAGCCGATTTCGTGCTGGTCGACGACCTCGTCTGGAACGACGCCCGCGGCCCGGCCGCGGCGCTTGCTGAGATCAGCACCGCGATCCGCAGCGCCCATACGGCCGCGCCAGCCGACGCGCCAGGACAGAGCTGAACGGCGGCCGATGACGATCCTGCGCCTGACATGTGTCGTTGCTGCGCTCGCCATGGCGATGCCGGGCGCACGCGCGCAGATCTCGTTGACGCCGCCGGCCCTGCAGCCGGCCCCGGCGGAAAAGCCCAAGCCGGTCGAACGGCCGGCGGAGAAGGCGGCCGAGAAGGCCAAGCCGCCGGCAACGTCCGCGGCAAAGAAGCCGGCCCCCGCCCCGTCGGCCAAGCCGGCCGCTCCAGCGCCGGCCGCGACGCCACCGCCCGCCACCAATGATCCCAATGTCGACCTGGTCTACGGCGCCTATCAGCGCGGCCAGTACAAGACCGCGTTCGATCTCGCCACGCCGCGGGCGCAGGCCGGCGATCCCAAGGCCATGGCGATGCTCGGCCAGCTCTACGAAAACGCCCAGGGCATCCGCCGCGATTACGAAAAGGCGGCGATCTGGTACAAGCGGGCCGCCGAGGCCGGCGACCGCGAGGCGATGTTCGCGCTGGCGATGATGCGGCTGGCCGGGCGCGGCGGCCCTGTCGACAAGCTCGAGGCGGTCAAGCTGCTGGCCTCCGCCGCCAAGCTCGGCGAGCCCAAGGCGGCCTACAATCTCGCGCTGCTCTATCTCGACGGCCAGACCTTGCCGCAGGACCTCAGGCGCTCGGCCGAGCTGCTGCGCCTGGCTGCGGATGCCGGCAATGCCGAGGCGCAATACGCGCTGGCGACCTTCTACAAGGAAGGAACCGGCGTGCCGAAAGACCTCGAAAAGGCCGCGCAATTGCTGAAGGCGGCCGCGATCGCCGACAATATCGACGCCGAGGTCGAATACGCCATCGCGCTGTTCAACGGCACCGGCGTGCCGAAGGACCAGCCCGCGGCCATCGCGCTGCTGCGCCGGGCCGCGCGGCAGAACAGCCCGGTCGCCCAGAACCGGCTGGCGTGGGTGCTGCTGTATGGAATCGCCACCCCGATGGACAAGGTCGAGGCCTACAAATGGCACCTGGTGGCCAAGACCGCCGGCAAGGGCGATCCCAAGCTCGACGAGAAATTCGCCGACATGCCCCCCGAAGACCGCGCCAAGGGCGAACAGGCCGCCAAGCACTGGCTGGGCACCATCAAGTGATCGGCCGCTGATCCGGCCTTGACGCGGCCGCCCCGGCAGGGCACCCACAGCCAGCCATTTCACCCGCCTTCGTCCGCTTCCGGGGAAGGCGCGCACCGCGAGGTGCGGTCAGCCCAGCGCATCGAGCTCATGATCCATTCCGCCCTCATCAACGTCATGGTCAAGGCCGCGCGCCGCGCCGGCCGCAACCTCAAGCGCGATCTCGGCGAGATCGAGCACCTGCAGGTGTCGCTGAAGGGGCCGGCCAATTTCGTCTCCCGCGCCGACAAGAAGGCCGAGGAGATGCTCTACGAGGATCTCTCCAAGGCCCGGCCCGGCTACGGCTTCCTCGGCGAGGAGGGCGGCAAGCGCGAAGGCAGCGACAAGTCGCACACCTGGATCGTCGACCCGCTCGACGGCACCACCAACTTCCTGCACGGCATCCCGCAATTCGCGATCTCGATCGCGCTGCAGCGCGAGGACACCGTGATCGCCGGCGTGATCTACAATCCCGCCAATGACGAGCTCTACATCGCCGAGCGCGGCAAGGGCGCGTTCCTCAACGACCAGCGGCTGCGCGTCGCCGCGCGCAAACAGCTGCATGAATGCGTCATCGCCTGCGGCCTGCCGCATATCGGCCGCGGCGATCACCAGCTGTTCCTGCGCGAGATGACCTCGCTGCAGGTCAAGGTCGCAGGGCTCCGCCGCTTCGGCGCCGCCTCGCTCGACCTCGCCTTCGTCGCCGCCGGCCGTTTCGACGCCTATTGGGAGCGCGACCTGCAGCCCTGGGACATCGCCGCCGGCATGATCCTGGTGCGCGAGGCCGGCGGCACCGTGTCCGGCATCGACGGCAAGGAGGACGCGCTGGCGACCGGGCACGTGGTGTGCGGCAACGAGGTCATCCACCGCGAGCTGGTGAAGGTGCTGAAGGCGGCGGCGTAGTTTCCCTTGTGGAGTGGCATTGCCACGGCGCTCGCCTCACATTCGGTGTCGTCCCGGCCTTGAGCCGGGAGCCATAGCCACCGGCCGTGCTGATTGACTGAGATGCCTCGACTGGCGTGCCCAGCACATCTCCCTGGGGGTATGGGTCCCGGATCTGCGCGCGCGTGCCGCGCGCTTGTCCGGGACGACACCGAGGGTGAGGCTGGCCGCGCCTAGTATCGCCGTCCGCTGGTGAAGGCCTGCGGCGTGGCACCTGGCAGCGCCGGAGAGTTGATGTCGCTGTCGACGCGATCGGACGACTGGCCGGCGTAGCTGAAGCCGAGCGACAGGCTGACATTGGACGTCGGCTTGAACTCGACGCCGCCGTTGATCGCGTAGGCCGGCGTAGACGTCGAGCGTCCGTCGAACGTCGCGAACGGGCCGCCCAGGCCGGGATTGTATTTCAGCGTGTCGAAGCCGCCGTAGAGGCTGACCCCGCTCTTGAACGTGTAGCCGTATTGCGCGCCCTCGGTGGTGTACGAGCCGAGCGCCCCATAGCGATTGACGATGTTCGAGCTCAGGCCGACTCCCGAAAGCGCCGCCCAATTGTTCGTCACGCTGTAGCGCCGCGCGAAGAAGCCGCTGTCCTTGCCGCTGCCCGTGAAGCTTGGAAAGTCGCCGTAGGAATCGAGGCTGCCGGAGTCGCTGAAGCCGACCGGCCAGCCCGGCAGCCAATATTTGACAGGATCGGATTGGGCGTGGGCGGCTGTCGTGCCGAGACCAGCGAACACCAACGCGAGAACAGATTTGCGAGAGACCATCGACATGCCGTACCCGTCACGTGTCGTCGCAGCATACACGGACGGACCAAGAAACTCCAGTCGCGGGGATTGCAGCATCATGTCCCAGCGCCGGCGGTGCTCTCCCCTACCCCTTGCGGGGAGGGGTCGGGGGTGGGGGTCCGCGAACTCCGAACGCCGATAAGGGAACATATCTTCGGGCGCCCACGAATGAGCAAGCGGCTTGCGTTTCTCGCTCAAGCAAATGAGCGGCGTCGTGGATGGGAGTAGATTTCATCACATTGAGCGGGACTGGTGGACCCCCACCCCCAACCCCTCCCCGCAAGGGGGAGGGGAGCGCACCGACGGCTTGGCGAGATTGCGGCTCGCTTGATCGAGCGAGGTAATTCGATCGCCTACGGCTTCGCCGGCGCCGGCGGCCCGTACACCTCGCGCCCCGCCGCGGGCTCCGTCTTCTCCCGATCGCCCGCGAGCACGCGCTGCACCGAGACGAAGAACACCGGCACCATCAGCAGCGCCAGGATCACCACCGCGATCATGCCGCCCATCACGTTGGTGCCGAGCGCCTGCTGGCTGGCACCGCCGGCGCCCGTCGCCATCGACATCGGCAGCACGCCGCAGACGAAGGCAAGGCCGGTCATGATGATCGGGCGGAAACGCAAGGAGCAGGCCTCGATCGTCGCCGCGACCAGCGGCTTGCCGTGGGCGCGCAGATCCTTGGCGAACTCGATGATCAGGATCGCGTCCTTTGCGGCGAGGCCGATGATGGTGATCAGCGCCACCGTGAAGTACACGTCGTTCGACAGGCCGCGTAGATTGGCGGCGACGACGGCGCCGAGGATGCCGAGCGGCACGGTCAGGAGCACCGCGAGCGGGATCGTCCAGCTCTCGTACAGCGCAGCGAGACACAGGAACACGACCAGCGCCGACAGACCGAGCAGCAGCGGCGCCTGCGAGCCCGACAGCTTCTCCTGCAACGACTGTCCGGTCCATTCATAGCCGAAGCCGCGCGGCAGCTTGGCCGCGAGCCGCTCCATCTCCTTGAGCGCATCGCCCGAGGTGTAGCCCGGCTTGGCCTCGCCGGAGATGCGGATCGCCGGATAGTAGTTGAAGC
Organism: Bradyrhizobium sp. HKCCYLRH2015; assembly: GCF_051168215.1. Lineage (NCBI taxonomy): Bacteria > Pseudomonadati > Pseudomonadota > Alphaproteobacteria > Hyphomicrobiales > Nitrobacteraceae > Bradyrhizobium > Bradyrhizobium sp. HKCCYLRH2015. Next base: position 546,110 of record NZ_JBNPUO010000003.1, on the reverse strand, counting down.
CGGCGATCTGGGTCGGTCCCTTGGCCCATTGGATGGTCGCGAACGACGAGAACGGCACCAATTGTCCCTTGGCGTTCTTGACGCTGTAGTTGAGGATGTCGTCCGCGTTCATGCGGCTGATGCGGTCGGCCTGCACCACGACGCGCTGCATGCGGCCGCGGTTGGGGAAGTCGTTGACGTAGGTCGAGCCGAGATTGGTCGAGATCGTGTTGTTGATGTCCTCGAAGGTGACGCCGAAGGCACCGGCCTTCTCGCGGTCGATCATCAGATTGACCTGGGGACCCTGCGGCAGGCCTTCGATGAAGACCTTCTGCAGCACCTGGCTGGCATTGGCCTCGGCGATCAGCTGGTCGGCGGCCGCGGTCAGCGCGGCATAGCCCTTCTGGCCGCGGTCCTGCAGGCGGAAGCTGAAGCCGGAGGAGTTGCCGAGATTGTCGATCGGCGGCGGCTGCAGCGCGGTGATCTTGGCGTCGCGCAGGCCGGCGAGATCGCGGTTGATGTCGGCGACCAGCGCCGCGGCGCTGTCATGCTTGCCGCGCTCCGACCAGTCCTTCAGCGAGATGAAGGCCTGCGCGGTGTTGACGCCCTGGCCGGCATAGCTGAAGCCGGTCAGGAAGGTGACGTCCTCGATGCCCGCGCGCTTGGCGAGATACCTCTCGACCGCCTCCACCGCCGCCTGCGTCCGCGCGTAGGACGAGTCCGCCGGCGTCTGCACGTCCGTCGTGATGAAGCCCTGATCGTCGACCGGCAGGAAGCCGCCCGGCAACCGGATGAAGGCGAAGGTCAGCCCGACCAGGAAGATCGCATAGATCAGCATCAGCCGGCCGGTGCGCTTCAGCGCGCCGCCGACCACGCCGGTGTAGCGGTTGCGGCTGTTGTCCATGAAGCGGTTGAACCAGCCGAACAGGCCTTTCTTCGCGTGACCGTGACCGGCCGTGACCGGCTTGAGCAGGGTCGCGCACAGCGCCGGCGTCAGCGACAGCGCCAGCAGCGCCGAGAAGCCGATCGCCGCCACCATGGTGACCGAGAACTGCCGGTAGATGATGCCGACCGAGCCGGGGAAGAACGCCATCGGCACGAACACCGCCATCAGCACCAGGGTGATGCCGATGATGGCGCCGGTGATCTGGCCCATCGCCTTGCGCGTCGCCTCCTTCGGCGACAGCCCCTCCTCGGTCATGATGCGCTCGACGTTCTCGACGACGACGATGGCGTCGTCGACGAGGATGCCGACCGCGAGCACCATGCCGAACATCGTCAGCATGTTGATGGAGTAGCCGACCAGCATCAGCGTGGCGCAGGTGCCGAGCAGCGCCACGGGCACCACGATGGTCGGAATGATGGTGTAGCGGATGTTCTGCAGGAACAGGAACATCACCACGAACACCAGCACGACCGCTTCGACCAGGGTCATCAGCACCCGCTTGATCGACGCCTTCACCACCGGCGTGATGTCGTAGGGAATCTCATAGGTGATGTTGGAGGGGAAGAAGCGCGACAGCTCCTTCATCTTGGCCTCGACCGCACCAGCGGTCGCCAGCGCATTGCCGGTCGGCGACAGCAGCACCGAGAGACCCGCGGTCGGCTTGCCGTTGAGGCGGGTGTTGAACTGATAGCTGAGGCCGCCGATCTCGACGCGCGCGACGTCGCGCAGCCGCACCGTCGAGCCGTCGGGGTTGGCGCGCAGGATGATCGCGCTGAACTCGTCGGGTGAATCGAGCTGGCCCTTGACCAGCACCAGCGCCGAGGTGCGCTGCGAGGTCGTCGCGGGCTCGGCGCCGATGCTGCCGGAGGCGACCTGCGCGTTCTGGGCGCCGATCGCCTTGGTGACGTCGTCGGCGGTCAGACCGTAGCCGATCAGCTTGGCCGGATCGAGCCAGACGCGCAGCGAGCGCTCGGTCGAATACAGCGTGGCACGGCCGACGCCGGGGATGCGCCGGATTTCGCCGAGCACGTTGCGGATCATGAAGTCGCCGAGGCCGACCTCGTCGAGGCTGCCGTCGGTCGACTGCAGGGTGATGATTTGCAGCACCGCGGCCGAGGCTTCCTCGACCAGGATGCCCTGCTGGATGACCGCGCGCGGCAGCCGCGCCTCGACGCGCTTGAGGCGGTTCTGCACCTCGACCGAGGCGTCGTTGGTCGACGTGCCCGGCACGAAGTTGGCGGTGATCTCGACCTGGCCGAGCGAGTCGCTGGTGGATTCGAAATTGAGGATGCCGGAGGCGCCGTTGAGCTCCTCCTCGATCAGCCGCGTTACGCTGTTGTAGAGGTTCTCGGGCGACGCGCCGGGATAGCTGGTCGAGATCGAGATCGAGGGCGGCGCGATGATCGGATATTGCGCCACCGCCAGCAGCGGGATCGCGATCGCGCCGATCAGGCAGATGAACAGCGCGACCACCCAGGCGAAGATCGGCCTGTCGATGAAGAAGCTCGGCATGGCGACTTACCGCGACGTCGACTTCGATTCGAGCTGCGTCGCGGCGCTGACCTCGGTCCAGACCTGCGGCGCGACCCTGTCGCCGGCGGCAAACTTCTGGAAGCCGTCGACCACGACCTTGTCGCCGGCGCGCAGACCGTCGGTGATCAGCACCAGGCCGTCCTGGATCGGACCGGTGCGGATCGGCCTCGCGATCGCGCGGTTGTCGTCGCGGATGACGTAGACCTCGGAGCCGCCGGCCGCATTGCGCTGCACCGCCTGCTGCGGCACGCCGACGGAGTCGCTGTCGATGCCCTGCTCGATGCGGACGCGGACATACATGCCCGGCAGCAGCTCGCGCTTGGGATTGGCGAACTCGCCGCGCAGGGTGACCTGACCAGTGGCGGCATCGACCTTGGCGTCGGAGAACAACAGCTTGCCCGGGATCGAGTACGGCGTGCCGTCGTCGAGCACGAGACGGACCTTGATCGCGTCGGGCGAGATCTGGTCGAGATCGCCGGACTCGAACGCGCGGCGCAGGCGGTTCAGCTCGCTCACAGACTGGGTGAAGTCGGCATAGATCGGGTCGAGCTGCTGGATCGTGACCAGCGAGGTCTCGTTCTGGACCGCGATGGCGCCTTCGCTGACCTGGGCCGCGCCGACGATACCGTCGATCGGCGCGCGCACGGTCGCGTAGTCGAGATTGAGCTGGGCGCGCGCGAGATCGGCCTTGCGGGCCTCGATATCGGCCGCAGCCTCGCGTTCCGACGAGATCGCCTTCTCGTTCTCGACGGCTGGCGCCGCGCGCTCCTTGAACAGCTGCGCGATGCGATTCGCCTGCTGCACGGCGCGCTCATGCACCGCTTCGGCCTTGGCCAGCGCCGCACGGCTCGACAGGATCTCGACCTCGAAGGGTCGCGGATCGATCCGATAGAGCGGATCACCCGCCTTGACCTCGCTGCCCTGACGGAACAGCCGCTCGACGACGATGCCCGAGACGCGCGGGCGCACGTCGGAGACGCGGGTCGGCGCGATGCGGCCGGGCAGCTCGCGCACGATCGCGCGCGCCTTCTGCTCGACGGTCACGATGCCGACCTCGGGGATGACGATCTGCTCATTGGCGGAGGCCTGAGCCTGGATGGGGTCGTTGCAGCCGGCCAGCAGCGGCGCGGCGGCCGCGAGCATCAATGCACTGCTGACCAGCGACGCGCGAAAACGAGACATGAGTGGAGGAGCCCCCTCGATGATGATGAAAACCAGTCGACCGGATGGCCCGGTCATGGCGCCATTCTGGCGCTCGCCTTGCGTGCAACATAGAAAACAGCTGCTGCGACGCAACGCGGAACCTGGGCGGCTTGATGTCACACGAACTACGTAGCTGATAGATTTAGCTTTTTCGCGACTCACCTGATTGTGAGCGCTTTGTGGCAACAAGTTCCGGGCAGGTTCCGCAGAGCGAAACGCGAATCCCATGACGGCGCTGCGGCATCCCGCCGCAGCGAACAAATTAGTTGGCCGGCCGCAGACGGTAATGGCTGACGCCCCATTCGCGGCCTTCGTCATGGCCGAACAGACCCGCGGTGGCGAGGAAGAACCAGCGCCAGCGGCGCATCCAAAGCGTCGCGTCGTCGCCATAGACGGGCTGCAGCACCTGCAGGATGCGGTCGCGGTCGGCGTCGAAATTGGCGAGCCAGTCCCGCGCCGTGCGCTGATAATGCGCGCCGCTCCAACGCCATTCTTTCTCGACCGCGAACAGATCGTCGTACTGCCGGATCAGCCCGTGGCTCGGCATGATGCCGCCGGTGAAGAAGTGCTGCGCGATCCAATCCTCGCGATCGTTGCGGTCGAACAGGTAGGATGCGATGCGATGGGTGAAGATGTGCATGAACAGCCGGCCATCCGGCAGGAGCCATGCCCGGACCCGCGACAGCAGCTCGCGCCAGTTCATCATGTGCTCGAACATCTCCACCGAGACGATGCGATCGAACCGCGCGTCGGGAGCGAACCCGTTCATGTCGGCGGTGACGACCCGCAAATTGAGCAGGCCGCGCGCGGCCGCCATCTCCTCGATCGCGCGGCGCTGCGAATGTGAGTTGGAGACCGCCGTGATCTTCGCACGCGGGAACTGCCGGGCCATGAACAGCGACAGCGAGCCCCAGCCGCAGCCGAGCTCCAGAATGCTCTGGCCGTCCTGCAGATCGGCATTGGCCACCGTCTGGCGCAGCGCCTCCTCCTCCGCCTCCTGCAGGGTCGAGACCGGCTCCTTGTAGAAGCAGCAGGAATATTTGCGGTTCGGCCCGAGCACGCGGGCGAAGAACGCCGCCGGCACCTCGTAGTGCTGGCTGTTCGCCGCGTCGGTATGCTCGGCGATCGGCCGCGTCGTCAGCAGGCGGGCGAACTCTGCGTCGCCCATCGCATCGGCCCCGCCGAGCCGCGCCGCCGTGCGCGCGCACAATTCGGAGATCGCCGAGCGTATGACGGCATCGGGCAGCGGCACACGCTCGGCGGCGCCGATGATGGTCGAGATGAAGCTCATGCTGTGGCTCCGTTGCGGGGCGGCAGGGGAAAGAACGCGCTGGTGCGCGCCTGGTAGGCCCGGTAGCGATCGCCGCGCGAGCGCAGCATCTGCTGCTCCAGCGGCGGGATGCCGGTGACGTGGACCAGGATCCAGTACATGAACAGCGGCGCGAGCAGGCTGGCGAAGCCCCACGGGTGGTCGAACGACAGCGCGATGACCGGGTAGGACAGCCAGCACACCCATTCGAAGAAATAGTTGGGATGGCGCGACCAGCGCCACAGGCCGACGTCGCACACCTTGCCCTTGTTGGCGGGATCGGCACGGAACGCCTTGAGCTGAGCGTCGGCGACGCCCTCGCCGGCGATCCCTGCGAACAGCACGAGGATGCCGAGATAGTCCTGCAGCCGCAGCTCGGCGGCCGGCGCATGGGCGGCGACGAACATCGCGAACACCAGCGGGATCGAGCCCCAGGCCTGCTGCTGCAGGAACAGGAACATCTTTCGCGGTGCGGCCGCGCCCCATTGCCGGGCAAACTCCGCATAGCGCGGGTCGTCGGAGATGCCGCGGCTGCGCGCCGCAACATGGCCGCCGAGCCGCAGCGCCCAGACCGCTACCAGCACCGCGACCAGCCATTGCCGCGCGTTGGGGGCGGCGCCGCCGGCGGGCCAGATCGCGCCGACAGCGCCGACCAGCCCGACGGAAAACGTCCAGATCGCGTCGACCCAGCCGGAGTTGCCGCTGCGCTGCTGCACGACCCAGGCGAGCCCCATCAGCACCGACATCGCCACGGCCATCGCCAGCAGCGCTTGCAGATATTCAACGACGGTCATGACAAAGCCAGGGCGTTCCCGCTAGATATGAGCCACGGGACTAACTACGCCGCGGATGCCCGCCGGTTTCAGCCATAGTTCCGCGCAGGGGACGGGATTGCGCCGATCGCGGCTTTTTTCCCGCTGCTGCTGTGCCATAGTGGATTTCAGGGACCGGTCCCCGCAACGGATGTCATCGACAATGCCTCAAGGCTCCCCCTCCCGCTCCGCGATGGACGTCGAACGGACCAAGCTGTCCACGCCCCGGATCTTCCTGGTGCGGATGCTGGTCTTCCTGGTGCTGTGCGCCCTGGTCGGCGTCGTGCTCTACAAGCAGATCGTCATGGCGTTCTTCGCCAATCCCGGCCTCAACGCCCTGATCGGGGCGGTGCTGCTGATCGGCGTCATCCTGTCGTTCCGACAGGTGGTCCGGCTTTATCCGGAAGTGTCCTGGGTCAACAATTTCCGCATCGCCGATCCCGGCCTGGCGGTGCCTCGCCACCCGGTCCTGCTGGCGCCGATGGCGGCCATTCTCGGCCGCGAGCGCTCCGGGCGGATGTCGATCTCACAGCAGACCATGCGCCATCTGCTCGACTCGATCGCGACCCGGCTGGACGAGGCCCGCGACATCTCGCGCTACATGACCGGCCTTCTGGTGTTCCTGGGCCTGCTCGGCACGTTCTGGGGCCTGATCGAGACGGTCGGCTCGGTCGGCAAGGTTATCGAAGGGCTGAAGGTCGGCGGCGACGCCGGTGCGCTGTTCGACACGCTGAAGGGCGGCCTTGCCGCGCCGCTGGGCGGCATGGGCATCTCGTTCTCGTCCTCGCTGTTCGGCCTCGCCGGCTCGCTGATCCTCGGCTTCCTCGACCTGCAATCGAGCCAGGCGCAGAACCGCTTCTATACCGACCTGGAGGACTGGCTCGCCGGCACCGTGCGGGAATATGGCGGCAGCGGCGACACCGGTGCCGACCTCTCGGTTGCCATCGAGCGGCTGCGCACCGCCATGGAAGAAGGCTCCAACCGCGGCGCCACCGCGGCGATGGCCAACCTCGCCGAGGCGATCCAGGGCCTGGTCGGGCACATGCGCACCGAGCAGCAGATGATCCGCGAATGGGCCGACGGCCAGGGCGAGCAGAACCGCGAGATCAAGCGGCTGCTGGAGCGGCTGGCGCGGCAGACGGAGAAGAGTTGAGCTGCTCCGTCGGCCGGCCCAGGCCGAACTACTAGACGAGCTAGGAGACGCTGAATGGCGCTTGCCCGTACCCGCCGCGGAGATTCCGGCCTCAACTACTGGCCGGGCTTCGTTGACGCGCTGTCGACGCTGGTGCTGTCGATCGTGTTCCTGCTGACCGTGTTCCTGGTGGTGCAGTTCTTCCTGTCGCAGGAGGTCACCGGCAAGGACAAGGCGCTGGAGCAGCTGAACGCCAAGATCGCGCAGCTCAACGAGATGCTGTCCCTGGAGAAGCTCGGCAAGCTCTCGCTGGACGACCAGGTTGCGCAGCTGCGCGCCGGGCTCGCGAACGCCGAGGCCGAGCGCGACCGCGTCAAGGGCCTCTATGACGGGCTCGCCAATGCCGGCAGCAATGCCGCCGGCCGCGCCAACGAGCTCAACCGGGCGCTCGACTCCGAGAAGCAGGTCACGGCGCGGGCGCTGGCCCAGATCGAGGTGCTCAACCAGCAGATCAGCGCGCTGCGCCGCCAGCTCGCCGCGCTCGAGGATGCGCTCGATGCCTCGGAGAAGCGCGACAAGGAATCGCAGAGCCGCATCGCCGATCTCGGCTCGCGCCTCAACGTCGCGCTGGCACAGCGGGTGCAGGAGCTGACCCGGTACCGCTCGGAGTTCTTCGGCCGGCTGCGCGCCATCCTCGGCAACCGTCCCGACATCCGCGTCGTCGGCGACCGCTTCGTGTTCCAGTCGGAGGTGTTCTTCGACACCGGACAGGCCACCCTGCTGCCCGAGGGCCAGCAGGAGCTGAACTCGGTGGCGACCGCGCTGGTCGACCTCGACAAGCAGATCCCCGCAGAGATCTCCTGGGTGCTGCGGGTCGACGGCCACACCGACGTTCGTCCGATCAACAGCCCGGTGTTCAAGTCGAACTGGGAATTGTCCTCGGCGCGCGCCATCTCGGTGGTGCAATATCTGATCTCGCTCGGCGTACCGGCCCAGCGCCTGGTCGCGGCGGGCTTCGCCGAATTCCAGCCGCTGGATCCTGCAAACACCGAGGAAGCGTTCCGCCGCAACCGGCGTATCGAGCTGAAGCTGACGGAGCGGTGACGTCGAACTCCACCCTCCGCCCCTATCGCGCCGAGGACGAGGACGCGGCGATCGCGCTGTGGCAGGAGACGTGGCAGCTCGCCTATCCCGCCATCGATTTTGCCGCGCGCGTACCGTGGTGGCGCGAGCGCTGGCGCAATGAGCTGGTGCCGAACGCAGAGGTGATCGTCGCCGAGACGGAGGGGACGCTCGCCGGCTTCGTGACGATCGACGCAACAGGCTATCTCGATCAGCTCGTGGTCTCGCCCCAACATTGGGGCTCGCCGCTCGCCACGCAGCTGGTCGATGCCGCCAAGCAGAAATCTCCTGGAGGCATCACGCTGCTGGTCAACAAGGATAACGCTCGCGCGATCAGCTTCTACAGGCGCAACGGCTTCGTCGATGCCGGCGAGGACGTCAACCCGACCTCGGGCCGTCCCGTGCTGCGGATGGCGTGGACGCCTTAGTCGCCGCGACGGGCCGCATCACGGTCACATCAACGGTGTCGTCCCGAACGACCGGGCGCAGCAAGGGCAGATCCGGCACCCATACTCCGCAGCAGACGTTTTGAAGGACGCGGCCACGGGCATTTGCCCGTCAAATATCGGGCTGGGGTTATGGGCCCCTGCTTTCGCAGGGGCGACACCGAGTGTGGGGTGGCCAGCAACTACACGCCGCGGAACAGCACGCCGATGGTCAGCACCACGAAGGCAATCGCCAGCGCATCGAAGGCGTGCGCTGCCGACAGCAGCGGCACCGACGCGTGCATGTAGTGCGCGAGCATCGCGACGAGCGCGAGCACCAGCGCGATCGCGAAGATGACGAACGAGGGTGGGGTGAGGGCAAAACTGCCACGACGATAAGGCATGCGCGTTGCTCCTGTGCGGTTGGGCGCGCAGCAGGACGGCGCGCCATCTGTTCCGGCAGGGAACGTATAAAGCGGGAGAAAGGTTGCAGGGTCGGGAACAAGAATTCCGAGAGTGTTGCCGCTCATCCACGGTGTGGCCGAAACTACACGCCCTCGAACTGCAGCCGGGCCAGCCGCGCATAGAGGCCGTTGGCCGCAACCAGCGACGTATGGGTGCCCTGCTCGACGATACGGCCGCGATCCATGACCAGGATGCGGTCGCAGGAGAGCACCGTCGCAAGGCGATGCGCGATCACCAGCGTGGTCCGGTCCTTCATCAGCCCCTCGAGCGCGGTCTGCACCAGCGTCTCGCTCTCGGCGTCGAGTGCAGAGGTCGCCTCGTCGAGCAGCAGCAGCGGCGCATCGCGCAGGATGGCGCGCGCGATCGCGATGCGCTGGCGCTGGCCGCCCGAGAGCGTGACGCCGCGCTCGCCGAGCGAGGTGTCGAAGCCGTTCGGCAGGCGGCGGATGAATTCGCTGGCATGAGCGAGATCGGCCGCGCGCTCGACCTCGGCGTCGGTCGCCTCGGGCCGGCCGAAGCGGATGTTCTCGCGCGCGCTTGTCGCGAACACCACGGATTCCTGCGGCACCAGCGCGATGCGCTCGCGCATCTTGCGCGGATCGGCCGCGCGCACCGGCACGCCGTCGCACGAGATCGAGCCGGAGGCGGGATCGTAGAAGCGCAGCAAAAGATGGAACAGCGTGCTCTTGCCGGCGCCGGACGGGCCGACGATCGCAACCTTCTCACCGGCGCGGATCGCAAACGAGACGTCATCGAGGACGCGGACGTCGGGGCGGCTCGGATAGGCGAAGCTGACGTGGTCGAAGCCGAGGTCGCCACGCGCCGGCTCCGGCATCGGGCGCGGCTGCGCGGGCGCCGTGATCTCCGGCTGCACATGCAACAGCTCGAACAGCCGCTCGGCCGCGCCGGACGCCGCCGACACTTCGCCCCAGACTTCCGAGAGCTGGCCGAGGCCGGCGGCGGCAAAGGCCGCGTAGAGCACGAACTGACCGAGCCGGCCGGCGCTGATCGCGCCGGTCAGCACGTCGTGCGAGCCGACCCAGAGGATCGCGACCACGCTGGAGAAGACGATGAAAATGATGATCGCGGTGAGCACGCCGCGCGCCTGGGTCGAGACCCGCGCCGCCTCGTAGGCCTGCTCGACCTCGCCGCCGAAACGCGCCGCGGCGAGCTTCTCGCTGGTATAGGCCTGCACGGTCCTGATCGAGCCGATCAGCTCGGACGCATAGGCCGAGGCGTCGGCGAGCGTGTCCTGGGCGTTTCGCGACAGCCGCCGGACCCAGCGCCCGAACGCCACCAGCGGCAGCACGATCAGCGGGATCGCCAGCAGCACGAAGCCGGACAGCTTCGGGCTCGTGATCACCATCATCGCGGTGGCGCCGATGAACAGCAGCAGATTGCGCAGCGCGATGGACACGGAGGCCCCCGCCGCCGATTTGATCTGGGTGGTGTCGGCGGTGAGCCGCGACACCAGCTCGCCGGAGCGGGCGGAATCGAAGAAGGACGGCGACAGCGACATCAGATGCGCGAACACGTCGCGCCGGAGATCGGCGACGATGCGCTCGCCGATCGTCATGACGAGGTAGTAGCGGGCCGCGCTTGCCAGCGCGAGCACCGCCACGACGGCGATCATGACGCTGAAATAGCTGTTGATCAGCTCGATGCCCTTCGGCGTGAAGCCGAAATCGATCATGCGGCGGACCGCGATCGGCACCAGCAGCGTGGTCAGGGCCGCGACCGTGAGCGCGATCAGCGCCAGGAGGGCGCGGCCGCGATAGCGCAGGACATAGGGAGACAGCGCCAGCAGCGGGCGCAGCTTCGAGCGCCGCACAGGGCTTGCCGGCTCGGCCAATGCCTCGACGGCCGCAACGGCATCTCCGACCGGATCCTGCCCTGGGGCAGCGCCCTGCCGTTCGTCAAGCCGTTCCACTGCGCTCATGGGCCACCTGAGAATTCTTCCAAATACCGATCTGCCGTCCTGATAGGCCTGCCGGGCCGGGCTTGGCAAATCCGGAAACGTACCAAGGTGTTCAACCGCGACCTTGGCTTGTTTTGGGCAGAACCTTGGGCTATAGAGCCGGCCAATTGTCCCCCTTCAGTGACGACAGGATCAGGCGCGGCCGCGCCGCATCATGTCCTCGCATCGTGCCGCAGGATCAGCCATGAAAGCCGACATTCACCCGAATTATCATACGATTACGGTCGTGATGACCGATGGCACCGAGTACCAGACCCGCTCGACCTGGGGCAAAGAGGGCGACAAGCTCAACCTCGACATCGACCCCAAGTCGCACCCGGCCTGGACCGGCGGCACCCAGCAGATCATGGATCGCGGCGGCCGCGTCTCGCGCTTCCAGAAGAAGTTCCAGGGCTTCCTCAAGAAGGATTGATCCTTCCTGGGCCCTCGGCACCGGCCATCCTGGCCTGCGCCCATGGACAGCTCACAGCAAAACGCCCCCGGACACGGGGGCGTTTTTGTTTCTGGGCTGGACGCAACGAGACCTCCGGGTGAGGCGAGCGGCCCGGCAGGGCCGCCCGATGCCGCGGCCTACTGCTCGAACGCGGCCTTCAGCCGGTTGAGATGCGGCACCAGCGGATTGCCGATCGCGCTCTGGTCCGGCGGCGGGGAATGAATGGTCGAGTCGAGGCGGCGGACCCGCACCTGCAGGCTCATCGAGCGCGAGATCAGGCTCTGCAGCTGCTGCGGCAGCTTCTCCAGCAGATCATCCGGCCCGGGATCTGCGGCGGTGAGCTTGACCTTGGTCTTCTCGCGGTTGGCCTGGCTCAGGGTCATCTCGCCTTCCTTCACCGCGCGGTGCAGGAGCAGCCAGGACGCCAGCTGCATCAGGCGGGTGGTGAGGCGCATGCTCTCGGTGGCGTAGGTCAGGCTGACGGCGCGGTCGAGCGCCTTGGCCTCGTTGCGGCCGTCGCCATCGAGATAGGCGGCGGTCTCCTCGACCAGATCCATGCCTTCCCGGAACAGCGCGCCGAATGCAGCAGAATTGGTGAGCCGCTCGTTGAACTGAACCAGAGCGCCATCGCCCAGCAAACGGTCCGACATGGTTAACGCCTCTTAAACGCGACTGTTTACGCAACCCGGCAACGTCGCCGGTATGATGAACAAATCATTGCGCGGCCGGTTTCGAGAGTCCAGCAGCAACGCCTTTTATGGTTTCCACGGCGTGGGCCATGCCGTGCCCTCGTACCACTTGCGACTGCAACACGGCCGATCGCGGCCGAGTCGCACGATCAGCTCAACTAGCAACCATGATCACGGCAATAGTTTGCAGTCGTCGAACGAGGATCGTCACGCCTGCCGCGGCGCACGGGATTTTCGCGCGTGACCTGCTGGCGACCGAAGACCGGCACGGGCGTAATGAGCCGGCACGACGTTCGTTCCACGATCGCCGCCTGCGCATGGGGGAGCGCGCCACGGGCGACCGCCCGGTTCGCCCCGCTCGGTGCGGGCGCAAAAAAAAGAGCCGCCGTTTCCGGCGGCTTTGAAGTTGATAACAGGGAGGCGTCAAACAGAGTGGACAGGAGCCACTCGGTGTCCAAACGAGGACGGTTCCGGTTGTAAACGCGAAAGCTTAATCAACCGTAAATGGCGAAAATTTTTCAATCTTCGTTAGCTATGTCGGCCACTGGCCGACCGTGTTTCCACGGCCGCGAGGCTCACGACTTGAAGATGCTGGCGGCGGCATCACGCGAGGCGCGCTTTTTCGCCACCGCCTGTTCGATGCGCTCGATCTCGGCGCGGAGCAGCGCCACCCGGCTGGTCAGTTCCTCGACCGACAGCATCGACAGATCCTGCCCGATCTCGTGCGAAACGGCCTTGCGCGGCCGATCGTCGTCCTCGTTGGCCATCTCAACCTCCTCCCGGTTGCCAGCCATGCCCCGGCTGGCTTAAGCACGCGGCAGCATCGCTTTCAGCCCTCGCCGAAGGATTTCTCATGGAACAGCTGCCCGCGCAAATGACCGTGGTCGCCATCAGCCAGCCGGGCGGACCCGAGGTGCTCAAGCCGGAAACCCGGCACCTCCCCAAGCCGGGCCCCGGCGAGATCCTGATCAAGGTGAAGGCCGCCGGCGTTAACCGTCCCGACGTCGCCCAGCGCTCCGGCAGCTACCCGCCGCCGCCCGGCGCCAGTGACCTGCCCGGGCTGGAAGTGGCCGGGGAGGTCGTGGCGCTCGGCGAGGGCGCGGTCCGGCACAAGCTCGGCGACACCGTGATGTCCCTGGTCGCCGGCGGCGGCTATGCGCAATATTGCATCGCACAAGACGCGCAGGCGATGGCGGTCCCCTCCTCACTCTCCATTCTGGAGGCCGGCGCCCTGCCCGAGACCCTGATGACGGTCTGGCACAACGTATTCGAGCGCGGCGGTCTGAAGGCGGGTGAGACCCTGCTGATCCATGGCGGCTCTTCGGGCATCGGCACCATGGCGATCCAGCTCGCCACGGCATTCGGCGCCAAGGTGCTGGTCACCGTCGGCTCGCAGGACAAGGCCGACGCCTGCGTCAAGCTCGGCGCCATCAGAGCTATCAACTACAAGACGGAGGACTTCGTCGCCGTGGTCAAGGAGGCGACTGGCGGCAAGGGTGCCGACGTCATCCTGGACATGGTCGGCGGCGACTACATCGAGCGCAACTACGACGCCGCGGCGATCGATGGCCGTATCGTCCAGATCGCCTTCCTCGCCAGCCCCAAGGCGTCAGTCAATTTCGTCAAGCTGATGGTGAAGCGCCTGACCCATACCGGATCCACGCTGCGCCCGCGCAGCAACGCCGACAAGGCGGCGATGGTGGCGGCGATCGAGGCCAAGGTGATGCCGTTCCTGCGCGAGGGCCGCATCAAGCCGCTGATGGACTCGACCTTTCCCCTCGTGGACGCCGCGAAAGCGCATGCACGCATGGAGACCAGCCAACATATTGGCAAAATTGTGTTGGAAATCTAGGCGCAGTCTAAACAGAGCGTGTTTGGAAACTCTTTGATTCTCCTCGCTTTCGTGCCAATGATCGCGCACATCTGAACCGTGCCTGGAACGGCTCCAATTAGCCCGGCGACGACCTCTTTCGATTTGGCTTGTTTCGCTTTGGATTGGTGTCGAACGCGGAGATTTGACATTGCGTCTGATCAGGTGCCTCGCGTCGTTGGCGGCGCTGGGCCTCGTGATGTGTGGTGCCGTTGCCCCCGCTCAGGCCGTTGACGCCGTCAGCGTTCGCAGCGACGCGCCTGCGATCGACCTCACGGGCATCCTCGATCATCAGCGCAGCGAGAACGACCGCATCCAGGTCTCGACCGCGCCCGGCACCGACGGCATCGTCCGCCGCATCGAGGTGCGGGCCCGCGAGGGCGGCCAGAACTGGATCGTGTTCGCGCTGGCCAACAACACCGACGACCAGCTCGACCGCCTGATCGTGGCACCGCACTACCGCGTGGTCGGCTCCGGCGTGTTGTGGCCCGATCTCGGCCTGTCGCGCATCGCCACCATCACGCCCTCGGTCGGCGACCTGCCGGAGCGGCAGGAGAGCCCGACCGCCGACGTCTTCCGCGTCACCCTCGATCCGGGCTCGGTCGTCACCTTCGTGGCCGAGCTGCGCACTGACAAGCTGCCGCAGCTCTATCTGTGGGAGCCCGAGGCCTACAAGGACAAGGTCAACTCGTTCACGCTGTACCAGGGCATCGTGATCGGCATCTCCGGACTTCTCGCCCTCGTTCTCACGATCCTGTTCGTGGTCAAGGGCAGCATCATGTTTCCGGCGGCCGCGGCGCTGGCCTGGGCGGTGCTGGTCTATATCGGCGTCGATTTCGGCTTCTGGGGCAAGGTCCTGGACATGTCGAACAATGCCGAGCGCGTCTGGCGCGCGGCCGGCGAGGCGATCCTCGCCGCGACCCTGCTGGTGTTCCTGTTCGCCTATCTCAACCTGTCGCGATGGCACGTTCGCTACTCGCACATCACGCTGGGCTGGCTGTTCTTCTTAGGGTCGCTGGTCGCAGTGGCGCTGTTCGACCCGGCGGTGGCCTCGGGCATCGCGCGCATGTCGCTGCTGCTGATCGCCGTGCTCGGCTTTGCGCTGATCGTCTATCTCTCCAGCCACGGCTTCGACCGCGCGGTGCTGCTGATCCCGACCTGGTTCCTGCTCACGGTGTGGGTCGCCGCCGCCGGCATGACGGTCGCGGGCCAGGTCACCAACGACATCGTCGGTCCGGCTTTGCTCGGCGGCCTCGTGCTGATCGTGATGCTGATCGGCTTCACGGTGATGCAGCATGCCTTCGCCGGCGGCGGCGCCACCACCGGCATCGTCTCCGACGTCGAACGCCGCGCGCTGGCGCTGGCCGGCTCCGGCGATTTGATCTGGGACTGGGACGTCTCCGCCGACAAGGTGTTCACCAGCCCGGAGACCGAGAGCCTGCTCGGCCTCAAGCGCGGCACGCTCGAAGGCCCGGCGGCCAAATGGCTCGAGGTGCTGCATCCGCTCGACCAGGACCGCTTCCGCGCCGCGCTCGACAGCGTGCTCGACCAGCGCCGCGGCCGCCTGGTGCAGGACTTCCGATTGCGCACCCCCGACGGCCATTTCATGTGGTTCGCGCTGAAGGCGCGGCCCGTGGTCGGCTCGGACGGCGAGGTCTCGCGCGTGGTCGGCACCTTGACGGACGTGACCGAGTTCAAGAATGCCGAGGAGCGCCTGCTCCACGACAGCGTGCACGACAACCTGACCGGCCTGCCCAACCGCAAGCTGTTCATCGATCGTCTTGCCGCCGTCGCCAATTTCGCCAAGTCGATGCCGGCCATGCGGCCGACCCTGATGGTGATCGATCTCGACCGCTTCAAGCAGGTCAACGACTCCGTCGGCATCGCGGTCGGCGATTCCATCCTGCTGACCCTGGCGCGGCGGCTGTCGCGCATCCTCAAGCCCCAGGACACGCTGGCGCGGCTGGCCGGCGATCAGTTCGGCCTGATCCTCTTGTCGGAGCAGGACCCCGCCCGCATCACCGCGTTCGCCGAGACCATCCGCAAGACCATCCGCGCGCCGATCGCCTTCAACGAGCGCGAGATCTTCCTGACCGCCTCGATCGGGCTCGCACTGTCCGATCCGCAGACGCAGCTGTCGGAGGACATCATCAAGGATGCCGAGCTTGCGATGTATCACTCCAAGCGCATCGGCGGCGACCGCATCGACGTCTACAAGCCGGCGATGCGCGCGCGCAAGAACGACCGCCTGACGCTGGAGAGCGAGCTGCGCCGCTCGATCGAGCGCCAGGAGATCACGATCCTGTACCAGCCGATCGTGCGGCTGGAGGATCGCTCGGTCGCCGGCTTCGAGGCGCTCGCGCGCTGGGATCACCCCAAGCTCGGCCGGATGTCGCCGATCGAGTTCATCACCATCGCGGAAGAAATCGGCCTGATCGTCGATCTCGGCACCTTCGTGCTCGACCAGACCGCGCGGCAGCTCTCGGTGTGGCAGCGCGCGACGCGGCTGCGCGAGCCGATCTTCGCCAGCGTCAACGTCTCCTCGCGCCAGCTGCTCCGCCACGACCTGATCCACGACATCCGCTCGGTGCTGGCGCGCTCGTCGGTGGCACGCGGCTCGCTCAAGATCGAGCTGACGGAATCGCTCGTGATGGAAAACCCCGAGCACGCCGCGCAGATGCTGGCGCGCATCCGCGAGCTCGGCGTCGGCCTGTCGATCGACGATTTCGGCACCGGCCATTCGTCGCTGGCCTATCTGCAGCGCTTCCCGTTCGATACCTTGAAGATCGATCAGTCGTTCGTGCGCACCACGGCGCGCGGCACCCGTCCCGTGATCCTCAAATCGATCATCGCGCTGGCGCACGACCTCGGCATGGACGTGGTGGCCGAAGGCGCGGAGACCGACTCCGATGCCGTCGAGCTCTACCAGCTCGGCTGCGAATACGCCCAGGGCTACGCCTTCGGCGAGCCGATGGATGCCGATGCCGCGATGCGGCTGCTGACCGAAGAGCGGCTGGAAGCGGCGAGCTGAGGGCCGCAATGCATCCGGGGTGGCGACAGCCTCAGGATGTATCTTTCCTTTTGCTTCGTTTGAGGTAGAGTTACCACGGTACCGCGTAAAGGGTGCCGTGTGAGTGATGACCAATGCGTGCTTGCGGGGCAGAAGGCTCGCGACCTGGCCCGTTCGCGACGAGCCTAGTCCGTCTCGAACTGCGACAGCGCCGTGAGCGCGCGGCGATAATTGTCGGCACCGAGCCGGCATGCCACCCGCTTCTCGTGCGCCGCGACCAGGGCATTGGCCTTCTTCAGGATCAGGCGGCCACGCGGCGTCAGGCCGAGCGCATGGGCCCTGCGGTCGTGCGCGGAGCGTTCGCGCACGATCAGGCCGGCCTGCTGCAGGTCGTCGAGCAGCGCGACCATGCGCGCGCGCTCGATGCCCAGCGCGCCGGCGATCGCGATCTGCGCGGCGCCGGGATTGGCGGCGATCGTCTCCAGGATCGAATAGAGGATGACGTCGAGGTCGATCGTTGCGAGCGCAGCGTTGACGTCGCGGAAGATCCAGTGCTGCAGGCGGCGGACGAAATAGCCGAGATGGTTCTCGAGCTCACCGAGACCGATCCCGGACTCCCGGCTGGTTGCGTCTCGCTGCGCTCCGGCGCTCGCGCTCTTGGGCATGCTGGCTCGCTGACATGAAGCATCCCTGCCTAGACCGATGCCGTCGCCAGGGCAAGCCGCCCCAATTGGTCACATCCACAATAATTGCAAAGTACAACCATTCTGTTAGTCTCGCGCTCAACGACTACACCATGGGAGGGAAACGCATGCCGTCAAAGACGACGACGGCTGCCTGCATTGCGACCGCAATGCGGCGGCAGATGGCACCCGATCGCGGCGCCTGCCGCGCGGCATCCTCCCTCCCCGCCTCCTCCCGCATTGCGGCTTCCGCGATCACCTCCCGCAGCCCGGAGACACGCCATGGCTGATGCAGAACGCCGCGCCTCCGAGCCTGCGATGTTCGCCGAGCCGTCGATCGAGGCTGTCAGGCGCGACGACGGCACGATCATCCTGCGCTCGCGCATGCCGCTGCAGCCGGCCGCGCGCTGCACCGGCGAATGGCTGGAGCATTGGGGCCGCCATTTCCCGGATCGCACGTTCCTGGCCGAACGCCGTGGCGACAACTGGACCTGGCTCACCTACGGCGAAACATTGATGCAGGTCCGCGCCGCCGCGGCCTGGATGCTCGCCCAGGGCCTGGGTCCCGAGCGTCCGCTCGCGATCCTCTCCGACAATAGCATCGCCCATGCCGTGCTGGCGCTCGCCGCGCAACATGTCGGTGTCCCCGTCTGCGCGATCTCGCCGGCCTATTCGCTGATGTCGACGGATCACGAGAAGCTGCGTGCGATGATCCGTCTGCTCGATCCAGGCGCCATCTTCGTCGCGCAGCGCGAGCCGTTCGCGCGCGCGCTCGCGGCCGTCGATGGCCTGCATCGGGCAACGATCATCGCCGGCGATGGCGATGGAACGAGCGCGGTGCCGCTGCAGACCCTGCTCGCGACGAAGCCAGGCGCCGAGGTCGACCGCGCCTTCGCCGCGGTCACGCCGGACACGGTGGCCAAGCTGCTGTTCACCTCGGGCTCGACCGGGCAGCCGAAAGCGGTGATCAACACGCACCGGATGCTGACCATGAGCCAGCAGGCCAAGGCGCAGCTATGGACGTTCCTGCGCGAGGTCGAGGGCGGCCCCGTCATCGTCGACTGGCTGCCATGGAGTCACGCCTTCGGCGCCAACCACAATTTCAACCTGGTGCTGAGCCACGGCGGGTCGATCTACATCGACAGCGGCAGGCCGGCGCCCGGCCTGTTCGAGACGTCGCTCGCCAATCTACGCAGCCTGGTGCCGACGATCTATTTCAACGTGCCGCGCGGCTTCGACATGCTGGTCGCGGCACTCAGGTCCGATGACGATCTGCGCCGCAGATTTTTCTCCGGCGTGAGGTGCATCCTCTATGCGGCCGCGGCCCTGCCGCAAAATCTGTGGGATGCGCTCAATGAGATGAGCCGGGCCACGATCGGCCGTCCTGCACCGCTGGTGTCGGCGTGGGGCGCCACTGAGACATCGCCGCTCGCGACCGACTGCCACTTCTTCGCCGAGCGCGCCGGCAACATCGGCGTGCCCATCCCCGGCACAGAGCTCAAGCTGGTGCCGACCGGCGAGAAGCTGGAGGTCCGCGTGCGCGGGCCGAACGTGATGCCCGGCTATTGGAAGGCGCCCGAGATCACGACCGCGGCTTTCGACGAGGAGGGCTTCTACAGGATCGGCGACGCGGTGAAGCTCGCCGATCCCGAGCACCCGGAGCGCGGCCTGTTCTTCGACGGCCGCATCACCGAGGATTTCAAGCTGAGCTCCGGGACATGGGTGAACGTCGGCGCGCTACGCGTCGCCGGCATCGCGGCGCTGGCACCATTGGCGCAGGATATCGTGATCGCCGGCCACGGCACCGACGAGGTGCACTTTCTCGTCGTGCCCAACATCGCAGCCTGCCGCAGCGCTGCTGGGCTGGCCGAGACGGTCCCGGCCAGCGACGTTCTGGCGCATCCGTCGGTGCGCACCGCCATCGCGCGAGGATTGGCCAGGCTTCGCACTGAGGCGGTCGGCTCGTCGCGCTACGCGACCCGTGCGCTGTTGATGGCGGAGCCGCCCTTGCTCGATGCCGGCGAGATCACCGACAAGGGCTATATCAACCAGCGCGCGGTGCTCAGCCGCCGCGCCGATCTGGTCGCACGACTGAAGGATGAAACCGCGACCGAGCTGATCAGGCCCGACATGTCCTGATCCGGAACTACACGACTACTCGACTCACTCACAAAATGTCGCACGTATAATTACGGAAACGCCCCGCGAATACGGCAATTAGCTACCAGTCACACTTAACCGGGCATCAACTGCGAATCCTTAAAATGGCTTGCATCTAGCTCCCTCATTTGTCCGGACCGCCCCATGGCCAAGCCGCGTTTCTCTCTCGCCCTCCGCATCTACGCGATCATCGGCCTGTCATTCTGTGGACTGGTCGGGCTCGCCGCAACGCAGAGCCAGAACCTCGAGACCGCTCTCAAGGATCAGCGGCAGAGCGAGCTGAGCCATCTGGCACAGACGGCAGTCAGCATCGCCCGCGAGGAATATGACGCGATCGCGCGCGACAAGGTGGCGCCCGAGGTCGCGCAGAAGAAGGCGGCCGAGCGGATCGGCAAGCTGCGCTACGGCAGCGGCGACTACTTCTGGATCAACGACATGGGTCCGAAGATGGTCATGCATCCGATCAAGCCGGAGCTGAATGGCCAGAACCTCGCTGACAACAAGGACCCGACCGGCAAGCGGCTGTTCGTCGAAATGGTCGATGTCGTCAAGCGTCAGGGCGCCGGCGTCGTCGACTACATGTGGCCGAAGCCCGGCAAGGATGCGCCGCAGCCGAAGATGTCCTATGTCGCCGGCTTCGAGCCCTGGGGCTGGATCATCGGCACCGGTGTCTATGTCGACGATCTCGAAGCCCAGATGTGGGAGAGCAAGCGCAGCGTGTTCATTGCCGCCATGCTGGTGATGCTGATCATCGGATCGATCACGCTGATCATCGCGCGGCGGATGTCATCGGCGCTGGCCGCGATGAGCGGCGCGCTGACCGAGCTCGGCAACGGAAACTTCGACATCAAGCTGCCGGGTCAGAACCGCAGCGACGAGCTCGGCGACATGGCGCGCTCGATCGAGCAGTTCAGGCAGAAGACCGAAGAGAAGGCGCGGCAGACCGCGATGCTCGAAGACGAGCAGCGCCAGGTCGCCGAACGCATCAAGACCAGGGCGCTGCAGGAGATGGCCGAAGCCGTCGAGCAGGCCGCCAGCAACGCGGTCGGCGAGGTCGCGCAGGGCACCGGCCACATGGCCGACAATGCCAAGTCGATGACCGACAGTGCGCTGACGCTGGAGCGCAACTCGAGCAGCGTTGCGGCGGCGGCCGAGCAGGCTCTCGCCACCACCCAGACGGTCGCCAAGGCGTCCGCCCAGCTCGCCGCCTCGATCTCGCAGATCTCCAGCCAGGTCAGCTCGTCGCGCGAGCTCACGCGCAAGGCCGTCGCCGCCTCGTCCGACGCCCAGGCCACCATCGCGAAGCTGTCGGAGGCCGCCGACAAGGTCGGCGCCGTGACCAGTCTGATCAGCGAGATCGCCGGCCAGACCAATCTGCTGGCGCTGAACGCCACCATCGAGGCCGCCCGGGCCGGCGATGCCGGCCGTGGCTTTGCGGTCGTCGCCTCCGAGGTCAAATCGCTCGCCGAGCAGACCGCCAAGGCGACCAGCGAGATCGCGCAGCAGATTGCCGAGATTCAGGACTCGACGCGCGCCTCGGTGACCTCGATCGGGGCGATCGGCGAAGTCATCCGCAACGTCGAAGCTGTATCCTCCGGCATTGCCGATGCGATCCAGGCGCAGAACGGTGTGACCATCGAGATTTCGCGCACAGTCGAAGAGACGTCCGCCGCCGCGCGCGAGGTCGCGAGCCAGATCGCCGAGGTCTCGCGCGAGGCCAGCGAGGCCGGCCGGCGCTCGACCGACATCCGCGACGGCTCGACTGTTGTCGCCGACAAGGTGCAGCGGCTGCGCACCGAGCTGGTGCGGGTGATCCGGACCTCGACAGCCGACGTCGACCGCCGGCTGTCGACGCGGCTCAACATCAATCGCCCGGGCACGCTGCAGGTGAACGGCGAAGCGATCCCCGTCACCGTGCGCAACCTCTCGCTCGGCGGCGCCCTGCTCGAAGCCGTTCCGGTTCGTCTGACGATGAACACGTCGGTGACGCTTGCCATCACCGGCATGGTGTCCGATCTGCCGGGGACCGTGACCCGCGTCGGCGACCGCACCGCGCTGGTGCAGTTCGCACTGAACCCGGAGCAATCGGCGCGGCTGACGGCGCTGGTCTCGGACCGTCAGGCGGCGTAGCGCGCCGACCTCCGCCTCAACGGAAATGGCAGGCGACGAGATGCCCCTCGGCGCTCGCCTTCAATGGCGGCACTTCCTTGCTGCAGACGTCCTTGGCGATCGGGCAGCGGGTGTGAAAGTGACAGCCCGATGGTGGATTGATCGGGCTCGGCACCTCGCCCTTGAGCCGCACGCGCTTGCGCTTGATGCTCGGGTCCGGGATCGGCACTGCCGACAACAGCGCTTCCGTGTAGGGATGTTTCGGCGCCGAATAGAGCTGGCGTGACGGCGCGGTCTCGACGATGCGGCCGAGATACATCACCGCGACGCGGCGGCTGATGTGCTCGACGACCGAGAGGTCGTGCGCGACGAACAGATAGGCGATGCCGAACTTCTGCTGCAGGTCCTCGAGCAGGTTGATGACCTGGGCCTGGATCGAAACGTCGAGCGCCGACACCGGCTCGTCGCAGATGATCAGCTTGGGCTCGACCGCGATCGCACGCGCAATGCCGATACGCTGTCGCTGGCCGCCAGAGAACTCGTGCGGATAGCGCGTCATGTGGTCGGCCTGCAGGCCGACGGTCTCCAAGAGATGAACGATGCGCGCCTCGTATTGCTGGCGTGAAGTCGCCAGCCCGTGGATCGTCAGCGCCTCGCCGATGATGGCGCCGATGGTCATGCGCGGGTTGAGCGAGGCATAGGGGTCCTGGAAGATGATCTGGATGTCGCGGCGGAGCGCGCGCAGGCCTTCGCCGGACAGCGCGATGACGTCCTTGCCTTCGAAATTCAGCTCGCCCGAGCTTGGCTCGATCAGCCTGAGCACGCAGCGCCCGGTGGTCGACTTGCCGCAGCCGGACTCGCCGACGAGGCCGAAGGTCTCGCTCGGCTCGATGTCGAAGTTGACGCCGTCCACCGCGCGCACGCTGCCGATCTGGCGCTTCAAGAGCCCACCCCGGATCGGGAACGCCTTGGTCAGGTTGCGTACGCTGAGCAGCGGCGCGGGTGCGGCGGGCGTGGCAATGGCAGCTTCGGTCATCACAGTAACGTCTCTTCGGCGCGGATGCACGCCACCTTGTGGCCGGGCTCGATCTCGCGCAGCAGAGGCTGCGCGGTCCTGCAATCGGGAATGGCGAAGCGGCAGCGCGAGGCGAAGCGGCAGCCCTCCGGCGGATTGACCAGCTTCGGCACGCTGCCGGGAATGCTCTCCAGCCGGCTCTTCCTGACCGCGTCGAGATCGATGCGCGGGATCGAGCGGATCAGGCCCTGCGTGTAGGGATGGCGCGGATTGGCGAACAGACGATCGACCGGCGCCTCCTCGGCCACCCGGCCCGCATACATCACCACGACGCGCTGGGCGACCTCGGCGACGACGCCCATCGCGTGGGTGATCAGCATGATCGACATGCCGAGCCGCTCCTTCATGTCGAGCAGCAGATCGAGGATCTGCGCCTGGATCGTGACGTCGAGCGCGGTGGTCGGCTCGTCGGCGATCAGGAGCTTCGGGTTGCACGACAGCGCCATCGCGATCATCACCCGCTGGCGCATGCCGCCGGAGAAGTGATGCGGATAATCGTGCACGCGGGCTTTCGGATTGGGGATCTGCACCAGCGCCAGCATCTCCGCCGCCCGATCCATCGCCGCCTTCTTGGACAGGCCCTGATGCAGCCGGATCACCTCCGCGATCTGATCGCCGACGGTGTAGACCGGGTTGAGCGAGGTCATCGGCTCCTGGAACACGATCGCGATCTCGCTGGCGCGGATCTTGTTCATCTCGGACGAGCCGAGCGACACCAGGTCACGACCCTGCCACAGGATCTGGCCCCCGGCGATGCGGCCGGGCGGCATCGCGATCAGCTTCAGCACCGACATCGCGGTGACGGTCTTGCCGGAGCCGGACTCGCCGACCACGCACAGGGTCTCGCCGCTGCCGATCGAGATGTCGACGCCGTCGACGGCCTGGACCTCGCCCTCGTCGGTGTTGAAATAGGTCTTCAGCCCCTTGATCTCGAGCAGCGGAGCCACGCGCGCGTCCATCACATCACCTTCCGCGGATCGAGCGCATCGCGCAGGCCATCGCCGATGAAGTTGATCGCGATGACCGTGAGGAAGATCGCGCCGCCGGCGAACAGCGCCCAATGCGGCGCGATGTCGAGATAGTCCTTGGCGTCGAACAGCAGCCGGCCCCAGGTCGGAATGTCCGGCGGGAAGCCGAGACCGAGGAACGACAACGTCGATTCCGCGATGATCGCCGCCGCGACGTCGATGGTGCCGGCGACGATCACGGGTCCCAGCGCGTTCGGCAGGATGTGGCGGACGACGAGACGGGCGTTGGAGGCGCCGAGCGCGCGCGCGGCCTCGACGAACTCCTTCTCGCGCAGCGACAGGAACTGGGCGCGCACCAGACGCGCCACCGGCATCCAGCGGAAGCCGCCGATCACGAGCACGATCAGGACGAAGGTGCCGCCCTCCGGCCCGACGAGGCCCTTCAGCAGGTCGCGGAACAGATAGATCACGAGCAGCAGCAACGGCAGCTGCGGCAGCGACAGGAACAGGTCGGTCAGCCACATCAGCGCGGCATCGACCGGCCCCTTGGAGTTGCCGGCAATGGCGCCGATGACGACGCCGACGAACAGGCCGACCGCCATCGCCGCAAAGCCGACCGCGAGCGAGATGCGGCCGCCATAGATCATGCGGGCGAGAAGATCCTGGCCGAGATCATCGGTGCCGAACGGATGGTCCCAGGACGGCGCCGCGAGCCGCGCGGTGAAATCGATCTCGTTGATCGGCACGCGCCAGATCCACGGGCCAACGACGATCGCGAGCGCCAGCAGCGCCAGCACGACGATGCTGACAGCCGCGAGGCGATGGCGCAGGAAGCGCCTGACCGCATCTCGTCCGGGCGAGAAGCGGCGTTTCGTCGAAGCCGGCGCGAGCGCCGTCTCAACGGAAGGAGATGCGTGGGTCAAGCCAGCCATACAGGATATCGGCGATAAGGTTGAATAGGACGACGAGGCAGGCGAACACGAAGGTCACCGCCATGATGACGGGCGTATCGTTCGCGAGGATCGCGCTGATCAGGAGCGAGCCGATGCCGGGAATGCGGAATATCTGCTCGGTGACGATAGCGCCGCCGAACACAGTCGGCATCTGCAGCGCCACCAGCGTCACCACCGGAATCAGCGCGTTGCGCACCACGTGCTTGACAATGACCTTGCTCTCGTCGAGCCCCTTGGAGCGCGCCGTCGTGACGTAATCGAGCTTGATGACGTCGAGCACGGCCGAACGCACGTAGCGCGTATACGACGCGGCCTGGTAGAGGCCGAGCACGGTAACCGGCATCACCGCCTGCTTGAAGTTTTCCCACCACCACATCCACCCCGTGGCCTGGATGTCGGCACGATAGACGAATGGCAGCCAGCCGAGATTGACGCTGAAGATCAGGATCAGCAGCAGCCCGGTAAAGAAGGTCGGCAGCGAGAAGCCGATGAAGGCGAAGGTGTTGGCGATCTGGTCGAAGATCGAATAGGGCCGGCGTGCTGCAAGCACGCCGACCGGAATCGCCACGATCAGCGCGAGGAGCTGAGCGGTTCCGACCACGTAGAGCGTAGCCGGAATGCGCTGCAGGATCAGTGTGTCGACGTTGACGCGGCTGGCGAAGGAGAAGCCCCAGTCGCCATGCATCATCGCAATCAGCCAGTGGAAGTAGCGCACCATGATCGGGTCATCCATGCCGAACTTGACGCGCAGCGCCTCGCGGACCTCCGGGGGAATGTTCGGGTTGCTCGCGAGCTCGCCGAACGGATCGCCCGGTGCGAGCGCCAGCAGCACGAACAGGATGACGCTGATGCCGAGCAGGCTCGGCACCGCGACGATGAGGCGCCTGAGGAGGTAGTTTCCCATCGCTCAGCCTCTCAGATGTCTAATCATGCTGGTGGCGCAATCAGGTCTCGCGATACCAGTTGGCGATCTGCCAGAGATCGTTGTCCCAACCGCTCTTGTTGGCGACCATCCCGTTCTTCAACCCGATGCAGTTGCGGCGATTGATCTCGGGCAGGATGTAATTGTCCTGAACGACGAGATCGTTGAGCTTGACGAACAGCGCCGCGCGCTTGACCGGGTCGAGCTCGCTCGAGGCCTGCTTGTAGGTCTCGTCATATTCCTTGTTCTGCCAGCGCGAGACATTGCGGCCCTGCCACTTGTTCTCCTTGTTCGAGACCTCCCACGAGGTGAACTGGTTCATGAAGAACTGCGGATCCGCCTGCGGCATGGTGGTCTGGTACATCTCCATGTCGCAGTAGAAATGGGTGTAGGTGTCGGGATTGGCCGCGTCGGAGGAGAAGAACACCGACGCGACGACCGATTTCAGCTCGACCTCGATGCCCGCCTTCTGAAAAGCCTGCTTGATGATCGCCTGGTTCTTCTGGCGCGGCGCGTTGATCGACGTCTGGAATACCAGCTTGATCGGCTTGCCATCCTTTTCGCGAATGCCGGACGAGTTCTTCTTCCAGCCCGCCTCCTCCAGGATCTGATTGGCCTTGTCGATGTTGAACTCGAACTTGTTGTTCGGCGAGCGGAAGCGCTCGGGATTGTTGAGGAAGTTGGGCGTCGCGACGCCAGCGCGCCCGTAGATGAACTTCTGCACCGAGGCGCGATCGATCAACAGGTTGATCGCCTTGCGCACGGCCGGATCGGAGAACACCGGATGCTTGGTCTTGATGCTCGCGCGCTCGCCGTCGACCTCGGTCCAGGGATCGGTGACGTTGAGCGCGATATATTCAATGTGACCGGTCACCGTGAGCTGCGCCTTGCCCTGGCCGCCGGCCTCCAGCTTGGTCAGGATCTCGTCCTCGACCTGGAGATTGTAGGCGTAGTCGTATTCACCGGTCTGCAGCACCGCGCGTGCCGCCGACACCGCGTCGCCGCCGCCCTTGACCTCGACCGTGTCGAAATAGGGCCGGTTTTCCTGATGATAATCGGGGTTGCGCTTGGCGGAGATGGAATCGCCGGGCTTGAAATCGACGTAGACGTACGGGCCGGTGCCCACCGGCTTCAGATTTGCCGGCGCCTCACGCGACTTGCCGCCGATATAGTCGGCGAACAGATGCTTCGGAATCACCGGACCGTAGGCTGCGACGAAGGCATCCGCCCAGAACGGCGTCGGCTGCTTGAAATTCAGCTTCACCGTGTAGTCGTCGATCTTGTCGATCGACTTGATGCCGCGATAGCTGCCGACGGACACGGCGGCGGTATCGGGATTGACCGAATATTCCCAGTTGAAGATGACGTCGTCGGCGGTGAACGGCTTGCCGTCATGCCATTTCACGCCCTGCTTCAGCTTCCAGGTGACGGAGAGACCGTCGGCGCCGAGCAGGCCGTTCTCCTTGCTCGGAATCTCGGCCGCGAGAATCGGCACGAGATTGCCGTCGGCGTCCCAGCCGGCGAGCGGCTCGTAGAACAGCCGGCAGGCCTCCTGATCCTTGGTGCCGTTGGCGAAGTGCGGGTTGAGCAAAGTCGGCGCCTGCCAGAACAGCAGCTTGAGCGGGCCGCCGCCGCCGGCCTTGGGCGGCTTGTATGCGATCGGCTCGGCGGCCATCGCAACGCCGGAATGGGCGAGCATCGCGCCGGCCATTGGTGCGGTCAGCCCCACGGCGATCATTCGCTGCACAAATTCGCGCCGTGACAGGCGTCCCG
The DNA here is from genome assembly GCF_051168215.1 of Bradyrhizobium sp. HKCCYLRH2015. Lineage (NCBI taxonomy): Bacteria > Pseudomonadati > Pseudomonadota > Alphaproteobacteria > Hyphomicrobiales > Nitrobacteraceae > Bradyrhizobium > Bradyrhizobium sp. HKCCYLRH2015. The sequence goes on along the minus strand of NZ_JBNPUO010000003.1, from coordinate 518,561 downwards.
CTTTGACATCAGCGATCTGGCTACGGAGGTCACGCTCGTTCATTCATCGACTCCAAAGTGGTGCTGAATGCCAAAAAACGCGTCCCCGTCATGCATCGATCAGGAACTGCACAAAATTGGATCAGCCTTCGAAGCGACTGTCAAAGCAGAATCCGGGCCAATTCCGCAATAAAGAATGGATCGATTGTCGCACTTCGCAGATGCGGGAAGAATGACTGCCAGAGCATCCCGGAAAATGGAACTACGTCGCAAGCGACGGTCGCCCCGCACCGGGATGGTCTGCTGCGGCATCAACGCCGCGATCAGCGCTCAGCTCTCGCGATACCAGTTGGGCAGCTGCCAGAGGTCGTTGTCCCACCCCGAGGAATGGGTTTGCAGACCCTTGCGGATGCCGCTGACGCGCGGACGATTGAGCTCCGGCAGCACGTGACGACCGGCGCAGACCGTGTCGTTGAGCTTGATGTAGAGCGCCGCACGCTTCACCGGATCGAGCTCGCGCGTGAGCTCGTTGTAGAGATCGTCATACTCCTTGCTCTGCCAGCGCGAGATGTTGCGACCCTGCCATTTGTTGGCCTTGCTCGCCACTTCCCACGACACGTACTGAGTCATGAAGGCCTGCGGCTCGGGCGACGACATCGTGATCATCAGCATTTCCATGTCGCAATAGAAGTGCGTGTAGGTGTCGGGATTGGCGACGTCGCTGGAGAAGAACACCGAACCCACCACCGACTTCAGCTCGAGCTCGATGCCCGCCTTCTGGCAGGCCTGTTTGACGATCGCCTGGTTCTTTTGCCGCGGCCCGTTGGTGGAGGTCTGGAAGACGAGCTTCAGCGGCTTGCCGTCCTTCTCCCGAATCCCGCTCGTCCCCTTCTTCCAGCCGGCGTTCTCCAGGATCTCGTTCGCCTTGTCGATGTTGAACTCGAAGCGCGTGTTGGGCGAGCGATAGCGCGCGGGATTGTTGACGCAGTTCGCCGTGGCGATGCCGCCGCGGCCATAGACGAATTTCTGGATCGATGCGCGATCGATCAGGAGGTTGATGGCCTCGCGCACCGCCGGGTCCGAGAACAGCGGGTGCTTGGTCTTGAGGCTCGACCGCTCGCCGTCGACCTCGACATTGGGATCGGTGGCATTGAGCAGGATGAATTCGAGATTGCCGGTCGGCACGATCTCGGCGACCCCGGTCCCGCCGGTCTCCAGCTTGACGAGGATCTCGTCCTCGACCTGCAGATTCCAGGCGTAGTCATATTCGCCGGTCTGCAGCACGGCGCGTGCCGCCGATACCGCGTCGCCGCCGCCCTTGATCTCGAGCGTGTCGAAATGCGGCCGGTTCGGAACGTGGTAGTCGGGATTGAGCCTGCCGGTCAGGATGTCGCCCGGCTTGAAGTCGACGAACAGATAGGCACCGGTTCCGACCGGCTTGAGATTGTTCGGCGCCTCGCGCGACTTGGCGCCGATGTAGTCGCTGAACAGATGCTTCGGAATAATGGCACCCCGGCCGCCGACGAACGGCGTGAACCATTGCGGCGTCGGCCGGCTGAACACGAGGCGAACGGTGTGGTCGTCAAACTTCTCGATCGTCTTGAGGTCCCTGTAGTCGCCGATGGTGACTGCGGACGTCTCGGTATTGGTGGCATATTGCCAGTTGAAAATCACATCGTCCGCAGTGAACGGCTGGCCGTCGTGCCACTTCACGCCCTGCTTGAGCTTCCAGATGACCCAGGTGCCGTCGGCCGCGACGGTGCCGTTGGCCACGCTGGGAATCTCGCTCGCCAGCACCGGGACGAGATTGCCGTCGGCGTCCCAGCCGGCCAGCGGCTCGTAGAAGGCGCGCGCGGATTCCTGGTCCTTGGAGCCGATGGCAAAATGCGGATTGAGCAGGGTTGGCGCCTGCCAGAACAGGAGCTTCAGCGCGCCGCCGCCACCCGCCTTGGTCGGCTTGTAGGGGAATTCCTGCGCCGCCATTGCCACTCCCGAATGCGCCAGCATCATGCCGGCCAGCGGCGCCGTCAGTCCGGCCGCCAGCATCCGCTGCACGAAGTCACGGCGCGATAGCCGCCCGTCCTTGACCGCGGCGATCTCGTGGCGCAGGTCCTGCTCGTTCATGTCCGTCTCTCCAGATCCTCGGTCACAATGCGGGCTCGATCGCGCTCTGAAAGCTCAACCACACTGCAGCACCGCCCGGAAAGCAGGATGTAGGCCAATTGCGCGGACACTGATGCAGCTCAGCGCTCCGGCTTCAGCTTGCGGAAGCGGACGCCCTTGCCATCGGGCAGCCGGGTCGCGACATAGCCTGCCGCCAGGCAGGCCTCGCGCTGCGGCATCTTCTCCTGCGGACTCCGCAGGCTGTCCCACCACGAGGCGCGCTGCGCGGCGCGCGGCAGGCCGTCGCCGATCAGCTCCTCGATCTCCTCGAGGCTGAGCACCAGTTCGGGGCGGGTCTGCCGCTTGAGATAGTCTCGAAGCGCATCATAGTCCGGCAAGTCTCGACTCCCTCGTACAAGCGCGTGTGCGGCCGCCTTGACGACAGGCGCAGCGAACGCAACCGCTCGTTAACCTAACATGCGTTACTTCGGCCTGATCCGTCAGTCTACGGACGGGGTTTCACGGGGACGGGACGAGCCGATGCGCTGGACACGCCGAACGGGCCGGGCGACGCAGCCTTGGCGGCTCTCGGCGCGCACGCTGATCACCTGCTCCATCTCGACCATCATCGGTTTCTCCGCCATCTGCGCCAGCGTCATGATCGACCTGCGCCGGAGCGAGGAGGTCCGCGCCCGGCAGGCGCTGGAGAACATGGCCGCCAGCATCGGCGCCGACATCAGCCGCAACGTCGAGCTCTACGATCTCTCGCTGCGGGCCGTGGCCAGCAACATGTTGCTGCCCGAAATCAACGAGGTCAGCAAGCCGGTCCGCCAATTGATCCTGTTCGACCGTTCGTCCACCGCGAAGAATTTCGGCACCATCCAGGTGTTCGATGCCCGCGGACGGCTGTCGCTCGAATCGTCGACGCTCGACCCGCTGCCGGAGGACCGCAGCGACGCCGATTTCTTCCAGGTGCATCGCGACGGGCCCGACACCGGGCTCTATGTCGGGCGGCCCGCCCAGCATCATGGCCAATATTCCATCGTTCTCAGTCGCCGCATCTCGACGCCGGACGGACGCTTCGCCGGCGTCGTCGCCGGCTCGATCCGCCTCGGCTATTTCCGCGACCTGTTCGCGCGGCTCACGCTCGGAACGGGCGACAACATCACCGTGCTCCGGCGCGACGGCACCGTCATCGTCGGCGCGCCGTTCGATCCTGCCGCGATCGGACGCAACCTGGCGCGGGCGCCGGCCGTGACCCGCGCGCTCACCGAGCCGGCCGGCTGGTCGAGCAGCCATGGCGCGCTCGACGATCTGCCGCGGCTCCTGGTCTGGCGCAACGCCAATGAGCCGCTGGTCGTGATCGCCAGCAAGTCGTGGGACAGCGTCTATGCCTACTGGCGCCATGAGGCTGCGGAGATCGGGGCGATGATGCTGGCGCTGATCGTGTTCGTCCTGGCCGCGACGCAGGTCGCCGCGCGCGAGATCCAGCTCCGGGCGAAGGTCGAATCCAGACTGGAGCAGCTCGCGACCACGGATCCGCTGACGGGTCTGAAGAATCGGCGCAAGTTCGACGAGACCATCGAGCTCGAATGGCGGCGGGCGCAGCGCGCCGGCGCGCCGCTGGGGCTCTTGATGATCGATGCCGATCACTTCAAGAGCTACAACGACACCCACGGGCACCAGGCCGGCGACCAGGTGCTGGTCGGCATTGCCGTGTGCATTTCCGATTCGGTGCGGCGCGCCGGCGATTGCGCCGCGCGCTATGGCGGCGAGGAGTTCGCGGTGCTGCTGCCGGGGACCTCGGAAGCGGATGCGCTGCGCGTCGCGGAGACGATCCGCAGCAAGGTCAAGCTGTGGGCGGGAGAGGCGTGCACCACCTCGATCAGCATCGGTGCCGCCAGTGTCACGCCGTCGCGCGACACGGATTGGACCGGCCTGCTCAATGCCGCCGACCGCGCCCTCTACATGGCCAAGGCCGCAGGCCGCAACCGCTGCGCCAGCGCAGCGGTGCATAACCCGTCACCCGCGGCCTCGCTGGCGGCGTGATGCCACCAACTGTCTCGAAGGCGCGGCATTTCTCGTCGGCTTGGCCTCAGCCCTTGCCGTCGAGATAGCGCTTCATGTCCTCGCGCAGGCCATCGCGCAGGTCGGGCCGCGCCATGGCGAAGGCGATGTTGGCCTTCAGGAAGCCGGACTTCGAGCCGCAATCGTGCCGCTCGCCGTCGAAATCCACGCCGTAGAATTTCTGCGTCTTGGACAACCCGATCATCGCGTCGGTGAGCTGGATCTCGCCGCCGGCGCCGCGCTCCTGCGTCGCCAGGATCTTGAAGATCTCCGGCTGCAGGATGTAGCGGCCGGTGATCGAGAAGTTCGACGGCGCGGTGCCCTTGGCCGGCTTCTCGACCATGCCGTCGACCTCGAAGATCTTGCCGTCACGCTTGCCGACGCCGCAGATGCCGTATTGATGGGTCTGGTCGGCCGGCACCTCCTGCACCGCGAGCACATTGCTCTTCTCGGGCAGCTTGTTCGCGGCGGCGATCATCTGCGCCAGGCACCCCGGCGCGTTCAGCACCAGTTCGTCCGGCAGCACCACCGCGAACGGCTCGTCGCCGACGATGTCGCGCGCGCACCACACGGCATGGCCGAGCCCGAGCGGGGCCTGCTGGCGGGTGAAGCTGACGGCGCCAGCCTCCGGCTGGTCGCGCGCTAGGATTTCCATCTCGGTCTTCTTGCCGCGCGCCGCGAGCGTCGCGTCGAGCTCGTACATGCGGTCGAAATGATCCTCGATCGCGGTCTTGTTTCGCCCGGTCACGAACACGAAATGCTCGATGCCCGCCTCCTTGGCTTCATCGAAGACGTATTGGATGAGCGGCTTGTCGACGATCGTCAGCATTTCCTTCGGCATCGCCTTGGTGGCGGGAAGGACGCGGGTGCCGAGACCGGCGACCGGAAAAACGGCTTTGCGGATCTTCATGGGGATGACTAGACCTTGTGGCGATATGAATGCGAAATCGATCGCATTTTAGGTAGCTCGTTTGCAGCCGAGAACAAAGGCGGATGTTGGTCCGGTGTTCCGCTCGACATGGACCGAACGGCTAAATTTCGCTGCGGAAATCGTTAACCTTGTTAATCTCCCGTTAAGCAGGACCGGGCCTCGTGGAGGCCGATCTTCCATGCGATCTGGATCGAGACATGATGCGACGGAACGTGATGCTGACAGCTCTGAAGGCGGGTGCCGGCGCGGCGGTTCTGGTCACGGCGTTGACGGTGGTGTCCGGTTCCGCTGTCGCGCAATCCGGCGGCGGGCCGCTGAACTTTCTCGACGGCCTGTTCACGGGCACCTTGACCAAGGGCAACCCCGCCCCCAACCAGCCCCCTGCCGCCGGCGGGCCGCAGCCGTGGAGCGGCGAGGACGGCGCCTCCGGCCATCCGCTGATGACGGCGGCGGCGATCCGCGAGGCCGCCGGCAATTTCGACAATTGCGTCGCCGGCATGTGGCCAGATGCCGCAAGGCGCAACATCACGCAGGACAATTTCCAGCGCTTTACCGCCGGCCTGTCGCCGGACCTGCGCATCATGGACCTGCTCGACGCGCAGCCCGAATTCACCAAATCGATCTGGGACTATCTCGACATCCTGGTGAACGACAACCGGCTGGCGAAGGGCCGCGAGGTGCTGGCGAAGTACAAGCCGCAGTTCGACGCGGCCGAGCGCGCCTACGGCGTCGACCGTTACATCGTCGCTTCGATCTGGGGCATCGAGTCCAACTACTCGACCCAGATCGGTGACCGCAGCGTGCTGCAGTCGACCGCGACGCTCGCCTGCATCGGCCGCCGCCAGGCCTATTTCAAGGATGAGTTCCTCTCCGCCCTGGAAATCCTCAATCGCGGCGATCTGCGCCCCGAGCAGCTGCGCGGCTCCTGGGCAGGCGCCTTCGGCCCGACCCAGTTCATGCCGACCGCGTTCAAGCGCTTCGCCGTCGATGCCGATGGTGACGGCCGCCGCGACGTCGTCGACAATCCGGCCGACCTGATCGCCTCGACCGCCAACAATCTGAAGAAGGACGGCTGGCAGAGCGGCCAGAGCTGGGGCTACGAGGTCGTGGTGCCCCAGGGCTTCAACTACATGCTCGCCGACCGCGCCAAGAGCATGAGCTTCCGCCAGTGGGAACAGCTCGGCCTGCGACGGGCCAATGGTCAGCCGTTCCCGACTAGCGCCGAAAAGGCCTATCTGCTGGCGCCGGCCGGCGCCCAGGGCCCCGGCTTCCTGATGCTGCAGAACTTCCGCGTCATCATGAAATACAACCCTGCGGAAGCCTATGCGCTGGCGATCGGACACTTCGCCGACCGCCTGCGCGGCGCGCCGCCGTTCGTTCAGGCCTGGCCGCGCGAGGAGCGAACGCTGTCGCGCGGCGAGCGGCTCGAGCTGCAGCAATTGCTCGCCGAGCGCGGATTTTACCGCGGAACGCCGGACGGCCAGTTCGGTGGCCAGACGCGCGAGGCGCTGCGGAACTTCCAGGCCTCGATCGGGGCGCCGGCGGACGGATTTGCCACCTCGGACGTGCTCGAACGGCTGCGGGCGCGCTGATCGCAGCCCAACCTGCCCTGCCGGTAACCTTCTGGGGTGATTACCGGCGCCGTCAACACCATCCGGTGAATGCCCGTTTGCGGCCTGATTCGCGTCCTATTATATGGATCGTCACGATCACGCCGCGCGACGGGTGCGCATGTCAAAGCTGAAGTCCATCCTCAAGCTGTTGAACGAGCCCGGCCCGCTGGTCGTGCTGGCGGTCGTCATCGCCATGCTCGTCGGCATCGCCGGCCCCGCCTCGGCCCAGTTCTTCAACTTCAACCCGTTCGCTTCGCCCCGCCCGGCCCCGCGCGGCGGTGGAGGTGGCGGAGGCTGGTTCGGCGGCGACTTCTTCGCTCCGTTCCCGCAGCAACAGCCCAAGCGGGTGATCCAGGACTATTCCAAGGCGCCGCCGCCGGAGAAACGTGACGGCGCGCCGGACCGCTACGTGCTGGTGCTGGGCGACGCCATGGCCGACTGGCTCGCCTATGGCCTGGAAGAGGCCTATGCCGAGCAGCCCGACATGGGCGTGACCCGCAGGATCAGGACCACGTCGGGCCTCATCAAGTACCAGCCCAGGGGCGAGCCGGCCGACTGGGCCGCCGCCGCCAAGGGCATCCTGGCGACCGAGCGCGCCGACGCCATCGTCATCATGCTCGGCCTCAACGACCGCATCTCGCTGCGCGAGCCTGCGGTGGAGAAGACCGAGAAGCCGGACGACAAGAAGGGCGACAAGGCCAAAAAGGATGCCAAGGCCAAGCCCGGCGAGACAAAGCCCGGTGAGGCCAAGCCGGGCGAAGCCAAGCCGGACGGCAAGGCCGACACGGCGGCCAAGCCCGACGACAAGGCTGCCGATACCGATCTGCCGCAGGACGAGGTCGACAACGACACGCCCGCGGTCGCGGCACCGGAGAAGGCCGCCCGCTCGCCGGGCGGCCTCTATGAGTTCCGGGACGAGCGCTGGGTCGAGCTGTATGCGAAGAAGATCGAGGAGATGATCGCGATCGCCAAGAGCAAGGGCGTGCCCGTGCTCTGGGTCGGCCTGCCCGCGGTTCGCGGTCCCAAGGGCACGGCGGACACGCTGTTCCTCGACTCGCTGTATCGCGATGCCGCCGGCAAGGCCGGCATCACCTATGTCGATGTCTGGGACGGCTTCGTCGACGAGTCCGGCCGCTTCCTGCAGAAGGGCCCGGACTTCGAGGGCCAGATCCGCCAGTTGCGCTCCTATGACGGCGTCTATTTCACCAAGCCGGGCGCGCGCAAGCTCGCCCACTATGCCGAGCGAGAGATCAACCGGCTGCTCGCGGCCCGTTCTGCGCCGCTCGAGCTGCCAAACGAGCCGGCGACGCCGGACGCCAATGCCGTGCCCGGCCAGCCGGCGCCGCGGCCGGTCGCCGGCCCGATCCTGCCGCTGGTGGCGTCATCCGTCGGCACCGACCAGTTGCTGGGCGGCCCCGGCTCCCGACCTGCGGCGGTCGACGCGCTGGCGGCCCGAACCCTGGTCAAGGGCGAGGCCCTGAGCCCGCCGGCCGGCCGCGCCGACGATTTCGTCTGGCCCCGCCGCGAGGTCGGCCGCGAACAGGCCAAGGAGCCGCCGAAGGAGCTGACCCGGCCCGAAGCGCCGATGGCAGCGACCACGCCGGCGGAAGCAACCCCGGCCGCGCCGACACCGGCGCCACCGAGACAAAAGCGGCTGACCGCGCCGACGGCCCCCGGCCAGCAGCCGCCAGCCCAGGCACAGCAGCCGAATCAGCCAGGTCAGGGCGTCCGTGAATTCTTCGGCTTCGGCGCGCCTCAGCAGCCGGCACGGCCCCCTGCCGCGCGCAATCCGAACGTGCCGCCGCGGCCGCCAGCATCGGTCGGCCGCTCGGCGGCAGCGCTGGAGTCCCAGGGACGCTGATCGTGGCCGCGCCTGAGCGCCAGGGGTGATCGACGCGATCGTCCGAAACGAAATGCCCACAACAAGATCGGTCCGCATTCGCGGCGAATGCGGGCCGATTGTCATCTGATCGTCAGGGGGACTTACGGATTCAGTAGCGCCAGCGCTGCGGCGGCTGCGGCCGACTCGGCGAGCGCATCAGCATCGCCAGCAGGAAGCCGATGCCGCCGGCGACCAGGAGCGCGCCCATCGGATTGTCCTGAACCCGCTTGGTCAGGGCCTGCGTGCCGTCACGCAGCGTCTCGGAGCCGTTACCGAATTTATCCTTGGCGAAATCCATCGCCGCATCGCCGGCCTCGCGCGCCGCGTCCTTGGCCTGGCCATACATGTTCTGCACGACGCCCGCGGCCTCGCGTGCACGGCCCGAGGCCTGCGTGCTCTTGTCGCCCAACATCTCGCCGACGCCGCCCTCGATCTTGCCTGCGACATCCTTGGCCGTACCGGTCAGCCGATCCTGATCCATTGCCGCTCTCCTTCTCTGCACTGTGCGGGATTGCTGGCCTGCTAACCGGCCAGCGCGGCGCAGGTTCCGAACGACTACAAAATCAGGCCGCCGTCGACGACGAGGGTCTGGCCGATGATGTAGGACGACAGTGGCGAGGCCAGGAACAGCGCCGCACCGGCCATGTCCTGCGGCGTCCCCAGCCGCCGCAGCGGGATGCGCTGCAGCGCGCCCTCGAGGCGCTTCGGATTGGCGGTCGTCACTTTGGTCATCTTGGTGTCGACGAGCCCGGGCGCGATCCCGTTGACGCGGATGCCGTCTTCCGCCCACGCCTCAGCCAGGGTTCGCGTCAATCCCATCGCGCCGGTCTTCGAGGCGTTGTAGGCCGGATTGCCCATGGTCGAATGATAGGCCGCAGTCGACGAGACGATGATGAGCGCGCCCCTGGCATCGCGCAGCAGGCCGTGAAATTTCGTCGCACAGGCCATCAGGCTGATGAGGTTGACCTCGACCACCTTGCGGAAGCCCTCCATGGCGAATTCGCCGCGGCGGTACAACACCGCGCCCTGCGCCAGCACCAGCACATCGAGCCGATCGAGCCGCGGCGCGAAGCTTTCGATCGCGCCGGGATCGCTCACATCGAGCTGATGGTAGTTCACCCCTGCGAGATCGGAGCCCTCGCCTTCGGCATAATCGGCGGCGCTCGCCCGCGTGCCGCTGACGTCGACGCGCGCGCCCTGCGCGCGAAACGCCTGCGCGATGCCGTTGCCGATGCCGCTCGATCCGCCGATCACCAGCACCGAACGTCCCGTGAAATCGAGTGCGTTCATCTCCCCACTCCTTCCATTGTTGTTTGTCGGATGGTGTGGGGATCGGCGCAGGCCCTGTCAACGGCATCGCGGCTGTGGCGACACCGGCATCGGCACCTTTCGCATCAATGCTGCTGCGCAGCTAATTCATCGGCGTCAGCCGCAGCAGGCGGCCGGGCGAATCGTCCTCGATCACCCAGACAGCGCCATCCGGCGCCACGGCGACATCTCGGATACGCTCGCCCATGTCCCAGCGCTCGGCCTCGTCAGGCTGACCATCGGGCCGGAAGGCAACGCGGACCAGCGCCTGCGCCCGCAAGCCTCCAATCAATGCCGATCCCTTCCATTGCGGAAACATCGGACCATCATAGAAGACGAGGCCGGCCGGCGCGATCACGGGATCCCAATACAGCGGCGGCGGCGCGAGGTCGGGCCGCGTCGCATGCCGCGGGATCGGCGTGCCGTCGTAGTTGTCGCCGTTGGACACCAGCGGCCAGCCGTAGTTCTTGCCCGGCTCGATCAGGTTCAGCTCGTCGCCGCCGCGCGGTCCCATCTCGTGCAGCCAGAGCTTGCCATCTGATGCGAAGGCGAGCCCGTACGGATTGCGGTGGCCGCTGGTCCACGTCTGGGCCGGCACGCCCTTGTCCTCGGCCATGGGATTGTCCGACGGAGTCGCGCCGTCGAGATTGAGCCTGAGCACTTTTCCGCGCGCCTGCCGTGGATCCTGCGCGCTGTTCGGCTGCATGCGGTCGCCGATGGTCAGGAACAGATGCGTTCCCGACGGATCGAACGCGATGATGCCGCCGGGCTGGCCGCCGCCGCCGGCCGGCGTCTGGCGCCAGATGACGGTGGGGTCGGTCAGCGCGGCGCTGTCGTTTGCGAGCGACAGCACTGCGCGGGTCAGCACGAGCCGGCTGCCCTCGCTGCTCGGCTCGGTGTAGGTGAGATAGATCTGCGACGTCGTCGCGAAGCTCGGCGACACCGCGATGTCGAGGAGACCGTTCTGTCCGCGCGCCGCGACCGCAGGCACGTTGCCGATCTGGATCTTCTTCCCATCCTGCGTGACGAGAAATATCCGGCCGGGCTTCTCCGTGACCAGCATCCGCCCGTCGGGCAGGAAGGCGATGGCCCAGGGCGTATCGAACTCGGCAACGCTCCGCGCCTCGAACGGCCGCACCGCGCTTGCCTTGCGATCGCCGGCGTTGATGCTCTCGGCTCGCGCAGCCGTGGTCGCAACGAGTCCCATCACCAATGCCAAGCGCATGAAGGTCGTGGAGAGCACCATGATCACTCCGGTTTGTTGATCCGTGTCGTCAGCAACGAGAATTCGGCCATGCCGGATCGGTGCCTACCGAATGCGTTCGATCAGTGATAATCTCAACGGCGCGCATGCGATGCGCATTTTTCCGTGAGCCGCAAATATGCACCAGCACAGGCAACTCAGCCGCTCGGTCAAGGGATTGATCGTCCTGATCACCGGCGCAGCGTCGGGGATGGGGCGCGCGACCGCGCGCGTGTTCGCCGATGAAGGCGCCAGGGTCGCAGTCACCGATGTCGATGAGGACGGGTCCCACGCCGTGGCGGCGGATATCCTGGCCGGCGGCGGAACGGCGCGTGGCTGGAGGCTCGACCTCGCCGACCGCGACGCCATCAGCGCCGTCGTCGGCGACGCTGCCGCGCATTTCGGCGGACTCGACATCGTCGTCAACAATGCCGGCATCTCGGTGCGCGTCGCGATCGACGACGAAGCCTACGACGAGGCCTGGGCCAGAGGGCTTGCCATCATGCTGACGGCGCAGCAGCGCGTCATCCGTGCCGCGCTGCCACATCTGCGCCGCTCGAACAGCCCGCGCATCGTCAACATCGCCTCGACCGAGGCGCTCGGCGCAACTGCGCTGCACAGCGCCTATTCGGCTGCAAAGGCCGGGGTGACCGGATTGACGCGCGCGCTCGCGGTCGAGCTCGGCCGCGATGGCATCACCGTCAACTGCATCTGTCCGGGACCGATCACGACCGCCATGACCGCGCGCATTCCGGACGAGCAGAAGGCGGTCTATGCGCGGCGCCGCACCGCGCTTGGCCGCTATGGTGACCCCGAAGAAGTGGCGCACATGACCTTGAGCCTGAGCCTGCCGGCCGCCTCGTTCCTCACCGGAGCGGTGATCCCGGTGGATGGCGGGCTGATGGCCCGCAATGCGTGATGTCTGCCGCCCCGGCATGACAGCCGTGCACGCGGCGCTCCGCGCCTTGCGTTGACTTCGCACATCGCCGGCGTAGCCTCCATCAGAAGAAGCGGACAGGAGTCCGCCCTCATGAGGACGCGAGGAGGACACCATGGCAATCGCCATCCGACAGCTGCACCCGCATTTCGTCGGCGAAGTGTCCGGTATCGATCTGCGCAAGCCTCTCGCCGGGGACGACGTCGCGCAGCTGCAGGCCGCGATCGATCACTACGCCGTTCTCGTATTTCATGATCAGGACCTCACCGACGCGCAGCAGCTCGCCTTTGCGCTCAGCTTCGGCGAGCGCGAGCAGGCGCGCGGCGGCACCGTCACCAAGAAGGAAGACTACCGCCTAACCACTGGCCTCAACGACGTCTCCAATCTTGGCAAGGATGGCAAGCCGCTGCCACCGGACCATCGCACGCATCTGTTCAATCTCGGCAACTGCCTGTGGCACTCCGACAGCTCGTTCCGGCCGATCCCGGCGAAATACTCGATTCTCTCCGCGCGCATCGTGAACCCGAAGGGCGGCAACACCGAATTCGCCGACATGCGCGCCGCCTATGACGCGCTCGACCAGGAGACCAGGGACGAGATCGAGGATCTCGTCTGCGAACATTCGCTGATGTATTCGCGCGGTGCGCTCGGCTTCCTCGACTACACCGATGAGGAGAAGGAGATGTTCAAGCCGGTCAGGCAGCGACTGGTGCGAACGCATCCCGCGCACGGCCGCAAGTCGCTGTATCTGTCATCGCATGCCGGCGCCATCATCGGCATGAGCATGCCGGAGGGCCGGCTCTTGCTGCGCGACCTCACCGAACATGCGACACAGCCCGAGTTCGTCTACGTCCACAAATGGCGGCTGCACGACCTGATCATGTGGGACAACAGGCAGACCATGCACCGCGTCCGCCGCTATGACCAGTCGCAGCCGCGCGACATGCGCCGCGCCACGGTCGCCGGCACCGAACCGACGGTGGCGCAGCAGGCGGCGGAGTAGCGCCCTTTCACACACTGTCGTGAGAGATGCCGTCATTGCGAGGAGCGAAGCGACGAAGCAATCCAGAGTCGCGGGCGGGACTCTGGATTGCTTCGCTTCGCTCGCAATGACGGTTGGAGAAACAGGCGATACCTCGATAACGCGCTTCTTCGATCCCGGCGCGCGCCGGACCATCAGCAGGATGATCGCCTCTACGCGTGCCCGGCGGCGTTGGACAGCATGCCGGGATCGATGCCGATCTTGCGCAGCGCGAGATCGTATTTGGCGTCGACATTGTCGCCGAAGATCAGCTCCGGATCGGCGTCGCAATGCAGCCAGCCATTGTCCTGGATCTCTTCCTCCAACTGGCCGGCGCGCCAGCCGGCATAGCCGAGCGCGAGGATCGCGTGCTTTGGACCGTCGCCCTTGGCGATCGCCTTGAGGATGTCGATGGTCGTCGTCAGGCAGACGCCGTCGTTGATCTTCAAGGTCGCGTTGGCGATGAAGTAGTCGCTCGAATGCAGCACGAAGCCGCGGCCGGTATCGACCGGGCCGCCGCTCAGCACCTTCATCGTCTCGGCGCTGTCGGGCAGGCTGATCTGATCGCTCTTCTCGATGATATTCAGTTGCATCAGGAGCTGAGGGAAGTCGATGCTGCCCGCCGGCCGGTTCACCATGATACCCATGGCGCCCTCGGCCGAGTGCGCGCAGAGATAGATCACCGAACGCTCGAAACGGGAATCGCCCATCACGGGCATTGCAACCAGCAGCTGGCCGTCGAGGTAACCACCGTGAGAGGTGTGATCCCCGATCCCCGTCACTTTGCGGCGAATGTCGCCCAGCCTTTTTGCCTCAGGATTCATCCGCAAGGACTCTCATGATCATCGATATCCTGATATTGGGATGCGCATCTGTCAATCAAGGTTCAGGTCCTCGCGAGGAAATCTGCTCACAAGCATTTCAATGGTTTGCGCCCGAACCGCACTCTAAAGACGTCTCATGTCCGCCTTGGTTCCTCACCACTCTGCCACACTGCTGGTCGCGACCGTCGTATCATCCTGCCTTGCGTTCGGCGCGCAGGCGCAGGATTCCTCGCCCTGGCAGCGCGACAGCCACTCCGCGGTGCGCCTGCTCGCGGGCTCGCGCAGCGGTCCGGTCATGCTGGGCGGCATCGCCCTTGCGCTGCAGCCGGGATGGAAGACCTATTGGCGGACGCCCGGCGATTCCGGCGTGCCGCCACGGTTCGACTTTTCCAAGTCGGAGAACGTCGAAGCGGTGACGGTTCTGTGGCCCGCGCCGACAAAGTTCGATGACGGCGCCGGTGGACACTCGCTCGGCTATCATGATCAGGTCGTGCTGCCGCTGCGCATCGTCGCCAAGAACCCCGACAAGCCGATGACCCTGCGCGCCGACATCAGCTACGCGGTTTGCGAGAAGATCTGCATTCCCGTCGAGGCAAAGGCCGAGCTCGCCTTCACCAGCGTCGCCAGCACCGAAGATACGACGCTCTCGGCGGCCCTCGACACGGTGCCGAAGCCGGCCACTGTCGGCGATGCCAATCCCTTGACGATCCGCGACGTCAAGCGCGACGGCCAGAAGGACGTCGTCGTCGACGTCGCCGTCGCCGATCCGCGCAGCGTCCAGCTCTATGTCGAGGGTCCGACGCCCGACTGGGCGCTGCCGATCCCGACCGTGCGCGACAGCGGCGTGCCGGGCATCAAGCGCTTCGCCTTCGAGCTCGACGGCGTTCCGCCGGGCGTGAAGCCGGACGGCGCGGCGCTGAAATTCACGCTGGTCGGCCCCGACAAGTCTTACGAGTTCAATTTCACTCTGCGGTGACGGCTGGTGCGCCGCGCGACCGACGCGGCGCCGGTCCAACTCAATCTTAACGTTGCGTTGATAGGGAGGACCATCGCCGCCATCCGCGCGGCCGTGGAGCCGGACCCCCGCCGTGGCCGTGATGGATGCCCGCAATGACCCCGCACCGACCGGCCTCGCGGCCCGCCTGAAGGCGCGCCTGGCGGCGCTCGGCGGCAGCGGCGAGGCTTCGCTGACGCGCCGCCTCGCCGGCACCATCTTCCTGATCCGCGTGCTCAGCGCCGGCCTGGCCTATCTCAGCCAGATCCTGCTCGCGCGCTGGATGGGCGGCTCGGACTACGGCACCTACGTCTATGTCTGGACCTGGGTGCTGCTGCTCGGCAGCATGCTCGATGTCGGCATCGCCTCCTCGGCGCAGAAGATCATTCCGGACTACCGCACCTCGGGCCAGCAGGCGCTGCTGCGCGGCTTCCTCTCCGGCGGACGCTGGCTGACCTTGGCGACGTCCACCGCCGCGGCGCTGCTGCTCGCCGGCCTGATCGCGCTGCTGTCGCCCTGGATCGACGCCGGCGAGCGCATGCCGCTCTATATCGGCTGCCTCACCCTGCCGGCCTTCGTCGTCGCCAACACCCAGGACGGCATCGCCCGCTCGCACGACTGGATGACGCTCGGGCTGATGCCGCAATTCATCATCCGCCAGACGCTGATCATCGGCTTCACCGCCGGCGCCGTCGTGCTCGGTCTCGATCTCGGCGCCACCGCGGCGATGGCCGCGAGCGCGGCCGCGGTGTGGCTCGCGATGCTCGGCCAGATGCTGGTGCTGAACGACAGGCTCCGCCTCCACATCGAACCGGGACCGAAGCAATATGATCTGCGCGGCTGGCTCGCGATCTCGCTGCCGATCCTCCTGGTCGAGAGCTTCTATCTGCTGCTGTCCTACACCGACGTGCTGGTGCTGCAGCAGTTCCGCTCTTCCGAGGAGGTCGGCATCTATTTCGCGGTGGTGAAGACGCTCGCGCTGGTGTCGTTCATCCACTACGCGATGTCGGCGACGACGGCGCATCGCTTCGCCGAATATCACGCGCTCGGCGACAAGGTGCGGCTGTCGGCCTATGTCGCGCATGCCATCAAGTGGACGTTCTGGCCGTCGCTCGCGGCGACGCTGGTGCTGCTCGCGCTCGGCAAGCCGCTGCTGTTTCTGTTCGGCGCGCAGTTCACCGCCGGCTACGACATCATGTTCATCGCCGCGATCGGCCTCGTCGTGCGCGCCGCGATCGGGCCGGTCGAGCGGCTCTTGAACATGCTGGGCCAGCAGCGCGCCTGCGCCATGGCCTATGCGGCGGCCTTCGTCATGAACCTCGTGCTCTGCATTCTGCTGGTGCCGCAGTTCGGCGGCCACGGCGCCGCGGCGGCGACCTCGCTGTCGCTGGCCTTCGAGACCGTGCTGCTGTTCCGGATCGTCAAGCAGCGGTTGGGGCTGCATGTCCTCGCCTTCGGCAAGGCATCTTGAGGAAACCATGTTGACGCATCTGTTGCGTCATCTTGTCCTCGTCTTGTCGGAACTGCGAGCGCAGCGCGCCGCGCGCGACGATCACGCAAGTGTTGGGTGCAACGCCTTGATATTGGCGCGATCCTCCAGGCACATGATTTGATCGCGCGCTGGGGGAGAATGAGATGTCGAGACTGGGGGTCGCACTCTCGCTGGCCGGAACCGTGATGCTGGCCGGCTGCATGGAAGCGACGCTGTCGCCGACGTCGGACGCGGCGTTGACGCCGCGCGACCGCCAGTTGCTGTCGCGCGCGCCTTATGCCGAGGCGCAGATCCCGCAACAGTTCCAGCGGCACATCGTCGACTACACAAGGCAGGAGCAGCCGGGCACGATCGTCGTCGATACCGATGCGCGCTTCCTGTACTACGTTCTGCCGGACCGCAAGGCGATCCGCTACGGCGTCGCCGTCGGCGAGGAGGCGATGGCGTTCTCCGGCGTCGCCACGGTCGGCAAGCTCGCCGAATGGCCGGACTGGGTTCCGACCGCCGACATCCAGGCGCGCCTCGGGCCGTATCCCAAGCGCGTCGCCGGCGGCCCGGCGAATCCGCTCGGCGCCCGCGCGATCTATCTGTACGAGGGCAACAAGGACACCCTGTACCGCATCCACGGCACCAACCAGCCCGAATATATCGGCCAGGCGATCTCGTCGGGCTGCATCCGCATGACCAACACCGACGTCGCCGACCTCTACACCCACGTCCAGCTCGGCTCGACCGTGGTCGTGCTGCCTCCGGGCCAGAGCGTCGCCTCCACCACCCCGAACGTCTTCGCGCGCCGTAGCTGATCGGCTGGCGTCCCGCTAGCCGTAGCGCAGCTTCAAGCCGAGGATCGCCGCCACCAGGCCGAGCGTGATGGCGTTGGCGACGACCAGCGGCAGATCGCTGATCAGCGCGCCGTACAGCAGCCACATCGAGTTGCCGGTGGTCTGCAGCACGAACATGCCCATCGAGATGTCATGGGTCGAGCGCGAGCGCCAGGCCTTGATGACCTGCGGCAGGAACGAGCATGTGGTGCAGGTGGCGGCGCCGAGGCCGATGATGGTGGTCAGCAAGGTGAGGTCCGTGGGCGTGCGTCCAAGAGAAGCACGCTTGTAGAACGGACCGCGCCGAAGCGAAACCCGCCTCGGCGCGAAACTGGCGCTTTGTCCGGCGCTTGCGCGGCGATCAAGCCGCGGTCCAGCCGCCGTCGATCGACAGATTGGTGCCGGTGATCTGAGCCGCATCGTCACCGCACAGGAACAGCGCCAGCGCCGCGACCTGCTCGGATGTCACGAACTCCTTGGTCGGCTGCGCCGCCAGCAGCACGTCGTTGATGACCTGCTCCTTGGTGAGGTTGCGCGCTTTCATCGTGTCCGGAATCTGCTTCTCGACCAGCGGCGTCCACACATAGCCCGGCGAGATGCAGTTGCAGGTGATCTTGAAGGTCGCGAGCTCGAGCGCCACGGTCTTGGTCAGGCCGGCAATGCCGTGCTTGGCCGAGACATAGGCCGACTTGAACGGCGAGGCGACCAGCGAGTGCGCGGACGCCGTGTTGATGATGCGGCCCCAGCCGCGCTTCTTCATGCCGGGCACCGCCGCGCGGATGCCGTAGAACGCCGAGGAGAGGTTGATCGCGATGATCTGCTCCCACTTCTCCGGCGGGAAGTCCTCGACCGGCGAGACGAACTGGATGCCGGCATTGTTGACGAGGATGTCGACCGAGCCGAACGTCGTCTCGCCGAGCGCGATCATGCCGGCGATCTCGGCCGGCTTGCTCATGTCCGCCGGCGAGTGCACCGCCTTGACCTTGTAGTCGCTCTCGATCGCCGCCCGCTCCTTCTCGATATCGGCAGGCGCGCCGAAGCCGTTGAGCACGATGTTGGCGCCGGCGGAGGCGAAGGCGCGTGCATAGGCCAGCCCGATGCCGCTGGTCGAGCCGGTCACAACCGCGGTCTTGCCCTTCAGATTCGTCGTCATTGCTTCACTCCTTCTTGGCGGCAGCGGGACTGCCGTCCTGCGTGAGATCGTAGGTGACCATGGTCTCGCCGGACTGCGGCCGCTGCAGCCAGTCCTTGTGGCGCATCGACTGGTGGACGTCGCGCACGCCCGCCTCCCAATGCTCGACCATCGCGACATGGGAGAAGTCGTAGTCCTTCGATGAGCTCTCGTAGCTCTTGCTGCGATAGATCAGGTGCACCACCGTCACCGTGTTCTCCTGCGCCGCCTTGCACAGGATCTCGAGCGACGGATCGTTGCGCAGCTCGTCCGGCAGCCGGGCGTAGAGCTCGCGCAGCGCCTTGCGCGTGTTGTGGATCATGCGGTTCTTGTCGGTGTTCATCCGCGTCCGGCTGGAATAGCGAATGTCCTTCTCGCGCTCCGCGGCCTCCAGCAGCGTTCGCGGCAGATCGCCGCGCGCGGAGAACAGATCGACCTGGAAGATCAGGAGATCGCGATCGGTCTCCATGTCGAGCACGTAGTCGAGCGGCGTGTTGGAGGCGATGCCGCCATCCCAATAGTGCTCGCCATCGATCTCGACCGGCGGGAAGCCGGGCGGCAGCGCGCCCGACGCCATGATGTGCTCGGGCCCGATCCGCTTGCCCCGCTTGCTGAATTCGACATTGTCGAAATAGGTGAAATTGCCGGTGGTGACGCCGACGGCGCCGACGGAGAGCCGCGTCTTCAGATCGTTGATGCGGTCGAAATCCACCAGCCGCTCCAAGGTCCGCTTCAGCGGCGCGGTGTCGTAATAGCTGACCGACTGCGGCGTGCCCGACGGCCACAGCGGCGCCGGCGGAAAGCGCGGCGTGAAGAAGCCGGGCACGCCGAACGCTGCGATCAGCCCGGCGCTGACTTCGTTGAAGGCCGAGCGGTGATGATCACCATTGAGCAGCGGCTTCCACGGCACCGGCGACGACACCATCTCCCAGAATTCCTTGAGACGGCCGATGCGTTTCTCGCGGTCGTTGCCGGCGATGATCGCGGCATTGATGGCGCCGATCGAGATACCGGCGACCCATTCCGGTTCGAAATCAAAATGGCACAGCGCCTGATAGGCGCCGGCCTGATAGGAGCCGAGCGCGCCACCGCCCTGCAGGACGAGCACGCGTTGCGATTCGGCTGGAGTTGCAGGCAGCGGGGGAAATGGATGTTGCGTCATTACTGCGGTCATTAGCAAAGCAAGGCGCCACCGTGGCGTCACTTCGCGGTGACGTCAATCCACCCCCAGGGATAGCACCCTGCACCGGGACGCGTGTCGGCGTCGAGCGCGCCTCCGCTGCACAGGCCCGGAGCGGGCCTGCCCGTTATGACGGCTTCTTGCCGTCCGGCGCGGCGAGGATCATGGTCCAGAACACCTTGTACTTGGTGTTCGGAGCATAGCTCGCGGCGATGCCTATTTTTGTGACACCGCTCTTGAGCATGTTGGCGCGGTGGGGCGGCGAGTCGCGCCAGCCGGAAAACGCTTCCGCCAGCGTGTGATAGCCGGCCGACACGTTCTCGACCGCGACGGTGGCGTCGTAGCCCGCGCCGTTCAGCCGCTTGGCCAGCGGGGCGCGCACGTCATGATCGAGCTTGTTCTTGTCGGCCATCGCCTGCGACTGCGACTCCGCCAGCCGCATCAGCTCGGGATCGACCTCGACCGTGCCGAGCCCGTTGTTCTGGCGGTATTGCGAGATCATCGTCGCGGCAGCGACAGCATCGAGCTTGGCGCCCGCGACCGCCATGTCGGCATACATCGTCGGCGCCTGCACGACCGGCGTCTCGGCCGCGCAGCCGGCGAGCAGGAATGCCAAGGAGAAAGCGAGTGCCCGATGCTTCAATGAACCAGTCCCTATGCCGATACGAGAGGCGGGTTGTTGCACATCAACCGTGGCTGAAAGGTGAATCGGCGGTAAGTTCCGTCGGTACAATTGCGGCCATTCCGGCCGGTTACGGTTCGTTGACCATAAGAGCGGCGCGGTCAAGCCTGCCGGGTGGGACAAAGCCTCTTTAGCCCTGCCAATCGTGTGACGAGCAAGGCGCCCCAAAGCCGGTGTCGTCCCGGCCTCCGCGCCGGGACCCATAACCCCAGGGAGTGGTTCGAGGCAGGCGGGACGACCAGCCGTTTCTAGCCGCGACATCACCCGGTATGGGTCCCGGCGTTCGCCGGGACGACAGCGGAGGCTACGGCGCGCAGCTGCGCCAATTAGGACGTTGCCGGGCTTCCTGTTTGGCCGACTGTCTTGGACCAACTACCTATAGTCGGGGCTGAGCTCAGCGTGTCGTCACCCGCCCGCAAAAATCCGATAGTGCCGTGGCTTCAATCCGACCCGTTCGCCGATGCGGAGGTCGCGGTCGCGTGGCGCGTCGATCTCGATGGTGGATCCCTCCGTCAGCGCGATCTCGGCGCGCTGCACCGGGCCGAAGCTGCGGACGTGGGTCACGGCACCATGCAGCGTGCCGCTGTCAGCCGGACCGATCAGCATGTCGTGACGACGCACGAACAGAGTGGACGCGCCCGCGGCATCGCCAGGCGCAGCAATGTCCAGCGGCCGTCCGTTCAGATGCACGGCGCCGCCGGTGATCTCCACCGGCAGCATGATCGACTCGCCGATGAAGCCGTGGACGAAGGCGGTCGCCGGCGCGTCATAGACGTCGCTCGGCGAGCCGACCTGCTCGATGCGGCCCTTGTCCATCACCACCACGCGGTGCGCGACCTCGAGCGCCTCCTCCTGGTCGTGGGTGACGAAGATCGAGGTGACGTTGATGGAGTGATGCAGGGTGCGCAGCCATTGCCGCAGCTCCTTGCGTACCTTGGCATCGAGCGCGCCGAACGGCTCGTCGAGCAGGAGGATGCGCGGCTCGATCGCGAGCGCGCGCGCCAATGCGATGCGCTGGCGCTGGCCGCCGGAGAGCTGGCTCGGATAGCGGTCGGCGAGCCAGTCGAGCTGGACGAGATCGAGCAGCTCCTTCACGCGCGCGCGGATCTCGGCCTCGCTCTTGCGGACGCGGCGCGGCTGCACGCGCAGGCCGAAGGCGACGTTCTCGAACACGTTCATGTGCCGGAACAGCGCGTAGTGCTGAAACACGAAGCCGACGTGGCGCTCGCGCGCGCCGCGATCGAGCGCGCTCTCTCCGTCGAACAGGATCTCGCCGGAGTCGGGCCATTCCAGCCCCGCGATGATGCGCAGCAGGGTCGTCTTGCCCGATCCGGACGGTCCGAGCAGCGCCAGCAATTCGCCGTCAGCGACCTTGAGATCGACGCCGTCGAGCGCCTTGAAGGTGCCGAACGTCTTGACGACACCCCTGACTTCAATGGTCACGCGGACCTCCCTCATCGAGTTGCCGTTCGAGGACGGTTTTGACGACCAGCGTGATCAGCGCGAGCATCGCCAGCAGCGAGGCGATCGCGAACGAGGCGACCATCTGGTATTCGTTGTAGAGGATCTCGACCAGCAGCGGCATCGTGTTGGTCTCGCCGCGGATGTGGCCGGACACGACCGAGACGGCGCCGAACTCGCCCATCGCACGTGCGTTGCAGAGAAGCACGCCGTACAGCACGCCCCATTTGATGTTCGGTAAGGTGACGCGGAAGAAGGTCTGCAGGCCGGACGCGCCGAGCGAGACCGCCGCCTCCTCTTCCTGCGTGCCCTGCTCCTGCATCAGCGGAATCAGCGCGCGAGCGACGAACGGGAACGTCACGAACACGGTCGCGAGCGCGATGCCGGGAAAGGCGAACAGTATCTGCAGGCCATGGCGCTGCATCCATGGACCGAAGAAACCCTGCGCGCCGAACAACAGCACGAACACGAGGCCCGAGATCACCGGGCTCACCGAGAACGGCAGATCGATCAGAGTGATCAGGAACGTCTTGCCCGGGAAGTCGAACTTGGCGATCGCCCAGGCGGCGCACAGGCCGAACACGAGATTGGTCCCGACCGAGACCAGCGCCACCAGCAGGGTGAGGCGGATCGCGTCCCACGCCTCGGCATCGGCGAGCGCGCTGAAATAGGCCGCGATGCCCTTGCCGAACGCTTCCACGAACACGACGATCAGCGGCAGCACCACGAACACCGACAGGAACGCCAATGCCAGCGTCGTGATGACGATGCGGACCAGGCGCGGCTCGGTACGCGGATCGGGTCGGCCTGCCTGCGCGACGCGCCGGCTGGTCGCGGACGATGCCACGGACGGCGCCTGCAGGGTCATCTCCACGCTCATGTCGGGTCCTAGTTCAAGGGCGCCCGGCTCTGCGCCCAGCGCTGCAACCGGTTCACGGCAAAGATGATCAGGAACGCCACGACGAGCATCACCACCGCGATCGCGGTGGCATCGGCGTAGCGGAATTCGGACAGCCGGATCACGATCAGCAGCGGCGCGATCTCGGAGACGTTCGGCAGATTGCCGGCGATGAAGATCACCGATCCGTACTCGCCGACCGCGCGCGCAAAGGCGAGTGCGAAGCCAGTGAGCAGCGCCGGCGTCAAGCTCGGCAGGATCACGCGGGCCACGATCTGCCAGCGCCCGGCGCCGAGGCTCGCCGCCGCCTCCTCGATCTCCGGATCGAGATCGATCAGCACCGGCTGCACGGTGCGGACGACAAAGGGGATGCCGATGAAGATCATCGCAACGAAGATGCCGAGCGGCGTGAACGCCACCTTGATGCCCATTGCGGCGAGCGGCGCGCCGAGCCAGCCCTTCTGGGTGAACAGCGCCGTCAGCGCCACGCCCGCCACAGCGGTCGGCAGCGCAAAGGGAACGTCGACGATCGCGTCGAACAGGCGGCGCCCCGGAAAGCGGTAGCGCACCAGCGCCCACACGACGATGGTGCCCATCACCAGGTTCACGCAGGCCGCGGCGAAGGCGAGCCCGAACGAGATCTTGAGCGCGCTCAAGGTGCGCCGGCTGGTGACGATGCCCCAGAACTGGTCGAGGCTGAGATCAGTCGAGCGGACGAACAGTCCCGCCAGAGGAATCAGAACGATCAGCGACAGCCAGGTCAGCGTCAGTCCCATGGTGAGACCAAAGCCCGGCAAGGTGCTGCGGCGTGGTGCAAGTACGTTCAAAAAAAGGCCTGGTCCGTTGATGATCAGTGTCGATGGCTCGAGTCGATGGTGGTGTCCGCCCGCGGCCCCCCGTCTCGTCTTGTCGATCGAGACCGGGGACAGCGTCTCACGCGCAATGTCGCAGATCGCCGCAACACCAGCTTACTGCCTTCGTTTTTTCTGCCTTGCCGTCGAAGCCGTAGCAGACCGGCGGTCACCAACTCGTTCCCTATGATTCGATCAATTCTTGTAGATTTGATCGAAGATCCCGCCTTCCGCAAAGTGTTCCTTCTGAGCCTTGGTCCAGCCGCCGAACACCTCGTCGATGGTGAACAGCTCGACCTTGGCAAAGTCAGCCTCATGCTTCTTCGCGACCTCAGGATCGCGCGGACGGTAGGAGTTGCGTGCGGCAATTTCCTGACCTTCCTTTGTATACCAGTATTTCAGGTAGGATTCAGCCACACTTCGCGTGCCCTTCTTGTCGGCCACCGAGTCGACCACCGCAACTGGCGGTTCGGCCAGGATGGAGAGCTGCGGCGCGACGATCTCGAACTTGTCCTTGCCGAACTCACGCAGGGCCAGATGCGCCTCGTTCTCCCAGGCAAGCAGAACGTCGCCGACCCCGCGCTCCACGAAGGTCACGGTGGCGCCGCGGGCGCCGGTATCGAGCACAGGGACGTGCTGATAGAGGTCGCCGACGAACTGCTTGGCCTTGTCGGCCGAGCCGAACTTCTTCAGCGCATAGCCCCAGGCGGCCAGGTAGTTCCAGCGCGCGCCGCCGGATGTCTTCGGATTGGGCGTGATGACGTCGACGCCCTTCTTGAGCAGATCGTCCCAGTCCTTGATGCCCTTGGGATTGCCTTTGCGCACCAGGAAAACGATGGTCGAGGTGTAGGGCGATGCATTCTGCGGCAGCCGCTTCTGCCACTCCTTGTCGAGCAGCCCCCTGCCGGCGATCGCGTCGATGTCATAGGCAAGCGCCAGAGTCACGACATCGGCCTGCAGCCCGTCGATGACGCTGCGGGCCTGCGCGCCGGAGCCGCCATGCGACTGCTTGACCTCGACGCTCTTGCCGGTCTCCTTCTGGTAGGCGGCCGAAAATGCCTTGTTGAACTCGACGTAGAGCTCACGGGTCGGGTCGTAGGAGACGTTGAGCAGGGTGATGTCGGCCGCATAGGCCGGGCCTGCCCATGCCAGTCCCGCGACCACAGCCAGAACACGCCGCATCATTCGAGCACTCCATTTCCAGGCCCCGCGATGTTGCAGGCGCGCACGCCAGATCGCCGGATGTGCACGTCAGAGTCAACGAAAGCGGATTTTCTTGTTTCCGGCAGGACATGGGCATTTTGCTATGAAGCGCCGCGCAACGGGATTGGCATTCTTTGCCGCGACACATTGCCGTCATCGGCGCGCTGGTGACCACGATAGGGCGCGATCTCGAAAAGATTGCAACAGGGCGAGGCTTGACATTGTTCACTTTATGTTCGCAAAATAGCCGGCAACCTCAGCGGGAGAACAGAGCGGTGGCAACGAGGGACGTGATCGACGGGAGCGCACTCGCACGCTGGCTGAAGCTGGCCATCATGACAATCGTGTTGCCCGCTTTCCCCGCTCTGCTGGTGATGTCCACGGTCGCCCGGGCCGACGATCGGACCGGCTTCCGGGTCGGCGAGATCGACGGCGGCCCGGTTGCCCGGATCGACGTTCGGCTAAAGACGAAGAAATATCCGGGAATGCTGCGCTGCCTCGATCAATCCATAGCGCTCTATATCGTCGACCGCGATGGTGCTGTCCCTCCGCCTCTCCGCAATCTCAAGGACAGGCCCGCGGAATTGCAGGATGCCAAGCAGCGCACGCTGAAAGCGTCTGCGACCTATCTGCCCGGCAAGACGGAGAAGGACGGCGTCATGCTGTTCAAGGTTGAGGGGCTTAAGGCCTCGTCTTTCGCAGGCACCGGATTGATGCTCTGGGATCTCGCGCCGCCTGACTCTGCAGATCTCAGCGCGACCGCCGACAAGATCATATGGGCGGACACTGTGACCAATTTCACCTTTGTGATCCGGGCCGACAACGGCGAACAAGTGTTACCGACGGTCCTGAAATCCTGTGGTGTCTCTTAGCTCGACGACGTCACCACCGTGTGGATGCCGCATTCCGTCTTGCCGCGGCCCCGCCAGCGTCCGGCGCGGTCGTCCTCGCCGGTGTCGGAGCGGCTGGTGCAGGGCATGCAGCCGATCGAACGGAAGCCGGCGGCCATGAGCGGATGCTGCGGCAGGTTCGCGGAGCGATAGATGTCCGCGATGTCTTCGCGGGTGACATTGGCGAACGGGTTGAACTTCGCCCGGGCGCCGTCCTGCTCGACGACTTGAATCGCGGCACGCAGGCCGCCCTGGAAACGCTTGCGGCCATTGATCCAGGCCGTAAACGGCGCCAGCGCGCGCGCCAGCGGCTCGACTTTGCGGATCCGGCAGCAGGCGTCGGGGTCGGAGAACCACAGCTCCTTGTCGGCGTCCTCGCGCTTCAGTGCTGCGGCATCCGGCTTGATCGAGCGCACGTCGCGCAGGCCGAGGAGCTCGATCAGCTGGTCGCGATAGGCGAGCGTCTCTGCGAACATGTGCCCGGTGTCGAGGAAGATCACCGGAATCGCCGGATCGACATCGGCCGTGACCTTCAGCAGCGCCGCCGACTCCGTGCCGAACGACGACACCACGGCGAGCCGCTCGCGCCCGATCGCCCCGAGAGCGGCAGCAATGATCTCCTGCGGCGCAGCGGTGCGCAACGCGGCGTCGAGCGCCGCGACTGGGATCTCCGCAACGGAAGGCGATGCAGCCAGCGTGCTCACAGCCCGGCACTCTCCGAATGGCGCAGTTGCAGGCGCTGATGCAGCGCGGAGATCCGGCCGTCGCCGGCCGGCTGGTAGAACACCGAATAGCGCTTCACGGTCTCGGTGAAGGCCTCGGCGTCGGCCTGCTTCTTGACCTCGAAGGCGTCGAAGCCGGCGCGCAGCATGAACACGAACTGGTCGCGCAGCACCTGGCCCGTCGCGCGCAGCTCGCCGCGATAGCCATAGCGCTCGCGCAGCAGGCGCGCCTGGGTATAGGCGCGGCCGTCGCGGAAGCTCGGAAACACCAGCGCGACCAGCGCAAGGCGATCGAGGTATGGCACGAGATCGTCTACATCGCGATTGTTCGGCCAGATCACGCCGAGCTTGCCGAGGGCGCGGCTGACCAGCGCGTCGGGGCCGGCGAGGAAGCGCGTCTCCGGGACGAGGATCGCACCCTCTGCCGGCAGCTCGGCATCGTCGGTGATGCGGACGAACGCGTCCGCGATGATGTGTCCGCCCTTAACGAGTGGCATAAACCCGCTCCCTGAATGGTTCGACCCCGAGCCGCTTCACCGTGTCGACGAACAGCTCCTCAGGGTGCGCGCGCAGCGCAAGATAGGCTTCGACGATGTCCTCGACGACATCGGCCACTTCGGCATAGGGCACCGCGGGTCCGATCAGGGTGCCGAGCGCGGCGCCCTCGTCGGCACGGCCGCCGATCGTGATCTGATAGAATTCCTCGTTGTTCTTCTCGACGCCGAGGATGCCGATATGGCCGACATGGTGGTGGCCGCAGGCATTGATGCAGCCGGAGATGTTGATGTGCAGCCGGCCGATCAGGTTCGCCGTGTCGTGGTTGGCGAAGCGCCGCGTGATCTCCTGCGCGATCGGAATCGAGCGGGCGTTCGCCAGCGAGCAGTAGTCGAGTCCAGGGCAAGCGATGATGTCGGAGACGAGATTGACGTTGGGGATGGCGAGCCCGATCGCCTCGAGCGCCTTCCACACCGCCGGCAGATCACGCTTGCGGACATGCGGCAGCGCCAGGTTCTGCTCATGCCCGACGCGGATCTCGCCGAACGAGTATTTGTCGGCGATGTCGGCCAGCGCATCCATCTGGTCGGCGGTCGCATCGCCCGGCGGCTTGCCGATCGGCTTCAGCGACACGGTGACGATCGCATAACCCTGCACCTTGTGCGGGGCCACCGAGTTCTTGCGCCAGGCCTCGAACTTCTGATCATGCGCGGCCTGCCTGAGCTCGTCCGGCATGTGCGGGAGCGTCTCATAGGCCGGATAGAAAAAGCGCGAGCGGATGTCCTCGATGATCCCCTGGTCGAGCTTGAGCACGCCGTCGCGGATCTGCTGCCACTCCTCCTCGACCTCGGCCGCGAACTTCTCGATGCCGAGCTCATGGACCAGGATCTTGATGCGCGCCTTGTAGATGTTGTCGCGGCGGCCGTACTGGTTGTAGACGCGCAGGATCGCCTCGACATAGCTCAGGATGTCATGGCCGTGCACGAACGGCTTGACCGTCTTGGCGATGAAGGGCGAGCGTCCCAGGCCGCCGCCGACCAGCACCTCGAAGCCGGTCTCGCCCTGCTCGTTCTTCTTGAGACGAAGACCGATGTCGTGGATCTTGATCGCGGCGCGGTCGTGCTCGGACGCCGTGATCGCGATCTTGAACTTGCGCGGCAGGAATGAGAATTCCGGATGAAGCGTCGTGAACTGGCGCAGCAGCTCGGCCCAGATCCTGGGATCCTCGATCTCGCCCGGCGCGACGCCGGCCCATTGGTCGGAGGTCACGTTGCGCATGTTGTTGCCGGAGGTCTGCATCGACTGGATGCCCACTTCCGCCAGATCGGCCATCGCATCCGGCAGCTCGGCGAGCTTGATCCAGTTGAACTGGATGTTCTGCCGCGTCGTGAAGTGGCCATAGCCGCGATCGTAGCGCCGCGCGACATGCGCCAGCCTGCGCAGCTGGTTCGACGCCAGCGTGCCATAGGGGATGGCGACACGGTACATGTAGGCGTGCAGCTGCAGATAGACGCCGTTCTGCAGCCGCAGCATCTTGAACTCGTCCTCGGACAATTCGCCCGAGAGGCGCCGCTTCACCTGGTCGCGGAATTCGGCGACGCGCTCGTTGACCAAAGTGCGGTCGATTTCGTCATAAGCATACATGACAGGGCCTTCAGGCTTGAGCCGGGAGCGCGATGGAGGCGCCCGTCAGCCGGATGTGTTCGCGCATGTTGCCGGGCTTGACCGCACCGTCGGCGCTCACCTCGACCGGGGCGATGTAGGGACCGATCGCACCGAGATCGTCGGCCACCGCTTCGGTCAGCAGGGCGCGCGCCTCGTCGGCGGTGCGCACGATGGCCGCATCGGAGAGCTCATCCGACCAGCTCTTGGCGCCGGTGCGGTAGATCACCGCGCCGTCCCAGGTCCGGTTCGCGGTGATGATCGAGGGACCGGCGATCTTGATCTTCTGTTGCAGCGGGGAGGTCATTCAGACGGGTTCCAGGAGTTGTGCGATCACGCCACTGAGAGTCTGCTGACGCCACGGCGCGGAGTGCGCCACGACGTCGCCGATGATGAGGATGGCCGGGCCGCCATCGATTTGGCCGACGAGATCCGGCAACTGATCGAGCATGCCGACCGCGGCCTGCGCATCGGGGCGCGTCACCTTGGCGAACACGCCGACCGGCGTCTGCGGCGAGCGGCCGGCGGCGAGGAGCCCCGCGCGCACCGCCGGCGCCGCGGTCATGCCCATATAGACGACGACGGTCATCTTGGTGTCGGTCAGCGCAGACCAGTCGACCGCCTCGGCATCGCGCTCCTTGTGCGCGGTGAGGAAGGTGATGCGCAGCGCTTTGCTGCGGAAGGTCAAGGGCACCTCGAACTGCGCGGCGGCGCCGAGGCCGGCGGTGATGCCGGGCACGATGGTGTAGGACACGCCCGCCTTGCGCAGCGCGTCGACCTCCTCGCCGCCACGGCCGAACACGAAGCAATCGCCGCCCTTCAGCCGGACCGCGCGCTTGCCCTCGCGCGCCGCCTCGATCAAGAGCTTGTTGACGGCATCCTGGCCGATGCCGGGCTTGCCGACCCTGCGGCCGACCGGCACGCGCGAAGCATCGCGGCGAATGCGGTCGAGAATCTCGGGTGTGACGAGCTCGTCGTAGTACACGACGTCGGCGTCCTGCAGCGCCCGCAGCGCCTTGATGGTCAGAAGATCGGGATCGCCCGGACCGGCGCCGACCAGGGTCACATGCCCGTTGCTGCGGCCGGCATGATCGGCGCCCGCAAAAGCACTGGGATCGGCAATGCCGTGCAGCGCCGCCTCGGCCTCCTGCTTGCGCCCCGCCAGCACCAGCGCGCCGATCGGGCCGTCGACGATGCGCTCCCAGAAGCGGCGGCGCAGCGGCATCTCCGCAATCAGCGGATTGATGGTCTTGCGGAAGTCGCCGATGAAGCCCGCGAGCTCGCCGATCCGCGCCGGCAGCAGCGCCTCGATGCGCTCGCGCACGCGGCGTGCCACGACGGGCGACGAGCCGCCGGTGCCGATCGCCACGACGACATCGCCGCGATCGACGATCGCCGGAAAGATGAAGCTGGAATGCGCGAGGTCGTCCATCACGTTGACGGGCAGACCGACGCTGCGTGCCCGCGCGGACATCGCCACGCCGATGTCGCCGGCGCCTGCGCACAGCACGGCGATGACGCCAGTGAGATCGGCGCTCAGCGGGTGGCCTTCGGCGCGCTCGATCTGGCCGTGCTCATCGCGCAGACCCGCGAGATCGAAGTCGCCGTCGGTGGCGAACCAACGAATCCGCGCGCCCGCGGACAGCAACACGCGAAGCTTGGCGCGCACGAGCTCGCCCGCACCGATCAGCAGCACGGGGCCGGTCTTCAGGTCGAGAAACACCGGCAGATATTGCATTGCGTTCTTCAGCTTCGGCACTTCGGGGTTGACTGGAATTATTTTCTATATAAGTGTCTCGCCTACGACGTAAAGAGAAAATTATTCCTTGGCTTCGCCATAGAATTTTCTCCCAGGCAGGCGATGGCTGATAGCATGCACATTCTCACCAACGACGTTTCCAGAGATCGGTTGCCCTCCTCCGAGATCGAGCAAGCATCTTCCATGCCGCGCGTCCTCAACGCCGCGCCGACGATGGACCATCTCGATGAGCTGGAGGCGCAGAGCATCTACATCCTTCGCGAGGCCTTTGCACGGCTGAAGAAGCTGGCGCTGCTGTGGTCGCTGGGAAAAGATTCCAACGTGATGATCTGGCTGGCGCGCAAGGCGTTCTTCGGCCGCGTGCCGTTTCCGGCCATGCATGTCGATACGGCCAAGAAGTTTCCGGAGATGTACGCCTTCCGCGACACCTACGCGAAGGAATGGGGCCTGGACCTGAAGATCGAGCCGTGCCCGCCGATCGATGCGGTCGATCCGACCTTGCCGCCCGCGGCGCGCTCGGCTGCGCGCAAGACCGAAGGCCTGAAGATGGCGCTCGCCAAGCACGGCTTCGATGGCCTGATCGCCGGCATCCGCCGTGACGAAGAGGCGACGCGCGCCAAGGAGCGCGTGTTCTCGCCGCGCGGCGCCGAAGGCCATTGGGACGTGCGCGACCAGCCGCCGGAATTCTGGGATCACTTCAACGCCTCGCCGCCGCAGGGCGCCCACTTGCGCATCCATCCGATCCTGCATTGGACCGAGGCCGACATCTGGGCCTACACGGCGCGGGAGAACATCCCGATCATCCCGCTGTACCTGTCGAAGAACGGCAAGCGCTATCGCTCGCTCGGCGACCAGGACATCACCTTCCCCGTCGCGTCCAACGCCTCGAACATCCCCGAGATTCTCGCCGAACTCGAAAGCACCAAGGTGCCCGAGCGCGCCGGACGCGCGCTCGACCACGAGACCGAGGACGCCTTCGAGCGGCTGCGCGTCGCCGGCTATCTGTGAGCGGAGCCTGAGGCAATGAACATGAGAGTCCCGGCCGCCGCTCCCGCCACACCGAACGGCACCACCCGTCCCCAGGTCCGCATCGTGATCGTCGGCCATGTCGATCACGGCAAGTCGACCCTGGTCGGACGCCTGCTGCACGAGACCGGCAGCCTGCCCGAGGGCAAGCTCGAAATGCTGCAGGCCGTCTCGGCCCGCCGCGGCATGCCGTTCGAATGGTCGTTCCTGCTCGACGCGCTGCAGACCGAGCGCGACCAGGGCATCACCATCGACACCACGCAGATCCGCTTCCGCACCAATGCGCGCGAGGTCGTGCTGATCGACGCGCCCGGCCACGCCGAATTCCTGCGCAACATGATCACCGGCGCCGCGCAGGCCGACGGCGCGGTGCTGATCATCGACGCGCTCGAGGGCGTGCGCGACCAGACCCGCCGCCACGGCTATCTGCTGCATCTGCTCGGCGTGAAGCAGGTGGCGGTCGTCGTCAACAAGATGGACCGTGTCGATTTCGGCGAGGACCGCTTCGATGCGATCAAAGCCGAGATCTCGGCGCATCTCGAAGGCCTCGGCGTCAAGCCGGTCGCCGTGATCCCGATTTCCGCGCGCGACGGTGATGGCGTCGCCGCGCTAACGTCGCGGATCGGCTGGTACGACGGCCCGACCGTGGTCGAGGCGCTCGATGGGCTGGAGCCGGCCAAGCCGCTGTCGAGCCTGCCGCTGCGCCTGCCGGTGCAGGCGATCTAC
Organism: Bradyrhizobium sp. HKCCYLRH2015; assembly: GCF_051168215.1. Classification (NCBI taxonomy): domain Bacteria; kingdom Pseudomonadati; phylum Pseudomonadota; class Alphaproteobacteria; order Hyphomicrobiales; family Nitrobacteraceae; genus Bradyrhizobium; species Bradyrhizobium sp. HKCCYLRH2015. The sequence goes on along the minus strand of NZ_JBNPUO010000003.1, from coordinate 486,620 downwards.
AAGTTCGACGATCGCCGCATCGTCGCCGGCCGCGTCGAGGCCGGGGAATTGCGCGCCGGCGACGAGATCGTGATCATGCCGGCCGGCAAGATCGCCAAGATCAAGACCGTCGAGGGCTGGCCGCAGACCCCCGTGACCACGCCGCAAGGCGCAGGCCGCTCGGTCGGCATCACCCTCGACCGCGAGCTGTTCATCGAGCGCGGCGACGTCATCGCCCATGTCGGCCGCGAGCCGCAGGCGGCGCGCCGGCTGCACGCCCGCATCTTCTGGCTGCACGACCAGCCGCTCGCCAAGGGCGACAACATCCTGGTCCGGCTCGGCACCCGCGAGGCGCGCGGCAGCGTGGTCGCGATCGAGAAAGCCGTCGATCCGGGCTCGCTGTCCAACGAGCAGAACGCGTCGATCGCGCGCAACCATGTCGGCGAGATCGAGATCGCGCTGACCCAGCCGGTCGCCGTCGATCCCTACACCGAGAATGCGCGCACCGGCCGCCTCGTCATCGAGGTGCAGGGCCGCATCGCCGGCGGCGGACTGGTGCTGTCGATCGCAGCCGGCAAGCGCGCCGCGCCGGTCGACATCATGCCGGTGGAATCGGCCCTGCAGCCGCAGGAGCGCGCCGACCGCTATCGCCACAAGGGCGCGGTGGTCTGGATGACCGGCCTGCCCGGCGCCGGCAAGTCGACCTTGGCGCGTGCGCTGGAGCGGCGGCTGTTCAGCCGCGGCGGCGCGCCCGTGCTGCTCGATGGCGACACCGTGCGCGCCGGCCTCAACAAGGATCTCGGCTTCACGCCGGAGGACCGCGCCGAGAACATCCGCCGCCTCGCCGAGGTCGCGACCCATCTCGCCCGCAACGGCCACATCGCGATCGTCGCCGCGGTGTCGCCGGCGCGCGAGGACCGCGCGGCTGCGCGCCGCGTGGCCGGCGACCTGTTCCGTGAGGTCTACGTCGCCACCGCCGCCGAGATCTGCGAGAGCCGCGACCCCAAGGGCCACTACGCCAAGGCCCGCGCCGGCGCCTTGCAGAACTTCACCGGCATCGGCACCGACTACGAGCCGCCGCTCGATGCGGAGCTCGTCATCGACACCGCGACGCGCGGGATTGCGGACGCCACCGACGAGCTCGAGGCGCTGCTGTCGCGGACATCAGTGCTGTTCGACGACATCGCCGATCTCGGCGCGAATATCTGAGGCGCCGTACAAGCTCCCAAAGCTTGTAGCAGGCGGCCTGCCCCAAACCGTCCTTCATACCCAATGTGCAGCTCTGGCTTCGGAGCTGACCCCTCATGGTGAGGAGCCCGCCCAAAGGCGGGCGTCTCGAACCACGAGGCCCCACTGTGGCCTCGCCCTTCGAGACGCTCGCCTTCGGCGAGCTCCTCAGGGTGAGGGGGACCGGCATTCCGAGAAGAGCGAATTGCGGACGCGGGCGGAAGTCTCAACCCTCTCCATGAACACGCGATCAGCGTATCCATGGCCCCGCGTGCAGCGTCAGTCCGGCGCTTGCCACTCATGGTGAGGAGCGCCGCCTTCGGCGCGTTCAGGCGATGCTCTCGCATCGCCTTGAGAACCATGAGGCCCAGTCATCGCAGATCTTCGGCGAGGTATCGCCGCGACGACGATTGTTAGTTCCGGCCCGCCGCCTACAGCGCTCCGACATAGGCGGTGAGATCGTCGAGCTCGGCCTCGGTCGGCAGCCGCGTCTCCATCTTCTTGGCATAGAACTCCCACATCAGCTTGACGGCGTCGCGCAGCGAAGCCGTGCGGCCGTCGTGGAAATACGGCGCGGTCGACGCGGCCGCATGCAGGGTCGGCACCTTGAACTTGCCGCCGGTGCCGATGTCGTCCTTGCTCTTCTTGTCGAAGCTCGGCAGCTGGTGACAGGTGCCGCAGCCGCCGTCGCCGATATAGAGCTCATAGCCGCGCCTGACGGCCGCGCTGGCATCCTCCCGCGGCGTGCCGTCCTCCTTGACCTGCCAGTTGGCCGGATAGTTCAGCGTGCGCACATAGGCGACCAGCGCCGCCAGGGTCTCCGGCGACGGCTCCGGCCCCTTCATGCGGTTGACGATGATGCCGCGGATGCTGTCCTCCAGCGTCGGCGCCTGGCCGGCCCAGCCGAACACCGCACGCTCGCCGACGCCCCACAGCGTCGGCGTATTGCGGCCGTTGGGATCGCCGTCGGCGACCACGTCGAGGCCGACATAGGTCTTGTTGTTGGTGTGCCCGGTCGAGAAGTGACAGGTGGCGCAGGATGCCTTGCCGCCGCCGGAGAGGCTTGCGTCGTTGAACAGCTCCAGCCCCTTGGCGGCGAGCTCCACTTCGGAGAGCTGCGCGGGTGCCGCCACGGCCGCACCGACGGTAGTGGGCGAGGCCACCGGCTCCTCGGTCACGACAGGTGCTGAGGCCTTCGGCCTCCTCTTCGCCGCGGCCTGGCGGAGTCTCGGCCTGTACTCGGGCACGGCCGGGTGCGCGGATTTCGGCTTCAGCGCCGACGCGAGCATTTGCAGCAAGGTCGGCTTTTCCGGAGCCGCCGCAAGGTATGGCGCCGTCGACATGTCGGCGGCGAGGGCGGGCACGGCGAGCAGACCGAGGCACAGGACGATCGACCGCAGCCCAGTGAACGACATGATGCGTCTCCCCACACCCCGCTAGATGCAATTAGTTATCGATAGCCTTTACGTCCGAAGTGGGACTGTGCGGGGGCAATGAATCGGCGCAGGCGGGATCGAGCGACAACATCGCGCCCGCCTGCGAGCGCCTCGCCGAGGTGCCGTCCGCAGCGCGGCCACGAGTCGGCCTCGTGACATGACGCGCGACATCGGCGCACAGCGATCGCCGCAGCCAAGCGTGGTCACATCCTGCCCGAAGAACTACGGAGGAGTGCGCTGGTTCGCTCTTGGACGCCAGCCTGGCCATCGGGCCGCCGGACGATCTGCAAGCAGAAATTAGCACTTCATCCGCACAGTTCACGGCACGCGCAGCAACGCTGTCGAGGCGCATGATGGAGCATCTGGCGGCCTATTGGTCGAGGGCGGAGCTGGAGACGAACGGGATTCTGCTGCTGCACCTGATGGGTGCTGCGGCCGTCGGCCTGTTGCTGGGCTACGAGCGCACCTATCACGGACGCGCGGCCGGCATGCGGACCTATGCGCTGGTCTGCGTCGCATCGACCTTGCTGACGGCGATCAACGGTTTTCCCGGCAGCTGGTATGGCGGCATCGCGGTGTCGCCGACCGTGTCCGATCCGACACGCGTGATCCAGGGCCTGATGACCGGCATCGGCTTCCTCGGCGCTGGCGTCATCATCAAGGACGGCTTCACCATCCGCGGCGTGTCGACCGCCGCCTCGATCTGGATGACGTCGGCGATCGGCATCATTATCGGCATCGGCCTCTACGGCACCGCGCTGTGCGCTACGGCCTTGTCTCTGGCCGCGATGACCCTGCTCGGCGCGGTCGAGCAATGGCTGCCGCACCAGACCACGCTGTCGCTGTCGGTCGTCTATCGCCATGGCCTGCAGCCGAGCGAGGCCGAATTGCGCGAATGCATGCGGGCTTATGGCTTCGACGTGCTGGACTGGTGCTACGAATACAGCGAGACGAAGCGTCAATTCCATTTCGAGCTGGTGCTGCAGGCCGCCGGCCGGTTCGAAACCGCGCAGATGGCGCGCGACCTGTCGGGCGCGGAAGACGTCGTCGAATTCCGCCTCGCGCCGTCGCGGGCGTGAGGGAGGAGTAGCATGAGACTAGCGAACAGTCCGAATCAATGATCGCGCGCGTAGGGCGAGCAACGCGGCGCCTTAGGCGAGGTGTGCCCACCACATCGAGCCGAGCGAGTGCGATGTCTGGCGCGGGACGTTTGACGGCCATACCACCGTGCGTCACCCGCAGGCACCGCGCTCGCATCAAATACGAAAACGCCCACCGCAATGACCGCCGTCAGTAGATCCACCCCCGTTGGTCATCTCGCACGTTTCTCGACCCAGCCCCACCGCTTGTAAGCGATCTCCATGGCTCGTTTGTAGGCAGCATTGTTACGCATAAAGCTGAAGTTTCCTTCAGCTACCTTGCTCGCATATGCCTTATCAGCCACAAGATCAGCCAGGATGAAGCGGCATCGCGTCGTTGCCAACGCTGAAAGCCATTCGGTATACTGAGCCTCCAGGCTTAAACCTCGACCAAATCTCTCCGCGCGCTCTTCCAACTTGGGATCATTAAGTATCGCTTGGCAGAGTAATGCCCATAACAAATTTCGAGATCGAAGGACGTATGCGTATTTGTTCGCCCCCTTATCAACGATATCCAAGCTGATTCGACCAAGCCGAAACTGAGCCTTGTAGCAGAGGACGATTTTCCTTAGATCAGACTTCAACCGACCTTCACTAAAAACTTGGCTGTAAATTCGCTCATCCTCAAAAACTTCTCTAAACCGAGCAAGCTTATCAATTTCACCATCAACAATCAAAAATGTACGAGCCAGCTTCGTTAGCTCCACAGCCCGATGCTCGGTTATCCCCTGCTCGTCCAGCTCTTCATCGCTAAGGCTAGTGAACGCCTGCTCCTGTCGTTCGTAATAAATACCGAGCTCACCTCGGAACCTATCCTGCAACTCCAACTGAATGAGATCGTTCGCATGTAGGCTCCAAGGATCAACCGGATTTTGCCGGTTGTTGTTAATTGTGACGCTTGTGACAAAGTCAGCGCTTGCATCGGTAATGATACGACACATCACCCGAAGCTCACTCAAGGTACCCTCGCGATCAGAGAGCTTCTTATTGCCTTCATTTGCTTTCAGAAAGCGACCGTACGTGGTAACGGTCTGCGCTCCGTTAAGCAGCCGCGGCTCGGTTATTTTGAAACTACCGTCTTGAGATTGAAGATTCTCCGCGAACAAAGTAACTCCGTTGTGGTTGAACGCAAAGATCTTTGCGCTATCCCTATCGTCGATGACTATTTTCTTCAACGACTGCTGAATAGATCGGTTTACGGCCTTGTCTTCCGGCAACGCGGCGCGGATATTTCGCTCGAAGAATCTCGGACCCATTTCCTTATGCATTGCGTGAAGGTCTGCGAGTCGGATGAATCCGACCGTCATCTTTTCGCCTCTTGGCCCTTCCCGGCAAACCGTTGCATCCAGCTCGATAGGATAACTGTGCGTTTTACGAAGGTGGGCAGCCGATCCAACTCTTCGCGTGCGCGCAGAGCGAAATTCAATAACCATTGTTACGGGGCGGCCAAAGCGCTGGTCGACAAGATACTTCTTGTTTTCAAGGTCCTCGCGCAACTTGTCCAAGACCTGGCTTCGCTCGGCCTCCGTTGGATCTCCGGTGAAAACAAAATGAATGTAAACGCGATCAATAATTGCTTCGTTTTCTAGAAGGGCACTCTTGATCTGCATCAGCAACTGATTTTGATGTTGATCCTGGTTCTGTGCCCCGAAAATTTGCTCCATACCGAAATCAGTCAATCGCTTGAACGAAGACTTAAACTGTTCGTATGATTGCGACCACTTGAACTGGAACAGATAAAAATTCCGCTTCGCCTGGTCAAAGTGGAAGCCGTCTACCCCATAGTCGTTCCCGCCGAACGCCACTTGCTCGATGGCGATTTCCCGATCGAGTCCAAACTCGTTCATTAAATACAGAAGAGCGAAGTAATCATTGCGGTTACCTCCACAAATACGTCTAAGGTCAGAAAAAGCTTGATCAATGTTCTGGTCCGTTATCGCCACCGTAAGGCTCCAAGTCTCTATTGTCTGTTTGATCAAACGGCTGAAGTCGAGCAAGGTCCCCTTATCTTCTATCTCTGATTTTGCGTTCTCATCATTTTTGGCCCGCTCAGGCGCCCCTTAAATGCTGGTCCAAGCAATCGGGCAACAACGTTTGGCCGAGGATCGCCGGCCTATAGAAACCATGCAGCGCCCATGATCGATTTGATTATCTAAAACAAGGCATCCGAAGGCAACTCCCCTGAGTATACTCATCCTTCGAACATCTCTCGGCCGAGCCGTCAGAGCCGACGCGTAAGCTCCGGAGAATCGCCCCGACAAGTCCTTTTGTGAAGCCTTCAAGCGCAGTACCCGAACGGGCCCTCACCACGAACTTTTTTCTTTCTTTTTTTCAGAATTCGTGCTTTACTCTTCCGTATCCCGTCCCACACGAGGGACAGTTCGCGACCGTCACGGACGTCGGGTGCGGGATGCGGTGGGCGTCTTGGGCTGCGGCGTGAGCGATCATGCTGGCGGACAGTCCCAGGCGCACGGCCAAGCCGTGGGGTCCTGGCATCCCGACGCTGATGCCACGCCTGCGATGACGCTCACGCGTCGCGCGGGCAACGGTGACCAGAAAGCCCGGCGCACCGGGGAGACCACGGAGCAACCGTAAATCCATCGCGCGGGGAAGGCCGGATGTCCGGCTCGTACCTGTGGTGACTGCCGCCTGCATTTTTTTCTGCAGGCGGGCCATGGGTGCAGCCTGCACCCGGCCTTCCCTGCGCCTCTCGTTAGCAGAGGCGTTCAACTGGCAAAGCTCGGACGCCAACAGGCGCCGCGAGAACGTTGGCGACTGTTCGCAAGCGCACGATCCAAATGAGCAGCGAGATGCAACCTCAGGCGTCGTTGCGAGCGAAGCGAAGCAATCCAGACCATCTCCGCAGCGACAGTCTGGATTGCGTCGTCGCTTCGCTCCTCGCAACGACGGCGGAGGCCGGAGCAAATGCCGCGGACTTCCGCAACACCGGATCGACAGGATCGGCCCCTCGCCCCCGATCTCGGAACCGACGCCCTCCCCCGACCAACTGCGATACCCCTCCCCCCTTTCGTGACCTCCGCTTTGGCGCTAAATGCACTGCACACGCCGCCTTCGAGGCGGCCATTCAGCATGCCCAATTCGCGCGCAACGTCGCCCTTTTTCGAGAGAAACGTCTCATCATGACCCGTATCGACGCCCATGGACTGAAGATCGCCCCCGTTCTGTTCGACTTCATCGCCAAGGAGGCCGCGCCGAAGACCGGGATCGATCCGGACGCGTTCTGGGCCGACGTGGCCGCGATCCTGCGCGATCTCGGCCCCCGGAATCGCGAGCTGCTCGCCTTCCGCGACGCCCTGCAGGACAAGATCGACGCCTGGCACCTCGCCAACAAGGGCAAGGCCTTCGACCTCGGCGCCTACACGGCGTTTTTGCAGGAGATCGGCTACCTGCTGCCGGAGCCGGCGACCCACAAGGTCGAGACCGCCAATATCGACGAGGAGATCGGCAAGATCTGCGGACCGCAGCTGGTGGTGCCGCTCACCAACGCCCGCTACGCGCTGAACGCGGCGAATGCGCGCTGGGGCTCGCTGTATGACGCCTTCTACGGCACCGACGCCATCCCGCATGACCCGAGCGAAGCCGGCAAGGGCTACAACAAAGCCCGCGGCGACAAGGTGATCGCCAAGGCCAAGGCGTTCCTCGACGCCGCCGTGCCGCTCGCCACCGGCAGCCACACCGACGTCACGTCCTATAGCGTCATCGCGGGCCAGCTATCGGCCAAACTGAAGAGCGGCAACGCCACCGCACTGAAGGACGCCGCGCAGTTCGCCGGCTATCACGGCACGCCCGAGGCGCCATCCGTGATCCTGCTCGCCAACAACGGCCTGCACGTCGAGGTCGTGATCGACCGCAGCCATGTCATCGGCAAGGACGATCCGGCCGGCGTCTCCGACATGATCCTGGAAGCCGCGGTCTCGACCATCCTCGACATGGAGGATTCGGTCGCCGCCGTCGACGCCGAGGACAAGGTGCTGGTCTACCGCAACACGCTCGGCCTGATGAACGGCACCCTGTCGGCCGATTTCGAGAAGGGCGGCAAGACACTCACCCGCGCGCTGAACAGCGACCGCAGCTACACCACGCCGTCCGGCGGCAGCCTCACGCTGCACGGCCGCAGCCTGCTGCTGATCCGCAATTGCGGGCACCACATGTTCACCGACGCCGTGCTCGACTCCGAGGGCAAGGAGGTGCCGGAGGGCATTCTCGACGCCGCCGTCACCGGCCTGCTCGCGATGCATGACCTCAAGGGTCTCTCCAAGGTCAAGAACAGCCGCACCGGCTCGATCTACATCGTCAAGCCGAAGATGCACGGCCCGGACGAGGTCGCGTTGACGGTCGAGCTGTTCGCGCGCGTCGAGAAGATGCTCGGCCTGCCGGAGAACAGCATGAAGGTCGGCATCATGGACGAGGAGCGCCGCACCACGGTCAACCTCAAGGCCTGCATCCAGCAGGCGTCGAAGCGCATCGTCTTCATCAACACCGGCTTCCTCGACCGCACCGGCGACGAGATCCACACCTCGATGGAAGCGGGTCCGATGATCCGCAAGAACGAGATGAAGGCGCAACCCTGGATCAAGGCCTATGAGGACTGGAACGTCGACATGGGCCTGATCGACGGTCTCCCCGGCCATGCCCAGATCGGCAAGGGCATGTGGGCGGCGCCGGACAAGATGGCGGACATGCTGGCGCAGAAGATCGGCCATCCCTCCGCCGGCGCCACCACGGCGTGGGTGCCGTCGCCGACCGCGGCCACGCTGCATGCCCTGCACTATCACCAGGTCAACGTGCACGCCCGCCAGGCCGAGCTCACCAAGGGTGGCCCGCGCGCCAAGCTCGGCGACATCCTCACCATCCCCGTGTCGAACTCGAACTGGGCGCCGGACGACGTCCGCCAGGAGATCGATAACAACTGCCAGGGCATTCTCGGCTACGTCGTACGCTGGATCGACCAGGGCGTCGGCTGCTCCAAGGTGCCGGACATCCACGATGTCGGCCTGATGGAGGACCGCGCGACGTTGCGCATCTCCAGCCAGCATCTCGCGAACTGGCTGCACCACGGCGTGGTCAGCAAGGAGCAGGTGATGGACTCGCTGAAGCGCATGGCCGTCGTGGTCGACAAGCAGAATGCCGGCGATGCGCTCTATCAGCCGATGGCACCGTCGTTCGACGGCGTGGCGTTCAAGGCGGCCTGCGACCTCGTGTTCGAAGGCCGCACCCAGCCGAACGGCTACACCGAATACATCCTCACGGCGCGGCGGCGCGAGGCGAAGGCAAACGCCTGATGCGAAAAGCCCCGGCCATCCGCCGGGGCTTTTTTTGATCAGTCGAAGGTAACATGATGCCGGATCATATCACCGCGATGAAGCGGAGCAGCGAGATCACACCGAGCACGATGACGATGACCCGGCAGATCTGCTTGGCGCGGCCGTCGATCGGCAGCAGGTTGATCAAATAGAGAATGAGGATGACGACGAGAAAGGTGACGAGTGCACTGATCAGCATGACGAGCCCCTTGGCGAGAAAGATGCGCTGGCGTTGGTCAGCTAACCCGCTTGCGGGCTGGTAGTTCCGCACCCGGAACCGTGAGCCCTCTGGGCCGCCTCCGTAGTTCCACGGAGCCACCCCTCATCCAGATTTTTACCGGTTTGCGGTCAGATACGGTGAATCGGAGATCAACATGCTGAACCGCCTGACCATTTCCACGACGTTGAAGGCTATCATCCTTGTGACGGCATGCCTGTTTGTCGGCCTGTTCGCCTCGCGGGCCTATTATTCGTGGCAGCAGCTCAAGCTCACTGCGCGCATCACCTCCATCGTCGATGCCTCCGAAAGCATGTTCAAGGCGATGGACAAGCTGCGGGCCGACCGCTCCACCTCGAACCGCATGGTGACCGTGGACGAGAAGGTCGAACCGGAGACTGAGCGATACGTCCGCGGCCTGCGTGACGTTGCCATGCCGTCCATGGGACGCGCGCTCGGCATCCTTCCGGGCATCGCGTTTGCCGACAAGGCGGCGCTGCTCTCGCAATTCCAGCAATTGCTGACGACGCTGAGCGATCAGCAGAAGGAATTCTGGCTGGAGGTCGCCAAGCCGAAGGCGTCGCGCCGATTGGCGCTCGGCAAGGAATACATGCAGACCGAGGACAGGCTGCTGGAGACGCTGGAGAAGATCCAGGCCATCCTCGCCGCCGAGGTCAACCATGCGGACCCGACCATCGATCAGCTGCTGCAGATCAAGCAGATCGCATGGCTGCTGCGCAACACCGCCGGCGACGCCTCCTTCCTGGTTTCGAACGGGCTCGCCGCAGGCAAGATCACGCCCGAGGCACGGCTGAACTATACCAAGGCGGTCGGCGGCGCCGAGGCCGCATGGAAGGCGCTCGAACTGGCGACCACCGGCGCGAAATGGCCGGCCGCGATGACCGCCGCGCTGGAGACCACACGCAAGGCCTATTTCGACGCGGAATACACCGCGCTGAGGGATCGCCTCGTCAATGCGATCGCGAACGGCGAGACGCCGGAGATGGTGGCCAACAAATGGAGCCCGTTCACCGTCGGGCGCCTCAATGCCGCGGTTGCGGTCGCCGAGACCGCGCTTGAAACCGCGAGGACCTATATCGAGGAGCAGCATGCGGCCGCCATGCGGACCCTCGGCATCGAACTCTGCCTCCTGATCGCGGCGACCGGGATCGGCGGCGCCGCGCTGATGCTGGTGAGCCGCCGGGTGATCCAGCCCCTCAACAGAATGCGCGATGCCATGCTGGCGGTTGCGGGCGGCGACCTCAGCGTCGAGACGGGCTACATGCAGCGCCAGGACGAGATCGGGGCGCTGGCGGGCGCGCTCGAAACGTTCAAGCAGCAGGCCAAGGACAAGCTCGCGATCGAGGCCCAGGAGCGCCAACGCAACGAAACGACGGTTGCGCGCCAGCGGGCGATCGAAAGCTATGTGAGCGAATTCGAGGGGCTGGTGCGCGATTCGCTCGAGCAGCTTGGCCGCGCCTCCACCGACATGCAGGCGACGTCCGCCGGCCTGACCAACGTATCGCGGCAGACCAACGCCCGCGCCGAGGAGGCCTCGAAGGCCTCCAGCGATGCCTCGATGAGCGTGCAGACGGTGGCCTCCGCCGCGGAGGAATTGAACGCCTCGATCGCCGACATCAGCAAGCAGGCGTCGCATGCGGCCGGGATCGCCAGCCGCGCGGTGGAGCAGGCCCGCATGACCGACGGCACCGTGCAGGGGCTGGCGCAGTCGGCGAACCGGATCGGCGAGGTGGTCGGGCTGATCAACAGCATCGCCTCGCAGACCAATCTGCTGGCGCTGAACGCCACCATCGAGGCGGCGCGCGCCGGCGAGGCCGGCAAGGGTTTCGCCGTCGTCGCCTCCGAGGTGAAGACGCTGGCGAGCCAGACCGCAAAGGCGACCGACGATATCTCGGAGCAGATCGCCGACATCCAGCGTGTCGCCAATGACGCGATCGACGCGATCAAGCGCATCGGCGGCATCATCGGCGAGGTCAACGAGGTGGCGACCGCGATCGCCGCGGCGGTGCAGGAGCAAGGGGCGGCGACGCAGGAAATCTCGCGCAGCACCCAGTTCGCGGCCGACGGCACCAAGCACGTCTCCGACAACATCACCGGCGTGAAGTCGGACGCCGATGCCGCTGCGGCGGCCGCCGACAACGTGCGCAATGCCTCAGAGACGCTGGAGAGCCAGAGCAGGAATCTCGGTCATCAGGTCACGGACTTCCTCGGCAAGATCCGCGCGGCCTGACGACCTCGCAGGATCAGTCGGATGCCATCACCGGCGCGCGCTCGTACTTCGCGCGCAGTGCCGCGGGCGCCGGCGAGAAGTTCAGCTCGGCACGCTTGCCGCTGCCGGTCCGGTTGGCGACCTTGAGGCCGTCGTCGCTGGCGACGACGTCGCCCTTGCGCAAGGTGGGGTCGTTGTCGATCGACACCTTGGCAAGGCCGAATTGGTCCTTGCCGTTGCAGGTGCAGCCGTCGACGATCTCGGTGCGATACTTGAAGGCGTTGGGCAGCGCCGAATATGGCTTGCCGCCATCCGTCTCGGCGGCGTCGATCGAGCTGCCGTAGACGATCTCGGTCTTGGCCGCCGGGCAGAAGCTGTTGCAGGCGGCTTCCTTGCTCTGGTCGCCGGTGGCTCCGAGCGGGAAGTAGCGCCCGTCGCAGGTGCGCACGCACCAGGCGACGCTGCTGCTGCCGCCGCGATAGCTGACATCGCCGCGCGGGGCCGGCCGTGGCGCCGGTGGCGCCTCGTCGGCGAACGGCATCCGGATGTAGGGCGCCTGGCGCTGCGGCGCGTTGAAGCCGCCGAACAGCGCGGAGAAGAAATCCTGCGCCCCCGCCGAGGTCGGCGCTGCCAACGCACCCGCGGTTGCCATGGTTGCCACTGCGATCGCGGCGAGTGCACGTCGACCTTTCATCGTCCCACTCCCAGATCAGTTGATGGCCGAGACCGGCAGCGACATCGCCTGACGCCCCGACGGCAGCGAGGTCACGCGCGGCGCCCGGTCGAAATTCGCGCGCGCCTGCAGCGATGCGGCCTTGGGCAGCACGACGACCTTCGTCCCCACCTGCACGCGGCTGAACAGGTCGCTCACGTCCTCATTGGTCAGGCGGATGCAGCCCGAGGACACGAACTTGCCGATCGTGGTCGGATCGTTGGTGCCGTGGATGCGATACTCGCTGGAGCCGAGATACATGGCCCGCGCGCCGAGCGGATTGCCCGGGCCGCCAGCCATGAAACGCGGCAGATAGGGCTGGCGCGCGATCATCTGCGCCGGCGGATGCCAGTCCGGCCATTCCGCCTTGCGGGTCACCGTCTGCACACCCGACCAGGTGAAGCCCTCGCGCCCGACGCCAACGCCATAGCGCAGCGCGCGACCGCCGCCGAGCACGTAGTACAGGTAGGTATTGGCGGTATCGATGATGATCGTCCCCGGCGCTTCCCGCGTATCCAGATTGACGATCGTGCGACGCAGCCGGTCCGGAAGCTGGCTGTCCTCGTCCTGCTCCACGGCGGGTGCAGTCGCCTGGTCGGGCGGGAACGCCTGCTGCTGCTCGACCGGCGCATAGCCGAGGCTCTGCGCGTGAGACGCGGCGGGACCCGCGACGAGAAGAACCGCGACGCCGACGATCAGCGAAGCGGTCCGCCGCGAAAGGTTGCGATGGCCGGAAACGAGCTGTGTCATGGAGTGCCCCTGTCAGACGAGCATCGCGGTGCGATGCGTGATTGCCTTCCAAACGCCGAACGGCTCGCCGCAGTTCCGGCTCCGCTGTGGTCGCCCTGCGTCAGTCAAGCGTAGAGGCTGTCACGTTCTCGCGACGGAACCCGGCGCCGTCTCGCCAGTTAGGGGAAAGAATAACGTCATCACGCGAACTGTGCGCGAACGACCCGATCGGGGGGGACCTATGGTGCGAGTACTTCCCACCGAGCGGCTGCTCGCGAGCGGGAGCGAAGGCGCGGCGCTGGATGAAAGCCGCCACGAGCTTCCTCCTGTGATCAGGCGGGCCGAAGTCGTCGCCATCGCGCTCGTGATTCTTACCGCGATCTGTGTCACCGGCGTTCTCTACGTCGCCCGCGGGTTCTTTCTGCCGATCGTGATGGCGTTCGTGGTCGGCACCATGCTGTCGCCGGCCGCCAACTTTCTCGAACGCCACCACGTGCCGCGCGGCGTCGGCGCCGTGCTAATCGTGATCGCCGTTGCCGCGGGACTGGCCTTCATCATCGGCCTGATCTCGGCGCCGGTCCTCGACTGGACCAATCGCCTTCCCGAGCTCGCCACGACGCTCAAGGCCAAGCTGCACGTCTTCGATCGGCCGCTGGCGCTGTGGCACGAAATGCAGGCGGCGATCGGCGGTGGAAGCGGGCAGGCCTCGACCAGCCTGGAGCTGCCCAAGTTCGATTGGGTTCAGCCGACGATCGAATTCCTGTCGCCGACCTTCACGGAATTCCTGCTGTTCTTCGCCACGCTGGTGCTGTTCATCGCGAGCTGGCGGGACCTGCGGCGCACCTTGATCATGACCTTCGGTGATCATGAGGCCCGGCTTCGGACGCTGCGCATCCTGAACGAGCTCGAACTGCACCTCGGCAACTATCTGCTGACGGTCACGCTCATCAACACCGGGGTCGGCATCGCCGCAGGCCTCGCCTGCGCCATCGCCGGCATGCCAAACCCCGCCGGGCTCGGCGCGCTCGCAGCGACGCTGAACTTCATCCCCATCATCGGCCCGATCGCAATGTTTGCGGTGCTCGTCCTGGTCGGCGCGGTCGCATTCCCGACCCTGAGCGCCGGCATGGTCGCGCCCGCCATCTTCGCCGTGATCACCTTCATGGAAGGCCATTTCGTCACGCCGACCATCATCGGCAGGCGGCTCGCGCTCAACGCACTCGCGGTGTTCATTGCGCTGGCATTCTGGACCTGGCTGTGGGGCCCGATGGGAGCCTTCCTCGCCTCGCCGCTGCTGATCGTCGCCCTCATCGTCAAGGAGCATCTGCTGCCGGACGATACGCCGCAACTGCCGGCGGACTAATTCGGTTTCCAGCGTCGGAACTTCGGCTGAGACCCCGCGTTTGTCGAGCAGACGCAATCACCTTGCTCCGGGAGCTTGCCATGCCACCGACTGACGGTGAGACCGCCCTGAAAGATCTCGTCGACAAAGCGAACTACGAACGCCTGCAGAAGGATGTCCACGCCGTGAAAAACGATATCGCAGCTCTCACCGAACAGATCACCGACGCGCTGAATGCTTTCGCCGGGCAGGCGAGCAAGCAGGCCCGCAGCGGCTATCGACAGGCGCGCGAGAACGCGGACCAGACGTTCGACGACATGTCCGAGCGCGGCACGGCCATGTTTGGTGCGGCCCAGGAGGCCGCGAACTCGCTGGAGGAGCGCCTCGAGGACGTGATCTCCCAGCGTCCGCTCGCCACCGTGGGTCTCGCGCTCGGACTTGGATTTCTCATCGGCGCCGCCTGGAGACGCTGAGGATTTGGCCCCTGAAATCCAGAGGCTTGTCTCGTTTCGGCGCCGCGTCTTCGGCGCCGATTTGAGTCTGTTGCGCAGATGAATGAGATCGGGAGGGAATGACATGCTGCAGCGCCTGATTGCGGACTTCCAGGAATCGACCGGGCATGCCGTTAGGCTCACGTCGCTCGCAATCGCTGCAGCGGTCGGACTGTTCGTAACCACGAGCTTTCTGTGCGCCGCCGCTTTCGTCGCCGTCCTGGATCGATACGGGCTCGTGGCCGCGTGCCTCACCGGTGCCGCCATCTTCTTCGTGGTGACGTTGATCGCCGCGATCAGCTACATGGCGCGCAAGCGCGCGATCGAGAGCCGTGCCGCGCGAAGCGCGGAAACGGCGCGGTCGGCAGTCCAATCGGCTTTTGCAGACCCGATGCTGCTGGCCAGCGGCTTGCAGATCGTCCGCATGATCGGCATCAAGCGGCTGATTCCCATTCTGGCCGTCGGCGGTCTGGCGCTCGGATTCATGGTCAGCCGCCCAGCGGCGGAGGAGCAAACGCCCGCAGAGTGAGGATCCAAGGCGTTGATCGAGTGCTTAGGCGGCGGATCGGGTGCAAGCTGCTATCAACTAAGTCACACACCGTCCCGGTTGCAGGCGCTTGGCGATCTCCGTCAGCACCGACACCGACGGCTCGCACGCCACCGGATGCTTGACGCCCTGCCGCTCGTTGCCGGTGGTGATGAGCTGCGATCCCTGCGGCGACGGCAACGAGCCCGCGCTCACAGCGGCGGGGTTGACGGGAAGCCGCACCAGGAAGGACGTCTCCGCGAAGGCTGCCAGCTTGATCGACACAGTCTGTGACGGCGCCACAGTACCGCTTTGTTGCGCGCGGTCAGACTTGGCGGCCCGGTTCACGTCGTTCGCGGTCGCGACGATCGTCTCGCGGGCGGAGTTCTGAAGCGGCAGGTTGGCGCCAAGATCATGGCCGGAGGCCAGTTGCATTGCACCCACGAGCATTGCGGAAGCCGCAAGCGAACCCAAAACGATAACCTTCCTGGTCTGCGACATGTCTCTGCTCCCCTCGCCGCAAGGCGATCGGCATACCAACGTAAGTCGCAGGAACTGGGTTCTCGGTCGGGCAAATCACTTAACCGTGTGTAAACTGCGGCGACATTCTTCAAATTGGTGGCGTCAAAAAATTCGATCTCACGCGGAACGACTTTTCGGGTCGCGCGTCATCTCGGCAGCCGGTTATTCCCCCTGCCCCATTGACCGGCGACGCGGGGCACCGCCGTGGTGATGCCGGCGGTGCCCCGCATTCTTTTCTGATCCATCTGCTCGATCGGATCCCAGCCCGACATTCCCGGCGCTTTATCCGCTTTTCCCCTGAGGTATATGTGGCAGTGGCGCGGCCACGTTCATCGTCCGCGCATGGGGGCGGAGATGCTGAGCTCGTTGGATGGCGTGCGGAAGGGGCTTGGGCTAGCGCTGGCTCTCCTGTGCCTGTTTCCCGCGATGGGAGCGGCTGAGAGCGCCAAGGATACCTGGATCAAGAATCTCGTCGCACAATTGAAGATTCAGCGCCGTTATCCACTGCGGGCTTCGGATGAGGGCGGGACGGCCAAGGTCCTGTTCCACATCGACCGCGAGGGTCATCTCATCTCGGCGGTGCTGGCGGAAACGACCGGCGATCCCGCGCTTGACCAGGAGGCGCTCGCCATGGTCCGGCGCGCCCAGCCATTTGCCCCACCTCCGCCGGAGCTGGCGGATGGGGATCTGACGTTTCTCGTGCCGATCGTTTTCGCGCCCCGGCGGACGTCGCAAATCTTGCAGACGGACATCGATCCGAGTGACGCGGTCCTGAAGGCACGACTCGGCGGGGTGTGCCGCGGCTACTGATCTCGCAATTCGATGCTGCAAAAGAAGCCGGCGCGCTCCACGAGGAACGCGCCGGAACAGGATCGTGCACGCGTGGCCTGATCAGGCTGCCGGCTTCGGCATCCGGTTGCGCGAATTGCGCTGGAAGAACAGCGCCTGACTCGCCACCGCCGACACCATGGCCGGCTGGAACGGCTTGGAGATGAGGAACGCCGGCTCGGGCCGCTCACCGGTGAGGAAGCGCTCCGGATAGGCGGTGATGAAGACCACCGGTACCTCGAAGGTGCGCAGAAGCTCGTTGACAGCGTCCAGGCCGGACGAACCATCGGCGAGCTGAATATCAGCCAGGATCAGACCGGGCTTCTTGTTCTTTGCGAGAGCCACCGCATCGGCATGAGTGCGGGCCACGCCGATGACGTTGTGGCCGAGATTTTTGACGAGGCTCTCGAGGTCCATCGCGATGAAGGTCTCGTCCTCGATGATCAGCACATCGGTAGCGATTTCGGCGGCGAGTTCCCGTCCGGCAGCATCCGCCAGCCGGCGGGTTTCAGCGACGTCGATGTCGAGGATGAAGGCCACTTCCTCCTCGGGAAAACCCTCGAGCGAGAGCAGCAGGAAGGCCTGGCGTGGTAAGGGGGTGATATTCGAGAGCCGCCGTTCCGGCGGCATCGGCAGGGTCGCCACTTCTGCGTCGTCGTTGAGCGCTACCGAATTCCAGATCTGCGTGAACAGGCGGAACAGGGCCGCCCGCGGTCCATAGCGCTCGTCCAGCAGCGCCGGATCCTGAATCAGGGCCTCGAGCATCGCTCCGACATAAGCGTCTCCGGAACCCTGGCTGCCGGTGAGAGCCCTCGCATACCGGCGCAACAGCGGCAAATGTTCAGCAACAAGCTGTGATCGGCTCATCCCCACTCCATTCGGTCATCTGGGCTTCCGCCCGGGTTCCATAATGCGCTGATTACGCCTGAACCGACGAAAAGTTCCCCAAACGCGTGGAACTTTTATCGCCCCGTCGCATTAGTTCCCGACAGACCCTCTCGGTGGCGAGAATAATTCTTGAAGCTTCAGGGACTTAACTCTCGGGGAAACGTGGAAAAGGTCATGAAAGATGTAAAGTCTCAAGCCAGCAAGAATGCGGCACCGCGCAAGCCCGGCGGACTGAACGCGGAAATTCAATCCAGAATCGGTCATCAACTCCGCGCGATGTACGACGACGTCGTCCGTCAGGGAGTGCCGGACCGTTTCGCGGATCTGGTGCGGAAGCTTGATGCGCCGGCAGCACAGTCCCACGTGGAGAACGGCGGGGGATCCAACGACCAAACCGACGGGAGGGAGTGAATGCCTCTCACTGATTCCTTGCGGGACGATATCCTCGCGGCCGTCCCCAGCCTTCGCGCATTTGCGATTTCCTTGAGTGGTAACAGCGATCGTGCCGACGACCTCGTGCAGGAAACCCTGCTCCGGGCGCTGGCCAACATCGACTCGTTTCAACCGGGATCGAATCTGCCTGCCTGGCTGTTCACGATCCTGCGCAACCTGTTCCGATCCGACTACCGCAAACGTCGGCGCGAAGTGGAAGATGCCGAAGGCAACTACGCCAAGACGCTCAAGACACATCCCTCGCAGGGCGCGCATCTCGAGTTCGAGGAGTTCCGCGCGGCGCTCGAGAAGCTGCCTCAGGACCAGCGCGAGGCACTGATCCTGGTCGGTGCATCGGGCTTTTCCTACGAGGATGCGGCAGCGATCTGCGGCTGCGCGGTGGGCACCATCAAGAGCCGCGTGAACCGCGCGCGCTCGAAGCTGGCAGCGCTGCTCTACGTCGAAGGCGCCGAGGATTTCGGCCCGGACGAGACCGTGCGGGCGGTGATCGGCGGCAGCGGCGGCTGATCAGCCAAGCCGTCGCAAACGAACCAGCAAAGAGGCGGCTCCTCAGCGAGCCGCCTCTTCTTGTTGTTGATCTCTTGTGCCCGGGATCGTACGCCCCGGCAGCCTGTTCGCCGACCAGCGCTGCGGCTATCGCGCCGGATGCAGTGGTGCGGAGAACTGCTCGGTCCGATCGCGCTCGGTCATGTCGATGACCGTCTCCATCGGCGCGCTCAGCTCATAGACATAGCTCGCCTCGGTGAAGAAGCGCTTTGACGTGCCGCCGAGCGCCTCCGGCGCAACGCGATCGAGCAGGATCAGTCCGAAATCGCTGTCCGGCCGCCGCGTTGCTTCACTGGTGTTCAATTCCTCCCAACGGAAGTGGAAGACGGCATTCGGCTCCTCGCCAGTCACCTCCCATTTGGCGGTGATGTGCGGGTGCTTTCCCACCAGCGAGAGGCCTTCGTCCGAGTGCGAGGCGAGTTCAAAGAACAGCAGCGACAGGCTCTGCGCGGCACGCGCGCTCACGGTGATGTCGGGTCCGTTGACCGCAATCCTGTCGGCATGCGGGATGGCGCGAGCTTCGAACAGTCCGCGCAATTGCACGCCCTGCCATTGACTCTCGCTGAGCAGCGTGACGACGTTCGACATCGCATGAATCCGCCCGATCAGCAGCTCGCGCGCGACATCGATGTCGCTGCCATGACGCAGCGTGCGCGTCACGATGGACTGGATCACCGCCAGGATGTTCTTGACCCGGTGGTTCAGCTCGTCGATGACCGCCGTCAGTCGGCGCTCGAAGCCGATCCGCACCTGGATTTCGCGACTCAGGCGCAGATTATTGTAGGCGACGTAGCCGAACAGGCCGCAGATGATACCGGTCAGCGCCATCCCGATGACGCCGACGATCGCCGCGGTCTGTTGCGCACGCCGGACCGCATTGCTCTTGGCGTAATAGACCAGCGACCAGTCGTGATTGCCGAAGGCGACGGTGCGGGTCGACGACGGAGCAGGATCGTCCGGCCCCCGGGTCCGGCTCGTCACCGCGCCCTGATCATTGGCAACCAGCTCGTCCGAGGCGTTGCGCGGATCCTTCAACGCCACCGAGAACAACGACAGATCGTCATTGGTGAGCAGCAGCGGCCCGATCTCGTAGGAAAACGTCACGAAGCCCGCCGGAGCAGTGGCACCTTGCGGGACGACCGGGGCTGCCAGCACGATCCCGATCGGACCGTCGCTCCGCACCAGCGGGGTGGGGTCGGAAGCGACCGGCTTGCCCTCGGCCATGGCGCGCGCAAGCATCGGTCCGACGATCGGCTGCCGGTCGAGTGCGATGCCGGGAAGCTTCGAGGTCTCGGCATTGCGTGGCTCGAGATCCATCAGAACGTCCAACGGACGATCGACGTTCGGCCCCAGCGGCGTGTCGTCGAAATTGCGAATGGTTGGATTCGGGAAGCCAGCCTGGCGCAGCTCGGCTTGCGCGATGGAGAGCTCATCCGGCCGCAGCCGCGCGATCCACGATGCCACCACGAAGTCGGTCTTGAACGCGTAGATCGACGATCGCAGCGGCTCCAGCATATTGGCCTTGATCACCGAGGGAGCGCGGAACAGCCCGGAGGCCACCCGGGCCAGCAGCTCACGTTCGGTCAGCCGGTCCTGGACGAGGCTGGCATGGACGTCGATGGCACGGGCGAGCGCAATGCGATCGAGCGCCAGCTCCTGGTCGTGGACGCGATAGGCCGCCAAGCCGGACAGCGCCGTCCCGACCAGCGCGATCAAACCGATGATGACACCCAGCCGGAGCACTCGTTTACTCTGAAGTAAAGGGTTGGCGAAGGAGGAGACGAGTCATCCAATAACCGGGCCTGCAACTCAAGGACGCACCTCGGGGCGATCGGAAGTGATCGGAGCGATCAGTGGATAGCGATCCCAGGATACCGGTGCATCGGCGCCGAGACGCCTTGGGCAAGGCGCACCCCGGGTCGAGGAAACACCCGAGGGCTCAAGTTGTTCCGGCCGGATGAGGCTTTTTTGCGTCTGTCATTGCAGCAGACGCATCGAGCAACGAAGAACGTTGCGACGCAGATCAGTCCCGGCGCTCAGGCCGACGGCTTCAGACCGCCCTTGGCTTCGATGAAGCCGATAATCCGGTCAAGCCCTTGGCTCTTCTTCAGATTGGTCATGACGAAGGGCCGTGCGCCGCGCATGCGCTTGGCATCCGTCTCCATCTTCTCCAGAGAAGCGCCCACATGGGGTGCCAAGTCAATCTTGTTGATCACCAGAAGGTCGGAGCGGGTGATACCCGGTCCGCCCTTCGACGGGATCTTGTCGCCCGCCGCGACGTCGATGACGTAGATCGTGATATCGGCGAGTTCCGGCGAGAACGTTGCCGCGAGGTTGTCGCCGCCCGACTCGATCAACACCAGGTCGAGTCCGGGAAACTTGGCCCGCATGTCGGCCACTGCGGCGAGGTTCATGGAAGCGTCCTCGCGGATCGCAGTGTGCGGGCAGCCGCCGGTCTCCACGCCGGCGATACGATCCGGGGTGAGCGATCCCGAGCGAACGAGAAACTCCGCGTCCCACTTGGTGTAGATGTCGTTGGTGATCGCGGCGATGTCGTAGCGCTCCCGCATCGATTTGCACAGGAGATCCATCAGCGCAGTCTTGCCGGACCCGACCGGGCCACCGACGCCAACGCGGAGCGGACCGTGAGACGATGCCATGTCATTTACCCTTCTGTCGTGCGCGCGACCGCGCGGGGCCGTGATCGGAGCAGCCGTTGCCCCGCTTCATCACGACCGAAACAGCCTTGTATATTGCGTCTCGTGATGAAGGCTTGCGAGATCGGCGCGGAATGTTGCGCCGCCGATGTCGTCGAGCGAGGCGAGCAGGGCGCGGTCCGCCGCCGCAGCGACGACAGGCTCCAACGCGGCGAGCACGCGCTGGCTGTCGGTCTGCCCCAACGGTACGAGACGACTGCCGGCGGAAATCCAGTTCGACGTCAGGGCGTGCAGGAAGCCGTGCAGCAGGGGTCCCAGAGGAACGCCGTGAACAGCGCCGACCAGCCCCACGGCGACCGGATAGACGATGCTCGCACATCGTGCCACCGCCTCGTCGAGGCCTGCGCAGTTCCAGGCGGACCGCGCGATCTCGATGAAGGCACGGCCCTGCGCCGTGGTTTCGAGCTGACGCTCGCGCGACGGTACGAAAGCAGCCGCAAGCTCGGCCACCTCGCGGAGGCTGGCCATATCGTCGAGCTCAACCGCGCGATAGGCGTGCGCGAGGAAAGCCGCGTCGCAGAAGCCGGAACCGTTCGTCAGCATCGTCGCGAGCCAGCCGCGCAGCGCCGCCGCATCGCCGATGTCGCCCGCCTCGACCGCCCATTCGATGCCGCTCGAATAGGAGAAGCCGCCGATCGGAAACGCCGGCGACAGCCACGTCAGCAGCCGATACAGCGCAGCCGGATCCGTGGCGCTGATCGCATCCGGCCGAGCCCCCTCCTCACTTGTGCTCATGAGCATGGGAATGACCGTGATCGTGATGGTCATGGCCGCAGTGCTCGTCATGCACGTGATGATCATGTGCATGGCCGTGGTCGTGATGCGCGTGATCGTGCCCGTCATGATCGTGATGATGATCGTGGCCGTGGTGATCATGATCATCATGGCCATGCGCATGGCTGGGCTCGGCGTAAGCACCGCCCTCCGGATCGAACGGCGCCTCGATCTCGATGACGCGCGCGCCGAGGCCCTTGACCATGGCCTCGATCACGTGGTCGCGGCGAATGCGCAGGCTCTTGGGCATGAGCTGCGTCGGCAGGTGCCGGTTGCCGAGATGCCAGGCGAGCCGCACCAGATGATGCGGATCGGAAGCCCGGATCTCGAGCAGCGGCTCGGCCGCCGCCACGACCTCGATCAGCCGGCCGTCCTCCAGCACCAGGGCATCGCCACCGCGCAAGGCGGTGGCGTGCTCGAGGTCCAGCAGAAACTCCAGCCCACGCGTTCCGGTCATCACCAGCCGCCGCCGGTGCCGGTCATCGAAATCGAGCAGGACGGAATCGGCGGCGGCCTCTTTCCAACGATGCTGCCCGAGCACGCGTGTCGCGCGGATCATGCTGAAACTCTCATTCTCTTATTCCGCTCACTCTTATTCCGCTCAGCGGACATCGACCTTCTCAGGCGTAATGATCTCGATCTTCGGCGGGGCCGCCATGCATTTGACCGCGACGCGCCCGAACGTCTTCATGTGCTCGGTCGCGCGGTGCGGCACCAAGGCCTCGGCGTTCTCCCACTGCTCGACGAAGACCATCCTGCTCGGGTCGGTGACGCTCTCATGCAAATCATAAGCGATATTGCCGGGTTCTTTGCGGGTCCCCGCAATGCAGGCAGTCGCTGCGGCAATGAATTCCGCACGGGTTTCGGGCTTGATGGTCAAGGTGGCAACGACATAGATCACGCAGCAATCCTCCCGGTACGTTTCTGGTTCTGGGTACCGGGCGGAGCTTAGAACATGAAGTAGCGCTGCGCCATGGGCAGCACCTCGGCCGGCTCGCAGGTCAGGAGCTCGCCATCGGCGCGGACCTCATAGGTCTCCGGATCGACCTCGATGTTCGGCGTCGCGTCGTTGTGGATCATGCTCTTCTTCGAGATCCTGCCGCGGGTGTTCTGCACGGCGTAGAGCTTCTTGGACAGGCCGAGCTTGCGCGCGAGCCCGCCGGTGACGGCAGCCTTCGAGGTGAAGATCACCGAGGAGGCCGTCAGCGACTTGCCGAACGCGCCGAACATCGGCTGGTAATGCACCGGCTGCGGCGTCGGGATCGAGGCGTTGGGATCGCCCATCGGAGCTGCGACGATGGTGCCGCCCTTGATGACGCAGTCGGGCTTGACGCCGAAGAAGGCGGGCGACCACAGCACGAGATCGGCGAGCTTGCCCTTCTCGACCGAGCCGATCAGCTTCGACACGCCATGCGCAATCGCCGGGTTGATCGTGTATTTGGCGATGTAGCGCTTGACGCGAAAATTGTCGTTGTCCTGGCCCTTGTCCTGCGGCAGCGCGCCGCGCTGCTTCTTCATCTTGTCGGCGGTCTGCCATGTGCGGATGATGACCTCGCCGAGCCGGCCCATCGCCTGAGAATCCGATGACATCATCGAGAGCGCGCCGAGATCGTGCAGGATGTCCTCGGCCGCGATCGTCTCCTTGCGGATGCGGCTTTCGGCAAAGGCGAGATCCTCGGCGATCGACGGATCGAGATGGTGACACACCATCAGCATGTCCAGATGCTCATCGATCGTGTTGCGCGTGAACGGCCGCGTCGGATTGGTCGACGACGGCAGCACGTTCTTCAGGCCCGCAACCTTGATGATATCAGGCGCGTGGCCACCGCCGGCGCCTTCGGTGTGGAAGGCGTGGATCGTGCGGCCCTTGAAGGCCTTGATCGTGTCCTCGACGAAGCCGGATTCGTTGAGCGTGTCCGAGTGCAGCATCACCTGGACGTCGTAGTCGTCAGCCACTGACAAGCAATTGTCGATCGCCGCCGGCGTCGTGCCCCAGTCCTCATGTAGCTTCAGCGCGCAGGCGCCGGCCTTGATCATCTCGACCAGCGCCGCGGGCCGCGAGGCGTTGCCCTTGCCGGAAATACCGAGGTTCACCGGAAAGGCGTCGAACGACTGCATCATCCGCCCGATGTGCCATGGGCCGGGCGTGCAGGTCGTCGCGAAGGTGCCGTGCGACGGACCGGTGCCGCCGCCGAGCAGCGAGGTGACGCCACTCATCAGCGCATGCTCGATCTGCTGCGGGCAGATGAAGTGGATGTGGCTGTCGAAGCCGCCGGCGGTGAGGATCTTGCCCTCGCCCGCGATCACGTCGGTGCCCGGGCCGATCACGATGGTCACGCCGGGCTGGATGTCGGGATTGCCGGCCTTGCCGATCGCCGAGATCATGCCGTCCTTGATCGCGACGTCGGCCTTGACGACGCCCCAGTGGTCCACGATGAGCGCATTGGTGATGACGGTGTCGGCGGCACCCTGCTTGTTGGTCGCCTGCGACTGGCCCATGCCGTCGCGGATGACCTTGCCGCCGCCGAACTTCACCTCCTCGCCATAGACGGTGAAGTCCTTCTCGACCTCGATGATCAGGTCCGTGTCGGCGAGCCGGACCTTGTCGCCGGTCGTGGGACCGAACATGTCGGCGTAGACGGAACGCTTGATCTTGACGGACATCGTTGGCCCCCAATTAGCTCTGCTTGTCTTGTTCTCGCAACGCCGACGGTCCGCTCACAGCGTCCCCCGCGCGTTCGCAACGGTCTCGTCGAACAGCGCGTCCAGCGCCACATTCACACCGCGGCAGCCTGCGACGACCTGCTCGGCCCAGCCAAGATACTCCATCAGCTCGAGCTGCTGCTCGAGATCCGGCTCGAACACAATGCGGGCGCGGATGTTGCTGATCTTGTCGGCGATCTTGATCTGCTTGGCGCCATCAGACTTGCCGGGAGCCGCGATGACCTGGACCGCGCGCCGCTCGCTCTTCGGCAGGGTCATGTCGTCGGTGACCTCCTCGACCAGCCCGGCGACGCGCGAGCCGAAACGCTGCATCAGCTCGTCGTGGCTGGTGTCGGTGTCCTCGATGCTGTCGTGGAGCCAGCCGGCCGCGACGAGCTCGGCGTCCTCGCCGTTGCAGGCGACCGCGAGGATGTTGGCGACCTCAGCGAGATGATTGATGTACGGCTCCTCGTCGCGGCCCTTGCGCTGCTGGCCGGCATGACGGCGCGCCGCCAGCTCGGCCGCTTCGGAGACGAGGCGCAATCCGGTCAGCATCGTCTACAGCTTGCCCATCACGTCGCCGCGGAAGCCGTAGACCGTGCGCTTGCCGCCGAGCGCGACCAGTTGCACCTCGCGGGTCTGGCCGGGCTCGAAGCGCACCGCCGTGCCGGCTGCGATGTCGAGGCGCATGCCCCTGGCCTTCTTGCGGTCGAACTTCAGCGCCGGATTGGTCTCGAAGAAATGGTAGTGCGAGCCGACCTGGATCGGCCGGTCGCCGGTGTTGGCGACCGACAGCGTCACGGTCTTGCGGCCGGCATTGAGCTCGATCTCGCCGTCCTGGATGAAAAATTCGCCGGGGATCATGTGTCTTTCTCCGTCATTCCGGGGCGGTCCGCAGGACCGAACCCGGAATCTCAAAATCGATTGCAGACAATCTCTGGATTCCGGATTCAGCCCTGCGGGCTGCCCCGGAATGACGTGCAAGAACTTAGCGGATCGGCTCGTGCACCGTGACCAGCTTGGTGCCGTCCGGAAACGTCGCCTCGACCTGGATGTCGTGGATCATCTCGGGGATGCCCGGCATCACCTGATCGCGGGTCAGGACCTGGGCGCCGGCCTGCATCAGCTCGGCCACGGTGCGGCCGTCACGCGCGCCTTCCAGAATGAAGTCGGAGATGATCGCGACCGCTTCGGGATGGTTCAGCTTGACGCCGCGCTCGAGCCTGCGACGGGCCACGATGGCGGCCATCGAGATCAGGAGCTTGTCCTTTTCGCGGGGAGACAGGTTCATGCGGACTCTCTGGTGATCGTCTTCTAATGATCGTCAGTTGGTAAACGTCTAGTTGAGCCACAGCCGCGGCAGCGGTCCGGCCGATGCGCAGCCGAGCACCGCCATCATGTCGGCGCGCAGGCTCGCGGCATCTTGGGCACAGAAGCGCGCCATTGCAAATCCATTCCAGGCGGACAGTCCGGCCTCGCCCCGAAACGCCGGCAGGCTCTCCCTGATGCGCTCCACCAGCGCGGCGTCGCCGGGCACGATCAGCGCAGTCCCGATGGCCGCGGCGCCCTTGGCGATCGCGGGCTGCGCCAGCTTGTCGCCGATGTCGCCGTCGAGGCGGACTGTCTCGGCGAACACCAGCTTGCCGCCGCGCTTGAGGCTCCAGCGATCGACGAACTCGCCCTCGCGCATGCGCTCGCCCATGGCCGTGCGGCCGAACACGACGATCTCGCACAACAATAGCGAGGCGGTGTCGGCGAGGTCGATGTCGATGCGGCGATGAATGCGGGCGCGGTCGAACAGGATGGTCTCCTGCGGCAGCCACGAGATGTGCGCGCCGGCATGAGCCGTCAGCGCGATATCGAGCTCGGCTGGCTTGCCCGGCGCGCGATAGACCTTCTCGGCCGCGGCGCTCGACAGCGTGACTCGGCTGCCTTCGCCCGCCGCGACCTCGATCGCGAAATGGTCGCCGCCGGCGATTCCGCCTGCGGTGTTGACGAACATCGCCGACAGACCGTCGTCCTCGGGCGAGGGAAAGCGGACGCGCAGCGAGCCGGATTCATGCAGGTGATGGCGCCGCGTCACGTCGTCCTGCAGCCGCACGTCGAAGCGCACCGCGCCGCGGGCGCGGTTGGCTTCGAAGATGTCGGCAGCGGCGTTGGCGGGATCGGCCCACATCGATCCCCTCCCCTGGGACCAGACGCGGGCGAGACCGCGTCGAGAAGCTACGTGATGATCACAGCGCCATCTGGCGGCTGATCTCGGCCTGGTCGAGATTGGCGCGGGTGCAGGTGAACTTCACCGCGCCGCGATCCATGACGGCGAAGTTGTCGCCGAGTTCGCAGGCAAAGTCGAGATATTGCTCGACCAGGACGATGGCGATGTTGCCGAGATTGCGGAGGTACGAAATCGCCCGGCCGATGTCCTTGATGATCGACGGCTGGATGCCCTCGGTCGGCTCGTCCAGCAGCAAGAGCTTCGGCCGCATCACCATGGCGCGGCCGATCGCAAGCTGCTGCTGCTGGCCGCCGGAAAGATCGCCGCCGCGGCGGCCGAGCATCGATTCCAGCACCGGAAACAGCGAGAATACGTCGTCCGGGATGCTGCGATCGGCCCGCTTCAGCGGCCCGAAGCCGGTCTTGAGATTCTCCTCGACCGTGAGCAGCGGGAAGATCTCGCGGCCCTGCGGCACGAAGCCGATGCCCTTGCGCGCCCGCTCATACGGCTTCAGGCGGGTGATGTCGGCGCCATCGAAGGTGATGCTGCCCGACGCCAGCGGATATTGCCCGACCAGCGCCCTCAGCAGCGAGGTCTTGCCCACGCCGTTGCGGCCGAGCACGCAGGTGACCTTGCCCGGCTCCGCCGCGATCGAGACGCCGCGCAGCGCCTGGGCGGCGCCGTAATAGAGGTTGATGTCCTTGACGTCCAACATCGCCTAGCGTCCCAGATACACTTCGATCACCCGATCGTTCGACGACACCTGATCGATGGTGCCCTCGGCCAGCACCGTGCCTTCGTGCAGGCAAGTGACCTTGACGCCGAGCTCGCGAACGAAAGTCATGTCATGCTCGACGACCATGACGGTATGATCCTTGTTGATCTCTTTGAGCAGCTCAGCCGTCTGATGCGTCTCGACGTCGGTCATGCCGGCGACCGGCTCGTCGACCAGCAGCAGCTTCGGGTCCTGTGCCAGGAGCATGCCGATCTCCAGCCACTGCTTCTGGCCGTGCGAGAGGCTGCCGGCGAGCTTGCGTCGGGCATCCTTGAGCCGCACCGTCTCGAGCACCCGGTCGATCTGCTCGGCCTCGCCCCTCGAGCCGCGCCAGAACAGCGTGCCCTTGACGCTGTGGTCGACATTGAGCGCAAGCAGCAGATTGTCCTCGACCGACTGGCTCTCGAACACCGTCGGCTTCTGGAACTTGCGGCCGATGCCGAGCTCGGCGATCCGCGTTTCGTCGAGACGGGTCAGGTCGGTCTTGCCGTCGAACAGCACCGTGCCCTCGTCGGGCTTGGTCTTTCCGGTGATGATGTCCATCATCGTGGTCTTGCCGGCACCGTTCGGGCCGATGATGGCGCGCATCTCGCCGGACTCGAGCGTCAGCGAAAGATTGTTGATGGCGTGGAAGCCGTCGAACGAGACGTGCACGCCGTCGAGATAGAGCAGCGACGACGTCGCGCGGGTGTCCATCACGTTCATGCGCTCACTCCGCCATCTTGGGTTCGGTGACGCCGTCCTCGCGGGCGGCGCTCTTGGCGTTCAGCCTCCTGCTGCCGAGCTGATCCCACCAGGAATTGAAGGTGCCGATAATGCCTTTGGGCAACAGCAGAGTGACGAGCACGAACAATGCGCCGAGCATGAACAGCCAGTAGGGCGCCAGCACGCCCGAAGTGAAGAAGGTCTTGGCGTAGTTCACGACGACGGCGCCAAGCGCAGCCCCGACCAGCGTGCCGCGGCCGCCGACCGCGACCCAGATCACGGCCTCGATCGAATTGCCGGGCGCGAACTCGGAGGGGTTGATGATGCCGACCTGCGGGACGTAGAGCGCGCCGGCGACGCCGGCCATGCAGGCCGACAGCGTGAACACGAACAGCTTGTAGGACTCGACGCGGTAGCCGAGGAAGCGCGTCCGCGACTCGGCGTCGCGGATCGCTATCAGCACCTTGCCGAGCTTCGATGACACGACCGCCCGGCAGATCAGGAACGCCAGAATGAGCGCAAGGCAGCTCAGCGCGAACAGCGCGGCGCGGGTGCCTTCCGCCTGGACGTTGAAGCCGAGAATGTCCTTGAAGTCGGTCAGGCCGTTGTTGCCGCCGAAGCCGAAATCATTGCGGAAGAAGGCGAGCAGCAGCGCGTAGGTCATCGCCTGGGTGATGATCGACAGATACACGCCGGTGACGCGCGAGCGGAAGGCGAGCCAGCCGAAGCAGAAGGCGAGCAGGCCGGGCACCACGAGCACCATCAAAGCTGCAAACCAGAACATGTCGAAGCCGTGCCAGTACCAGGGCAGCTTGGAATAGTTCAGGAACACCATGAAGTCCGGCAGGATCGGGTTGCCATAGACGCCCCGGGTGCCGATCTGGCGCATCAGATACATGCCCATCGCGTAGCCGCCGAGCGCGAAGAACGCGCCATGGCCAAGCGAGAGAATGCCGCAATAGCCCCAGATCAGGTCGATCGAGAGCGCCAGGATCGCGTAGCAGACATATTTGCCCCACAGCGCGACCAGATAGGTCGGCACCTGCAAGGCCGAGCCGGCCGGCAGCAGCAGGTTGGACAGCGGGATCAGCACGCCGCAGGCGGCGACCACGAGCACGAAGATGGTTGCGGCGCGATCGAGCGACCGGGTGAGGACGTGCGGCATCATGCTTCCACCGCCCGGCCCTTGAGCGCGAACAAGCCGCGCGGGCGCTTCTGAATGAACAGGATGATCAGCACCAGGATCGCGATCTTGCCGAGCACGGCGCCGGCGACCGGCTCCAGGAACTTGTTGGCGATGCCCAGCGTGAAGGCGCCGACCAGCGTGCCCCAGAGATTGCCGACGCCGCCGAACACCACGACCATGAAGGAATCGATGATGTAGCTCTGGCCGAGGTTCGGGCTGACGTTGTCGATCTGCGACAGCGCCACGCCGGCGATGCCGGCAATGCCTGAGCCGAGCCCGAAGGTGAGCGCATCGACCCGCGAGGTCGCGATGCCCATCGAGGCCGCCATGCGCCGGTTCTGTGTCACCGCGCGCATCTCCAGACCAAGCGCAGTGTAGCGCAGCATCGCCAGCAGGATGGCGAACACGGCCATCGTGAAGCAGAGGATCCAGAGCCGGTTGTAGGTGATGGTGATCTGGCCGAGCTCGAACGCACCGCTCATCCAGGAGGGATTGCCGACCTCGCGGTTGGTCGGACCGAACGCCGTGCGCACCGCCTGCTGCAGGATCAGCGACAGGCCCCAAGTCGCGAGCAAGGTTTCCAACGGACGCCCGTAGAGGAAGCGAATGATGGTGCGCTCGATCAGCACGCCGATCGCGCCGGCGACCAGGAAGGCGAGCGGGACGGCAATCAGCAGCGAATAGTCGAACAGCGCCGGGTACCGCGTGCGGATGACCTCCTGCACGACAAAGGTGGTGTAGGCGCCGAGCATCACCATCTCGCCATGGGCCATGTTGATGACGCCCATCACCCCGAAGGTGATGGCGAGGCCGATGGCGGCGAGCAGCAGCACCGAGCCGAGCGACAGGCCGTACCAGGCGTTCTGCACGCCGGACCAGATTGCGAGCGAGCTCTGGATCGATGAGATCGCGCTGGCAGCAGCCTTGGTGACGGTGGCCGGCTGGTCGCCGCCGCTGATCTCGGTCAGCAGCGCAAGCGCCTCCTGGTCGCCGCGCGACCTGATGGTGGCGACCGCTTCAAGCTTGTCCACCTCGCTCGCGTCGGACTTGAACAGGAGGATGGCAGCCCGCGCCTCGGTCAACGCCTGCTTGACCGCGCGATTGGTTTCCTTGGCGAGCGCCGATTCCACCGTCGGCAGGGTCGCCTCCTCATGCGACTTAAACACCGATTTGGCGGCGGTCAGGCGTGTGTTGGTATCCGGCGACAACAGCGTCAGGCCACCCAGCGCAGCATCCACGCTGCGCCGGAGCCGGTTGTTGAGGCTGACCGCCGCGGCATTGTCCGGAAGCTTGTCGACGGCAGCGCCGGTCGCGGCATCGATGATCTTGCCGTCGGTCTGCTTGACATAGACCTTCTTGGTTTCGGCATCGAACATCAGCCGCTCGTCCTGGAGCGCGCTGATGATCGGAAAAGCCAGCGGGTTGCCCGACACCGCGATCTCGCCGACGGCCTCGTCCGTGTCCGAGAAATCATCGTTCGCGAGCTTCGCGACCGACTCTTCGAAACTGGCTGCGAAGGCGGGAACGGAAACGGCGATCAGGGCGAGCAAAACAAGCAGACGGCGAATGATCGCCAGAAAAACAGCAGGCACTGGACAACCCCGGCAGGAGTTCAGGAGGTCAAGAGAAGGCGGCAACATCGCCGCCTTCTCCTGTCGTCATGGTCGCGTCAGGTCGGGATCAGGAGCCCGAGCCCAGGCACTTGTTGGTCTTGACGTTGAAGTTGCCGCACTTCTTGCCGACCCAATCGCCGATCAGGTCCTTCGAGCCCTCGAGCTCCTTCGACCAGGCGTCGCCCGGGACGAGATCCTTGGTCTTGTAGACGACGCTGAACTGGCCATCGCCCTTGATCTCGCCGATGAACACCGGCTTGGTGATGTGGTGGTTCGGCAGCATCTTCGACACGCCGCCGGTCAGGTTCGGCGCCTCGATGCCCGGGAGCGCGTCGATGACCTTGTCCGGATCGGTCGACTTCGCCTTCTCGACCGCCTTCACCCACATGTTGAAGCCGATATAGTGGGCCTCCATCGGGTCGTTGGTCACGCGCTTCGGGTTCTTGGTGTAGGCCTGCCACTCCTTGATGAACTTCTCGTTCGCCGGAGTCTTGATCGACTCGAAATAGTTCCAGGCAGCGAGATGGCCGACCAGCGGCTTGGTGTCGATGCCGGCGAGCTCTTCCTCACCCACCGAGAACGCGACCACCGGGATGTCCTTGGCCTTGATGCCCTGGTTGCCGAGCTCCTTGTAGAACGGAACGTTGGCGTCGCCGTTGATGGTCGAGACCACGGCGGTCTTCTTGCCGGCCGAGCCGAACTTCTTGATGTCGGCCACGATCGTCTGCCAGTCGGAGTGACCGAACGGCGTGTAGTTGATCATGATGTCGTCCTGAGCCACGCCTTTCGACTTCAGGTAGGCTTCGAGGATCTTGTTGGTGGTGCGCGGATAGACGTAGTCGGTGCCGGCCAGCACCCAGCGCTTCACCTTCTCTTCCTTCATCAGGTAGTCGACCGCCGGGATCGCCTGCTGGTTCGGCGCCGCACCGGTGTAGAACACGTTGCGCTCGCTCTCCTCGCCCTCGTACTGGACCGGGTAGAACAGGATGCTGTTGAGCTCCTTGAACACCGGCAGCACCGACTTGCGCGACACCGAGGTCCAGCAGCCGAACACGACCGCGACCTTGTCCTTGGTGATCAGCTCGCGCGCCTTCTCGGCGAACAGCGGCCAGTTCGAGGCGGGGTCGACCACGACGGCCTCGAGCTTCTTGCCGAGCACACCGCCCTTCTTGTTCTGTTCGTCGATCAGGAACAAGATCGTATCCTTCAGCGTGGTCTCGCTGATGGCCATGGTGCCGGACAGAGAATGCAGAACGCCAATCTTGATGGTGTCGTCAGCGGCCTTGGCCGGGCCAAAGCCGGCTGCGCCGAGCGCCAGGCCGGCAGCAGCAGCCAGCCAGCGACGGCGGCTGAACGGCGCCGTTAATTCCTGAGTGAGTCGAGTAAGCATGAGGTAATATCTCCCTGACGCAGACGTGCTTCGCAGCCAAGGCGGCCGGCGGTCTGCGGCGGAAGAATCGCAAGAAGTGTGCCATGCCGTGCACATCTGGTAAGGCATTGACACAGAAGTGGAACTTCGCGTTCTCGTGGCACGAGGTCGCAGCCTTCTGCCGTCGAATTGAGCAAGCTCGATGATTAATCAGATAGCATGTAGCGCAGGATTTGTGCACTTTGTTTTGAATGGCTAAATTTAAAGCAGCCAGGTACCACCCGGAAAGCCGATCCGTTGCGCAGCGGCCTTGCATGTGCCGTCCACCTGTTCCATATATCCGGTAGATCGAGGCGAATCGGCCGGATCTTTGCAAGCCGCGTGTTCTTTAGCTCGACCTGAGCTTCTGGCTTTGCATTCTCACCCATCCAATCTAGGCGCTCCAAACACGCGGGTGTCTCTCAACCACCCACCCGCGTCCGGCTGCCTGCCGACACGGGCCTTATCCTCTTATGGAAAGCCCAATCTTTTGACATCCTTCCAGGATTTTAACCTCGCCGACGCGCTGACGCGCGCGCTGAAGGAAGAGAACTACACCACCCCCACCCCCATTCAGGCCCAAACCATCCCGCTCGCGCTCGAAGGCCGCGACGTGATCGGCATCGCCCAGACGGGAACCGGCAAGACGGCCTCGTTTGCGCTGCCGATCCTGCACCGCCTGCTGCAGAACCGGATCAAGCCGCAGCCGAAGACGGCACGCGTGCTGGTGCTGAGCCCGACCCGCGAATTGTCGGGTCAGATCCTCGACAGCTTCAACACCTACGGCCGGCACATCCGCCTGAGCTCGGCGCTCGCGATCGGCGGCGTGCCGATGGGACGCCAGGTCCGCGCTGTGATGCCCGGCCTCGAAGTGCTGGTTGCCACCCCTGGCCGGCTGCTCGATCTGGTCCAGAGCAACGCTTTGAAGCTGACCCATGTCGAGTTCCTTGTGCTCGACGAAGCCGACCGCATGCTCGACATGGGCTTCATCAACGACATCCGGAAGATCGTGGCCAAGCTGCCGATCAAGCGCCAGACGCTGTTCTTCTCGGCCACCATGCCTAAGGACATCGCCGAGCTCGCGGACGCCATGCTGCGCGACCCCGCGCGGGTCGCGGTGACCCCCGTCTCCTCGACGGTCGAGCGCATTGCCCAGCGCGTGATCCACGTCGACCACTCGGCCAAGCCGAACCTTCTGGCTCAGTTGCTCAAGCAGGAGCCAGTCAACCGCGCGCTGGTGTTCACCCGGACCAAGCACGGCGCCGACAAGGTCGTGAAGAGCCTGGAAAAGGCCGGCATCCCGTCCCAGGCGATCCACGGCAACAAGTCGCAAAATCACCGCGAGCGCACTCTGGCCGCCTTCCGCTCCGGCGAGATCCGCACCCTCGTCGCGACCGACATCGCGGCGCGCGGCATCGACGTCGACGGCGTCAGCCATGTCGTCAATTTCGACCTGCCGAACGTGCCCGAAACCTACGTCCACCGGATCGGCCGCACGGCGCGCGCCGGTGCCGAGGGCGTTGCGATTTCGCTCGTGGCGGGATCGGACGAGCTGTCCTATCTTCGCGACATCGAACGGCTGATCAAGATCTCGCTGCCGCGCGACGATCGCCGCACGCCCGGCCTCCGCGAAGCTGCAGCACCGGCCAAACCGCCTCAGCGCGGTGGCCGTCCTGGCATGCAGAATGCGCGGACCAACGAGGGTGGCACCGCCGCAAAAGGCCCTCGCCGTCGCCGTCGTTCCAATGCTAAGATGGCGCCTCTGCCAGGCAATCGTCAGGAGCCCCAGCGGCCGTCGCAAGGCGGCGGCAAGGCCGGGTCGATTCAAGGCGTTGCTTTCCTGCATCGCGAGGGCAGACCCAAAAACCACGCTCACAACCGCAACCAACGGCCAAACTAGACGTCTATCGATCTGGAGAAAGACATGGCTAAGGAAGAGCTGATCCAGTTCGAAGGGCTGGTCACCGAAATCCTTCCCGATGCACGCTATCGGGTACAACTCGACGCGGGGCACGAGATCGTTGCCTACACCGCCGGCAAGATGAAAAAGAATCGCATCAAGACGCTCGCGGGAGACCGCGTGACCGTCGAGATGTCGCCCTACGACCTCGAAAAGGGCCGGCTGATCTTCCGCCACAAGGACGAGCGTCCCAGCTCGCCCGGCGGTCCTCCGCGTGGCGCAGCGCAGCGCGGCGGCCAGTTCCGTCGGCGCTAGGGGGATTGGGCGGAGCAATGTTCCGCCCGGCCCGGCGGATTGATCAAGCCTTGCGCAATCAGCGACAATTCAGCGCGTCGGCATCGAGCCGGCGCGTCAAAAAATCATGCACTCTCGCGCAGCTCAGGATTGTTTTGCGCGGGCATTTCCAATAATATATCCCGCAATCGATTTTCGGCCGGACGAGATTAGCTATTACCGGTACAGCCGGTTCAGACGCTGACGACCCTTCCAAAAATTCGATCTAACCAGCCCAGGAGACTGGGTTACGCATTTGGTATCTGAGAAGGGAACTACCCCCGTGAGCATGGGAACCGTGAAGTGGTTTAACGCAACCAAGGGCTATGGCTTCATTCAGCCGGACGACGGCGGCAACGACGTGTTCGTGCACATCAGCGCCGTCGAGCGCGCTGGTCTCGGCACGCTGCGCGAAGGCCAGAAGATCTCCTACGAGATCGTGGCGGACCGCCGTTCGGGCAAGTCGTCGGCCGACAATCTCCGCGCCGCCAATTGAGCGACGCCAGGGCAATCGCCTACGATTGCCCACCTGGACAACGAAAGGCCGCCTTGTGCGGCCTTTTTTATTTGCCGGCTGTTCGCCGTCGGATTGTGATCGCCTGGAACGCGGTCTGTTGCCCGCGCGCAAGCGGACCCGGCGCCGCGCAGGATTAGTCCGGCGCTCAGCTCAGCAGGAGGTCGCCGGGCTATACATCACACAGGTCGACTGCCGCGGCCGGGTATAGGCGACGTCGCTGAGATTGACGCCCGTCTTGCCCATGACGTAGCCGATCGTCGGAACGTATTGGTAGTTCACCTCGCTGAAGATCAGATAGGTGCCGGACACCAGCAATTCAGCCGGCACGCCGACCGTCATGCCCACGGTCCGCGGCGTCGACCCCTTACTCCACTTCACCGTCGCCTGCATGGTGGTGGGATCGACATAGAGTTCGGTGATCGTCGCATTCACCGGCGTGGTCGAGTACGGATACATGATGCCGGTCGAGGCGGCGAAGAAGTTCGACATGTCGCTGTCGCCGACCGTGGTCGACTGCGACGTCAGATCGGACAGGGTGCGCGCCATCAAAGTGACCTTGCGGTCGACGGCGATGGCCGAGCAGAATTCGACCGTGCCGAAGAACATCACCAGCATCAGCGGCACGATGAATGCGAACTCGGTGGCCGCGACACCGCGACAATCGGCAGCGAAGGCGTCGATGCGACGCCACAGGCGCAGGCGCGAAGACATACCCGGCATTCTTCCCAACGGCATGATGAATTCCTGGTGTCCCTCAGAAGCAGCTCGCGAGGTCCGTGTTATGAATACGGCTCGTTCTTGAATGCGGCCGTACCCACCAGCAGCCGCTTGCTGCCGCTCAGGTTGGCGATGTTGTAGCCGAGGCCGGTCACGAAGATCGGCCACTGATAGAACAGCCTGACGACGACAATGTCTCCGGCGGCGCCCGGACTGTAGGTCATGTTGTTGACGAAGTTGCCGCTGTTGTCGATCTGGTTGCTGATCGAGACGCTCCCGAACGAGGAGTAGCTCTTCACGTCGATATAGATCTTGTTGCAGTCGAACAGCGCGGGAACCTGGGTGCAGACGTAGCTCGCGAACTGCGACTGCGTATAGGAGCCCTGTTGCGCCTGTCCGGTCAGGATCATGCGCGCCGAGTCCTGCGTGATGGTCTCGAGCACCTGGCCGGCAAAGAACATCAGCGCCGTTTCGATGATCGCGAACAGCAGCGCAAAGAAGACCGGCGCGACCAGCGCGAATTCGAGCGCGGCCGATGCCCGCCTGTTGCGCCGGAAGCGGCGCAGCAGCCGGCGCATCGAAGCGGTCGAGGAGACGGAGGCTTGCATGGGGTCATCCGGACTGGAAAGGCACATCAACCTGAGTGAAACGAATAGCGGAAACTCCTTGGGAAAGAGTTTCCTACGATACGGACAGTATGGCCCGCCGCATCAACGTCCCGCTAACCATGCTTGGGCAGGGCGATCGCATATGGTGAAAAAGCTGGGCGCGCAGTCTTTTCGCGACCATCCTTCGAGACGCCCGCCTTCGGCGGGCTCCTCAGGATGAGGGCCTTTCTCCGCCGCAAAGCTGTTGATCCTCATGGTGAGGAGCGTCGCTCTTGCGACGCGTCTCGAACCACGAGGCCATGAAAGTTCCGCCCGGGAAAACCATATGCGATCGCCCTGCATGCTTGGGGGGTCGCTCGCAGTCAGCCCTTTGAGGCAGCGCCACCTGTCCGATCCGACCATCGAAACCAAACGAATCGGGCTATCGAGCCGCAGCGCCAGCGGCAAGGCTCACCGCATCGTCGGTGCCGACGCGCGTGGAGATGCGGTCAGACGTCGCCATCGACCCGGCCAGGCACGGCCAAGCCAGCCGCTCAGTTGGTCTTCGACGCCGCTGCCGCGTTGCCGCTCGCCGTGCTGGACATCGTTCCAGCCTGGTCGAGCACCGATTTGAAGTAGTTGTCGCCGTCGCCCAAGGTCACCCGGCGCTGGCAGATCGGCATGCAGCTATAGGTCTCACGATCGACGCCGCGATACACCGTGACGAGCTGGTCGGTGGGTCCGGCGACCTGGATCTGGCGATCGATCAGCACCTGTCCGCCGCGATCCATCGCAATGAAGTTGGTGGCACCGTAGCTCTTGCCGGTGACGACGATGATGCCGCCGCTCTGCAAGGTCACATCGGCGATCATCGGATTGCCGACGACGAGGGTCGCGACCCGGTCGGGCAACTTGACCAGCTTGGCCTGGTCGACATTCACGGCGATGGCAGGATCGGGTTCCGCCGAGGCGGCAGCCGGCCACAGCAGCACGGCGGCGACAGCCGCCCGCAATGCGAAGGAAACAGAAGGACGACGCGATACACAGAACGACATACTCAACCCCGGGACCTTGACGAGCCGTCTCAAGCGATACGCAGCGGTGACGGCGCCCGACGCGGCAAATCTGCGCTCAATTGGTGAACGTTCTGCAAACGCCGCCATCTCAGCTCGGGCGGTTGCAGAACACGTCATCTTCGGAACGGAAACGCGAGCTGACCGCCGAACTCACCGGGCATCGTCGCCTCGTCCTTGCCGTAGGCCATGGGCAACTGCCCCTCCGGCATCCGGAACGTGCCGAACAGGATGTCCCAGATCGGGAACGTGCCGGCGAAATTGGTGTTGCCGCCCTGCTCCATCGACGTGTGGTGCCAGCGATGGAAGACGGGCGTGGCGAGGACATATTTCAGCGGGCCCAGCGTCCAGTTGAGATTGGCGTGGACGAAGGCCGAATGGAACGTCGTGAACGGTCCAACCCAGATCATGACATTGGGCGAGATGCCGGCCATCAGGAGGATGACGTCGACCGCGATCGTGCCGAGGATCAGGTTGATGGGATGGAAGCGGGCCGCCGAAATCCACTCCAGATCTTCCGAGGAGTGGTGGACCGCGTGGTATTTCCAGAACTCGCCGCCATGGAACAGACGATGCGTCCAGTACAGCATGAAGTCGGAGAGCACGAGAAAGAGCAGCCCCTGCAGCCATTCCGGAAGCTGCGCCAGCGGGCCGTGCCCGTTCTCATAGAAGGCGATCAACTCGTCGGCGTCGCGGATCTTGAAGAGAACGCTGGCGCCGAGCACGAGAAAGCCGATGCGGAGCACCCGCGCGAAAACCGGCACGAAGAACCAGTAGACCACGTCGGTGACGAGCTCGCGCTTCTGCCACCACGGCTTGCCGGGATTGCAGGCCCAGAAGTGGCTGAGCACCGAGAACACCACTGCCAGCACCAAGGTGATCGGCAGCACCTTCTCGATGGTCTGGCCGAGCATCAGCGCGACTTCCCATGGCAGACCGGACATCACATTCCTCATCTCATGAACTGTTCCGAGGGGTACTCCTTGGCGCTTAAGGAGCCGTGAACCTCGTGGCCGGCCGAGCTGGGCTGCCGATCGGTCCAGCACGATCGACGCGGAGCCAAGGGCTCGCCGGCCAGGTCGACGGGACCATATGCCTATGGTGCGGAATGCGGCGCAGGCTCCTGCGATGGAAACATTGGGCGCGGCAGTGGAAGCTCGCGCTCATCTTTTCAGCGAGATTGGCACGGCGCGTGCCGTGGATCATTTAGAATGATCACGGTCCGCTTCATCCTACGTTTACTCTGCACAATAACAGCCATTTGTCGCCGGGTTTCGGCGACCGAATTAACTACGCCGAAATTCCTGCCCCCTAGGGTGGCCGCATGGTCA
The DNA here is from genome assembly GCF_051168215.1 of Bradyrhizobium sp. HKCCYLRH2015. NCBI lineage: Bacteria > Pseudomonadati > Pseudomonadota > Alphaproteobacteria > Hyphomicrobiales > Nitrobacteraceae > Bradyrhizobium > Bradyrhizobium sp. HKCCYLRH2015. The sequence goes on along the minus strand of NZ_JBNPUO010000003.1, from coordinate 447,477 downwards.
CGGTGCTGAGAACGCCGCAACGACCAGAGTTTGTTCGACCAGCCACGTGTACATGGAGTTACCTATGAAGAATCTTCTTGCTCGCTTCGTGAAGGATGAATCCGGCGCGACCGCGATCGAATACGGTCTGATCGCCGCCGGCATCTCGCTCGCGATCATTGCCGCAGTGAACGGTCTCGGCTCCAGCCTGAGCTCCAAGTTCGGCGCGATCAACACCTCGCTGAAGTAAGCGGTCGTCACGGCCGAGCAAAGAAGGCCCCGGACATCCGGGGCCTTTATCATTTCCACCTTCAGCTCCGCGGCGTTCAGTGATGCGTAACCACGTTTTGTCCGCAGCCGCGTCCCGGCCTCCGCCCAGCGGGACCGACGTCGCCTTGCGTTGGATCTGCGGCGGCCTCGGCCTGTCCATCCTCGCTCTGGCGGCCCGCATCGTCAGCGTCTGGTGAGATCGACAACCGGCCGGCCATTCCGGCCGTTTCCCGATCATTTATTTCTTGCAGCTAGACTCTGGCGCAGCGGCGCACCCATGCCCCGCGTCGATGCCATTGAGAGCCCATGACCCTCGATCTCGCGCGCCTCCTGCTGTTTCCGGCCCTGATGGCCTTTGCCGCGGCGAGCGACCTGTTCACGATGACCATTTCGAACCGGGTCTCCCTGGCGCTCGTCGCCGGCTTCCTGGTTCTGGCGCCGCTGAGCGGGATGAGCATGGCAGACATGCTGATGCATCTCGGTGCCGGCGCGACCTTGCTGGTGATTGCGTTCACGTGCTTTGCATTCGGCTGGATCGGCGGCGGTGACGCCAAGGTTGCATCCGCCGCCGCCCTGTGGTTCGGCTTCGCCCACCTGATGAACTACCTGTTGTACGCCTCGATCTTCGGCGGCGTGCTCACCCTCGCTCTCATGCAGTTCCGGCAATGGCCGTTGCCCTACATGCTGGCGGGGCAACCCTGGCTTGCACGCCTGCACGCCAAGGAGAGCGGCGTGCCCTATGGCATCGCGCTCGCCCTGGGCGCTCTGATGGTCTATCCGGAGACCGATTGGGTGAAGGCGATCGACGCTGCGCGTCTTGCATTGCTCTGAACACACCGTGTCAACGCGGTGTTAAGGCGATTTAGATACGCCTCATTAACCATGCTTTGACGAATAACTGCTCAACTCCCATCACGGCGGCGGAAACGTCGCGGCGTCATGTGGAAAGTGAAGCGTATGAATACCGCACGCATTGTGGTTCTGACCATCGCTGTAGGCGCTGGCGGCGTGGCCGCATATCTCGCGAGCGGGTCCGACGACCGGCCGGCTCAAGTCGCCGCGCCCGCGCCGCAGATGCCGACCGTCGACGTTCTCGTCGCCAAGGGCGACATCGCCCTCGGCCAATCCCTCAAGCCCGAAGATCTGCAGTGGCAGAGCTGGCCGGCGGCCACGGCCAGCGCCAGCTTCATCCGCCGCAACGAGCGGCCCGAAGGACAGACGCAGATCACCGGCACGATCGCGCGGGCGCCGTTCATTGCCGGCGAGCCCATCCGCGAACAGAAGCTCGTCAAGGCCGACGGCTCGGGCTTCATGGCCGCGATCCTGCCGGCCGGCATGCGCGCCGTGTCCACCGAGATTTCGCCGGAAACAGGCGCCGGCGGCTTCATCCTGCCGAACGATCGCGTCGACGTGATCCTGTCCAAGCGCGAACGCAATCCGGATCAGCCCAACGCGGGCGACGTCGTCAGCTCCGATATCATCCTGTCGAACATCCGTGTGCTGGCGATCGATCAGGCCCCCAAGGAAAAGGACGGCCAGACCACGGTGGTCGGCAAGACCGTCACGCTGGAGCTGAAGCCGGAACAGGCCGAGACGCTCGCGCGTGCCCGTCAAACCGGAACGCTGTCCCTGGCGCTCCGCAGCATCGCCGACGTCAACGTGGCCGAGCGCCGCACGGACGAGACCAGCCGCAAGCGCAGCGACAGCGTTGCCGTCGTCCGCTTCGGCATTCCCAGCACGATGACGACGCAGAAGTGAGCAAGAGGACCACCCAGATGACCTGCAGCGAAAATCAGCGGAAGATGCGGACCCTGCTGGTCCGCGCGCTGTCGTTTTCGGCCGCCGCTGCGCTGACCCTCAATCCGGCGATCGCGCCGGTGATCGCGGCAGACTATCGCCCGGCGACTGCAGCCGCCGCCGCGGACGGCCAGAACAATGCACGTTTCCTTGCGCTCGGCATCGGCAAGTCCGTCGTCATCGATCTGCCGCGCGATATCAAGGACGTTCTTGTTGCCGATCCGAAGATCGCGAATGCCGTCGTGCGCTCCTCTCAGCGCGCCTACATCATCGGTGCGGCGATCGGTCAGACGAATATCGTCTTCTTCGACGCGCAGGGCCAGCAGATCGCGGCCTACGACATCGCGGTCAAGCGCGACCTGAACGGCGCGCGGGCGGCGCTGAAGCAGTTGCTGCCGAATGCCGATATCCAGATCGAGGGCCTCGCCGACAGCATCGTGCTGACCGGCTCGGCGTCGAGCCAGATCGAAGCCCAGCAGGCCGGCGAACTGGCCGCCCGGCTCGCCGGCGGCGCCGACAAGGTCGTCAACTCGATCACCGTGCGCGGCCGGGACCAGGTCATGCTGAAGGTGACTGTCGCCGAGGTACAGCGCTCGGTCGTCAAGCAGCTCGGCATCGATCTCTCCGGCCAGCTCAACTACGGAACGGCTGTTATCAAATACGCGAACTCCAATCCGTTCACCGCCTACGGCAGCAATCTCGTCTCCAACAACGCCGTGACCGCGTCGTTAGGCGGAGCGACCCCGACGGTGCAGGCGACACTGCGCGCGATGGAGAACGCGGGCGTGATCCGTACGCTCGCGGAACCCAATCTGACCGCCATCTCGGGCGAGTCCGCGACCTTCATCGCCGGTGGCGAGTTTCCGGTTCCCGCCGGTTACTCCTGCGATCCGACGACCCATGTCTGTACGACGCAGATCAGCTTCAAGAAGTTCGGCATCTCGCTCAACTTCACGCCCGTCGTGCTCAGCGAGGGCCGGATCTCGATGCGGGTGATGACCGAGGTCTCCGAGCTCTCAAACGAGAATTCGATCACGCTGTCGCAAGCCGTCAGCGCGTCGACGGTCAACTCGTTGACGGTTCCCTCGATCAAGACCCGCCGCGCCGAGACCACGCTGGAGATTCCTTCCGGCGGCGCCATGGCGATGGCCGGCCTGATCCAGCAGCAGACCAAGCAGGCGATCAGCGGCATGCCGGGCCTGATGCAGCTGCCGGTCCTCGGCGCGCTGTTCCGCAGCCGCGACTACGTCAACAACCAGACCGAGCTGATGGTTCTGGTGACGCCGTTCGTCGTCCGCGCCGTGGCACAGAAGGATCTCTCCCGCCCAGACGACGGCTTTGCGGCCGCCTCCGATCCCCAGGCCGATCTCCTGGGCAGCATCAACCGCATCTACGGCGTACCCGGCCGGGTCGAACCCGGACGCAACTATCGCGGCACCTATGGCTTCATCACGGACTGAGCCGGGACAAGGACCTGCAACGATGACCACGAAACCCAGCCCCGCTCGACACCGCCGACTGCAACTTGCCGTGGCCCTGGCCGGCGCAGCGGTCCTGCTCGGCGCTTGCAACTTCCGCAGAGATCCGGCCGTCACGGCCAGCATCCCCGACGACTACCGGCTACGCCACCCGATCGCGATCCAGGAGGCCCCGGACTCCCTGGTGGTCTTCGTCGGCCAGGGCCGTGGCGGCCTGACGGCCGAGCAGCGCGCCGACGTGATGGGACTGGCCCAGAGCTGGATTCGCCAAGGCACGGGCGCGATCAGCGCCGACGTGCCGAGCGGCACCCCCAACGCACGGGCGGCCGCCGACTCGATGCGGGAGATCCACTCCCTGCTGGCCGCCGCCGGAGTCCCGCCGCACGGCATCACCGTACGCAACTATCAGCCGAAGGACCCGCGCCAGATGGCCGCGATCCGGCTGAGCTATCCAAAACTGTCGGCCACGGCGGGGCCCTGCGGGCTCTGGCCGGACGACCTCGGGCCGTCGATCAAGAACAAGAACTGGTTCGACAACAAGCCTGACTGGAACTACGGCTGCGCCTACCAGCGCAACATGGCGGCAATGGTTGCAAACCCGTCGGATCTCGTGCAGCCGCGATCCGAAACGCCGTCCTATACCACCCGGCGCACGGCGTTGTTCGACAAATATCGCAAGGGACAATCAACCGCGATCACGTATCCAGAGGCCGACAAGGCCAAACTCAGCGACACAGGCAAATGATCAGCTACGCCCGACAGACCCAAGAGGAGCAGCCTGACGTCGTGCCACCGCCGGCCGACGATCACATCGCGCCCGCGCCGCGCGTGTCCGTGCAGGCGTTCTGTGAGACGGTGGAAACCGCCGCGACGGTTCAGTCCGCCGGTGAGGACCGGCGCCTCGGCAAGGCCCATCTGAAGGTTCAGATGGGTGGCATGGCGGCGGCGATCGAGGCCTACCGGTCTGCCCCGACCCCGAACGTCATCATCCTGGAGACGGATGCACGCACCGACATCCTGGCCGGTCTGGATCAGCTCGCTACGGTTTGCGACCCGGGCACGCGCGTCGTCGTGATCGGCCGCGTCAACGACGTCACGCTGTATCGCGAGCTGGTTCGGCGCGGCGTCAGCGACTATGTGCTGTCGCCAGTCACGCCGATCGACGTCGTCCGCTCGATCTGCAACCTGTTCTCGGCGCCGGAAGCCAAGGCCGTCGGGCGCATCATTGCCGTCGTCGGCGCCAAGGGCGGCGTCGGAGCCTCGACCCTGGCCCATAACATCGCCTGGGCGATCGCGCGCGACCTGGCGATGGACTCCGTGGTGGCAGATCTTGATTTGGCGTTCGGCACCGCCGGCCTCGACTACAACCAGGATCCTGCGCAGGGCATCGCGGACGCCGTGTTCTCACCGGACCGGATCGACATCGCCTTCATGGACCGGCTGTTGTCGAAATGCACCGATCATCTGAGCCTGCTGGCCGCGCCTGCGACGCTCGACCGGGTCTATGATTTCGGCGCTGAGGCATTCGATGCGGTGTTCGACACGCTGCGGGCCTCGATGCCCTGCATCGTGCTCGATGTTCCGCATCAATGGGCAGGCTGGACCAAGCGGGCGCTGATCTCCGCGGACGACATCCTGATCGTCGCGGCGCCGGATCTCGCCTCGCTGCGCAACACCAAGAACATGTTCGATCTCCTCAAGGCCGCCCGGCCGAACGATCGCATGCCGCTCTACTGCTTGAACCAGGTCGGCGTTCCCAAGCGACCCGAGATCAATGCGAGCGAGTTCGCCAAGGCGATCGAAAGCCCACCGATCGCAACGATCCCGTTCGAGCCGCAGATCTTCGGCGCGGCCGCCAACAACGGCCAGATGATTGCGGAAATGTCTCCCAGCCATCGGACGACGGAGATGTTTCTCCAGATCGCGCAGCGGCTCACCGGCCGCAGCGAGACAAAGAAGCCGAAAGGCTCCTTCCTGTCGCCTCTGCTGGACAAGCTGAGGGCGAAGTAAGCACGCGTGGAGTTCTAAGTCGTGTTTGGTAAGCGTAGCGGATTGGACAACGATACCAGAGCCCTCAGGCCGGCCGCGCCGGCGCCCGAGCCGGCGCCGGCTGCGCCACGCGCGGCGGCTCCGGCCGTGCCGTCGCCACCTCTGGCTCCGACCCGGCAGGCTCCGCCGCCGCCGCCACCGGTTGTCGAGGCCCGGCGCTCGGACAGTTACTATCAGGTCAAGGCGACGATCTTCGGAGCGCTGATCGAAGCGATCGATCTCGCTCAGCTGGCCAAGCTCGACGGCGAATCCGCGCGCGAGGAAATCCGCGACATCGTCAACGAGATCATCGCGATCAAGAATATCGTGATGTCGATCGCCGAGCAGGAAGAGCTGCTCGACGATATCTGCAACGACGTGCTCGGCTATGGCCCGCTGGAGCCGCTGCTGTCGCGCGACGACATCGCCGACATCATGGTCAACGGCGCCGGCACGGTCTTCATCGAAGTCAACGGCAAGATCCAGCGCACGGGCATCCGGTTCCGCGACAACCAGCAGCTCCTGAACATCTGCCAGCGCATCGTCAGCCAGGTCGGCCGCCGCGTCGACGAATCCTCGCCGATCTGCGACGCGCGTCTCGCCGACGGCTCGCGCGTCAACGCCATCGTTCCGCCGCTGGCGATCGACGGCCCCGCGCTCACCATTCGTAAGTTCAAGAAGGACAAGCTGACCCTCGATCAGCTGGTCAAGTTCGGCGCGATTTCGCCGGAGGGCGCGGAGATCCTGCAGATCATCGGTCGCGTCCGCTGCAACGTGCTGATCTCCGGCGGTACCGGTTCGGGCAAGACCACGTTGTTGAACTGTCTGACCAACTACATCGATCACGACGAGCGCGTCATCACCTGCGAGGACGCCGCCGAACTCCAACTGCAGCAGCCACACGTGGTTCGCCTCGAAACCCGCCCGCCCAACATCGAAGGCGAAGGCCAGGTGACCATGCGTGAGCTGGTGAGAAACTGCCTGCGTATGCGGCCCGAGCGCATCATCGTCGGCGAGGTCCGCGGCCCCGAGGCATTCGACCTGCTGCAGGCCATGAACACCGGTCACGACGGATCGATGGGCACGCTGCACGCCAACAACCCGCGCGAAGCGTTGTCCCGCTGCGAATCCATGATCACAATGGGCGGCTTCTCGCTGCCGTCGCGGACCATCCGTGAGATGATCTGCGCCTCGATCGACGTCATCGTCCAGGCGGCGCGCCTGCGCGACGGCTCCCGCCGCATCACGCACATCACCGAGGTGATGGGCATGGAAGGCGACACCATCATCACCCAGGACATCTTCCTCTACGACATGATCGGCGAGGACGCGAACGGCAAGATCATCGGGCGCCACCGCTCGACCGGAATCGGCCGGCCGCGGTTCTGGGAGCGCGCGCGCTACTACGGCGAAGAGAAGCGGCTTGCGGCTGCGCTCGACGCCGCCGAAGTCGCGAGCAAGGACTGAGGAGAGACCCCATGAAGCTGCAGGCTCTCGCCCTTGCCTTCCTCGCCGCCACCGCGATCGGCGGCATCGCCTGGGTGTTCCTCTACCCCCTGCTGTCTGGCGAGCGGAAGGCCGAGCAACGGCGTAGCACCGTCGCCAAGTCCGAGCCGGTGGTCCGCCAGGCCGAACGCAGTCAGCGCTCGCGCCGCGAGCAGGTCGAATCCTCGCTGAAGGATCTCGAGGCGAAGGCCCAGAAGCAGAGCAAGGTCCCGCTGAACATGCGGATTTCGCAGGCTGGGCTCGACTGGACCGTGCAGAAATTCTGGATCGTTTCCGGTGTCCTCGGCTTCGTCGTCTGCGCCGTTGCCTTCTTCGCCGGCGGCGGCCCGCTCGGCGCGCTCGGGCTTGGCTTCGCCGCCGGTCTCGGTCTGCCGCGCTGGATCCTCGGCTACCTCAAGAAGCGGCGCGAGAAGAAATTCCTGGCGGCATTGCCGGACGCCGTCGACGTGATCGTGCGCGGCATCAAGGCCGGCCTGCCGCTGTTCGAATCCATCAAGGTCGTCGCCGCCGACGCGCCAGAGCCTTTGCGCAGCGAGTTCCTCGGGATCATCGAGACCCAGGCGATCGGCATGCCGCTCGGCGAGGCTTGTGCGCGGCTCTACGAACGGATGCCGCTTCCCGAAGCCAACTTCTTCGGCATCGTCATCGCGATCCAGCAGAAGTCGGGCGGCAATCTCTCCGAGGCGCTCGGCAACCTCTCGAAGGTGCTGCGAGACCGCAAGAAGATGAGCGAGAAGATCCAGGCGATGTCGATGGAGGCCAAGGCGTCCGCGGGCATCATCGGATCGCTGCCGCCGATCGTGATGCTGCTGGTCTATCTGAGCACGCCCGAGTACATCTCGTTGCTCTGGACCCATCCGACCGGCCAGCTGATGCTGGTCGGCTGCGTGATCTGGATGTCGATGGGCATCCTGGTCATGAAGAAGATGATCAATTTCGATTTCTGAGGTGGACCATGGTCGACATTCTGGTCTCCAAGCTGCACGACCCGCACTTCATGACGATGTTCTTCGCCGCCATCGCGGCGACGGCCACCGTCTATACGCTGATCATGCCGCTGTTCGCAGGCGAGAACCTGAACAAGCGCATGAAGGCGGTCGCCAGCGAACGCGAGCGGATCAAGCAGCGCGAGCGCGAGCGGTTGAACGCCGGCGAGAAGGTCTCGCTGCGGCAGACGCCGAAGCAGCTCATCTCTCGCGTGGTGGAGGATTTCAACCTCACCAAATGGCTCGCCCAGGAGGCGGCCCGCGAGAAGCTCATCATGGCGGGCTACCGCGGCCAGGCGCCCTACATCACCTTCCTGTTCGCGCGCCTGGTGACGCCGCTGGTGCTGTTCGTCGGGTCCGTGCTGTACGTCTTCGTGATCGCGCATCTGCAGAAGTCGATGCCGGTCAAGATCGGCATCTGCGTCGGCATGGCCTATCTCGGCCTGCAGGCGCCGATGCTGTTCCTCAGCAACGCGATCTCCAAGCGCCAGCTGTCGATCAAGCGCGCGTTTCCCGACGCGCTCGACCTGCTGCTGATCTGCATCGAATCCGGCATGTCCATCGAAGCCGCCTTCCGCAGGGTTGCCATCGAAATCTCGAGCCAGTCGATCGCATTGTCGGAGGAGTTCACGCTGACCACCGCGGAGCTCTCCTATCTGCAGGACCGCAAGGTCGCCTATGAGAACCTCGCCCGCCGCACCGGCCTCGAGGGCGTGAAGTCGGTCTGCCTCGCGCTCCAGCAATCGGAGCGCTACGGCACCCCGCTCGGGCAATCGCTGCGCGTGATGGCGCAGGAAAATCGCGACATGCGCATGAACGAGGCCGAGAAGAAGGCCGCGGCGCTGCCGCCGAAGCTGACGGTGCCGATGATCCTGTTCTTCCTGCCGGTGCTGTTCGTGGTCATTCTGGGACCGACCGGCATCAAGGTCGCGGCCATGCAGTAGACGTAGACCGCTCGCGAGAAATTTCGCTTGCGGTCAGGGCTCTACCCTGGAAGCTAGGCGGAGCATGATCGAGGTCTCCGCCTGATGTCCGACAAGCTCCGCCGCGCCGATGGCGCCCGCGTCCTGGCCGATCTGAACGCACTGCGCGCCTTCGGCACCTACAAGACCGGCGTGCACCGGCCGACCTTCTCCGACGCCCATCGTCAATCGCTCGCTTGGCTCGCCGAGCGCCTGCCCGATGCGCAGCTGACGCCTGATATCGACGGCATCGGCAACGTGCTGGGCACCAGCGCCAAGCCCGGCCCCAAGCTGCTGGCCGGATCGCATCTGGAGAGCCAGAATCAGGCTGGCTGGCTCGACGGCCCGCTCGGCGTCGTCTACGCGCTGGAGGCGGCGCGCGTGCTCAATCCCGATCCGTCTATTGTCGGTGCGGTGGAGGTCGCCTCCTGGTGCGACGAGGAGGGCCATTTCGGCAGCATGCTCGGCAGCCGCTCCTATGTCGGCGACGTCAGCGAGGCCGAAATCGATGCTGCCCGCGACCGCAGCAGCCCGCGCACGCTGCGGGAGACGCTTGCCGAGATGGGCCTTGCCGGACGGCCGCGCCTGCAGGCCGAGCCCGGCCGGCATATCGGCTATCTCGAAGCTCATATCGAGCAGGGCGACACGCTCGAGGCGGGCGAGCTCAAGATCGGCGTCGTCACCTCGATCGTCGGCATCTGGCAATACCGCATCACCTTCACCGGCGAGCAGAACCATGCCGGCACGACGCGGATGGCGGTGCGCAAGGATGCCGGGCTCGCGCTCGCCAAGTTCTGCGTCGCCATCGACGCGCGCTTTCCGGCCGCCTGCGGCCCGCGCACGGTGTGGACCACGGGACGCATCACGCTCGATCCGGGCGCACCGAGCATCATCCCCGGCCAGGCCGAGATGCTGTTCCAGATCCGCGACGACAATGCCGCCGTGGTCGACCGGCTCGAAGAGCTGCTGCGCGAGATGGCTGCGCAGGCTTCAGACGCAGGTCCCTGCCATGTCGCCGTCGAGCGCATCCGTACCGGCGCGCCAGCCATGATGGACGGCACGTTCCAGGATGCGGTCGAGGCCGCCAGCCGCGATCTCGCCGCCGGCAGGTCGCTGCGGATGCCGAGCGGCGCCGGACACGACGCGCAGGTGCTCGCGACCATCATGCCGGCCGGCATGCTGTTCGTGCCGTCGATCGGCGGCATCAGCCATCACTGGACCGAGAACACCGCCGATGCCGACATCGTCACCGGCGCCGACGTGTTCGTCGATACCTGCCGCCGCCTGCTGGCGGGCGCCACACGATAAGGCCCGCCATCAGCGAGGCACGTCGTCAGTCCGGCGGATTGAGCGCGGCCATCGGCGCCGCGTTGCGCGCCTTGCCCTTGCTTTGGCTCTGCCCCTGGATCATCTGCTTCAGGTAGGCGACGTTGGCGGCGGCCTCGTCCGGCGGCAGATCGGCCCGCGCGATCTGCTCGGCCTCCGCGAAGCGTCCCTGCAGGCCGACGACGAGCGCGAGGTTCTGACGCACCCGTGCGTCCGCCCGCTGCGAGCCGTAGGCCTGGCGCAGCACCTCCTCGGCCTTCGGCAGCTCCCGCGTCAGCATGTAGGACAGGCCGAGATTGGAGAGCACCGAGGGCTCGCCGGGCACGATCTTCAGCGCGCTGTCGTAATAGCGCCGCGCCTCCTCGTGGCGGCCCATCTGGTCCAGCACGGTGCCCTGCACCGACAGCAGCTTCCAATCAGGATTGTCGGGCGAGTGCGCGCGCGACAGCACGTCGAAGGCGAGCTTGAAATTGCCGTTGTCGGCCAGCGCCCGGCCATAGGCCGCGAGCACGGCCTTGTTGCCGGCGTTGGCGAGCGTGGCCTGCTCCAGCACCGCGACCGCCTGCTCGCGCTGGCCGTTGTCGCGCAGCGCCTGGCCATAGGCGACCGCGATGGCTGCATCCTTGGGGTTGGCGCGGTAGCGCTCGCCATAGACCTCGACCGCGCGCTGCGGGGTCGCGGGCGGCGGCGGCTCGGCCCGGCTGCGCAGCGAGCCCGTGACGTCGGACATGGTCTGGCAGCCGCCGAGGCCCGCAGCGACGAGCGCGGTGAGGGCAACGGACGCAAGCAGCCGGGGAATGGAAGACGATTGACGCATGTCACGTGGACTCGAACGGGCGAATTGAACGCGCCAGCAATAAACTGTTAACGCTAACAGCCGGTTAATGGCGCGGCCACGGCGCAGACGTCACATTTGCGTCGGCTTGCGGGCGAGGCGCCCGGCGCGATTGCGGCGGCCTTCAAACTCTGCGAAGTCTGGCTCAAGCGCGCCAGTTAGGGAACCATTAGGCATGCCGTCGATGTTCGAGACCGCCTCCACAACGTCCGCCATCCCGATCACCTTCGTGACAAAGGCGAGCTGGCCGGGGATCAAGGAGAGCCTGTCGGCTGAAGCGCGCAACTTCGCCGAGGCCAACGTCTACACCGCCAAGCCCGGCAGCTATCTGGCGCTGCCCGGCGCGGACGGGCGCATCGCTCAGGTGCTGTTCGGCATCGAGGACGACGACGCCAAGCACCGTGACCTGTTCCGGCCGGGCGCCCTGCCCGGCCTGCTGCCCGCCGGCACCTATCGCTTCGCCAATGCGCCGCATGATGCACGGCTCGCCGCGCTGGCGTTTGCGCTCGGCAGCTACCTCTTCGGCCGCTACCGCAAGGCCGAGACGCCGGAGGTCCGCCTCGTTCCGCCGGACGGCGTCGACGCCGCCGAGCTGAGCCGCCTGGCCGACGCGGCGACATTGGCGCGCGACCTCGTCAACACGCCGTCGAACGACATGGGACCCGAGGAGCTCGAGGCCGCCGCGAAGCAGGTCGCCGACCGCTTCGGCGCACGCTTCACCAGCATCGTCGGCGACGATCTGCTGGAGCAGAACCATCCGCTGATCCACGCCGTCGGCCGCGCCTCGACGCGCGCGCCGCGGCTGATCGAGCTGGTTTGGGGCGACGCATCGCATCCCAAGGTCACGCTGGTCGGCAAGGGCGTCTGCTTCGACACCGGCGGGCTCGACCTGAAGCCGTCGAGCAGCATGCTGCTGATGAAGAAGGACATGGGCGGCGCCGCCAATGTGCTGGCGCTGGCGCAGATGGTGATGGACGCCGGGCTCAAGCTGCATCTGCGCGTGCTGATTCCGGCGGTCGAGAACGCGGTCGCCGGCAACGCCTTCCGTCCGATGGACGTGTTTCCGTCGCGCAAGGGCATCACGGTCGAGATCGGCAACACCGATGCCGAGGGCCGGCTGGTGCTGGCCGATGCGCTGGCGCTGGCTGACGAAGACAAGCCCGATCTGCTGATCGACATGGGCACGCTGACGGGCGCGGCCCGGGTCGCGCTCGGTCCCGATCTGCCGCCGTTCTACACCCAGGACGAGGCGCTCGCCGCCGATGTCGCGCGCTGCGCTGCCGCCGAGAACGATCCGCTGTGGCGGATGCCGCTGTGGGCGCCGTATGACTCGTGGCTCGACTCCAAGGTCGCGACCATCAACAATGCGCCTTCGGGCGGCTTCGCCGGGTCGATCACCTGCGCGCTGTTCCTGCAACGCTTCGTCGAGCACGCCAGGAGCTGGCTGCATCTCGACATCTTCGCCTGGACGCCGTCGGCCAAGCCCGGCCGCCCCGAGGGCGGCGAGTGCCAGGCCGCGCGCGCGCTCTACAAGCTCTTGAGCGAGCGCTATGGCTGATCCGAGGCTCACGCCGGCACGCGGCGATATCGCGGCCAGGCATCTCCAGGGACAGGTGACGGCTGCGCGCTTCGTCGACGGCGAGACCCTCGTCGTCGTCGATCCGATCGCGCCACTGCGGCTGCAGCCGCATTCCGGCGCCGAGCAGGCGACGCAGGCGCTGAAGGGCGAGCGCGTCACGGTCTACGACCGCAATGGCGAGGGCTGGGCCTGGGGCCAGCTCGAAAGCGACGGCTATGTCGGCTGGCTGCCGGAGGCGGCGCTGGCGGCGCCCAGTGCTGCGCCGACGCACAAGATCAGCGCACTGCGCAGCTTCGCGTTTCCCGGACCGTCGATCAAGCTGCCGCCGCTCGAGACGCTGCTCATGGGATCGACCATCGCTGTGACGCGTGACGAAGCGAGCTTCGTCGTCACGCATGAATCCTGGTTCGTGCCGAAGCAGCACGTCGTGCCGCGCGATCAGCTCGAGCCCGATTACGTCGCCGTTGCCGAGCGCTTCGTCGGCACGCCCTATCTCTGGGGCGGCAAGAGCAGCCTCGGCATCGACTGCTCGGGGCTGGTGCAGGTGTCGCTGAATGCCGCCGGCGTGCCGTGCCCGCGCGACAGCGACATGCAGCTCGCGGCGCTGGGTCGCGTGCTCGACGGTGGCGACCCACTCCGCCGCGGCGATCTGATGTTCTGGAAGGGCCACGTCGCCATCGTGCGCGACGCTGACACGATCGTCCACGCCAACGCGTTTCATATGGCCACGCAGATCGAGCCGATCGGCGAAGCGATTGCCCGTATCAAGGCGAGCGGGAGCGATGTGCTCGCGATCAAGCGGCTCGATTGAGATCGTAGCCGCGCGACTTGATCACCGCGACGCGTTGGCTCAAGCTCTGAGTCCCGTTACACGGCCCATGAATGGGCCCTCTCCCCTTGTGGGAGAGGGCATGTAGGACAGAGCAGCAAGCTCGGTCGGGTGAGGGGCCTGTATCCACGAGCACCTTCTTTGAAGAGACAACCTCTCACCCAAGCAAGTTCGCGGAGAGGCCGAAGATGCCCTTTCCCACAAGGGGAGAGGGCGCTGTATTGGCCATCAACGAGCCTAAGCGATAGAGACGCGCGTCTCCTCCTAACCAAGAGACTCGCATGCTCTCTCCTCCGTCATTGCGAGCGCAGTGAAGCAACCCGGGCCGCGCAAGGACTCTGAATTGCGTCGCTGCGCTCGCAATGACGTGGAGAGAGGGGCGCAAGGATCCAATACACCTGTCAAACAGCATCAGGCCGGGCCAAACAGCACCGCGCGAGCGTCCGCGCTCTCGCGGCCTCATCGGCCCGAGCTGTGCGACATTCATCCGCCCTCGAAAACATGAGAGGGCGCAGGGAAGGCCGGGTGCCGGTCGCACCCGTGGTTGCGTGCAACAAGCACGCGGTAGTCACCACAGGTACGGGCCGAACATCCGGCCTTCCCTGCGCGATGGCTTTACGGCTTATACGTGATCTCCCCAGGGACCGGCTGTCTTGCCCCTGTCGGCCGCAGGCCTCATCGGCTCCCGCGGCCTTGACGCCAGCATCGGGGCGCCAGGACCACACGACTTCGCCGTCCGCATGACGCCGTTCGTCGGTGCGCGCATGCACACTGCAACGTCATCGCGGCCATCGCATCCCGCACCCGACGTCCGTGACGACGCGTACGTCCCTCTCGTGGGGCAGGACGGGGCGGAGTATGCACGATTTCCGAAAAAAAGAAAGGTGAATATTTTTCGCGAGAGGACTGGACAGGCATTCGCAGACCGTGCCCGTCGGCCAAATCACCCGCAGTCGGTGGGCTCTCGCCTCAACTCGAGAGATCTGAGATTCTGACTTTCGGAGCTCTTGGTAATACGCCCGGTCTCGACAGGATAGCGACAGCTTCGCGCGATGAACGAGGTTTATGTTCTGCATTATACAACCTGTGGTGAAATTGCTACAGTTGGCTGGAAACGACACGCGCAGCAACTTAAAATTGTTGACCCGGAACTCGCGCCCTGAATAGCGTGGTTCGGGTCTGGCGCTGGGGGGCAACGATGCGTAACACATCCATCGCAATCATTTCTGCTGTCTCAATCCTTCCGTTCGCGCAGGCCGCGTCGGCGGCCGATCTGCCGCTGAAGGCCCCGCCCCCAGCTGCGCCGCTTGCCGTGTTTAGTTGGACGGGATGCTACGTCGGCGCGAACCTCGGCGGGGGACAGGTGAAACACAACCTGACGACCGATGCGCCTCCGTTCCCGCCCAATCTCATCAGTGGCGTTGCAAGAACGGCAATCAACAATGCCGGTCTGGCGAGCTTGAGTCACACCGGCATCACCGGTGGTGGACAGGCTGGATGCAACTGGCAGCCAACAACCGCAGGCTGGTCGCAGCTCGTCTTGGGTATCGAGGGCGATTTCAACGGCATTGATGGCGACGTATCGCGAAACACCGGCAATGTTGTCGAGCCGGTATCGGGGAGAACGGTTGCATCAGTCGACCACATTGGCATGAATTGGTTCGCCACGGTCCGAGGGCGAGTTGGCTGGGCCTTTGACCGATTCATGATCTATGGCACGGGCGGCGCGGCGATCGCCAACGTCGACGCATCAAAGAGGTTTGCGTGGGATTTTGCCGACGGCTGCCCGATCGTGAACGGCTTGAATGAATGTCATGTCGGCGGCCGCAGCAGCACCCGTGTCGGCTGGACAGCCGGCGGCGGCGTCGAATGGGCATTCCGAGACCATTGGTCCGCGAAGGCTGAGTATCTCTATGCCGACCTCGGCAACTTCTCCTATTCGACTTTCAATAATGGAGCCGGATTTGGTCCCCCTGGACAAGTAGCGAACCATACGGTGAGCACGAAACTCCAGGTCGTTCGCGTGGGCATTAACTATCGCTTCTAAACGGGCGACGTTGAATGCGTACTGAACACGCAGAGCAACGATGGCGCTTCTTAGTAGTACCGTTTGTCGATTGATCGCGCTGTCACTGCCCCCCGCGGGTGGTGCATCGACAGCGCTTACGATCTAGCGGCAAGGGGTTGGCCCGAACCTGACCCTATTCTGGATCTGCCCATCGGCTTCCATAAGTCCGGTTACGCGGCCGCCCGGACATGACCGCTGGGGAGCCCAAGGGACTACGCCTCATCGGCGATCTCCGTGGCCATTCCGCAACAGACGTCGGACGAGCGCTTGACCCTAGCTCGCCGCCGCCCCATTCCCCGCCGTCTCGTTCCTGAACGCGGCCGCGAACAGTGCGCGGGTGTAGTCGGTCTTCGGCGCCTTGAACAATTGCGCGGCCGGCCCCTCCTCCACCACCTTGCCATGGCGCATCACGATGAGATGGCTGGCGAGGGCGGCAACGACGCGGAGGTCGTGCGAGATGAACATGTAGGTCAGCTCGCGCTTGCGCTGCAGCTCGCGCAGCAGCTCAACCATCTGCGACTGGAACAGCATGTCGAGCGCCGAGGTCGGCTCGTCCAGCACGACGAAGCTCGGCTCCAGCACGACCGCGCGGGCCACTGAGATGCGCTGGCGCTGGCCGCCGGAGAACTCGTGCGGATAGCGGAAGCGCGTCTCCGGATCGAGCCCGACATCGGTGAGCGCCTTGACGACCTTCGCCTCGGACTGCTCCTCCGACAGGTCAGGCTGATGCACGCTCAGGCCTTCGGCGATGATGTCGCCGACCGACATGCGCGGACTGAGCGCGCCGAACGGGTCCTGAAAGACGATCTGCATGTCGCGGCGGAACGGGCGCACCTGCTTGAAGGTCAGCCCCTGGATCTCGTTGCCAAGAAACACGATCGGACCGTCGGAGGAGATCAGCCGCAGCAGCGCCAGCCCCAGCGTGGTCTTGCCGGAGCCGGATTCACCGACCACGCCGAGCGTCTCGCCCTTGCGCACGGCGATGCTGACGCCGTCGACCGCCTTGATGTGGCCGACGGTGGAGCGGAACAGGCCGCGCTTGATCGGAAACCAGACCTTGAGGTCTTTCGCCTGCATCACCACGGGCGCATCGGGCCGCGGCGGCGCCGGGTCCGGCTTCGGCTCGGCGGCGAGGAGCGCCCTGGTGTAGGGATGCGACGGCGCGGTGAACACCTGCTCGACCGGACCCTGCTCGACGATCTTGCCACCGTTCATGACGCAGACACGATCGGCGATGCGGCGGACGATGCCGAGGTCATGGGTGATGAACAGCAGGCTCATGCCGAGCCGGGCGCGGATGTCGGCGAGCAGCGCCAGGATCTGCGCCTGCACGGTGACGTCGAGCGCGGTGGTCGGCTCGTCGGCGATCAGCAGATCGGGCTCGTTGGCGAGCGCCATCGCGATCATCACGCGCTGGCGCTGGCCGCCGGAGAGCTGATGCGGATAGCTGCCGAGCCGCGTCTCCGGCTCGGGGATGCCGACTTGCGTCAGCAGTTCGAGCACGCGCGCCCGCGCCGCGCCGTTCGAGATCGGTCGGTGCAGATGCAGGATCTCGCTGATCTGCCGCTCGATCGTGTGCAGCGGATTGAGCGAGGTCATCGGCTCCTGGAAGATGATGGAGATGTCGCTGCCCCGGATGCCGCGCATCTCGCCTTCCGACAGCGGCAGCAGATCGCGGCCCTTGAAGCGGATGCTGCCCGACGGATGCGAGGCGACCGGATAGGGCAGCAGCTTCAGCACCGACAGCGCGCTGACCGACTTGCCCGAGCCGGACTCGCCGACCAGGGCGACGCACTCGCCGCGCTTGATGTCGAACGAGACGTGGTCGACGGCGGTCGACAGGCGGCCCTGCTGGTGGAAGGCCACCGAGAGATCGCTGACCGAAAGCAGCGGCTGGCTGATCGCATCCATGTCGGTCACCTGAACGTCTTGCGCGGATCGAACGCGTCGCGCACGGCCTCGCCGATGAAGATCAAGAGCGACAGCATGATCGCGACCGAGAAGAAGCCGGTGAGACCGAGCCACGGCGCCTGCACGTTGGACTTGGCCTGCGACAGCATCTCGCCCAGCGACGGCGATCCCGGCGGCAGGCCAAAGCCGAGGAAGTCGAGCGCGGTCAGGGTCATCACCGAGCTCGACACGATGAAGGGCAGGAAGGTCATGGTCGCGACCATCGCGTTCGGCAGGAGATGGCGGACCATGATGACGGCGTTGGAGACGCCGAGCGCGCGCGCCGCCTGGATGTACTCGAAATTGCGGCCGCGCAGGAATTCAGCGCGCACCAGGCCGACCAGCGAGACCCAAGAGAACAGCAGCATGATCCCGAGCAGCGTGAAGAAGCCGGGCACCAGCACCGCCGACAGGATCAGGAGCAGATAGAGATAGGGAATCGCGTTCCAGATCTCGATGAAGCGCTGGAACAACAGATCGACCCAGCCGCCGAAATAACCCTGCACGCCGCCGGCGGCGATGCCGATGATCGAGGAGAAGAACGTCAGCGACAGGCCGAACAAAACGGAGATGCGGAAGCCGTAGATCAGCCGTGCGACGACGTCGCGGCCCTGGTCGTCGGTGCCGAGCCAGTTGTATTCGAGATCCCGGCAGCTCTTCAGCCCCTTCTTCTCGACCACGGATTTGCACTGTGCCTCCGTCAGCATCCAGGTCGGCGGCGATGGCGCCGGCGTCGGCAGATCGAGATTGTGCGTGGCGTAGGAGTAGCGGACCAGCGGCCAGATCACCGTGCCGCCCTTGTCCGCAATCAGCTTCTGCAGATACGGATCACGATAGTCCGCGGCGGTCTCGAAGTCGCCACCGAATGCCGTTTCCGGATAGGTGACGAACGCCGGGAAGTACAGGTGGCCGTCGAACTTGATCAGGAACGGCCGATCATTGGCGATCAGCTCGGCGAACAGCGACACCACGAACAGGAACAGGAAGATCCACAGCGACCAGTAGCCGCGGCGGTTGGCCTTGAAGTTCTGCCAGCGGCGCTGATTGAGCGGCGACGGCCGGAAGCGGTGCCGCGTCGGCGGCACGGCCTCGCCGAGCGGGGCCTGCGCCTTGGTCTCGACCGGAGGGGTGGCTGTGATCGTCATCAGACCTCCCGCGCCTCGAAGTCGATCCGCGGATCGATCCACATATAGGTCAGATCCGAGATCAGGTTGATGGCGAGGCCGAGCAGCGAAAAGATGAAGAGGTTGCCGAACACGACGGGATAGTCCCGATTGAGAATGCTCTCGAACGACAACAGGCCAAGGCCGTCGAGCGAGAAGATGGTCTCGATCAGCAGCGAGCCGGAGAAGAAGGCGTTGATGAAGGTGCCTGGAAAGCCGGCGATCACGATCAGCATGGCGTTGCGGAACACGTGGCCGTACAGCACCTGGTTCTCGCTGCAGCCCTTGGCGCGCGCGGTCATGACATATTGCTTGCGGATCTCGTCGAGGAACGAGTTCTTGGTCAGCAGGGTCATGGTCGCGAAGGCGCCGAGCGCCATCGACACTAGCGGCAAAGTGAGATGCCAGAAATAGTCGATGATCTTCCAGTACCATGGGAAGTCCGACCAGCCATCCGACGTCAGCCCGCGCAGCGGGAAGATGTTGAGAAACGAGCCGCCAGCGAACAGGATGATGAGCAGGATCGCGAACAGGAAGCCCGGAATGGCGTAGCCGATGATGATCACGGCCGAGGTCCAGACGTCGAAGCGCGAGCCGTCCTGCACCGCCTTGCGGATCCCCAGCGGGATCGAGATCAGGTAGGTCAGCAGGGTCATCCAGATGCCGAGCGACATCGACACCGGCAGCTTCTCCTTGATGAGCTGCAGCACGCTCGTGTCGCGGAAATAGCTCTTGCCGAAATCGAAGCGCGCGAAATTCCACACCATCAGCGCGAACCGCTCCGGCGCCGGCTTGTCGAAGCCGAACTGCTTTTCGAGCTGCTTGATGAAGGCGGGATCGAGCCCCTGCGCACCGCGATATTTCGAGTTCAGCTCGCCGCCGGATCCCACCTGTCCCGGCGGCCGCGCGCCGAAATCAGAACCGCTGCCGCCCGAGATGCGCGAGGTGCCGCCGGTGTCGGCGCCGGTCAGTTGCGCGATGACGCGCTCGACCGGGCCGCCCGGCGCGAACTGCACCACGACGAAGGAGATGAAGAGGATCCCGAGCAGGGTCGGGAGCATCAGCAGGATGCGACGGGCGATATAGGCGGCCATGAACTACTTCGCCTGCTCCAGCTTTGCGGCTTTGGCGGCATCGTACCACCAGATGTCGGGGGCGCCGACGCCCGAGGCGTATTTCGGCGGCTTTGGCGGGTGGCTGAACTGATCCCAATAGGCGATCGGATGGGTCTGGCGATACCATTGCGGTATCCAGTAGTGGCCGGCGCGGAACACGCGATCAAGCGCCCGGCAGGCCAAGGTCAGCTCGATGCGGGTCTCCGCCGAAATCGCCTTGTTGACCAGCGCGTCGATCGCGGGATTGCTGATGCCGCCGAGATTGTAGGAGCCCTTGGTCTTGGCCGCGTCCGAGGTGAAATACGGCCGCAGGCTGTCGCCGGGGGTCGGCGACATCGACAACCGCTGCACCGTGATGTCGAAATCGAAATCCTCGACGCGGGCGCGATACTGCACAGCGTCGACGATGCGCAGATCGGCGTCGATGCCGAGCGTCTGCAGGTTCTTGATCAGGGTGCCGTGATGCGGCTTGAACGAGACCTCGTCGATCAGGAACTCGATCGCGAACACCTCGCCATTCGGTAGCAGCCGCTTGCCGTCCTTCACCGGCAGGCCGGCCTGCTGCAGCAGTTGCGTGGCCTTGCGCAGCAGCGTGCGATCCTGCCCCGAGCCATCGGAGACGGGAGGGACAAAGGGCTCGCCAAACACATCGTCGGGCACCTGGCCGCGGAACGGCTCGAGGAGCTTCAGCTCCTCCGGCGACGGCGGCCCGACCGCGACCATGTCGGAGTTCTGGAACGGCGACACGGTGCGCGCATAGGCGCCGTACATGATGGTCTTGTTGGTCCATTCGAAGTCGAACGCGTAGGTCAGCGCCTGGCGGACGCGCGGATCCCCAAACTTGTCGCGGCGGGTGTTGATGAACCAGCCCTGTCCGCCGGACGGCGTCTCGTCCGGCAGCAGCTCGCGCTTGACGCGGCCGTCCTTGATCGCCGGGAAATCGTAGCGCGTCGCCCAGATGCGCGAGGTGAACTCCTCGCGGAACAGATAGCTCTTGGCGGTGAAGCCCTCGAAGGCGACGTCGCGGTCGCGATAGAACTCGTAGCGGACGATGTCGAAATTATACATGCCGCGGCTGACCGGCAGATCGGCGGCCCACCAGTCCTTGACCCGCTCGTACTCGACATAGCGGTTGATCTCGTATTTGCCGACCTTGTACGGCCCCGAGCCGAGCGGCACGTCCAGCGGGCCCTCGTCGAAGGCGCGGTTCGCATACCAGGCTTTTGAGAAGATCGGCAGGGTCACGACATAGAGCGGCACGTCGCGGGCGCGCTTCTCGACGAAGCTGACGACGACGGTGGCCTCGTCGAGCGCCTCCGCCTTCACGAAGTCGCGCAGCTGCACGACGATCAGCGGATGGCCCTTCTCCTTCAAGGTGTTCAATGACCAGGCGACATCGTGCGCCGTGATCTTCGAGCCATCGTGGAAGCGCGCTTCGGGCCGCAGGGTGAAGCGATAGCTCAGTCTGTCCGGCGAAATCGCGACCGACTTCGCGACCAGGCCATAGACCGCATCGGGCTCATCGGCCGCGCGAACCATCAAGGTCGCGAACGTCATATCCATGCCCTGGGCGCCCTCGCCCTTGAGGACATAGGCATTGAACGAGTTGAACGTCTGGTAGGACTGGTTATAGGCGCGCACCGAGGGGATCAGCGAGAACAGCCCGCCCTTCGGCGCGTCGGGATTGACGTAGTCGAACTGCCGGAAGTCGGCGGGATATTTCAAATCGCCGAACGCCGACATGCCGTGGGCCTCGGCGCCGAACTCCGCGGCCTTGGCCGGCGTGAGCAACGGCGCCGCGAGCGCGCCGAGCCCAAGCCCGAGCACGCCGCGCCGCGACAAATGAGAAAGCCGGCTCAAGAGCGCTTCACCTTGGCGGCCTTGTCGGCATCGTACCACC
The DNA here is from genome assembly GCF_051168215.1 of Bradyrhizobium sp. HKCCYLRH2015. Lineage (NCBI taxonomy): Bacteria > Pseudomonadati > Pseudomonadota > Alphaproteobacteria > Hyphomicrobiales > Nitrobacteraceae > Bradyrhizobium > Bradyrhizobium sp. HKCCYLRH2015. Next base: position 425,706 of record NZ_JBNPUO010000003.1, on the reverse strand, counting down.
ACAGATTCGGCCACCCGGACCGCGCATATTTCGGGAATGGCGTGAAATGGCTGAAGCGGTCCCAGCGCGCGCTGCGCGAAAACGGATAGGTGAACTGCGGGACGACGTAGAAATTCCACAGCAGCACCCGGTCCAGCGCATGCGTCGCGGCTTCGAGCGAGGCGCGATCCTTGGCGTAGATGATCTTCTCGATCAGCGCGTCGACGGCGGGGTTCTTGATGCCGATCGTATTCTTCGAGCCGGGCTCGTCGGCGGCCTTGGAGCCCCAGAAATCGCGTTGCTCGTTGCCGGGTGACAGCGACTGCCCCCAGACGTCGATGATCATGTCGTAGTCGAAGGTGCGCACCCGGTTCTCATACTGGACGTTGTCGACCTGGCGGACCGTCACCGCGACGCCGAGGCGCTCCAGCGCCGGCTTGTAGAACAGCACGATGCGCTCGGACGACGGGTCCTGGACCAGGAGTTCGACCGTGACCGGCTTGCCGGCGGGATCGACGAGCTTGCGGTCCTTGATCTCGAAGCCGGCGTCCTTCAGCAGCCTGGTGGCCTCTCGCAGATTGGCGCGAACGTTCTCGGGATTGCCGCCCACCGGGGCCTGGTAGACCGTGGTGAACACGTCCGGCGGCACCTTGTCGCGCAACTCCTCGAGGATCTGCAGCTCCTGGCCCTGCGGCAGCCCGGAACAGGCCAGATCGGTGCCTTCGAAATAGCTGTTGATCCGTTTGTACTGGCCGTAGAACAGCTGCTTGTTCATCTCCTCGAAATCGAAGGCGTAGTTGAAGGCGCGCCGCAACCGCGCGTCCTGGAATTGCGGACGCCGCAGGTTGAAGGCGAAGCCCTGCATGCGGCCGGAATCGCTGATCGGGAATTCGTCCTTGACCACGCGCTTGTCGTTGATGGCCGGGAAGTCGTAGGCCGTCGCCCATTGCTTGGCGGAATTCTCGTTGATCCAGTCGGCCTGGTCGGCCTTGAAGGCCTCGAGGGCGACGATGTTGTCGCGGAAATACTCGAACTGCAGCTCGTCGAAATTGTTCTGGCCGATCTGGACCGGCAGGTTGGCGCCCCAGTAGTCCTTGACGCGCTCCATCTTGATCGAGCGGCCGGGCACGAACTCCTTGACGCGATACGGGCTCGACCCGAGTGGCGGCTCCAGGGTCGTCGCGGTGACGTCGCGCTTGCGGCCCTGCGCGTCGGTGCCTTCCCACCAGTGCTTCGGCAGCACCAGCAGCTCGCCGACGATGTGCGGCAGCTCGCGATTGCCCGGGCCGTCGAAGGTGAACTTGACCTCGAGATCGCCGGTCTTCTCGGCCTTCACGACGTGGCGGTAGTAGGACGAATAGTGCGGGCTGTTCTTCTTCAGGACGTCCAGCGAGAAGATGACGTCCTCGGGCGTCACCGGCTTGCCGTCGTTCCAGCGGGCTTCCTTGCGCAGGCGGTAGATGACCCAGGAGTAGTCGTCCGGATAGGCCGCCGACTCGGCGAGCAGGCCGTATTCGGTCGACACCTCGTCCTGCGACCGCGTCATCAGGGTCTCGTAGACCAGCCCCGCCGCGGACGCGATGTTGCCCTTCACATACATCACGACGATGTTGAAATTGTCGAAGGTGCCGAGCGAGATCATCCGGGCTGTGCCGCCCTTGGGCGCGTCGGGATTGACGTAGTCGAAGCGCTTGAAGTCGGCCGGGTACTTGATCTCGCCGAACAGCGACAGGCCGTGGCGCCAGACCAGTTGCTCGCCGGCCTGCGCCTGCGCGGCGTCGAGCGGGACGAGGCTGGCGACGGTGCCGAGCGCCGGGGTCATCGCAGCGAAGACGCTGCTCTGCAGGAGCTGTCGTCGGGTAATCGTCAAATGAGACTTCCTCTGAATAAGACCGCTTGAAGCAGGTGGTCGGCCGTGGCCGCTGCTGCTCAAAGATCCAACGTTCGATCGTAACCCAATTCGCAAGGGCAGGTTTCGCCGCCCTTAGCCAGGGTGCTCCAGCCCGTGAACCCGTTCCATTCAGGGGACCAATATACGGCAAGGTTTCGACCAATAACCTTGCTTTTTCCTCATGATACCGGGTTGTGAACGAGGTGGATGCGACCAAAGGTCCCAAATGCGGCGAAATTCGCCCCGCAAAGCAAAACGGCCGGGCTTGGGGCCCGGCCGTCGGAAACTGGGGATCAGCAGCCGATCACTTGGCTGCGGTCGGCAGCGGCGCCGGATTGTCCGACAGCGAGTTCAGATAGGCCAGCACGTCGGCGCGCTCCGAGTCCTTCTGGATGCCGGCAAACCCCATCGCGGTGCCCGGGATGTAGCCCTTCGGATTGGTGATGAAGTGGTTGAGTTCCTCGATCGTCCAGGTGCCGCCCTTGGCCGCCATCGCTGCCGAGAATTTGAAGCCGCGGCCTTCGCCGACCTTGTCGCCGACGATGCCGTAGAGATTGGGGCCGACGGCATTCTTGCCGCCCTTGTCGAAGGTGTGGCAGGCCGCGCACTTCTTGGCAGCGGCGGCGCCCTTCTCGACCGAGGCGGTCTGCAGCAGCTTCTCGATCGGCTCGGCCGCGGCCGGCGCAGCGGCTTCCTTGCCTGCGCCCTCGGCCTCCTTCACCGCGATCTCGAAACCCGGCTTCTCCGGCATTTTCGGCGCGAACAGCGCGCCGGCGGAAAAGCTCGTGACCAGCACGACCAGACAGGCGGCCAGGACGGCGCCGAGGATTTTGTTCAGTTCGAAGGAGTCCATTTTGGAATCAGGCTCCGAGGGCGGATTTCATTGCTTGGGGGCCGCGGGGCCGCGACCGTGAGTCGCCCCAGGATTCGAGAAAGGACTCGTGAAGGCATCGAGCGGAATCGAGCCGTCGCGCCTCCCCCTGCGGCAGAAGTGAGATATCGGTTTGCCCGTGCTCTGGCAACCCGTATAAGCGGGCCGCTTTCGCTGTCCCCATCAAGCCCGGCCGCGCTGTTGCGACCGGCTCCGACCTGCCGTTTCCCGGATGACCAAGTCCAAAATCCTCGTGCTGATCCCGGCCCGCATGGCCTCGACCCGCCTGCCCGGCAAGCCGCTGCTCGACATCGCAGGCCTCCCGATGATCGTGCAGGTGCTCCGCCGCGCCCAGGAGGCGGGAATCGGCCGGGTGGCGGTGGCGACCGACACGCCGGAGATCGCGGACGCCGTCGCTGCCGCGGGTGGCGAGGTGGTCATGACCAGGCCCGATCATCCCTCGGGGTCGGACCGCATCTACGAGGCCATGTGCACGCTCGACCCGGCCCGCGACGCCGAGATCGTGGTCAACCTGCAGGGCGATTTCCCGACCATCGACCCGCAGAACATCAGCGACGTGCTGCCGCCGCTGGAGGATCCCGCGGTCGACATCGCGACCCTTGCCGCGCAGATCCATACCGAGGAGGAGAGCCTCAACCCGAACGTCGTCAAGGCGGTCGGCTCGCCTGTCGGTGGACGGCGCCTGCGCGCGCTGTATTTCACCCGGGCCACGGCGCCGCATGGCGACGGACCGAGGTACCATCACATCGGCCTCTACGCCTACCGCAGGGCGGCGCTGGAGCGCTTCGTCAGCCTGCCGCCATCGCCGCTGGAGCAGCAGGAGAAGCTGGAACAGCTGCGGGCGCTGGAGGACGGCATGCGCATCGACGTGATGGTGGTCGACGCCGTGCCGCGCGGCGTCGACACCGCGGCCGACCTCGAAACCGCACGCCGGCTGCTGTCCAAGGCTTAATTGACAAAGGCTTGAGCTGCTAGAAGGCCCACCATGAGCAAGATCTTGAAAATCGCATTCCAGGGCGAGCCGGGAGCCAATTCCCACATCGCCATCTCCGAGGCCTATCCGACCGCCGAGGCCATGCCCTGCGCGACCTTCGAGGACGCGCTGAGCGCGATCTCCTCCGGCGAGGCCGATCTCGGCATGATCCCGATCGAGAATTCGGTCGCCGGCCGCGTCGCCGACATCCACCATCTGCTGCCAGCCTCGGGCCTCTACATCATCGGCGAATGGTTCCTGCCGGTGCGCCACCAGCTGATGGCGCTGAAGGGCACCAAGCTCGCCGACATCAAGACGGTCGAGAGCCATGTCCACGCGCTCGGCCAGTGCCGCCGCATCATCCGCCAGCTCGGCGTCCGGCCGATCGTCGCCGGCGACACGGCGGGCAGCGCGCGGGACGTCTCGCAGCGCGGCGACAAGAGCGTGGCGGCGATCGCCTCGCGGCTGGCCGCCGAGATCTACGGCCTCGACATCCTCGCCGAGGACATCGAGGACGAGGCCCACAACACCACCCGCTTCGTCGTGCTGGCGCGCCAGGAGCAGTGGGCCGAGCAGAATTCCGGGCCGCTGGTGACGAGCTTCGTGTTCCGCGTCCGCAACCTGCCGGCCGCGCTGTACAAGGCGCTCGGCGGCTTCGCCACCAACGGCGTCAACATGACCAAGCTCGAGAGCTACATGGTCGACGGCAATTTCTTCGCCACGCAGTTCTACGCCGACGTCGACGGCCATCCCAACGACAAGGGGCTGGCCTTCGCGCTGGAGGAGCTGAAGTTCTTCTCGCGCGAGCTGCGCATCGTCGGCGTCTATCCGGCGCATCCGTTCCGCGCGACGTTCAGCGAGCGGATGGAGTGATCGGGGCTCACGCTTCGATATAGGCCGCCAGCTCAGCGGGCGTTCCCGTCGGGAACGCCTCCTTCAGGAAGTCGAGGAAGGCGGAGACGCGCGCGCTCAGCAGCCGGCGCGATGGATAGAGCGTCCACAGCGCGATGGCGGGCGCGTCCAGATCGCCCCAATGCGCCAGCCGGCCGGCCGCCAGATCGTGGCTGACGAGCGACAGCGGCAGGCACGCGGCGCCGACGCCCGCGCGGACCGCATCGCGAACCATGATCAGCGACGACAGGCGCAGGATGGGGTCGAACGCGATGCGCGATCGTGCCGCCGGCGCTTTCACCTCCCAGACTGCGTTCTGATCGCTGCCGCGCACGACCGCTGGAATGACGGCGTGATCCGCCGGCCGCGTCAGGCCTGGGCTCGCCACGACCACCAGTCGGTCGCGCAGGAAGATGCGTCCAACCAGGCTTTCATCGGGATCGGGATTGACCCGGATCACCAGGTCATAGCCTTCCTCGACCATGTCGACGGTGCGGTCGTCGGTGGTCACGTCCAGCCGGACCTCGGGATATCGGAGCGCGAACGCGGCGGCGAGCTTGCCCATCGCGGTCTGCGAGAACAGCAGCGGCGCACTGATCCGCAACCGGCCGCGCGGCTTGTCGCCGCCGGAGGAAATGGCGGCGACCGTCTCGTCGAGCTCGGTCAGCAGCGCCCCCGCGCGCTCGAACAGCGCCCGCCCCTCCTCGGTCAGCTTCAGCGCGCGTCCGCCGCGCTCGATGAGCCTGAGATCCAGGCTCGCTTCCAGCTCGCCGACCCGGCGGGACAGCGTTGCCTTGGGACGACCGCTGGCGCGGGCGGCACGGCCGAAGCCGCCGTGGCGGGCGACGAGGTTGAAATCGGCGAGCGCAAGCAGATCCATCCGTTCCACCAGTGAGACGACCTGTCCAGATATAGCGTCTATTGGCTCGCGTGTGGATCGATATCTTCCGGGTGTCCCAACAACCAACCCGGAGTGATCCCCATGACCATCCTCGTGACCGGCGGCACTGGAAATGTCGGCCGCCGCGTCGTCGAACAGCTCGTCAAGCGCGGCGCCGATGTCCGCGCCCTCGTCCGCGATCCCGCCAAGGCCAACTTTCCAGCGGGCGTTCAGATCGCCCAAGGCGACCTGCTCGACATCGATTCGCTCCGCGGCGCGTTCTCTGGCGTCTCGACGCTGTTTCTGCTCAACGCCGTCACCTCAGACGAATTCACCCAGGCGCTGGTCGCGCTCAACATCGCTCGCGAGGCCGGCATCGAGCGGATCGTCTATCTCTCGGTGATCCACAGCGACGTCTACGTCAACGTGCCGCACTTCGCCGGCAAATTCGCCGTCGAGCGGATAATCGAGCAGATGGGCCTCAACGCCACCATCCTGCGGCCGGCCTACTTCATGAACAACGATCTCACGATCAGGGACGTCGTGCGCGGCTACGGCGTGTACCCGATGCCGATCGGCAGCAAAGGCCTCGCCATGATCGATGCCCGTGACATCGGCGAGATCGCGGCCATCGAGCTGATCCGCCGCGAGCAGTCCTCGACGCCGCTGCCGCTGACGCGGATCAACCTTGTCGGCCCCGACACGCTGAACGGCGCCGATGCCGCCGCTGTCTGGTCCGAGGTGCTGGGGCGTCCGATCGGCTATGGCGGCGACAACACCGCGGGCTTCGAGACCAACCTGCGGCAGCTCATGCCGAGCTGGATGGCGTTCGACATGCGGCTGATGAGCGAGCGCTTTCAGACCGACGGCATGGTGCCGGACGATGGCGACGTCGCCCGCCTGACCGCGCTGCTCGGCCGCCCCTTGCGCTCCTATCGCGACTTCGTCGCCGAGATCGCGACCGTCGCCTGACGGCACACACCCCATGCGTCTGCGGGACGTCTCCATGAGAGCGTCCCGCGCAATCCAAGGAGGTCATCATGACCAATCAAACGAACGATGGCGTCACCATGAAGCCCAACATCCTCGTGCTCGGCGCGACCGGCGGCACCGGACGGCTGATCGTGCGCGACGCGCTGGCGCGCGGCCATCACGTCACCGCGCTGGTGCGCTCGCCGGAGAGGGCCGGGGATCTGCAAGGCGCGCAATTGATCGTCGGCGATGCCCGCGACGAAGCTACGCTGCGCAAGGCGCTCAAGGGACAGAACGCCGTGATCAGCTCACTGGGCACACCGCTCAGTCCATTCCGCGAGGTCACGACGCTCTCGACCTCGACGCGCGCGCTCGTCAACGCGATGAAGGCCGAGCATGTCGCGCGTCTGGTCGCCATCACCGGCATCGGCGCCGGCGACAGCCGCGGCCATGGCGGCTTCGTCTACGACCGGCTGATCCTGCCGCTGCTGCTGCGCAACGTCTACGCGGACAAGAACCGGCAGGAGGCCGTCATTCGCGACAGCGGGCTCGATTGGCTCATCGTTCGCCCCGCCATGCTGAACGACAAGCCTGGCGGGCAGAAGCTGCGTGCACTGACGGATCTCGCCGGCTTTCACGGCGGCACGATTGCGCGGGCCGACGTCGCGCGCTTCGTGGTGGACCAGGTGAGCGACGACAGCTTTCTGCATCGCTCGCCGCTGATCACATGGTGAGACCAGCGCCGTCCTGCTTATGCCGCCGCCTTCCGCTCGAGGCCGAAGGCGTCGGCGAGCAGGCTGTAGGAGCGCTTGCGGGCGTCGTGATCGTAGATCGCGGTGATCACCATCAGCTCGTCGGCCTGGCTCGCTGCGATCATCGGATCGAGCTTGGCCCGCACCGTCGCCGGCGCGCCCACGAACAGCCGCGAGCGGTTGCGCGCGATCGAGGCCCGGTCCGCGTCTGTATACATGTACGCCGCCGCTTCCTCCGGGCTCGGCAGCGGCAGGAACTGGCCGCGGTCGCGCCGCAAGCGGTTGAGGTCCATCGACGACGCCAGCCGCTCGGCCTCGGCGTCGGTCTCGGCTGTCACCACTGCGACTGCCAGGATCGCATGCGGCTGCGAGCGCCAGCGCGACGGTGTGAAATGCGCGCGGTAGGTCCGCATCGCATCCACGGCATCGTGGCTCGCGAAATGATGCGCGAAGCCGAACCCCATGCCGAGCTGCGCCGCCAGCTCGCTGGAATAGTCGCTGGAGCCGAGCAGCCAGATCGGCGGCAGCGGCGCATCATCGGGCATGGCGATCACGTTGTTGTAGGGATGGCCGGCGGGGAACTCGCGGGTCTCCCACAGCATCAGCTCATGCAGCCGCTCCAGGAAGTCATCGCCCTCACGACGGTCGAGCCGGCTGCGCAGCGCATAGGCCGTGGTGCCGTCGGTGCCGGGCGCGCGGCCCAGGCCGAGATCGATCCGGCCGGGAAACAGTGCCTCCAGCATCTTGAAGCGCTCCGCGACCACCAGCGGCGCATGGTTGGGCAGCATCACGCCGCCGGAGCCGACGCGGATGTGCTGCGTCGCTGCCGCGATCTGCCCAATCATGATGTCGGGCGACGGGCTCGCCACCGACGGCAGGCTGTGGTGCTCGGCCAGCCAGTAGCGGACGTAGCCGAGCTGATCGACGTGACGGGCCAGGTCGATGCTGTTACGCAGCGCCACTGACGCCGGCGTGGCGGTGGTGGTGACGGAGAGGTCGAGGACTGAAATCGGGATCATGGCTTCAACCTAATGACTGCGAGGCGCGCCACAATGGGCTGGAAGCGATGGTGACCTGCCGGAAATGCAGTGGATGGCTGGACCTAATGTTGGGACAATACGATTGTATACATCAACAAAACAAAACTATCCCACATTCATAATTGATAAAAACCCCTTCGCCATAATCGATAACCTTTGATATTGTTTACCTTTATCGTCCCACTATGCATTTCCAATAGCTCCTCAAAAATCCGCTTCTTGCCATATCAGTGGGCCAAATCCCATTTCTGGTGGGCTGTTTATTGCAGCGCCCTTCCCTTATCTTGGCACATCCAGAGGCCGATCCCCTCTTGAGTTGAAATTTACGCCCCAGCCGGAACCTGCGTTGCCATGACCGACCTCGCCACCGCCATTGCCGACGGCCACACCGCGATTCCCCGGCCGAAGATCTCGTTCGAGTTCTTCCCGCCGAAGACCGAGGAGATGGACCGGACGCTGTGGGCCTCGATCGAGCGCCTCGCCCCGCTGGAGCCGAGCTTCGTCTCGGTGACCTATGGTGCCGGCGGCTCGACGCGCGAGCGCACCCACGCCACGATCGCGCGCATCCTGAAGGAAACCGCGCTGCTGCCGGCGGCGCATCTCACCTGCGTCGGCGCTTCGCGCCACGAGATCGACGAGGTCGTCGACCGCTATCACGAGGTCGGCGTCCGCCACATTGTGGCGCTGCGCGGCGATCCGCCCGGCGGCATCGGCACGCCCTACTACACCCATGCCGAAGGCTATCAGAGCTCGCCCGAGCTGATCGCCGGCATCAAGAAGCGCCATCCCGATATCGAGGTCTCGGTCTCGGCCTATCCGGAGAAGCACCCCGAGAGCCGCGACTTCGACGCCGACATCGACATGCTCAAGGCCAAGGTTGACGCCGGCGCCACCCGCGCCATCACCCAGGTGTTCTTCGACAACGATCTCTACTTCCGATACCTCGACCGTGTCCGCGCCCGCGGCATCACGATCCCGATCGTGCCCGGCATCATGCCGATGCACAATTTCAAGCAGGCGCGCGGCTTCGTGACCCGCGCCGGCACGACGGTGCCGGACTGGCTGGCCGAAAAATTCGACGGTCTCGACGACGATCCCGAGACCCGCAAGCTGGTCGCGGCGACCGTCGCCGCAGGCCAGGTGCAAAAGCTCGCCAAGCATGGCGTCGACACCTTCCATTTCTACACCATGAACCGCGCCGACCTCGTGTTCGCGATCAGCCATCTACTCGGCATCCGTCCGAAGTCCGCCAACAAGGCTGCCGCCTGATGTCCGCCCCTGTATCTCCAGCGCGTACCGCCTTCCTTGCCGCTGCCCGCGAGCGCATCCTGATTCTCGACGGCGCCATGGGCACGATGATCCAGGCGCTGCAGCTCGACGAGGCCGCCTTCCGCAGCGAGCGGTTCCGCGACTTCCATCGCGACCTCCGCGGCAACAACGACCTGCTGATCCTCACCCAGCCCGACGCCATCGAGGACATCCACGCGCAATATCTGCGCGCCGGGGCCGATATCGTCGCCACCAATACGTTCTCGGCGACCTCGATCGCGCAGGCCGATTACGACCTCTCCGACATCATCTACGAGCTCAACCGCGAGGGCGCCCGGCTCGCCCGCAATGCCGCGACCCGCGTCGCCGCCGAGGACGGCAAACAGCGCTTCGTCGCCGGCGCGATGGGTCCGACCAACCGCACCGCCTCGATCTCGCCTGACGTGTCGAACCCCGGCTACCGCGCCGTGACCTTCGACGATCTCAGGCTCGCCTATGGCGAGCAGGCGCGCGGGCTCTTGGATGGCGGCGCCGACATCCTGCTGCTCGAGACCATTTTCGACACGCTCAACGCCAAGGCGGCGCTGTACGCCATCGCCGAGCTCTGCGAGGAGCGCGGCATCGACGCGCCCGTGATGATCTCGGGCACCATCACCGACAAGTCCGGCCGCCTGCTCTCGGGCCAGATGCCGGAGGCGTTCTGGAATTCGGTCCGTCATGCCAAGCCGCTGACCATCGGCTTCAACTGTGCGCTCGGCGCCGAGGATCTGCGCGAGCATGTCGCCGACATCGGCCGCGTCGCCGACACGCTGGTCTGCGCCTATCCCAATGCCGGCCTGCCCAACGAGTTCGGCCAGTACGACGAGACGCCGGCCTACATGGCGCGACTGATCGGCGAGTTCGCGTCGGCCGGCCTCGTCAACATCGTCGGCGGCTGCTGCGGCACCACCCCCGACCATATCGCCGCGATCGCCGCCGCCGTTGCCCCGCACAAGCCGCGCGCCGTGCCCGAGATCGCGCCGCGGCTGCGGCTGTCGGGCCTGGAGCCGTTCGAGCTGACGCCCGCCATTCCCTTCGTCAATGTCGGCGAGCGCACCAACGTCACCGGCTCGGCGAAATTCCGCAAGCTGATCACCGCCGGCGACTACACCGCGGCGCTGCAGGTCGCGCGCGACCAGGTCGAGAACGGCGCCCAGGTCATCGACGTCAACATGGACGAGGGCCTGCTCGATTCGGAAGCCGCGATGCGGACCTTCCTCAACCTCGTCGCCGCGGAGCCGGACATCGCCCGCGTTCCCGTGATGGTCGACTCCTCGAAATTCCACGTCATCGAGGCCGGCCTGAAATGCGTGCAGGGCAAGCCTGTGGTGAACTCGATCTCGCTCAAGGAAGGCGAGGAGAAGTTCATCCACGAGGCCAAGATTGCGCGACGCCACGGCGCGGCCGTCGTCGTGATGGCGTTCGACGAAACGGGTCAGGCCGACACCTACCAGCGCAAGACCGAGATCTGCGCCCGCGCCTACAGGATCCTGGTCGAGACGGTCGGCTTCCCGCCCGAAGACATCATCTTCGATCCCAATATCTTTGCGATCGCCACCGGTCTCGAGGAGCACAACAACTACGGCGTCGACTTCATCGAGGCGACGCGCTGGATCCGCCAGAACCTGCCGCATGCTCATATTTCCGGCGGCGTCTCCAACCTGTCGTTCTCGTTCCGCGGCAATGAGCCGGTGCGTGAGGCGATGCACTCGGTGTTCCTGTATCACGCCATCAAGGCGGGCATGGACATGGGCATCGTCAATGCCGGGCAGATGATCGTCTATGACGACATCGATCCCGAGCTGCGCCAGGTGTGCGAGGACGTGGTTCTGAACCGCGATCCCGGCGCGTCCGAGCGGCTGCTGGCGCTGGCGGAGAAATTCCGTGGCCAGGGCAAGCAGACCAAGGAGGCCGATCTCGCCTGGCGCGAATGGCCGGTCGGCAAGCGGCTTTCGCACGCGCTGGTGCACGGCATCACCGAGTTCATCGATGTGGATACCGAAGAGGCGCGCGCCGCATCGACGCGGCCGCTCGACGTCATCGAAGGCCCTCTGATGGCCGGCATGAACGTGGTCGGCGACCTCTTCGGCGACGGCAAGATGTTCCTGCCGCAGGTGGTGAAGTCGGCGCGCGTGATGAAGCAGGCGGTCGCCTATCTGATGCCGTTCATGGAGGCGGAGAAGGCCGCCAACAAGGGCCGCGCCAATGAGCGCTCCAACGCCGGCAAGATCGTGCTCGCCACCGTCAAGGGCGACGTGCACGACATCGGCAAGAACATCGTCGGCATCGTGCTCCAGTGCAACAATTTCGAGGTCATCGACCTCGGCGTCATGGTGCCCGCCGCCAGGATCATCGAGACGGCGAAGGCCGAGAACGCCGACATCATCGGCCTGTCCGGCCTGATCACGCCCTCGCTCGACGAGATGGCGTATCTCGCCTCGGAGATGGAGCGCCAGGGCCTGAATGTGCCGCTGCTGATCGGCGGCGCCACCACGAGCCGCGTCCATACGGCGGTCAAGATCGATCCGAACTACCAGAATGGCCCGGTCGTTCACGTCAACGACGCCAGCCGCGCCGTCGGCGTCGCCTCCTCACTGCTGTCGCCGGAGCGCAAGGATGCCTACGCCACGGAGGTTCGCAGCGAGTATCAGAAGATCGCCGCGGCGCATCTGCGCGGCCAGGCCGACAAGAAGCGGCTGAAGCTCGCGGACGCCCGCGCCAACGCGCCGAAGATCGACTTCGCCAAGGCCAGGCCGGTGAAGCCGACGTTCCTCGGCACCAAGACGTTCGTCGACTATGACCTCGCCGAGCTCGTGCCCTATATCGACTGGACGCCGTTCTTCCAGACCTGGGAGCTCGCCGGCCGTTTTCCTGGCATCCTCGACGACGCCAAGGTCGGCGAGGCCGCGCGGGCGCTGTATGACGACGCGCTGAAAATGCTCGAGCGCATCGTCGACGAGAAGTGGTTCACGGCGCGCGCCGTGATCGGCTTCTGGCCGGCGAACGCCGTCGGCGACGACATCGTGCTCTATGCCGACGACGGCCGCACCCAGGAGATCGCGACGCTGCACACGCTGCGGCAGCAACTCGAGAAGCGCGAGGGCCGCTTCAACACCGCGTTGTCCGATTTCGTCGCGCCTGTGGATGCCGGCGTGCCGGACTATGTCGGCGGCTTCGTCGTCACGACGGGCCTCGGCGAGGACGCCGTCGCCGACCGCTTCAAGAACGCCAATGACGACTACTCCTCGATCCTGGTCAAGGCACTGGCCGACCGCCTCGCCGAAGCCTTTGCCGAACGCCTGCATGCCCGCGTCCGCCGCGAGTTCTGGGCCTACGCCCCGGACGAGGCGCTCTCCGCCGATGACCTGATCCTGGAGAAGTATCAGGGCATCCGCCCGGCCCCCGGCTATCCGGCGCAGCCCGACCACACCGAGAAGGCGACCTTGTTCGAGCTGCTCGATGCCGAGAAGAATGCCGGCGTCCGCTTGACCGAGAGCTTTGCGATGTGGCCGGGCTCGTCGGTCTCGGGCCTCTATTTCGCCTCGCCGGAGAGCTTCTATTTCGGCGTCGGCAAGATCGAGCGCGACCAGGTCGAGGACTACGCCGCGCGCAAGGGCATGACGGTGACCGAGGTCGAGCGCTGGCTGGCGCCGATCCTGAACTACATCCCGGCGAGGGGCGGCCAGCAGGCAGAGACGCCTCGCGCAACCGCTGCGCCCGCTCCCGCAGCAGCCAACGACGCCGCGCCCGCGGAGCTCGCCAGTCATCCGGCCGGCTGCACCTGCGCCGTGCATCTGGCCTGGCGCAAGAAGGCGGTCGGCGCGAAGTAGCCGGCGCAGTCACCACGCCCACAACTGTCGTCCCGGCGAACGCGGGGACCCATACCGCGTGATGTATCGGTCGTACGCGATCGCGGAGACCGAGCTCACCAACAACTTTCCGGGGTTATGGGTCCCTGCGTTCGCCGGGACGACACCTCGTGATGGCGGACGGCTCTCGCCTCTCATCGGCGTTCGCGACACCGAGGATTGGAGCCATCCTCCGTGTCTCCAGCGCCACGACCGCTCCGAATGACAAGGCGCCACAGTCGCCGCCAGCCGATGCGGCGTGGACATCGCCGCCGTAACCGGCTGAAATAGGCCCGGGGCCTTCGGGTGGTTTTGGTTCATGTCGTTGCAGTTCAGGCTTGCGTCGCGAAACCTGTTCCATGACAGGCTGCGCTTCATCGCGACCATCATCGGCATCATCTTCTCGATCGTGCTGGTGACCGTGCAGATGGGTCTCTATGTCGGCTTCCGCCGGATGGTCACGACCATGATCGACCACTCCCCGGCCGAGCTGTGGATCATGCCAGTCGGCACCAAATGCTTCGAGGACCCCTCGCTGCTCGACGAGCGGCAGCGGTTTCGCGCGCTTGCCGTTCCCGGCGTGGCGGAGGCGACGCCGCTGGTGATCGGCTACGCGCAATGGCGGCTGCCGCAGGGCACGACGACGCCGGTCTTCGTGGTCGGCTCGGAGCTGCGCGGACTCGGGCTGCATCCCTGGAACGTGGTGGAGGGACGGCTGGACGACCTGTCGGTGCCGGGCGCGGTCGCGATCGACCGGACCTATTTCGAGCGGCTCGGCATCACCGGCGTCGAGCAGGCCGCGGAGCTGCGCGATCGCAAGGTGCAGGTGATGGCGGTGACCAAGGGCATCCGCTCGTTCACGACGACGCCTTACGTTTTTACCGACGTGGAGCGCGCGCGGACCTATACCGGCATCGCGCCGAACAAGGCGTCCTATCTGCTGGTGAAGCTGACGCCCGATGCCGATCTCGGCACGGTGCAGCAGGCGCTGCGCGGCAATCTCGGAAACGTCGACGTGCTGACCGCAGCCGAGTTCCGCAGCCGCAGCCGCTCGTTCTGGCTGTTCGGCACCGGCGCCGGCGCGGCGCTATTCGCCGGCGCGCTGCTGGGACTGATCGTCGGCACCGTGATCGTGGCGCAGACGCTCTATTCCAGCACAAAGGATCATATCAACGAGTTCGCGACGCTGCGCGCGATCGGCTCGACCAGCCGCTACATCTACACCGTCATCATCTGGCAGGCGCTGCTCAGCGCCATCGTCGGCTTCGCCGGAGCCGCCGGCATCGGCAAGATCGTGGCGGCGGCGACGGCGGAATCGGCGCTGCCGGTCATCATGACGCCGGCGCTGACGGTCGCGCTGTTCGTGCTGACGGTGACGATGTGCATCGGCTCGGCGATCGCGGCGATCCTCAAGGTCATGCGCATCGATCCGACGCTGGTGTTCTCGCGATGACCGAGACCGTGCTCGAGGCCACCGATCTCGTGCATCACCTCGGCCAGGGGGCCGGCCGGGTGCAGGCGCTGAAGGGCGTGAGCCTGTCGCTGAAGGGCGGCGAGCTGGCGCTGCTGATGGGTCCCTCGGGCAGCGGCAAGACGACGCTGCTGTCGATCCTGGGCTGCCTGATGACGCCGGATGGCGGAACCGTGCGGGTTGCCAGCCAGCCGGTCGCGGGGCTCGATCCCGAGGCGCTGGCGAAGCTGCGCCGCGAGCGCATCGGCTTCATCTTCCAATCCTATCATCTGTTTCCGACGCTGAACGCCGAGGACAACGTGCGGCTCGCGCTCGATGTGCGCGGCGAACGCGCGGGGTCGGCGAAGAAGGCGGCGCGCGAGGTGCTCGACAGGGTCGGCCTCGGCCCGAAGAAGCGGTCGTTCCCGCGCCAGCTCTCGGGCGGCGAGCAGCAGCGCGTCGCGATCGCCCGCGCCATCGTCGGCAAGACGCAGGTCATTCTCGCCGACGAGCCGACCGGCGCACTCGATACCGCCAACGGCCAGGCGATCATGACCCTGCTCGCCGATATCGCCAGGGATCCGTCGCGCGCGGTGCTGGTGGTGACGCACGATCCGCGCATTCTGCCGTTTGCCAATCGCGTCATCCACATCGAGGACGGCCGCATCGTCCGCGAGGAGAGCGGCGGCGAGTCCATGAAGAAAGTCTCGCACGCATGATATCGGGAATTCCAGAACGCGCTCACCTGCTCGGGCTCGTCGCCGCGGCTGCATTGGCGATCATCGTCACGCCGACCTCGATTCCACCGACAGCGCGCGCCGCCAATGCCCAGGAGGAACGCTGGCTGGCCGTCGCACCCGGCCGGGTCGAGCCGGCATCCGGCCTGATCAAGCTTGGCGCGCCGGTGGTCGGGCCGATCCAGGAGGTGCTGGTCAAGCCGAACGAGACCGTGTTCGCCGGCCAGGCGCTGGTGCGGCTCGGCGACGCCGAAGCCCGCGCGCAGCTCGCCAGCGCCGAGGCGCAGGTCGCGATGCGCAAGCGCGTGCGCAACAAGGAGTCGACGCCGTCTGGCGCGGGTCCGCGGCGCCGCGCCGAAGACGGCCTCGCCGATGCGCAGGCGGCGGTGTTCGACGCGCGTGCTGCGCTCGACAAGGCCGTGGCCGAGCGGCGCGCCGGGCGCGGCGCCGATGCCGATGTCGACACCGCACGCACGCAACTGACAGCCGCGCAGGCGAAGCTGGAGCAGCAGGCCGACGAGCTGCGCAAGGTCACCGCGGATGCGCCGCTGCCGGTCAGCGCCGAGGGCCAGCTCAACGTCGCCCGCAGCGAACTGCAGGGCGCCCGCGCCACGTTGGAAAAGCTCACCATCCGCGCGCCGCTCGACGGCACGGTGCTGCAGGTCAATGCGCGCACCGGCGAGATCGCTTCGCCGCAGACAACGCCACCGCTGGTGCTGCTCGGCGATACGTCCTCGCTGCGCGTGCGCGCGGAGCTCGACCAGCGCGACCTCGACAAGATCAAGGTCGGCCAGCAGGCCGTGGTCCGCTCCGACGCCTTCCGGGGCCGCGACGTCGCCGGCAAGGTCGCCGCCATCGCCCCGCTGGTCGAGAGCAGCCGCACGGCTGCGCTCAGCCAGCGCAACATGACCGATGTCGACGTGGTGGAAGTGCTGGTCGATCTCGCCGAGCCGGGTCCGTTCGCGGTGGGCATGAAGGTGGACGTGTATTTCAGGCCGTGAGGGCTGGTGGCTCGACTGCGCTCCGCGCCTGGCTGCACAGCTTCTCTTGGCGGGCCGAGGTGAGAACATCTCTCGCCGCTGGCGCGGTGCACCTCGCCCCGCTTGCGGGGAGAGGTCGGATTGCATCGCCAGATGCAATCCGGGTGAGGGGGTGCAGGTCTTTCCGCTGACACTTCTCGTGCGGCTGCCCCTCTCCCCGTGAGGAACGGGAGAAGGAGCGCACCATCGCCGGGGCGACGGCTCGCTCCAACGAGCTCAATCCCCGCTCGGCGGCGCCAGTGGCTGGACGAAAGCCTGGAATGGCGACAGCGCCTCACAGCGGGCGGCGTGCGTGGCCAGCGCCGGGTAACGCGTCGCGTCGAACAGATGCGGATGCGCCTCGCGGGTGAAGCGCAGGACGCAGGCGACGGCGATGTCCGCGTGGCCGATGCGCTCGCCATACCAATAATCCGTCGTCGCGGCGGCGCGCTCCGCCTCCAGCATCGCCAGCACGCCGGAGATCTGCGTCTCGCAACGCGCGACCCACAGGGCCAGGCGGTCCTTGCGCAGCACGCGCTCATAGATCAGGCTGACGGCCTTGTCGCCGAGACCGGTCGCGAGCGCGATCGTATGCAGCTGCCTGCGGCGCGGCGCGCCGCTGCGCGCCAGCATGGCACGCTCGGGCCCGACGGCCTCATCGAGGTGATCGAGGATCGCCGCCGAATCGATCAGCGCCTCGCCGTCATCGAGCACCAGCACCGGCACCCGGAGCAGCGGATTGTACGGCGCGATCTTGTCGGCATCGCCAAAGGTCGACCACGGCTTGTGCTCGAACGGGATGCCGTAGAGCTCGAGCGCGATCGCGGTGCGGCGGACGAAAGGCGAGTCGTATTGGCCGATCAGGAACATCGGTTATCCTCCTGTGCGGCGCATTGAAGCGCCGTTCGGCGCCGTTGTCAGCTGCCACGTTCAGGCGAGCAGCGGCACATGCGCGGCGACAGCGCGCGGCAGGGTGCCGTCGAGGCGGGGATCGGGGGCGATCTCGATCTGGCGGCGATAGGGGCGGAAGCCGGAGCGCTGGTAGAAGGCCAGCGCGCGCGGATGATCGAAGCTGCAGGTGTGGACCCAGAGCCGCGTCAGCGGCTGCGCCCAGGCGCGGCGCAGCGCATGGTTCATCAGCAGGCGTCCGGCGCCGGTGCCGATCAGCCTGTCGGTGACGCCGAACAGCACCAGCTCGCAATCGGTCTTGTTGCGGAAGTCGAGCTCCAGCAGGGCTTCGTCACCGCCGTCATGCGCCAAGGTGTAGATCTCGACTCCGTCGGCGCGAACTGTCTTGGCAAGCTCCGCATCGCTCATCCGCGTGCGCTGCGACCACAGCCACTCCCAGCCGACGCGGGCATAGAGGTCGCGGTACCAATCGAGATCGGGCTGCGCGACGCGGCGAATGCTCCAGTCGCCGATCGGATCCGGCGGCAACACCGGCGGCGCCACCATTTCCAGCGAGGTCACCACGGCCGCGACCTTGCCGGGTGGAACGTCGTAGTGGCCGTCGAGGACCGACATGCTGTTCACCTACTCGCCCTCGTCGCTCGCCAGCACGCCCTTCACGGCGCGGGCCCAGCCGGCGAGCTTGCGCTCCCGCGTGGCCGCGCTCATCGCCGGCCGGAAGCGGTGCTCGAGCCGCCAATTGTCGGCGAACTTTTCCGGCTCCGGATAGACGCCCGCGTGGAGGCCGGCGAGATAAGCGGCGCCGAGCGCGGTGGTCTCCTGAATCATCGGACGGTCGACTGGTGCGTCGAGCAGGTCGGCGAGACGCTGCATGGTCCAGTCCGATGCGGTCATGCCGCCGTCGACGCGCAGCACGATCGTGGCTGCGGACGCATCGGGCCAGTCGGCGCGCATCGCGGCCCACAGATCGTAGGTCTGGTAGCACACGCTCTCCAGCGTGGCATGCGCGAGCTCGGCGGGGCCGGTGTTGCGGGTCAGGCCGAACAGCGCGCCGCGCACGCGCGGATTCCAATACGGTGCGCCGAGGCCGACGAAGGCCGGCACCAGATAGACCGATTGCATCGAGTCGGACTTGTCGGCGAGCGGGCCGGTTTCGGCGGCATGCTTGATGATGCCGAGCCCATCGCGCAGCCATTGCACGGCCGAGCCGGCGACGAAGATCGAGCCTTCGAGCGCGTAGGTCCGGACGCCGTCGAGCTGATAGGCGATGGTCGTCAGCAGCTTGTTGTTCGATTTCACCGGCGTGGCACCGGTATTGAGCAGCGCGAAGCAGCCAGTGCCGTAAGTGGACTTCATCATGCCCGGCGTGAAACAGGCCTGGCCGATGGTCGCCGCCTGCTGGTCGCCGGCGATGCCCGCGACCTTGATCGGACCGCCAAACAGGTCGGGCGTGGTGGTGCCGAACTCAGCCGAGGAATCTTTCACCTCCGGCAGCATCGAGCGCGGCACGCGCAACAGCTTCAGCAGCGCATCGTCCCACTGCCCGGTGTGAATGTTGAACAGCAGCGTGCGCGAGGCGTTGGTGGCATCGGTGGCGTGCACCTTGCCGCCGGTCAGCCGCCACAGCAGGTAGCAGTCAACGGTGCCGAACATCAGCTCGCCACGCTCGGCGCGCTCGCGCGCGCCCGGCACGTGATCGAGGATCCATGCGACCTTCGTGCCGGAGAAATAGGGATCGATGATCAGGCCGGTCCTGGCGCTGACCTCGGGCTCGTGACCGTCGGCCTTGAGCTTGGCGCAGATGTCGGCCGTGCGGCGGTCCTGCCAGACGATGGCGCGGTGGACGGCCTGGCCGGTGGCGCGGTCCCACACCACGGTGGTCTCGCGCTGGTTGGTGATGCCGATCGCGGCGATGTCCTTGGCCGCCAGTCCCGCCTTCTCCAGCGCATCGCGGCAGGTCATCACCGTCGAGGTCCAGATGTCCTCCGGCTCGTGCTCGACCCAGCCCGAGGCCGGAAAATGCTGCGGGAATTCCTGCTGCGCCACCGCGGCGATCGAGATGTCGGAGCGGAACACGATCGCGCGCGAGGACGTGGTGCCCTGATCGATGGCCAGCACGAAGGACATGGGGCTTCTTCCCGGGAGTTGACGACGTTGGGCCGACAAGCAAGCGGATTGGCGGGGGAAGGTCAAGGAGGTTGGGAGCGCGCGACGTCCTTCTGGAAAAAGTGGAGAGTTCGCACCTTACGAGCATCCAACCCCGTGTCCGAACTTGGCTGGGACCACTGCGCTGCGCATGGCTGGGCCCTCTCCCCTTGTGGGAGAGGGCCACACCGCCGACAGCCGCAAGCTCACTCGGGTGAGCGGTTGGCGCCACATGCGCGCTCTGAGTACGCGGAGAGAGACCCCTCACCCGGTTGCGCTTCGCGCAACCACCCTCTCCCACAAGGGGAGAGGGTGCGGCTATCGTGTGGAGAGATTTTTACACCGCCGCCGTCGTGACGCCGCCGTCGACCACGATGGTCTGCCCCGTCATGAAGGTCGAGGCATCCGACGCCAGATACGCCACCGCGCCGGCGATCTCATGCGGCTCGCCGATGCGGCGGAGCGGGGTCGTCGCGCAGCGCTGTTTCAGGCGGGCTTCGTCCTCCCACAGCGCGCGGGCGAAGTCGGTCTTGATCAGGCCCGGCGCGACGCAGTTGATGCGCACGCCTTGCGGGCCCCATTCGCCGGCAAGGCTGCGGCACAGCGCGAAGTCGGCGGCCTTGGAGATGCCGTAGGCGCCGATCACGGTCGAGCCGCGCAGTCCTCCGATCGAGGACACGATGACGACCGAGCCTTTGCCGCGCGCGGCCATCGGCGGGATCGCCTTGGCGCAGAGCCAGAGATTGCTCTTCACGTTGGAGGCCATGATCTTGTCGAAGGCCTCGTCGGTGATGTCAAGCAGCGGACCGTAATACGGGTTGACCGCAGCATTGCAGACGAGGATGTCGACCTGGCCGTATTGGCTGACGGCGCCGTCGATCAGCGCATCGACCTCGGCGCGGCGCGAGATGTTGCAGGGGATGACGCGGGCCTCGCCACCGCTCGCGCGGATGCCGCTTGCCACTTCCTCGCAGGCGTCGGCCTTGCGGCTGGAGATCACGACCTTGGCGCCGAGCTGCGCCAGCAGCTCCGCGGAAGCACGGCCGATGCCACGGCTCGAGCCGGTGATGACGGCGACCTGGCCGGAGAGGTTGAAGGGATTGGGGATCATGTTCTGCTTCCTCCGAGTCATTGCGAGGAGCGAAGCGACGAAGCAATCCAGGGCGACGCGTGACGCCCTGGATTGCTTCGCTACGCTCGCAATGACGGCTCAAAACAACCGAGCCGGCGTAGGCTCTCACGCTCGTCATGCGCGGGCTTGACCCGCGCATCCATCATCAAGGAGCGATGGGTTGCCGGGTCAAGCCCGGCAACGACGGACCATCTCAGATCAGCCCACCCGCCTCGCTGACGCGGCGGGTATGGTAGTCGGTGTCACCGAAGGTGCTCTCGATCATGGTCAGGCGCTTGAAGTAGTGGCCGATCTTGGCCTCCATCGTCATGCCGATGCCGCCGTGGAGCTGGATCGCCTGCTGGCCGACGAACTTGGCCGACTTGCCGATCTGCACCTTGGCCGCGGCGATCGAGGTGGCGCGCTCCTTGGCGTCGTCGAAGTCGGCGGCCATGGTGGCGAACATCGACATCGAGCGGGCCTGCTCCAGCGCGACGAACATGTCGGAGGCGCGGTGCTGCAGCGACTGGAACGAGCCGATCGCGACGCCAAACTGCTTGCGCGTCTTGATGTACTCGACCGTGGTCTTGAGCGACTCGTCCATCAGGCCGACGGCTTCCGCACACAGTGCGATGCGGGCCTCGTCGACGACGCGCTCGATCAGCGGCAGAGCGTTGGCAGGATCGCCGATCGCGGCGTCGGCGCCCACTTCCACACCGGTGAAGGTGATGTCCGCCGCGTGCAGGCCGTCCTGGGTCGGATAGCCCTTGCGGGTGACGCCCTTCGCGTCGGCCGGCACGATGAACAGGCCGATGCCGGACTTGTCGCGCTGGCCGCCAGCCGTGCGTGCGGTGACGATCAGCGTGTCGGCGTTTTCGCCATTGAGCACGACGAACTTCTCGCCGTCGATGACCCAGCCGTCGCCCTTCTTCTTGGCGGAGGTGGCGACATCGAACAGGTCGTAGCGCGACTGCTTCTCGAGCTGGGCGAAGGCGAACGTCTTGCTGCCGTCGATGATCCCTGGCAGATGCGCGGCCTTCTGCGCCGCCGATCCGCCATGGCGGAGGAAGCCGCCGGCAAGCACGACCGTGGCGAGGTAAGGCTCGAGCACCAGCGCGCGGCCCATCGCCTCCATCACGATCATGGTCTCGACGCCGCCGGCGCCGAAGCCGCCGTCTTCCTCGGAGAACGGCAGACCGAGCAGGCCCTGCTCGGCGAGCTTGGACCACATCGCGCGGCTCCAGCCGCCCTTCTCCTTCATGTAGAGCTTGCGCTTGTCGAAATCATAGGCATCCGCCAGCAGGCCGTCGATGCTGTCCTTGAGGAGACGCTGCTCCTCGGTGAGATCAAAATCCATTGGTTGACTCTCCAGTATCCCCATTCTCCGTCATGCCCGCGCTTGTCGCGGGCATCCACGTCGTGCCCGGGCAGGGCTGCGCGTGGATGGCCGGGTCAAGCCCGGCCATGACGGCGTGCGTTGTCGAGGCGCTGCGGCTCACAGGTCAGAGCCCCAGCACCGCCTTGGCGATGATGTTGCGCTGGATCTCGTTGGAGCCGCCGTAGATCGAGACCTTGCGGTTGTTGAAGTAGCTCGGCGCGATCTGGGCGGTCCAATCCATGGTCTCGTTGCTGTCGTCGTCGCCATGGATGTCGTAGGGCGCGGCGAACGGGCCGATCACCTCCATCAGCAGCTCGGTGGTGGTCTGCTGGATCTCCGAGCCCTTGATCTTCAGCACCGAAGACGCCGGATTGGGCTTGCCCTTGCCGTGCTTGCCCTCGTCGGCGACGACGCGCAGCTGGGTCAGCTCGAGCGCCTTGAGCTCGACCTCGCATGCGGTGAGCTTCTCGCGGAACGACGGGTCTTCCAGCACCGGACGGCCACCGGACTCGATCTTGGCGGCGAGCTCCTTGATGCGGCGGATGCGCTCCTTGGAGACGCCGACACGGGCGATGCCGGTGCGCTCATTGCCGAGCAGGAACTTGGCGTAGTCCCAGCCCTTGTTCTCCTCGCCGATCAGGTTCTCATAGGGTACCTCGACGTCGTCGAAGAACACCTCGTTGACCTCGTGGCCGCCGTCGATGGTCTGGATCGGACGCACGGTGACGCCCTTCGACTTCATGCTGAAGACGATGAAGGAGATGCCCATCTGCTTCTTCGCGGAGGGATCGGTGCGGCACAGGCAGAAGATCATGTCGGCGTGCTGGGCCAGCGTGGTCCAGGTCTTCTGGCCGTTGATGATCCACTTGTCGCCGCGGCGCTCGGCCTTGGTCTTCAGCGAGGCCAGGTCGGAGCCGGAGCCCGGCTCCGAGAAGCCCTGGCACCACCAGTCGTCGACATTGGCGATGCGCGGCAGATACTGCTTCTTCTGCGCCTCGTTGCCGAAGGTGTAGATCACCGGGCCGACCATGCTGACGCCGAAGGCGAGCGGCTGCGGCGCCGGATAGGCCTGCAGCTCCTCGTTGAAGATGTAGTGCTGCACCGAGGTCCAGCCGGTGCCGCCATATTCCGTCGGCCAGTGCGAGACGCCCCAACCCTTCTTGTTGAGGATGCGCCACCAGGTCACCATCTCGTCCTTCGACAGATGGCGGCCCTCGATCATCTTCCGCCGTGTCTCCGGCGGCACGTTGTCCTTGAAGAACTGCCGGACTTCCTCGCGGAACGCCTGCTCTTCCTTCGTGAATGCAAGATCCATCGGATCCTCCCGTGTGTAGTTTGAATCGCGTTCGTTCGTCTTGTTCCGCCGTCGTCCCGGCGAACGCCGGGACCCATAACCACCGACGGTCGTTTGAGAGCACAGGCATCTGCCGTCATGCCCCAAGCAACATCACGCGGTATGGGTCCCGGGTCTGCGCTTCGCTTGCCCGGGACGACACCGAGTGAA
The DNA here is from genome assembly GCF_051168215.1 of Bradyrhizobium sp. HKCCYLRH2015. Lineage (NCBI taxonomy): Bacteria > Pseudomonadati > Pseudomonadota > Alphaproteobacteria > Hyphomicrobiales > Nitrobacteraceae > Bradyrhizobium > Bradyrhizobium sp. HKCCYLRH2015. The sequence goes on along the minus strand of NZ_JBNPUO010000003.1, from coordinate 402,027 downwards.
ATCCCGCGCGAGTTGCGCGTGGGATTTCGGTCGTTCGTTACTGCAGCACCTCGAACAGGCCGGCGGCGCCCATGCCGCCGCCGACGCACATGGTGACGACGGCGTACTTGGCCTTGCGGCGGCGGCCTTCGATCAGGGCGTGGCCGGTGAGCCGCGCGCCCGACATGCCGTAGGGATGGCCGACCGCGATGGCGCCGCCATTGACGTTGATCTTGTCGGGGTCGATGCCGAGCTTGTCGCGGCAGTACAGCACCTGCACGGCGAACGCCTCGTTGAGCTCCCACAGGCCGATGTCGTCGACGGTCAGGCCATGGCGCTTCAACAGACGCGGCACCGCGAAGATCGGGCCGATGCCCATCTCGTCCGGCTCGCAACCATGCGCGACGAAGCCGCGGAAGATGCCGAGCGGCTGCAGGCCGCGCTTCGCCGCGGTGGCGTCGCTCATGATCACGCAGGCGGAGGCGCCGTCGGAGAGCTGGCTGGCATTGCCGGCGGTGATCGAGAAGCCGTCGCCGCGCACGGCCTTGAGGCCGGCGAGACCTTCGGCGGTCGTCTCGGGGCGCGGACCTTCGTCCTGCGACAGGGTGACGTCCTTGAACGAGACGTTGCCGGTGGCCTTGTCGGTGACCGCCATCTTGGTCGAGATCGGCGCCAGTTCGTCGTTGAACTTGCCGCCCTGCTGCGCGGCTGCGGTGCGGCGCTGGCTCTCCAGCGCATATTCGTCCTGCCGTTCGCGGGAGATGCCATAGCGCTTGGCGACGATCTCGGCGGTGTCGATCATCGGCATGTAGACGTCGCCCTTGATCTCGAGCAGCGCCGGATCGGTGGCCTGGAAGCTGTTCATCTTGTCGTTCTGGACCAGCGAGATCGATTCGCCGCCGCCGCCGACTGCGATCTCGACACCGTCGAAGATCACCGAGCGCGCCGCGAGCGCAATCGCCTGCAGACCGGAGGCGCATTGGCGGTCGATCGTGGTGCCGCCGACCGACACCGGCAGGCCGGCACGCAGCAGCGCCTTGCGCGCGATGTTGCCGCCGGTCGAGCCCTGCTGCAAGGCCGCGCCCATCACGACATCCTCGACCTCTGCCGGATCGACCTTGGCGCGCTTGACCGCCTCGCCGATGGCGTGGCCGAGCAGCGTCGCGCCGCCGGTGGCATTGAGCGCGCCGCGATAGGCCTTGCCGATCGGCGTGCGGGCGGTGGAAACGATGACGGCATCGGTCATGGGCGACCTCCTGTTGTTGTCACTGATGTTTGATGTGAGACGCGGGTGATTGCTGCTGGCGCAATTCGTGACGCGACAGCTTGCCGACCGGCGTGCGCGGCAGCTCGTCGACGAACGCGACCGCCGCCGGCAGCTCGTGCTTGCCGAGCTTGCCGGTGAGGAAGGCGCGGAGATCCTCGACCGGGAACGGCGCGAAGCCGTCTCGCAGCTTGATGAAGGCCTTGGCCGCCTCGCCGCGATAGGCGTCGGGAATACCGATCACGATGACCTCCTGCACCGCCGGATGGGTGTAGATCGCCTGCTCGATCATCTGCGGATAGACGTTGAAGCCGCCGGAAATGATCATGTCCTTCTTGCGGTCGACCAGGAAGTAGAAACCGTCGGCGTCGACATAGCCGATGTCGCCGGTCAGGAAATGATCGCCGACGAACGACTGCGCCGTTTCCTCCGGCCGGTTCCAATAACCCTTGGTGACGTTCGGCCCCTTGATCCGGATCTCGCCGACCTCGTTCACGCCGAGCACCTTTGCGGGATCCTCGAGCGACACGACGTCCATCTCGATGCCGGGCAGCGTGATCCCGATCGAGCCGGGCTTGTCCGGGCCCCCCTTGGGATGGGCGGTGCCGGGCGAGCAGGTCTCGGTCATGCCCCAGCCGCTCTTCAGCTTCATGCCGACGCGTCGCTCCAGGATGCGCGCGACCTCGACCGGCAGCGGCGCGCCGCCGGAGCCGACGCTGGTCAACGACGACAGATCACGCTTGTCGAGATCGGGCAGGTTGGCGATCGCGATCCACATCGTCGGCACGCCGGGAAAATAGGTCGCGCGCTTGACCTCGATGTCGCGCATCACGGCGTCGAGATCGAAGCGCTGGTGCAGCGAGATCAGGCTGCCGAGGCGCAGCGAGGTCAGCAGCACCACCGTCAGTGCATAGATGTGGAACAGCGGCAAGACGCAGATCACGCGGTCGGAGCCGTTACCGTTTGCACGCGTCGCGCGGCCCCAGACTTCGGCGATCGACACCGCGGAGGTGAGATTGCCATGGGTCAGCATCGCACCCTTGGGCAGGCCGGTGGTGCCGCCGGTATATTGCAGCAGGGCGATGTCGTCGGGCGAGATCGAAGGCCACGCCATAGGCGCAACGGCGCCTTCGACGAAGGCGCGGTGCGTAATCACCGCGGGATTGTCCGGCAGCGCCGTCTGCGGCGTGCCGACTTTGCCCCAATCATCATCCTCGCAGACGATCAGGCGATCGATCAGTCCCTTGGCGAGGAACTTCAACGCGGTCGGCAGCAGCGCTGATAGGTTCGACGTGACGAGAATGCGCGCGCCGGAATCGCTGAGCTTGTGCGACAAGGCGATCTCGCCATCGAGCGGCGACAGGTGCACCACGCGGGCGCCGGCCTTGAGCGCGCCGAAGAAGTTGATCGGATGATCCGGCGTATTGCCGAGGAACAGCGCGATCGACGCGCCCTTGCCGAAGCCGGCGCGCAGGAACGCCGCGGCGGCCTGGTCGACGAGCGCCGCGAGTTGCTTGAAAGTGATGGGGCGGTCGCGGAATTCCAGCGCGTCGCCATTGCCGAAGTCACTGACCGCCTTTGCCAGCAGATCCGGCAAGGTGCCACGCGCAAGCGGCGCATCCCAGCGGACACCTTCGGGATAGAACTGTTCGCCAGGATGGGTCATGCGAGCTCAATGTCCGTTGGCGTAAGACGGCCCCGCTGTCTCCGTTCCCTCCCCCCTTGTGGGGGAGGGTCAGGGAGGGGGGCGGCCCCGGGCGAGACTGCCCGTGTGGACCCCCAACCCCTCCCCGCAAGGGGGAGGGGAGCGCAGCCGGGCGCAGAGTGATAGTTGGGCCGCCTCAAGCGGCCTTCCCCTGCGCCAGCGAGGCGAAGGTCTTGCCTTCGTCGGCGAGCTTCTTCAGCAGCGGCGCTGGCTCCAGCGACGGGTCATTGGTCTCCTTGGCATAGAACGCCAGCCGCTCGGCAATGTGCTTCAGGCCGACGCTGTCGGCCCAGTACATCGGGCCGCCGCGATAGATCGGCCAGCCATAGCCGTAGAGCCAGACAACGTCGATGTCGGACGGACGCGCGGCGATGCCCTCGGCGAGGATCTTCGCGCCCTCGTTGATCATCGGATACATCATGCGCTCGAGGATCTCCTCGTCGCTGACCGCGCGGCGCTTGAGGCCGAGCTTGGCGAGCGTCTCGTCGATCAACTTCTCGACATCGGGATCCGGCAGCGGCGCACGCGAGCCGGCCTCGTATTTGTAGTAGCCCTTGCCGGTCTTCTGGCCGAAGCGGCCGGCTTCGCACAGCGCATCCGCGATCTCGCTCTTGATGCCGCGGTCCTTGCGCGAGCGCCAGCCGATGTCGAGGCCGGCGAGATCGCCCATCGCGAACGGGCCCATCGGCATGCCGAACTTGGTGACGACGGCATCGACCTGCTGCGGCAGCGCGCCTTCGAACAACAGCTTCTCGGCCTGCTTGCCACGCTGCGCCAGCATGCGGTTGCCGACGAAGCCGTCGCAGACGCCGACCACGGCCGGCACCTTGGCGATCTTGCGGGCGATCGACACGGCGGTGACGAGCGCGTCCGGCGCGGTCTTCTCCGCGCGCACGATCTCGCACAGCTTCATGACGTTGGCCGGCGAGAAGAAATGCATGCCGAGCACGTCCTGCGGACGGCTGGTCTCGGCGGCGATTGCGTCGATGTTCAGATACGAAGTGTTCGAGGCCAGCACCGCGCCCGGCTTGGCATATTGATCGAGCTTGCCGAACACTTCCTTCTTCACGGCCATGGTCTCGAACACCGCCTCGATGACGAGGTCGGCGTCCTTGACGTTCTCGAGACCGACCTTGCCGTCGATCAGCGCCATGCGCTTGGCCGGGGCGTCCGCCGGAATGCCGCCGCGCGCGGCGGTCGCCTCCCAGTTCTTCTGCATGATGCCCATGCCGCGCTTGAGCTGCTCCTCGGCGGTCTCGATCAGGGTGACCGGGATGCCGGCATTGGCGAACGACATCGCGATGCCGCCGCCCATGGTGCCGGCGCCGATGATGGCGACGCGCTCGACCTTGCGGCCCTTCGTGCCCTCGGGCACGCCGGCAATCTTGGCCGCCTCGCGCTCGGCGAAGAACGCGTAGCGCTGCGCCTTGGACTGGTCGCTGGTGAGCAGCTTGAGGAAGCCCTCGCGCTCCCGCTTCAAGCCCTCGTCGAACGGCAGATCGATCGCATAGCCGACCGCATCGGCCGCCGCGAACGGCGCCTCCAGCCCGCGCGACTTCTTGGTGATCGCAGCGACCGCATTGGTGAAGATCGAGCGATCGGCCTTGGCCGCGGCGATCTTGGAGTCATCGTCGCGCAGCTTGCGCAGCGGACGGTTCTCCGCCACCACCTTGCGCGCGAAGGCTTCGCCGCCCGATGCCGGCCCCTCGACGATCTCCTCGATCAGGCCCGCCTTCAGCGCTTCGGCTGCGCCGATCGGATCACCGGCGACGATCATCTTGACCGCGAGCTCCGGCCCCACCGCGCGCGGCAGGCGCTGCGTTCCGCCCGCGCCCGGCAGCAGGCCGAGCTTCACCTCGGGCAGGCCGAGCTTCGCCTCCTTGGTGGCGACACGATAATGACAGGCGAGCGCCACTTCGAGACCACCGCCCAGCGCCGTTCCATGAATCGCCGCGATGACCGGCTTGGGGCTGTTCTCGATCGTGCTCAGCACGTCGTTGAGCGCCGGCGGCTTCGGCGGCTTGCCGAACTCGGTGATATCGGCGCCGGCAATGAAGGTGCGTCCGCCGCAGGTCAGCACGATGGCCTTGATTGCGGGATCGTCGATCGCCGCCTTGACGTTGTCCAGGATGCCGCCGCGAACTGCGGCACTCAGCGCATTGACGGGCGGACTGTCGATGGTGACGATGCCGATGATGTCATGACGATCAAGCTTTGCCACTTCGCTCACGCGTAAGCTCCTTGGGATGTCGTTTCTTTGCGGCCGGTTAACGTTCCGACCCCTTCTTGGCTCTTCATTTGCGCAGAGGTTCAGCCTTGCTTGCGTCTACCCGCTGCCGGACATCAATTCCGCAGTGCGAAATCTAATTCCACATCTTGACAGCCAGGGTTATTTTGAAGCACGAGCGTTGTCAACGAGGCTCATCAATCAACAGCCGATGACATGAAACGCCCAGGGAAGAAAGCTGCGACCGATCGCAACTTCGTCGTTGCGCTGTCGCGCGGCCTCGAGGTGCTCAGGGCTTTCCGGCCCAATGACGGCCTGCTGGGCAACCAGGAGATCGCGGCGCGCACCAACCTGCCCAAGCCGACCGTGTCGCGCCTGACCTACACGCTGACCAAGCTCGGCTATCTCACGCCCGTTCCCCGCTTCGAGAAATATCAGCTGGCGCCGTCAGCGCTGCTGCTCGGCTACGCCGCGCTCGCCAATCTCGGCGTGCGCCAGCTCTCCGAGCCGTTCCGCGAGCAGCTGATGCGCGAGACCGGCGGTGCGGTGGCAATCGGCGGCCGCGACCGGCTCAGCATGATCTATATCGGCCAGAGCCGGCACGGCGTCGTCAACGTCGAGCTCGACGTGGGCTCGCGCATTCCGATTGCGACCACCGCGATGGGCCGGGCCTATCTCTGGGCGCTGCCCGAAGAGGAACGCGCCGTGCTGATGCGCGAGATGCGCGAGCATTACGGCAACCGCTGGCCCAAGATCCGTGACGGGATCGAGCGCGCCGGCGAAACCGTCGCCAAGTACGGCTTCACGATCTCGGCCGGCGAATGGCAGGATGACGTTCACGCCGTCGGCGCGGCGTTGAGGCTCAACGATGGAACGGGTCCTTACGCGATCAATTGCGGCGCGCCTGCATTCCGCTTCACGGAAGAGCGCCTGCTCACCGACATTGGACCTCGTCTCGTGGCGATGGTAAGGAAAATCGAAGCAGCGCTTGGCGGACTTGCGCCGCAAACTAATCAGACGAATGTTCATGCGAACAATTCGTCTCACAAAGAACTCAATAAAAAGCCGAAGCCAGGAGGAAAAGTTGCCCGTGTTGCCGAGGGTATCAGATAGCCTGCATCATCGCGGTCGGCTGGCGCCGCGTCCTGACCTGAACGATTTCGGGAGGGGCGAGACGAGATGACGCAGGCACAACTCGCCCAGACCAACGATCCGCTGCTCGCCGTCCGCGACGTCAGCGTCGTGTTCGGCGGCATCGTGGCGCTGAACGGCGTCTCGTTCGACATGCGCCAGGGCCAGATCCTCGGCCTCATCGGCCCGAACGGCGCCGGCAAGACCACGCTGTTCAACTGCCTCAGCCGGCTCTACCAGCCGAGCTCCGGCGACATCCTGATGGAAGGCCACAGCATCCTGAAGCGGCCGCCACACCGCATCGCCGAGATCGGCATCGGCCGCACCTTCCAGAACGTGGCGCTGTTCCCGAACCTGTCGGTGCTCGACAACGTCCGCGTCGGCACGCATGCGCGGACCTCGAGCGACATCATCTCCGATTCGCTTCGTCTCGCCTGGATCCGCCGCAGCGAGACTTCGGTGAATACCAAGGTTCACGAGATTCTCGCCTATCTCAACCTCGAGGAGGTCGCGCACAAGACCGTGTCCGGGCTGCCGTTCGGCACCCAGAAGCGCGTCGAGCTGGCGCGCGCGCTGGCCGCCGACCCGAAGATCCTGCTGCTTGACGAGCCCGCCGGCGGCCTCAATCACGAGGAAGTCTATGTGCTCGGCGACCTGATCCGCCGTATCCGCGACGACCGCCACATCACCGTGCTGCTGGTCGAGCATCACATGGGCCTGGTCATGTCGATCGCCGACCACGTCGTGGCGCTGAATTTCGGCCGCAAGCTCGCCGAGGGCACGCCCGCGCAGGTGCAGGCCAATCCCGACGTCATCAAGGCCTATCTCGGGAGCAAGGATCAATGACGGCGCTGCTCAACGTCAAGGACCTGCGCGCCTATTACGGCCAGGTCCAGGCCCTGCACGGCCTCTCCTTCTCTCTCAACGAAGGCTCGCTGACGACCCTGCTCGGCGCCAATGGCGCCGGCAAGACCACCACCCTGCGCGCGATCTGCAACATGGTGCGCTCGACCGGTGCGATCGAGTTCGAGGGCAAGCCGCTCAACAACAAATCGACCGAGAGCATCGTGCGCTTCGGCATCGCCCATGTGCCGCAGGGTCGCGGCACCTTCACCAACATGACGGTGGAAGAAAACCTGCAGCTCGGTGCCATCACCCGCTCCGACAAGGCGGGCATCGTCGCCGACATCGAGCGGATGTATTCCTACTTCCCCAAGCTGAAGGAGCGTCATACGCAGCAGGCCGGCACCCTGTCCGGCGGCGAGCAGCAGATGCTGGCCGTGGCGCGGGCGCTGATGCTGCGTCCCAGGTTGATGCTGCTCGACGAGCCGTCGTTCGGCCTCGCGCCGCTGGTGGTCCGCGACCTCTTCGGCATCCTCGGCAAGATCAACCGCGAGGAAAAGGTCTCGATCCTCGTCGTCGAGCAGAACGCGCAGCTCGCGCTGGAGCTCGCCGATCAGGCCTATGTGATCGAGACCGGCCGCATCGTCATGTCCGGCGCGGCCTCGGACATCGCGAACGACGAGAACGTTCGCAAATCCTATCTGGGCTACTAACGGAGGCGGGACAATGGAGCTGTTCACCAACCAGGTCCTGGCCGGCATTGCGACTGGCGCGATCTACGCCTGCATGGCGCTCGCGGTCGTGATGATCTACCAGGCGATCGACCATCTCAACTTCGCGCAAGGCGAGATGGCGATGTTCTCGACATTCATCTCCTGGCAGCTGATGCAATGGGGCCTGCCCTACTGGGTCGCCTTCGTGGCGACGCTGGCCCTGTCGTTTGCAGGCGGCATCGCGATCGAGCGCGTGCTGTTCAAGCCGCTTACCAAGGCGCCGATCCTGACCCAGGTCGCCGGCTTCATCGCGCTGTACTCGATCATCAACTCCTTTGCCGGACTGACCTGGGACTTCACCATCAAGCAGTATCCGACGCCGTTCGGATCGTCGCCGTTCCTGGGCAGCCAGCTGATCTCGACGCACCAGGCCGGCATGATCGGCATCACCTTGCTGCTGCTGATCGGCCTGTACTTCTTCTTCCAGTACACCAGGGTCGGGCTTGCGATGCGTGCGGCGGCGGCGGTGCCCGAGTCGGCGCGGCTGGTCGGCATCAACACGTCGTGGATGATCGCGCTCGGCTGGGGCATGGCGGCAGCGATCGGCTCGATCGCCGGCATGCTGATCGCGCCGGTGGTCTTCCTCGAGCCGAACATGATGGGCGGCGTGCTGATCTACGGGTTCGCCGCCGCCGTGCTCGGCGGCCTGACCAGCCCGTTCGGCGCGGTGCTCGGCGGCTTCCTGGTCGGCATCTTCGAAAATCTCGCCGGAACCTACATCCCGCATGTCGGCAACGAGATGAAGCTGCCGATCGCTCTGGCCCTCATCATCTCCGTCCTGGTCATCAAGCCCGCCGGCCTGTTCGGCCGCAACATCGTGAAGCGAGTCTGATCATGAGCGCAATCGAGGACATCACATCCCAGGCGCCCGCGGTCGAGGCCGTTCCGAAGCGGGCCATGACCCTGAGCTCCGGCACCACATTCGTGGTCGTGCTGCTGCTCCTGGTGGTGCCACTGTTCGTCAAGAACTTCATCATCTTCCAGATGACGATGCTGCTGATCTACGGGCTGGCCGTGCTGGCGCTGAACATCCTGACCGGCGGATCCGGCCAGTTCTCGCTCGGCAACAGCGCCTTCTACGCCATCGGAGCCTATACGTCGGCGATCCTGATGGAGCAGTACAATGTCAACTACGCGCTGACCCTGCCGGTCGCCGGCGTGATCTGCTTCGGCGCCGGCTTCCTGTTCGGCCAGCCGGCGCTGCGGCTCTCGGGCGTGTATCTCGCGCTCGCCACCTTCGCGCTCGCCACCGCGATGCCGCAGATCCTCAAGCTCGGCTTCTTCGAGGAATGGACCGGCGGCGTGCAGGGCCTCGTCGTCACCAAGCCGGACGCGCCGTTCGGCCTGCCGATGTCGCAGGACATGTGGCTGTACTACTTCACACTGGCGATCACGATCGCGATCTACGTGTTCTCGGTGAACCTCCTGCGCTCGCGTTCGGGGCGGGCTTTCATGGCGATCCGCGACAACGAGATCGCGGCATCCGCCATGGGCATCGACGTCGCGACCTACAAGACGCTGGCGTTCGGCGTCAGCGCCGGCATCACCGGCGTCGCCGGCGGCCTCGGCGCCATCGCCGTGCAGTTCGTGGCACCCGACAGCTACACGATCGTGCTCGCGATCTCGCTGTTCCTCGGCATGGTCGTCGGCGGCGTCGGCTGGCTGCCCGGATCGTTCGTCGGCGCGGCATTCATCATCTTCGTTCCCAACATCGCCGAAGGCATTTCGAAGGGCCTGTCCGGCGCGGTGTTCGGCGTGCTGCTGTTCCTCGTCATCTTCCTCGTGCCGCACGGCTCGCGGCAGGTGGCGATGGTGGCGCAGCAGCTGCTCGGCAAACTCAGAAAGAACTAAGGAGGAACTCTTGCAGGTCGTTCAACAACTACGAATCGCCGCGATCGCGACGGCGGTCATCGCCCTCACCTCGGGCGCAGCACTCGCCCAGAAGAAATACGATACCGGCGCGTCGGATACCGAGATCAAGATCGGCAACATCATGCCCTACAGCGGACCGGCGTCCGCCTACGGCGTGATCGGCAAGACCGAGGAGGCGTATTTCAAGAAGATCAACGCCGAGGGCGGCATCAACGGCCGCAAGATCAACTTCGTCAGCTATGACGACGCCTATTCGCCGCCCAAGGCGGTCGAGCAGGTGCGCAAGCTGGTCGAAAGCGACGAGGTCCTGTTCGTCTTCAACCCGCTCGGCACGCCCTCGAACTCGGCGATCCAGAAATATCTCAACGGCAAGAAGATCCCGCAACTGTTCGTCGCCACCGGCGCCACCAAGTGGAACGACCCGAAGAACTTCCCCTGGACCATGGGCTGGCAGCCGAGCTACCAGAGCGAGGGCCGCATCTACGCGAAGTACCTGCTCAAGGACAAGCCCGGCGCCAAGGTCGGCGTGCTGTTCCAGAACGACGATTTCGGCAAGGACTATCTGAAGGGCCTCAAGGACGGCCTCGGCGACAAGGCCGCGTCCATGATCGTCATGGAGGAGAGCTACGAGACGTCCGAACCCTCGATCGACGGCCACATCGTCAAGCTGAAGGCCTCCGGCGCCGACGTCTTCTTCAGCGTCACCACGCCCAAGTTCGCGGCGCAGGCGATCAAGAAGCTTGCCGAGATCGACTGGCATCCGACGCATCTGGTCGTCAACGTGTCGGCCTCGGTCGGCAGCGTGATCAAGCCGGCCGGCTTCGAGAACTCGCAAGGGATTCTTTCGGCCGCCTACGCCAAGGATGCTGCGGATCCGCAGTGGAACGATGATCCCGGCATGAAGAAGTTCTTCGACTTCCTCGCGCAGTACTATCCCGACGCCAACAAGCTCGACAGCTCGACCGTCTACGGCTACGGCGCCGCGCAGACGCTGGTGAAGGTGCTGCAGATGTGCGGTGACGACCTGACCCGCGCCAACGTGATGAAGCAGGCCGCGAGCCTGAAGGACTTCGCGCCCGACACGCTGCTGCCGGGCGTCAAGATCAACACCTCGGCTACCGACTTCGCGCCCATCGAGCAATTGCAGATGATGCGGTTCAAGGGCGAGAAGTGGGAGCTGTTCGGCGAGGCGATCAGCGGCGCCATCGAGTAATCGCGCATCGCCGCAGAAAGCGGTGCCGATCTCCACTGGCCCTCCGCGCCATCGGCGCGGAGGGCTTTTTCATATCTGGATCGGCGTCGAACTATTCATCTCAGGCTGTTCTTGCAGAGCACTCACCCGCCGAGATTGCGGAGACCTCTCGCAGTTGCACATGATATGGACCGCCAAGGCACCGCGAAAACACGGACCGTGCCGTGATGTCGCAACCACCCCGGTGCAGCTCTGCTATAGTTCCAGCCAGAACAAGAGCCGCCATCAAGGCGGCCGAGACACGTCAACCAAACCAACACGGGAGAAACGCACCATGATGATCACGCGAAGGGCCGCCCTCGCCTCGGCTGCCGCCATCGTTCTCGCCTCGAGCTCCGCAATCGCCGCCGACAAGAAATACGATACCGGCGCCTCCGACACCGAGATCAAGATCGGCAACATCATGCCCTATAGCGGGCCGGCCTCGGCCTACGGCATCATCGGCAAGACGGAAGCGGCCTACTTCAAGAAGATCAACGCCGAGGGAGGCATCAACGGTCGCAAGATCAACTTCATCTCCTATGACGACGCCTATTCGCCGCCGAAGACGGTCGAACAGGCACGCAAGCTGGTCGAGAGCGATGAAGTGCTGTTCATCTTCAATTCGCTGGGCACGCCGCCGAACTCGGCGATCCACAAATACATGAACTCGAAGAAGGTCCCGCAGCTGTTCGTCGCCACCGGCGCCACCAAATGGAACGATCCGAAGGACTTCCCCTGGACCATGGGCTGGCAGCCCAACTACCAGAGCGAATCCAGAATCTACGCAAAATATCTGCTGAAGGAAAAGCCGGACGCGAAGATCGCGGTGCTGTATCAGAACGATGATTACGGCAAGGACTATCTGAAAGGGCTGAAGGATGGGCTTGGAGCCAAGGCCGCCTCAATGATCGTCATGGAGGAGAGCTACGAGACCGCTGAACCCTCGATCGACAATCACATCGTCAAGCTCAAGTCCACCGGCGCCGACGTATTCGTGAACATCACCACGCCGAAATTTGCGGCGCAGGCAATCAAGAAGGTCAAGGAGATCGAGTGGAAGACGCTGCATATCCTCAACAACGTCTCCGCCTCCGTCGGCAGCGTGCTGAAACCGGCCGGCTATGAGAATTCACAGGACATCCTCTCGGCGGCCTATCTCAAGGACGTCTCCGATCCGCAATGGAAGGATGATGCCGGGATGAAACAGTTCCTCGACTTCATGGCGAAGGATTTCCCGGATGGCGACAAGCTCGATGGCGGCACCGTCGTCGGCTACAGCGTGGCCCAGACGCTTGTGCAGGTGCTGAAGCAGTGCGGCGACAACCTCACCCGCGAGAACGTCATGAAGCAGGCCGCATCCCTGCGCAACTTCCGCACCGAGATGCTGCTGCCTGGCATCACGATCAACACCTCGGCGACCGACTTCGCGCCCGTCAGCCAGTTGCAGCTGATGCGCTTCAAGGGCGAGAAGTGGGAGCTGTTCGGCGACGTGATTTCCGCCGACGTCGGCGGCTAACGACGGAACGCAGTTGAAACCGCCTCCTGCGGCTTCGCGCCGCAGGAGGCGCTCTCTCCAGGCATCTTTGCTGTCTTTGCCAAGAATTTCTTAAGCTAGGAGTTGAAAGAGAGGCGGTCATGCAGCGGCGGCGGTTACGCCGAGCGCGCGGCTGCGCTATGGGGACTCGTCCGGAGTGAAACGAGTCGCCCGTGCTGCGGGCGAATCCAACAACAAGGCCAAGCTCCAAGGCCGAGAAGGAGTCCCCACGTGACCACTGCCCTCACCCGCCGCACGCTCTCCAGCCTGCTCGGCCTCGCCTTGGTTGGCGCCGCTGCCGGCAGCGCCTATGCCGACAAGAAATACGACACCGGCGCCAGCGACACCGAGATCAAGATCGGCAACATCGTGCCCTATAGCGGCCCGGCCTCGGCCTACGGCTCGGTCGGCAAGGCGATGTCGGCTGTGTTCAAGAAGGTCAATGATGAGGGCGGCATCAACGGCCGCAGGATCAATTTCATCTCGTACGACGACGCCTATTCGCCGCCGAAGACGGTGGAGCAGGCACGCAAGCTGGTGGAGAGCGACGAGGTGCTGTTCCTGTTCGGCGTGCTCGGCACTGCGCCCAACACGGCGATCCAGAAATACATGAACGCCAAGAAGGTGCCGCAGCTGTTCGTCGCGACCGGCGCCACCAAGTGGAACGAGCCCAAGACCAATCCGTGGACCATGGGCTGGCTGCCGAGCTATCAGTCGGAAGCCCGCATCTACGCCAAATACCTCACCGCGCAGCAGCCGACCGGCAAGATCGCGGTGCTCTACCAGAACGACGACATGGGCAAGGACTATCTGAAGGGTCTCAAGGACGGCCTTGGCGACACCTCCCGCGTCGTGCTGGAGGAGAGCTATGAGATCGCCGAACCCACGGTCGAGTCGCACATCGTCAAGATGAAGTCGGCCAATCCCGACATCGTCGTGCTGTTCACCACACCGAAGTCCGGCGCCCAGGCGATCAAGAAGCTCGGCGAGATGAACTGGAAGCCGCTGACCATCATCTCGAACGTCAGCGCCTCGACCGCGGCCGTGATGCGGCCGGCCGGCGTCGAGAACTCGCAAGGGGTGATCTCGGCCGCCTATGCCAAGGATGCCTCCGATCCGCAATGGGCCAACGACCCCGGTCTCGGCGCGTTCAGGGAACTGCTCGCCAAATATCTGCCGGAGATCAACCCCGTGGATTCGTCGGCGCTGACCGGTTACAACATCGCCACCACGATGGTCGAGGTGCTGAAGCGATGCGGCGACGAACTGACCCGCGCCAATGTCATGAAGCAGGCGGCAAGCCTGAAGCAGTTTGCGCAGGGCGGGCTGTTGCCCGGCATCACGCTGACCACCGGTCCGGACGACTTCCAGCCGATCGAGCAGCTGCAGCTGATGCAGTTCAAGGGCGAGCGCTGGCAGTTGTTCGGCGAGGTCATGAGCGGCGAACTGAAATAGGCTGCGCACGGCACGCGGGCGGCGCCGCATGACCAGCCGCCGTCCGTTGTTGCGCGCGATCTTCGATGCCGCGGTCGCCGCGGCGCATCCTGACATGGTGCTGCCGGCATTCCTGCCGGCGGCTCCCAAAGGACGAATCATCTGTCTCGCCGCCGGCAAGGGCGCGGCCGCAATGGCGGTCGCGGCCGAGCGCCACTACCTGGACACGCTGGGATTCGATCCCGCGAAGCTGACCGGCATCGCAACCACCCGCCATGGCCATGGCGTGCCGACCCGGCGGGTGAAGGTCATCGAGGCCGGACATCCGATGCCAGACGAGGCCGGGCTGAAGGCCGCCGACGAGACGCTGCAACTGGCGGCAACCGCCGAGCCCGGCGACCTGATGCTGGTGCTGCTCTCCGGTGGTGGGTCCGCCAATTGGGTCGCGCCGGTGAACGGCGTCAGCTTCGCGCAGAAGCAGCAACTGACCCGCGCGCTGCTCCGCTCGGGCGCACCGATCGGCGAAATGAATACGGTCCGCAAGCATCTGTCGCGGATCAAGGGCGGCCGGCTGGCGCGGGCCGGGCAGAAGGCCGAGATCGTGACCCTGACGATCTCCGACGTGCCGCATGACGATCCCTCGGCGATCGCATCGGGTCCGACGGTGCCCGATCCGACCACGCTGGCCGATGCCCGCGGCATCGTCGCCAAATACAAGCTCGAGGTCGACCCGGCGATCAGCCGGGCGCTCGATGATGCCGCCAATGAGAGCTGCAAGCCCGGCGATGCCGCCTTCGCCCGCGCCTCGTTCGAGCTGATCGCGCGCCCCGCCAGCTCGCTCGAGGCCGCCGTGGCCAGCGTCAAGGCGGCGGGCTACGACGTGCTCGATCTCGGCGCCGATCTCGAGGGTGAGGCCCGCGATGTCGCGGCCGATCACGCCAAGCTGGCGCGCGAGGCCCGCGCGCTCGGCCGCCGCATGGCGATCATCTCCGGCGGCGAGCTCACCGTGACGGTGCGCGGCCAGGGCCGCGGCGGCCCGAACCAGGAATATGCCTTGGCGCTCGCCGACCTCCTCAAGGACATGGAGGGCATAGCGGCGCTCGCCGGCGACACCGACGGCGCCGATGGCGGCGGCGGCAGCGCCTCCGATCCGGCCGGTGCGCTTGTCGATGCCGAGGTCATCGCCGCGATGCGGGCGCAGGGGCTGGATCCGCAGGCCTATCTCGCCAACAACGACGCCACCGCATTTTTCGCCGCGACCGGCGGCCTGCTGCAGACCGGACCGACGCTCACCAACGTGAACGACGTCAGGGTCATCCTGGTCGATTGAGGGGCGCGCCTGCGTCCTTCAGAACTCCTCCGCGATCTTGGTGAGCATCGCCAGTAGCGCGTCGCGCCCATCCGGGCCCAGCAGCTCGTTGAGCCGCGCCTCGTGCTTCGACACCACCAGCTTCTTGGCGCGGGCCAGCACGGCGCGGCCCTTCTCGGTCAGCATCAGGATGTGCGAGCGCCGGTCGTTGGCCGAACGCACTCGCGCACACAGGTCGCGGCTCTCGAGGCTGTCCAGCAGGGACACGAAGTTCGGCCGCAGGATGCCCAGGGTGTTGGCGATCTCGGTCTGGTTCCGGCCCGGATTGGCGTCGAGCAGCAGCAGCACCGAGAACTGGGCCGGCGTCAGTTGCAGCGGCGCGACGCAGCGCAGGAAGTCCTCGAACACCTTCAACTGCGCCCGTTTCAGCACATAGCCAAGCAGATCCGACAGCTCGCCGAGCAGGACCGCTTGCGTCTCATCGGCCGCTACGGCAGCTTCCTTGCGGCTTTCCCTCTTGCTGACGGGCTTGGCGCTATCGGCCATCACGGTCCGCCAAATTCATCGCATTTGCTTCCATCCCTGGTCTCGAACGCCGCAGCCGGAACAGCGGCCTTGAGATTATAATCGATAATTGTTATCCACTATATCAAACACGGGCAGCCCAATTCAACTGCCCCGACCTGCGGACGGCGCATGGCGTCGCCCGCATCCGGTCACCACAGAGGGGGAGCGTCCGGTCTTGAACACAACGATCCTGCTGTTCCTGTTGCAGGACGGCATTACCAATGGCGCGATCTACGCGCTGCTCGGGCTGGCGCTCGTGCTGGTGTTTGCCGTCACCCGGGTGATCCTGATCCCGCAGGGCGAATTCGTCACCTACGGCGCCCTCACCTATGCCTCGCTCGCTGCCGGCCAAATGCCGGGCACGGCGAAGCTCGCCGTCGTGATCGGGCTCGCGGCCTTCGCCTTCGACCTTTACGCCATGCGCAAGACGCTGCACGCGCCGAAGATCGTGCGCACCTTCGGCCTCAACGTGGTCCTCCCGGTGGCCATTCTGCTCGCCAGCATGTGGGCGGCGAACCAGCGCATGCCCGCCGGCGTCAGCCTGGTGCTGTCGCTGCTGATCGTGGCCAGCATCGGCCTGTCGCTCTACCGCATCGTGTTCCAGCCGCTCGCGCACACCTCGGTGCTGGTGCTGCTGATCGCCTCGGTCGGCGTTCACTTGGCGCTGCAGGGCCTCGGCCTGCTGTTCTTCGGCGCCGAAGGCCAGCGTGGCCCGACGCTGCTGAATGCCAGCGCGACGCTCGGCTCGCTGCGCTTTACCGGACAGGGCATGGCGGTCTACGGCATCACCATCGCCTTCATCGTCGGCCTCTGGCTGTTCTTCGGCCTGACCCTCTACGGCAAGGCGCTGCGCGCCACCGCCGTCAACCGGCTCGGCGCCCGCCTCGTCGGCATCCGCACCACGCTGTCCGGCCAGATCGCCTTCCTGCTGGCCTCCAGCATCGGCGCGCTCTCGGGCATCCTGATCGTCCCGATCACGACGCTCTATTACGACACCGGCTTCCTGATCGGCCTCAAAGGCTTCATCGCCGCGATCATCGGCGGCCTGATCAGCTATCCCCTGACCGCCGTCGCCGCGCTCGTCGTCGGCATCGTCGAGGCGTTCTCCTCGTTCTACGCCTCGAACTTCAAGGAAGTGATCGTCTTCACGCTGCTGATCCCGGTCCTGCTGCTGCGTTCGCTCGCCGCGCCCGCGGTCGAAGAAGAGAAGGATTGAGCCGTGCGCGAGCGTTGGCCTCTCATCGTCTTTGCCGTCATCGTTGCGGCGATCCCGTTCATTCCGGGCATGCCGCCGTTCTGGATCGTGCTGCTCGACAATATCGGCCTGTCCGCGCTGGTCGCGATGGGCCTGGTGCTGTTGACCGGCGTCGGCGGCCTCACCTCGTTCGGCCAGGCCGCCTTCGTCGGCTTCGGCGCCTACACGACCGCGGTGCTCTCGGCGCAGTATGGCATCTCGCCCTGGCTGACCTTGCCACTGTCGCTGCTGGTCTCCGGCCTCGCCGCGGTGCTGCTCGGCCTCGTCACGGTCAGACTGTCCGGCCACTATCTGCCGCTCGGCACGCTCGCCTGGGGTCTCGGCCTGTACTACCTGTTCAGCAAGCTCGCCTTCCTCGGCCGCAATGACGGCATCTCCGGCATCCCGCCGCTGTCGATCGGCAGCCTCAAGATGCTCGATCCCGGCACGATCTATTTCGCGATCTGGGCCGCCGTTCTGATCTCTGCGCTGCTGACGATGAACCTGCTGGACTCCCGCACCGGTCGCGCCATTCGCGCCCTGCGCCGCGGCCACATCGCGGCGGAAGCGTTCGGCGTCTACGCACCCCGCGCCAAGCTGCTGGTGTTCATCTATGCCGCCGTGCTCGCCGGCCTCTCGGGCTGGCTCTATGCGCACTTCACCCGCGCCGTGAACCCGACGCCGTTCGGCGCCCAGGCCGGCATCGAATATCTGTTCGTCGCCGTCGTCGGCGGCGCCGGCTATGTCTGGGGCGGCGTGCTGGGTGCTGCGATCGTCGTTGTGCTGAAGGAGGTCCTGCAAAGCTACCTCCCGCTGCTGCTGCATGGCGAGGGCCAGCTCGAGACCATCGTGTTCGGCATCCTGCTCGTGACGCTCCTCCAGCTCGCTCCGACCGGCCTGTGGCCGTGGCTGACGGCGCGCCTGCCGTTCAAGCCGCTGGCGAAGAAGCCGGACACCACAATCAAGCTGCCGGCCCGCGAGCGGTCCGCGACGACGCCCAACGTCCTGCTGCAGGTCGACAACGCGCGAAAGCAGTTCGGCGGCGTGGTTGCGGTCAACAACGTCTCCTTCGACGTCCAGGCCCGCGAGATCGTCGCGCTGATCGGCCCGAACGGCGCCGGCAAGAGCACGACCTTCAACCTGATCACCGGCGTGCTGCCGCCGACCTCCGGCAACATCTCGGTGCTCGGCAAGGCCGTCGGCAACGCCCCGCCGCAGGACGTCGTCAAGCTCGGCATTTCCCGCACCTTCCAGCACGTCAAGCTGGTGCCGGACATGACGGTGCTGGAGAACGTCGCGATCGGCGCCCATCTGCGCGGCCATTCCAATGCGCTCACCAGCATGTTCCGGCTCGACCGCGCCGACGAGGCCAAGCTGCTCGCGGAAGCCGCGCGCCAGATCGATCGCGTCGGGCTCGGCGACCAGATGCACCAGCTTGCTGGCTCGTTGTCTCTCGGCCAGCAGCGCATCGTCGAGATCGCCCGCGCGCTGTGCGTCGATCCGATGCTGCTCTTGCTCGACGAGCCGGCCGCGGGATTGCGCCACATGGAGAAGCAGCGCCTCGGCGCGCTGCTGCGCGACCTCCGCGCCGGCGGCATGTCGGTGCTGCTGGTCGAACACGACATGGGATTTGTCATGGATCTCGCCGACCGCATCGTGGTGCTCGATTTCGGCACCAAGATCGCCGAGGGCACACCAGCCGCGATCAAGACCAATCCCGAGGTGATCAAGGCATATCTCGGAGCCGCTGCATGAGCACCTTGCTGGAAGTCGCCGACGTCCACGTCTCCTACGGCAAGGTCGAGGCTGTCAGATCGGTCTCGCTGACCGTCGCCGAGAACGAGATCGTCACCATCATCGGCGCCAACGGCGCCGGCAAGACTACGCTGCTCAGCGCCATCATGGGCGTGTTTCCGCTGAAGGGCCGCGTCTCCTTCCTGGGCGAGGACCTGGCACGCTATGAGATCGAGGACCGCGTCGCGCGTGGACTGTGCCTGGTGCCGGAGCATCGCGAGCTGTTCGCCACCATGAACGTCGAGGACAATCTGCAGCTCGGCGCGTTCCGCATGAGCAAGGCGCACGCCGCGCGCGGCTTCGAGCACGTCTACACGCTGTTTCCGAAGCTCAAGGAGCGGCGCAAGCAGCTTGCCGGCACGCTCTCCGGCGGCGAGCAGCAGATGCTGGCGATGGGCCGGGCGCTGATGGGCGCGCCGAAGATGCTGATGCTGGACGAGCCCAGCCTCGGTCTGGCGCCGATCATCGTCGCCGGCATCTTCGAGATCGTCGCCAGGCTGCGCCAGGAAGGCGTCTCGGTGCTGCTGGTCGAGCAGAACGCCAAGGCCGCGCTCAAGGTCGCCGACCGCGCCTATGTCATGGAGCTCGGCGAGTTCGTGCTCAACGGCAAGGCCAGCGAGATCGCCACCGATGAGCGCGTGGCGGCGAGCTATCTCGGCTTTGCCGAGGCGGCTGCGAGCTGAGCCTGATGTCGATGGGGTGAGGCGCTGCTTCAGGAGGGCGCCTCCTTCGACAGCAGGAAATCGACCATCACGCGCTCCAGCGCCCGGTACATGTCGGTGCCGGTCGCCGTCAGGCAGCCGCGCTGGCGCGCAGCGGCGATGAACGGCGACACCTCCGGCCGGGTGATCACGCAGCCGCAATAGGCCGACGGGCTGACGGTCGCCATGTCGACCGGCAAGGGATCGCCGGGCTGCATGCCCGCCGGCGTCGCATTCGCGACCAGGTCGAAGCCGCTGGCATCGGTGCCGCCGACAACGGCGCGGCCTTTGCCCCGCTCGTTGAGGCGCGCGATCAGCACATCGCGGCGTCCGGGATCGCTGTCGTGAATGGCAAGCTCGCGCACGCCGGCATCGATCAGCGCCAGCGCAATCGCCGAACCCGCTCCGCCCGCGCCGATCTGCAACGCCCGGCAGCCTGCGGGATCGAAGTCCTTGGCTTTCGCCGCGCCGACGAAGCCGAGGCCATCGACCATGTCACCGTGCCACCCGCCGCTTTCACCACGCCGCATCAAGTTGACGGCGCCGATGAACTGCGCACGCTCGGTGGCGGTCGCGCAGGCGCGGTAGCAGGCGAACTTGTGCGGGATCGTCGCGACGATGCCGTCGAGATTCCTGACCCGAGTCATTGCCGCCAGGAAGTCCGCGAGATCGCCTGGCGCGACCTGGACCGGGACGAGGATCGCATCGCTGCCCTGCTCGGCAAACGCCTGGCTCACGCCGGCCGGCGCACGCACCTGTGCGATCGGATCGCCGATGATGATGTGGAGCCTTGTGGCGCCGGTGGGGGCTGGGATCATGGCGGGCCTCTCGGAAAACTACAAAGATCCTCGTCCAAATGGCCGAAAGGCCGGCTCACGGAGCCGGCCTTTCTCAATCAGAAGCTATGGTCTCGCGGCTCACTTCGCCGGGACGTACTTCCCGTCCTTCACGGTCAGGATGATGCGGGAGCGGTCGTCGAGGCCCGAGCGATCCTTTTCGGTGAAGTTGTAGACGCCCTGCGAGGCCGCCATGTCCTTCTCGGTCATCAGCGCCTGGCGGATGGCTTCGCGGAACTCCGGCGTGCCGGGCTTGGCGGTCTTCAGCGCCACCGGGATGACGCGCTTGAGGATCTCGAACGCATCGAAGGAGTGACCGGCGAACTGGCTGCGGCTGTTCGGGCCATACTTGGCTTCATAGGCCTTGTTCAGCTCGAGGCCGGGCTTCTTGGTCAGCGCGCTGTCGTCCTGCGTCTCCGGCGACATCACCGGGCCGGAGGCCATGATCACGCCCTCCGCCGCCTTGCCGGCGATGCGGATGAAGTCCATGCTCGCGGCGCCGTGGGTCTGATAGATCAGGCCGGTGTAGCCGCGCTCGCGCAGCTCGGTCTGCGGCAGCGCCGCCGCGGTGCCGGAGGCGCCGACCAGGATCGCGTCCGGATTGGCGGCGACCAGCTTCAGCACCTGGCCGGTGACCGACGTATCGGGGCGCGCGAACCGCTCCTCGTCGGCAATCGTGATGCCCATCGGCACCGCCTGGTTCTTCAGATCGTTGAACCAGAGATCGCCGTAGGAGTCGGAGTAGCCGATGTAGCCGACGGTCTTGATGTTGTGCGCCTTCATGTGCTCGTACAGCACCTTGCCCATGATCGGCACCGGCTGCGGCATCACCACCGACCATTTCATCCGCTCAGGCGTGACCGGGAACGGCGCCAGGCCGAAATGCGGAATGCCGGCCTCGTTGGCGACGTTGGACACCGCGATGGTCGGCGGCGTCAGCGCCGAGCCCATGATGATGTCGGCTTTCGACTCCGTCACGAAGCGGCGCGCATTCGTCGTCGCCGTGGTCGGATCGCCGCCATCGTCGAGCACGATCACCTTGAGCGGCACGCCGCCGATCTCCTTCGGCACGAACTCGAGCGCATTGCGCTCGGGGATGCCGAGCGCCGCGCCCGGCCCCGTCGTGGTCGTGGTGATGCCGATGGTGATCTCGCTGGTCTGCGCCAGCGCAGGAGCAGCTGCGAGCATCGCGATGACGCCAGCCGCCGCCAGATAGGCCTTCCTCATAAAATCCTCCCTTGATCTTTTCGGTTCAGCTCGTGATCCGCCGATCCTGTTTGCAGTCCCGCCCCTTGTCCGGGGCGCCTTCCAACATGGCCGGCCGATATGTGTCCAAACGTGATCATAGCATTGAACACGAGAAGATCACGCCTCACCAGTCGACCAAAGCATGACAGCTGAACATCCTTAAGACGGTCGCATGTCGCACCCATTCCAGCCTCATCCACCGAGAAACTTGGCGCGCATCTCCTCGGGAAACGGCGCCGACTTCAGCTTGTCCGGGTCGGCCGGATCGCGCCCGACCAGCACCCGCGTCTCGAATCCCTCGATCGCCAGCGCCTCGCCCTTGAACACCTTATGGGTGACGTCGAAGGACGAGCGCTTGATGCTCTCGATCCGGCTCTCGATCGTGATCCAGTCGCCATAGGTCGATGGGATGTAGAACTTGGCGCGGGTGTCGACCATGGGGATGCCGACCAGGCCGTAGCGACGGACGATGTCCTGCTTGGAGAACCCGGCCGCCTCGAACATGACGGAGGTCGCATCGTCGAACATCGCGAAGTAGCGCGGGTAGTAGACGATGTTGGCGGGATCGCAGTCGCCCCACTGGATCTGCACGTCGCGGCGGTGGATGAACATTGGTTTGGCCTCGCTATCAGCCGTGTAGACGGTGCGCTCCCTCTCCCCGTTCTTTACGGGGAGAGGGCTGGGGTGAGGGGCAGCCACGCGCACCAGACTCGCGGAGAGCCCCCTCACCCGGATTGCATCTGGCGATGCAATCCGGCCTCTCCCCGCGCGCGGGGAGAGGCTGGCAGCGAGCCTCTGGCGAGTAGCTCGGCGCATCAATCCTACTTCGGCGCCATGCGCAGCGAGCCGTCGAGGCGGACGACTTCGCCGTTGAGATAGGCGTTCTCGACCATGTGCAGCGCCAGCGCGGCGAACTCGTCGGCATGACCCAGACGGCGGGGGAACGGGATCGCGGCGGCGAGCGAGTCCTGGGCCTCCTGCGGCAGGTTGGCGAGCAGCGGCGTCAGGAACAGGCCGGGCGCAATGGTCAGCACGCGGATGCCGAACTGCGCGAGCTCGCGCGCGATCGGCAGGGTCATGCCGACGATGCCGCCCTTGGAAGCCGAATAGGCCGACTGTCCGATCTGGCCGTCATAGGCGGCGACCGACGCGGTGTTGATGACGACGCCACGCTCGCCGGTCGCCTGCGGCTCCAGCTTGGTCATGCCGTTGGTGACCAGGCGCAGCATGTTGAACGAGCCGATCAAGTTGACCTTGATGACCTTCTCGAAATCGGCCAGCGGCATCGGGCCGTCGCGGCCGACGACGCGCTTGGCGACGCCGATGCCGGCGCAGTTCACCAGCACGCGCGGCTGCTGGCCGAGCGCCTTGACCGCCTCGGCGACGCCGGCTTCAGCGCCGGCGGCGTCGGACACGTCGCACACCACCGAAACACCTTTGATCTCAGCGGCAACCTCCGCCGCCAGCTTGGCGTTCAAATCGAACACCGCGACCTTGGCCCCCTGCGACGCGAGCTTGCGGGCGGTGGCGGCCCCGAGGCCGGAGGCGCCGCCGGTGACGATGGCGGCCTGATCCTTCAACAACATTGTCGTTTCTCCCTTGGATGCGTCGATCAGCCGGCGATGATGATGTCGCCGTCCGGCGTCGCGGCGTAGATGCGTTCGATCAGGTCCTTGCGGTTCTCCAGCACGGCGCGCTGGTTGATCGATCCCTTGTCGGTGACCTCGCCCTTGTCGATCGACAGCGGCTCGCCGAGCAGCACGGCGCGCGTGATCCGCGTCGACGAGCCGGTCGCGGTGCCCTGGAACTTGGCGAAGCGCTCGCGGAACGCCTGGACGATGAGCGGATCCGCCGCCGTCGCGGCGAGATCGTCCATCGGCAGGGTCGCATTGATGAGCCGGCAGCCGTCGAGATCGAGCACGACGATGGCCGCGATCTCGTCGCGGTTGATGCCTGCGATGATGACGTCGCGCGCCAGCGGCGCGCAGGCGGCGATGAAGCGCGCCCTGAGAGGACCGACCGAGACCCAGGTGCCCGACGCCAGCTTGAAGTCCTCGGCAACACGGCCGTCGAAATCGAAGCCGGCATTGAAGTCGTCGGGATCGACGGGCTTCAGCGCGTCGCCCATCTTGTAGTAGCCTTCGTCATCGAAGGCCGCGGCCGAGACCTCCGGCAGGCGCCAATAGCCCGGCGTCACGTTCGGCCCCTTGGCGCGCACTTCCATCTTGCCGTTGTTGGGAACGAGCTTGGCCTCGTTGCCGGAGACCGGCAGGCCGACATGGCCGGAGCGGCTGGTACGCGGATTGACCGACATGAAGAACGGTGCGGTCTCGGTGGAGCCGAGGCCCGTCAGCATCGGCACGCGAGTGCCCGTCTCGGCCACCGAGAGCTCGTCGAGCTCGTTCCAGACATGCGGCGCCAGTGCGGCGCCGGAGAAGAACATCGCGTGCAGCCGCTGGAAGAAGGACTTCCGCAGCGCCGGGTCCTCGCGGAAATAGGGCAGCAGCGACTCATAGCCCTTGGGGACGTTGAAATAGACCGTCGGCGAGATCTCGCGCAGGTTTCGCACGGTCTCCTCGATGCCGCCAGGCACCGGCTTGCCCTGGTCGAGATACATCGAGCCGCCGTTGAACAAGGTCAGGCCGATATTGTGGTTGCCGCCGAAGGTGTGATTCCAGGGCAGCCAGTCGATGATGACGGGCGGCTCGTCCTTGAGGAAGGCGAGCGTCTCGCGGATCATCACCTGGTTGGCGCAGATCATGCGCTGGGTATTGATCACGGCCTTCGGATTGCCGGTCGAGCCAGAGGTGAGCAGGAATTTCGCGATCGTGTCCGGACCGATCTTGTCGTTGATAGCATCGAGGCCTGCAAACAGCGGCGACGCGATGAGATCGGCGAGCATCGTGACCTTGCGGCCCGGCACCGAGCCGAACGAGGCCACGATCTCGGTGCCGTCGGGCACGTTCGCGACGAGCGCGTCGGCGAACTTGTCGGCGTCGTCGACGAAGACGAGGCCCGGCGTCAGCAGCTTCATCAGATAAGCGAGCTTGCCGTAGTCGCGCGACACCAGCGAGTAGGCCGGCGACACCGGGCAGAAGGGCACGCCGGCATAGAGCGAGCCGAACGCGACCAGGGCATGATCGATCGAATTGCCCGACAGGATCATCACCGGGCGGTCCGGCGAGAGTCCGCGGGCGAGCAGCCCCGAGGCGATGTGCCGGCTCGCCGCCAGCAGTGTGGCATAGGTCAGCTCGCGCCAGCCCTCGGGCCCGACGCGCTCGGCCATGAACACGCGCTCTGGTGTGGCTTTGGCGAAGTGATGCAGCCGGTCCGTGATCCGCTGCGGATAGTCGCCGAGCGGCTGCTTCGGACGGAGATAGATGGTGCCGTCGTCGCGGCGATCGACGGTGACCGCGGGATCGTTGAACGAGATCGCGCGCAACGGATGAACACTGGCGGTGCGCGCCGTGTCGTCCGTTCCTCCCTGTGTGCTTCTTATTGTTTGTGTGGTCATGTCACGTCGGCTTCACTTTGGCGGTCTTGTGATCGAGGAAGGCGCGGATGCGACTCTTGGCCTCCTTGTCGCTCTGCGCGACGGTGGCCATCAGCGATTCCATCAGCAGGCCGGTCTGCGGATTGGCCTCCGCGATCATCGGCAGCGCCTGCAGCACCGCGAAATTCGTCAGCGGCGCGTTACCCGCGATCTTGGCGGCCAACTCCATGGCCTTGGTCATCGAGGCACCGGCCTCGACCAGATATTGGGCGAAGCCGTAGGACGAGCCTTCGGTCGCGGAATAGACGCGACCGGTCAGCATCATGTCCATCATGCGGGCGACGCCGATCAGGCGCGGCAGCCGCACCGAGCCACCGCCTCCGACGAAGATGCCGCGCTGGCCTTCGGGCAGCGCGAAGTAAGCCGACGGCTCGGCGACACGGATATGCGCGGCGCAGGCGAGCTCGAGACCGCCACCGATGACGGCCCCCTTCAGTGCGGCGATCACCGGCACGCGGCAATACTGGATGCGGTCGAACACGCGATGCCACATCTGCGAGTGCACCAGGCCCTCGGTCGCGTCGCGCTCGCGCAATTCGGAGAGATCGAGGCCGGAGGAGAAATTGTCGCCGAGGCCGTGGATCACGACGCAGCGGACGTCGTCGGGCAGGCTGGTGAAGCGCTCGCCGATGGCGAGGATGATGCCGTCATTCAGCGCGTTGCGCTTGGCCGGGCGGTTGAGCCCGATCGTCAGGACGGCGCCCTGCTGTTCGATCTGCAGCAGAGACGGATCGCCCGCTGGCGTGGCGGTGTCGGCGTTTCCCATCGCTTGATTGTGTCCTGTTCAGAATAGTTATGTTTTATAACGATCTTCGCGGGAGTCAATAAGCGACGCCCGACATCATGTTGTGCGATGCAAAACAACAAGCCGCGGGGGGGGGGGCGCGGCCAGACGCAGCATGGTAAGGCCCGCCTGCGCGCAAAGGCAAATGACATGATCCGGCATTCCCGCGGCGAAATCACGCCCGGGGCTTTGCTGATCGTGTTCACCCTCCGGTGCGGAGGGCGCAGGGAAGGCCAGGCGTCGGCTGACGCCTGCGGCCCGCCTGCGAAAAGAATGCAGGCGGCAGGTACCACAGGTGCAGCCGAGAAACGCCCGGCCTTCCCTGCGCGATGGTTTTCACGCTTATACGCAGTCTCCCTGGTGCACCGGCTTGTTGGCCACCATGATCCGCGCGGCGCGTTGGCGCCGTCGCGAACGTAACACCGGCAACGGGGTGTCAGGACGCTGCGACTTCACGTCCGCGTCACATCGTTCGTCCGCGCGCCCGAAGACACGCTGCGACATGATCGCGGCCACCGCTCCCCGCCCCGCGTGTCGTGACGATCGCGCGCAACGCCCCTCGGCTTGGGACGGGATGGCGCGATATGATCATAACTTCTGGAAAAACGCAAGATATTTTTGTTTTGCAAAAATCAAGGATCGGAGGCAACGGCGCCTCACCGCTCTCCGCTGTCGTCCCTGCGAACGCAGGGACCCATAACCACCGGCCCTCGTGAGATGAGGACTGCCAGTTATGCCCAACCGACAGATTCCGCGGTATGGGTCCCTGCGTTCGCAGGGACGACACCGCTGTTGCGGCGGGCAGCGTGGCCGACAGCAAAGTGAACGGCCGACAACATCGCATTCAGGGTGCCTTCAAAGCGCGCGCTGTAGAACCTCTACCGTCACCACACTTCCCAATGGAGGGGACCATGGTTTCGCTGAAGACATCTCTTGCTGGCGGCGTTGCCGCGCTCGCCGTGACCGCCACCCTGCTCGCCGGCGCGGCGCCGGCTCAGGCCCATGACGGCCGCAACGCGGCGCTCATCGGTGGTCTCCTGGTCGGCGCTCTCGTCGGCGGCGCGCTGGCGTCGGAAGCGCAAGCCTATGAGCCCGCGCCGGTCTACCGGTCGCACTATCGCGACGCGGCGTATGACGGCTACGGCTACGAGCGCTACCGTTACGTGCCGGCCCAGCGCTATCGCAATTGCGACCACGGCGGCTATGGCCGGGCGGCGGATTGGGACGACGAGGACTAGTCTCAACGAGAGACCAACTGCCATTATTTTGGCTCCGTCATGCCCGGGCTTGTCCCGGGCATCCACGTCTTCCCCAGCAGGCTAGCGACGTGGACGGCCGGGACAAGCCCGGCCATAAGCAGCACGTCGGCCACGTCGTCGCTGCGCTCGCAATGACGGAGTTGGGGCAGGCCGTGCGGCCTAGAGCACCACGTGCACGTCGATGATGACGCGGTCCGCGTGCCTCGCGGCGGAGCCGACGAAGACGTGCTCCATCAGCCAGCGATATTTCTCGTGGCCGGTCTCGAAGCGCGGATGGGTGCGGAAGTAGATCAGCTTGGGGTCCACGGGCTCGCCGCGCTTGAGCTTCTGCAACAGGTCGACCGGTCCGAAGCGGATGCCGCGGTTCTCGACGTAGATCGTCGCGCCGTCGTCGGTCTCGAAGCCATATTTGGCTTCGAGGTCGATCAGCTCGTTCGGACGGATGATCTGGAAGTCGGCGCCGAAATTGCAGAGCCTGCCCCTGATGCCCTCACCGGCGCGGCCGGGGCCCTTCACCTCGCCGCCATGGATCGGGATGATCCGGCGCACGCCGATGCCGGTCTCGCCGGCACTGGTGACGTCGCCGATCATCACGGCGAGGGTGAAGACGTAGCGGGTCTCGAGGATCGGGGTCGTCATCAGCGGGCCATCATCTGTTGCGGCAGCCAGGTGGCCAGCAGCGGGAAGGCGATCAGGATCACCAGGCGGATCAGGTCGGTGACCACGAAGGGCAGCACGCCCTTGAAGATCGTCGAGAACGACACGTCCTTCACCACGCTCTTGATGACGAAGACGTTCATGCCGACCGGCGGATGGATCAGGCCGAGCTCGACGGTCATCACGATGATGACGCCGAACCAGATCGGATCGAAGCCGAGATGGGAGATGACCGGGAAGATGATCGGCACGGTCAGGATGATCATCGCCATCGCATCCATCAGGCAGCCGAGCACGAGATACATCACCATGATCAGCGCCAGCACCCCGTAGGGGCCGAGGCCGAGGCCGGTGAGGAACTCCGTCACCTTCTGCGGCGTCTGCGTCACCGTCAGGAAGTAGCCGAAGATCAGCGCGCCGATCAGCACGGTGAACACCGCGGCCGCGGTGCGCGTGGCCTGCAGCAGCGAAGCCAGGATCTTGTCCTTGTCGAGCCGGCCGGTGAACACGCCGATCAGGAATGCGCCGGTGGCGCCGACGCCGCCGGCTTCCGTCGGCGTGAAGCGCGGCAGGAACGGCAGACCATAGAGACCGCCGATCACGAACAGGAACAGCAGCACCGGCGCCCAGATGCCTTTCAGGCCCGCGATGCGCTCGCGCCACGGCGGCGCCTCGCCCTTCGGGAGAAAATCCGGCCTGACACGGCCGATCACCGTGATGGTGATCATGTACATGGTCATCGCCAACAGGCCGGGGATGATGCCGGCGATGAACAGCTTGCCGATGTCCTGCTCGGTGATGATGCCGTAGACGGCGAGCACGGTCGACGGCGGCAGCATCGCGCCGAGCGTGCCGCCCGCGGCGATGACGCCGGTGGCGAAGGACTGCGGATAGCCGAAGCGGCGCATCTCGGGATAGGCCACCGCCGAGAACGTCGCGGCAGTCGCCACGGACGAGCCGCAGATCGCAGCGAAGCCGCCGCAGGCGGCGACGGTGGCGATGCCGAGCCCGCCGCGCAGATGGCCGACGAAGCCGTTGGCGGCGCGGAACAGCTCGCGGCTCATGCCGGAGTTGGACACGAACGTTCCCATCAGCAGGAACATCGGGATCACGCCGAACGTGTAGTCCGTGACCGTGCGCATCGAGGTCTGGCCGACCAGCTTCAACGCCGCCGTGCCGTTGACGAGATAGGCGAAGCCGGACACGCCGACGAGTCCCATCGCCATGCCGACGGGCACGCGCAGCAGCATCAGCGCAAACAGCGCAACGAAGCCGATGACGGCAACCGCATCCGTACTCATGCGGCACTACTCCGTGGGCTTGACGTGAGGGTCATGAATCTCCTCGGGGTGGAAGATCAGGCGATAGGTCCGGATGGCGATCAGGAGCACCGCCGAAACGTCGCCGATCCAGGCGATTGCGAAGAACGGCCAGGTCGGCATGTGCAGATCGAAGGTGAGGACGTTGTCCTCATAGGTGCCGCGCACCTTGTCGAACAGGGTCCAGGTCTGCATCGTGACGACGAACAGCAGCACCAGCGTTGCGAAGATGTCGATCCAGCGCTGATACCGCGGGCCGACATTGCCCCAGATCAGATCCACGGTGATGTGTGTGCCGCGATAGGATGTCGCAGCGATGCCCCAGAAGATCAGGATGCCGAGCAGCATGCGCCCGATGTCGAAGGAATCGGGGATCGAATAGTTCAGCGTGTTGCGGAGCAGCACCGACAGGAAGATGTCGAGCGCGACGATGCCGACGAAGAACGCGGCGATCCATTCGATCGCATCGATGATCCGGTCCATGTAGGCGCGCTGCATGGCGTCCCCGTTTGAAATCTGGTCGTAGGCTTGAAGATTGGAGCGCGCGCTGCCGCGCAGCAGGCGGTGGGCCCCCTCGCCCCGCCAGGGCGAAGCGAAGCTTCGCTAAGGCGGGGAGAGGGTTGGGGTGAGGGGGTACAGGTCTAACGGCTCGCACCACCCGTGCGGCTGCCCCTCACCCCGACCCTCTCTCCGTCAGAACGGGGAGAGGGAGCGCACCGTCTGCTGCGCAACAGCGCGATGTAAAGAGCGCTACTGCGCCAGCGCGTTGTACTTGGCGAGCGAGGCCTTCAGCTCGGTCATGGCGGCCTCGGCGTCGACGCCGGTCTTCTTGACGCCGTCGGCCCAGGTCTTGAACAGCGGCTCGGAGGCCTTCTTCCACAAAGCGGTCTGCTCCGGCGTCAGCTTGTAGACCTCCTGGCCGGACTCGGCCTTGATCTTGTCGACGCCGGCGTCCTCGAACTTGCCCCAGGGCTCGCCGACCTTGCCGGCGGTCTCCGTGTTGCAATTGTCGTCGATCGCCTTCTTCTGCATCGCCGACATCTGGTTGTACTTGTCCTTGTTCATGACGAACACGAAGGTCGTCACGTAGAACGGCGCGTCCATGTGGTACTTCGTGACCTTGTCGACTCCGAACAGCACCAGCGAGCCCGCCGGAAAGGTGACGCCGTCAGCGACACCGCGCTCGATGATGTCGCGCACTTCCGGCGCCGACGACTGCACATTGGTGCCGCCGAGCAGGGTGACGAAATTGGCGATCGTCGCATCCGCCGGGCGGATCTTCATGCCCTTGACGTCCTCGGGCACGACGACCTTCTTGGTGCGGGTGTGGAAAGCCGAGGGCGTGTGGACGAAGGCGAGGCAATACTTGACGTCCTTCATCTCCTTCTCGGCATATTTGCGGTACCACGCGTCCAGACCTTCCGAGCCGCCCTTGGCGTCGGAGACCAGGAACGGCAGCTCGCCTGCACCGATGATCGGGAAACGGCCGGGCTGATAGCCGGGATTGACGTAAGTGACATCGGCGATGCCGTCGCGCGCCATGTCGTAATGGTCGAAGGCTTTGCCGAGCTGCTGCGCCGGGAACACCTTGCCCTTGATGGTGCCGCCCGAGGCCTTTTCGACCGACGCGGCCCAATCCTCCAGCGCCTTCTGCAGCGGATGGCTGGCGGGCACCCAGTGCGAGATCTTCAGCTCGAACGTCTTGTCCTGCGCGAGCGCGGGGGTGGTCACACCGGCAGCCAGCGCCAACGCCAGAAGCGTCTTCCTCATCGGGATCCTCTCCTTCCATCATGGGCCTTCGAGGGCCCTTTGCTTCATTGTTATAGCATATAACCATCATTGCAAGCGTGACGGCAGACCTGCCGTCGCGGCACGCGCGAGCCTGCCCCTATCGCGCCAGCCAGCGCAAGTCTGGCAGACGAAAGTTGCAGCCGCGCGACCAATTCATTAACACGTTAAGCATCTTGAGTGCACCCGAAATTGCACGGCTGCGTCGGCACACCGCGAGATTGCCACGAGGGGTCGAGCGGCCCTGCGACATCGTGCGCCATCTCCGCCGGCGTCGGCGCGCACCGTTTCAAACATCGGCGCAAAACACGTTTGAAACTTTGTAGGCGGTGCAAAACGCGCGGAGACGTCGTTGACTGCGGACATCGCCAGCAACGATCGAGACACGCGTGAGCAGCATTCCCGCCGGCTTCGAGCCGCATTTCCGCAAGAGCCCGTTCACCGATCCCTGGGAGCCGCTCTACGCCAAGAGAACCGACAAGGCCGTCATCCTCGGCCTGCGGCTCGCCGTGCCGCACACCAATTCGCGCGGGCTGATCCATGGCGGCCTGATCGCATCGCTGGCCGACAATGCGATGGGCTACAGCTGCGCCCAGGCGCTGGGCTGGGAGGCGTCGCTGGTGACGATCAACCTCGCAGTCGACTACATCGGCAGCGCCGGGATCGGGCAGTGGCTCAGCGTCGAGAGCGACGTCATCAAGAGCGGACGCACCGTCTGCTTCGTGCAGAGCCTGGTGCTGGCCGACGACGCCGTGATCGCGCGGGCGAACGCGACGTTTCGCGTGGTGCCGAAGAAGGAGTGACGTCGTCAGCCGAAGCGCCAGTCGCAGGTCGTCGCGACCAAGTCGATGAAGGCGCGGACCTTGGCTGATAGGAGCCGGGAGCTCGGGAAAACGATGTGGATGGGAAGTGGCGGCGGCTCGTATTTCGCCAGCACCCGCTTGAGGCGGCCGCCACGCAGCGCGTCGGCGGCCTGATAGGCCATCACCCGTGTCACGCCGCCGCCCGCCTCGGCATATTGGATCGCGGCGTCGGCATTGTTGGTAACGAGCCGCGGGCTGACCGCAATCCGCAGTTCCCTGCCCTCCTTGACGAAGCGCCATTCGTCGGCCGGGCCGAATTGGATGGTCTGGTGCTTCGCCAGCGCATCGGGTGTCCGCGGCTCGCCTTGGCCTTTGAAGTAGGCGGGAGCCCCGACCACGATCCGGCGCATGCTGCCGACCTGGCGGGCCACGAGCGACGAATCGCCGAGATGGCCGATCCGAACGGCGCAGTCGACGCCGTCCTCCACCAGATTGATCTGGCGGTCCTCGAGGCGCAGCTCGGCCGCGACCTCGGCATAGCGGCTCAGATAGGCGGCCATGACCGGACCGACATGGAGCCGGCCGAAGCCGACCGGCGCCGAGACCACCAACCGCCCCACCGGCTGCAGGCGCTCGCTCTCCGCGGCGCGCTCGGCCTCCGCCAGATCAGCCAGAATGCGGCTCGCGCGTTCGAGATAGCGTCGTCCGGAATCGGTCAGGGTCACCGAGCGCGTCGTCCGCTGCAGCAGGCGGACGCCAAGATGCGCTTCGAGCGCGGCGACCAACCGGGTGACCGCCGATGGCGACAGCTTGAGCCGGCGCGCTGCCGGTGCGAAGCCGTTCAGCTCGGCGACGGTCACGAACGCCTGCATGGCATCGATGCGGTCCATCAGATTATTGCAGCATCTGCAACGATCCAATGTCAACTGGTCAGATTATTTCCCTGGGGGATTGGGACCATATTGCCTTCACGGCGGCAGTCACGGCCGCAGCGACAAGGAGTCATTGCGATGACCCAGCCAACCATCCAGGCACCCGGCGACGTCATGTTCTCACCCGCCGTCAAGGCGATCCAGGCCCGCAAGGGGTCGCGCGAGAGCTACGCGCATGTGGAGCAGAGCCGCGGCTTTCGCCACGAGGTCGACGCCGATCTCGCCGGCCGCCTCGCCGAGGCCACGAGCTTCTATCTCGCGACCGCCTCGGCCGACGGCCAGCCCTATATCCAGCATCGCGGCGGACCGAAGGGCTTTCTCAAGGTGCTCGACAGCCACACGCTGGCGTTCGCCGACTTCAGCGGCAACCGGCAGTACATCACCCAGGGCAATCTGTCGGAGAACCCGCACGCCTACATCTTCATCATGGACTACGCGCATCGCCGCCGGGTGAAGATCTGGGGGACGGCGCGGGTGGTCGAGGATGATGCCGCGCTGACGGCCTCGCTGATTCCGAGAGGCTACAAGGCGCGGCCCGAGCAGGTCATGCTGTTCACGATCAGCGCCTGGGACACCAACTGCCCGCAGCACATCCCGCAGAAGTTCGACGCGGCCGACGTCGCGGAAGCGCTGGCCGTGCGCGATGCGCGCATCGCGGAGCTGGAGGCGGAGGTGACGCGGTTGAAGGGCGAGGCCCTCTGACGAAGTCCTCTGCCTTCAGCACTGTGGACCTGTGCTTGGTCGTCATTCCGGGGCAAATCGTTCGTGCGCGGTAGTGCACGGGCGATTGAACCCGGAATCTCGACATGAGTAGAGCGCAAAACAATCTCGAGATTCCGGGTTCAAGGCCTGCGGCCTTGCCCCCGGAATGACGTGGGTGGGGCTTAAGAACTCAGGCGGCCTCGGCCGCCCTGCCCCAATCGAACTCGGGATAGTACTGCGCCATCATGCGCTCGGCATAGGCGACGAGATTGCCGAAGCTTTCGGTCCTGCGGCGGAGCTCGGAGTCGAAGAACGGCGTGAGAATGCCGGCGATGACGGCGAACGCGGTCGCGTCGGTGCCGCATGGACGATCATCCATCAGATAAGGCCGGTCGCCGAGCTGCACCGACAGCGCGCGCAGCGAGCGCGCGGCGAGATCGACGTCCTCGTCCGGCGCGTGCCGGCCGAGCCCGGAGATCAGATAGTTCTCGGCGACACGAAACTGCGCGTCCTCGCGCAGCTTCTCGCGCTTGTCGGCCGGCACGCCGTCGAAGAAATGCGCCGGCCCCTTGGCGAAGTTGACCGGATCGACCCAGCGCGCCCCGACCAGCGCGAAATACAGATGATGCTCGATCATGCGCTCGAACCCCCAGGCCTGCGCCCGCGCGCGCACGTCGAGTCCGGAATCGAAGTCGAAGCCGTATTTGCGCTCGATGTGGGCACGGATGAAGGTCGAATCGGCAATCAGCTCGCCGCCATCGTCGATGAAGGGCAGTTGCCCCTTCGGCGACGCCGGCGGCATCGCCCGCTGCTTCCGATAGTCGAGGCCCGCCATCTTCAATTGCACCTCCGTCTTGGTGACGAAGGGGCTGATCTCCGGCAGGCCGAAGCCCGCGCCCAAACCGAACAATGTGATCATGACAGCACTCCCGACTTCCTGAGCAGACGCCGGACGCTACGAACGTGCTGCTGCCACCATGGTGTCAGCAGCGGCAGTAGCGTGGTGGCCAGGCCAAGGCCATAAAACATCATCATCGACATCACCCCTTCAATCTCGTTGTTGGCCCGGTATAAGGACAGGCTGCTGCCAGCATCCTGTCAGCATCGGCGGGGGTGCTCGCCGCTCGCAGGACACACCATGAGACGCGCCGACCGGCTGTTCCAGATCATCCAGGTGCTGAGACGCACGCGCCGCCCATTGACGGCGGATGCGATCGCGGCCGAGCTCGAGACCTCGAAGCGCACGATCTATCGCGACATCGCCACCCTGATCGGGCAGCGCGTGCCGATCCGCGGCGAGGCCGGCATGGGCTACATCCTGGAGAAGGGTTTCGATCTGCCGCCCTTGATGCTGACGCCGGACGAGATCGAGGCGGCGGTGCTTGGCGCGCAATGGGTCGCGGTCAACGCCGACCCGGTGCTGGCGCGCGCGGCGGAAGACCTGATGGCCAAGATCGCCGACACCGTGCCGGAGCGCTTAAGGCCATTCGTACTGGAGCCGGCGAGCCGCGCGCCGCGGCCGTGGATGCGCGAGCCGGACCGCATCGACATGTCACGCACGCGTTCGCAGATCCACGAGGGACGCAAGATCCGCTTACGCTATCGCGACGAGCAGGGCCGCGACAGCGAGCGCGTGATCTGGCCGATCGCGATCGGCTATCATGACGCGGTGCGCATCCTCGCCGCCTGGTGCGAGCTGCGTCGCGACTTCCGCAGCTTCAGGACCGACCGTGTCGTCGAGGCGGATTATCTCGACGACAAATATCCTGAAAGGCGCGAAGCGCTGCGCGCCAAATGGCGGCGCAGCCTGGTGTGGGAGGTTCCCAAGGATGTCTGAACTGATGTCTGGCGAGACTGACAGCAGCCCCTGTCAGAGCTGCGGCGCGTGCTGCGCCTATTCGTCGAACTGGCCGCGCTTCACGATCGAGGAGGATGAAGCCCTCGACCTGATCCCGGCCGAGCTGGTCAACGAACGGCTGTCGGGCATGCGCTGCGACGGCGACCGCTGCTGCGCGCTCGATGGCGAGATCGCGCGCGCCGTCGCGTGCCGGATCTACGCGATCCGCCCTGAGGTGTGCCGCATCTGCATGCCGGGTGACGCCGAATGCGCGATGGCCCGGCGCAAGTTCGGGCTGCCGGTGCTCGCCTGAGCCAAAGGCCAGGAAGACGGGGAGTCAGGCCGTGACCGGCTCGGGGCTGTCGTCGAGATCGTCCTCGAACGGCTTCATCACCGAGAGCGGCTTGGTCGACAGCGAGATCGGCTTGCGGCTCGAGGTCGCGCTGGCCGGACCCGCCCGACCGCCGCGGGACTGCGCATACAGCGCCGATCCGACCCGGCCGCCGAACTGCGACAGGTCCTGCTCGCTGCAGGTGGATGCAATCGCAAGCGCCAGCGGGTGAAGATGCGTGCGCCTGTAACAGAACAGCGCCAGCATGGCCCTCACATCGGCGGAGACGCTCTCGACCAGCGCGGGCAGCCCGTTGGCGTCGGCACGGTAGAGCTCGCCGAGAAGCTCGTCGCCGACCGGGCACGAATCGCTGTCGAACGCATCGCGACTTTGAAGCATCTGTTTGATTGCCATGGCGCGACGATGCGGCGCGAATCGCTAACGTCCGGTTAACCAAACCGAACGGTCGTCCCACCCCCGGCTTGACACGGGGCTGCCGCCGTCGGCGCAGCTTCGCCGCGACGCACCGCGACCGGACTCAGCCGTTCGCGGCCATGAAGATCGAGAGCCCGAATCCGGTGAGGTGATGCAGCGCCTGGTCGACGCCGATCAGGGTCCAGAACCATCGGTGCTCGGTGTTCATGCCGAACCGCGACGAGCAGATGCCCTTGATGCGATCGATGGTGATGTGAATGGCGAAGTCGATCACGGCGACGAACCAGAATCTCGGCGCGACGATCAGGATCAGGACCATGGCGACGGCGAGATGGATCAGGCAGTGCACCAACAGCGGCAGCGCCCAGCCCTTCCGCTGGTCCTTGCCATAGGCCATCCAGGCGTTCTGCAGAACGAAGTCGCCAATGATGTGCTTGAAGGTCAGCAGCAGCATCCAGCCGACCAGCGCACCAACCGGAACCTGCGACGACAAAGAAGGAAAAGACAAAGCTGACGCTCTCGCTACGACTAACCCTTGGAACCAACCCTGGGAACCAACCCTTGGACGCACGGGGAACTGGAGGCGTTCAGCGCAATCTGATGAGAATACCCGGCCAATTCGACGCGTATGCGACGCTTATGACATCTCCGGTAGCGAATTGCACGCGAAAGGGAACCTCAAATCGCGCCCTGCTACCCTTCCCGGCAATTCCGCGGGGGGTAAGGTTACCCGCCACCGTGCATCTGCGAACCGGCCGCAGTCGCGGCGTTTCATTCCGCGGCGTCGGTCTTCGGTGCTGACAGCGCCCTCGCCCGGATCTGCGCGATGGCCCGCTTCAGCGCGCCCTGTCCCGGCTCTGCCAGCGCAACGGCGCGCGCCTCGGCGATGGCGGAGGCGAGATCCGAGATCGGCAGCACGCCATCGAAGGTGGGCTTGGCCAGGCCATCGATGATGGCATGCCAATCGGCGAGACCCTGCCGGTAGCCGTCGCCCTGCCCCTGGATCATGGTCGCCGTGCCGATCACGGCGGACGCCGCCGCAGGCTGCTTGTCCAGCGCGCGCGCGATCATGTGCAGCCACCGTTCGGCCCAGGCGCGCTCCTCGCCATAGCGCACCGACTGCAGCCGCCAGCGCCGCAGGCCGGCCATCAGCTTGAGACGGCGAATGGCGAGCGGCGATCGAACCGAGAAGCGGACCTTGACCCGGCGCCGGCCCAGCCAGCCGACCTGCTCGAAGGCTGCCAGCAACGATTCCGCCACGGCCTGCGGCAGCGCACCGATCAGTTCGTCGAGGCGAAACCGCCGCACGTCATCGCTCTCGCGTCCCCCCGGGCGCTGCCCCATGTCGAGGCTGATCAATCTGAGCTGGGCGATCCGGATCGGATCCTCGTAGGCCATGCGGGCGGCCAGCAGCTGCGCGATCTGAGACAGCATGCCGGCATCGACGTTCGATCTGCGCACGAATCGCTTGATGCGATCGACGTAGAGCTGCGCATAGCTCGCACCCTGATACTCCATCAGCAGATGGATGCCATCGCTCACCGTCGGCACGGCGGCGTCAGGCAGGCCCTGAGGCAGAAAAGGCGGCTCGCCATCGTCGTCGCCGATGACGTCGGCGAACAGATATCGCAGCGAGGACCGGACGCTTTCCACTGGGCTTCAGGCTCCCCGGATCACGCCGGCTTGGCGACGGGCGCCGGCGCGGTGGTCTGTTGCGCCAGCCGCCGCTCGAGCGTTTCGATGTTCTGGAACAGCCGGGCGCTGGCGAGGCGCAGGAAGTAGAAGGCGAAGGCGGGGTTCTGGACGTAGAGCTGCTCGACCTGGTCGTAGGACACCGACAGGATCAGCCCGCCCTCGACGCATTCCAGCGTCTGCGTGCGCGTATTGGACGGGGAAATCATGCCGAACTCGCCGACGATCGCGCCCACCGGCAGCTCGATGCCGGATTCGACCAGGCGGAAGCGGCCGCTGACGATGTAGTACATGCTGTCGGCCTTCTCGTCCTTGTAGAACAGCACCTCGCCGGGACCGCATTTGCGCTCGGTCATGAACGGCTTCAGCCATTCCATGGAGAGGTCGCTGTTGACCGACTGCTTCACGTCGCGGACCAGTTGCAGCATCTGGTGGAGCCGGTAACTGTTGAGCGGCAGCAGCACCCCGTGCAGGATCAGGACCGGATAGTTGTGCATCGGCACCGCGGTCGCGATCAGGACGATGTTGGTGAGGATGGCGAAAACCCGCAGCGGAATCATGGTCCGCATCGACAGCGTGGCGACCACGAAGATCGAGGCGAAGAGGCTGCCGGCGGCGCCCGCATGTTCGACCAGGTGTGAGGTATCCATTGGGATCAACCAGACTCTTGGGACGCAGGAGGGCGGACGCTCGGTTCCGGCCTCCTTTTGCCTAATTTAGCGTGTCCATGCCGACCTCTGATATACGGCGAACAGACGACGTTTGAACCGGTATTTGAGCCGACACTCAAAAATTCCCGCTCGAAGTAGGACGGCTTGGACCTGCCGGAGGCACCCGCGCAACCGACCGGCCCGCATCGTTGACGGGATTCCCCCGATCGGGGCACCTTGCCGCCGCCGCGATCTCCTGCGGCTCTGAGATCAGCGACCGACGCCCGCCAGCAATGACCAAACCGCAGCACCCTGCCCTGGCGGCATTTGTCACCGCGCTGGCCGGACGCAACATGACCAAGGCGGCCTTTGCGGCCGTGGCGCTCGGCATGAGCGCCATGGTGCTGTTGACGATGGACCCGGCCTACGAGGCCGGACGGCGCTGGATCATCGCCCTG
Organism: Bradyrhizobium sp. HKCCYLRH2015; assembly: GCF_051168215.1. Classification (NCBI taxonomy): domain Bacteria; kingdom Pseudomonadati; phylum Pseudomonadota; class Alphaproteobacteria; order Hyphomicrobiales; family Nitrobacteraceae; genus Bradyrhizobium; species Bradyrhizobium sp. HKCCYLRH2015. The sequence goes on along the minus strand of NZ_JBNPUO010000003.1, from coordinate 363,142 downwards.
CTGTGCGGATGCCTTGTCTTTTTCGTCGTCGAATGGGCGGTTCGGGTTCAGCAGGCGGCCCGGGCGCATCGCGTCGCCGCCTACCTCATGTCGGGCCGGGGACTGCTGGACACGATCTCCGCTCTCGCCGTGCCGACCGCGCTGGTCTCGGGCATGGAGGCACGCACGGCGTGGCTGCTGGCGGTCATCTGGGTGCTCAAGGTGATCCCCGGCGTGCCTGGCCTGCGCCGGCTCCGCCGGGTGCTGGTGTTGGAAGCGCGTCCGCTGCTGTCGGTGCTGGTGCTGTTCCTGGTGGTGCTGTTTGTCGGATCGGTCGCCGAATACGCGCTCGAACATGACGAGCAGCCGGCCACCTTCGGCAGCATTCCGTCCGCGCTGTGGTGGGCGGTCGTGACGCTGACCACCACGGGCTATGGCGACGTGGTGCCGGTCACGCCGCTCGGGCGGGTGGTCGCCGCCACGGTGATGATCTCCGGCCTCGGCGTGTTCGGCCTATGGACCGGCATCCTGGCGACCGGCTTCGCCGCGGAAACCCGGCGCGACAACTTTCTCAAGACCTGGGAATCAGTCAGCAAGGTACCGTTCTTCGCCAGCCTCGGGCCCTCGACGATCGCCGACGTCACGCAAATGCTGCGCACCATCGACCTGCCGCCCCGCGCCACCGTGATCCGCAAGGGCGAGCCGGGCGACTGCATGTATTTCATCGCCTCCGGCGAGGTCGAGGTCGACCTTCCCGGCAAGAAGGTCCGGCTCGGCGAGGGCGCGTTCTTCGGCGAGATGGCCTTGCTCGGGAACAACCTGCGCTCGGCCGACATCAGCACGACAGGGCTGTCGAAGCTGCTGGTCCTCGACCTCGTCGATTTCCGCGTGCTGATGGCACGCCACCCCGATCTGGCGCAGAGCATCGCTGCCGAGGCGCGGCGCCGAACCATGGAGAACAGGACATGACGACCGGACGGACCACCCAGGCCGATGACGCGCCGAGCATGCCGCTCCTCACCATCGACGGCGCCCGCGCCACCATTCGGCTCAATCGTCCGCGCCATCTCAACCGGCTCCAGCCGGAGGACCTCGCCGAGCTGCTGGCGCTGTTCGACCGGGTCGAGGCCAACGCCGCCTTGCGCGTGCTGGTCTTGACCGGCACCGGGCGGGCGTTCAGCGCCGGCTTCGACCTTGGCGCCATCGGCGCAACGCCGGCGGATAAGGCCGAGGCTTCCAGCCCGGCATTCGAGGAGGTCGTCGACCGGCTTGAGGACCTCGCTTTGCCGACGATCTGCCGGCTCAACGGCGGGGTCTATGGCGGCTCGACCGATCTGGCGCTGGCCTGCGATTTCCGGATCGGAGTCGATACCAGCGAGATGTTCATGCCGGCGGCGCGGCTCGGGCTGCACTATTACCCCAACGGCATCAAGCGCTACGTGTCCCGCCTCGGCGTCGATAATGCGAAGCGTCTGTTCCTGACGGCGGAGAAGATCGGCGCGGCCGAGATGCTGCGCATCGGCTATCTCACCGGCGTGGCGACGGCCGATGCGCTCGACGCGGAGGTCGACCGGCTGGCGGCCATTCTGACCGGCAACGCCCCGCAGGCCATGCGCGGCATGAAGCGCGCCATCAACGAGTTTGCACGCGGAGCCCTCGACGATGCGGCGGCTCGCCGCAGGCATCGGGACAGCATGAGCGGAGCCGAGATCCGCGAAGGTATGAAATCGTTTGCAGAGAAGAAAACACCGAAATTCTGAGCGCAGCCATGCTCCGAACTGATAAAATTTTGCATGCAAATTGCTGTATCCAGCCGGTGTTCTGACACACGCTCAACGAACTATCGACGTAAAGCCCCAATTTGCGGTTGACAGCTTTTTGTCCGTGGCTAGCTTGAACCACGGGCGGAGACTTTCACATGCAAGTGATGGACGCGTATTGGGGACGACGAGCTCTGGAGTACGTCGATGCGATCGAAGCGTCGAAGACCAGCGCGAGCGTGCTCTCCCAGTTCGAGAAGATGATCAGCGACCTGGGCTTTCACGCCTACATCATGGCCGGCGTGCCGACCTCGGGCCAATCGCTGCAGCAAACCATTCTCGCCAACGGCTGGCCGCGGGAATGGTTCGACATGTATGCGCGCGAGCAGTTTCACCGCTGCGATCCTATTCCGCGGCACTGCATCTCGACATTGAATCCATTCGCGTGGTCGGAGGCTCCCTACGACCGCGAGGACGAGCCCGGCGCGCATGAGGTGATGATGCGCGCGAAGGACTTCCGATTGAACGAAGGCTTCTGCGTCCCCATCCACTACGACGATGCCGTGGGCGCCGTCAGCCTTGCAGGCGAAAATCCGAATCTCGCTCCGGACGCGCGGGGCGCGCTGCACCTGATCAGCATCTTCACCCACAGCCGGCTGCGCGCGCTGGCGCGCTCGGCCGCGAGCAACCAGGGCCGACGCCTGTCGCGGATCGAGGCCGAGGTGCTGGGCTGGGCGGCGCGCGGCAAGACCGCGTGGGAGACGGCGCGCATCCTCGGCGTCTCCGAACGCAACGTCCGGTGGCATCTGGAAGAAGCGCAGCGCAAGCTAGCAACCAAGAACAAGACGGCGACGGTTGCGACCGCTCTTGTCAACGGCGAGATCTCGATCTGATCTGTCGTTTCTCCCACTGGATCAATTCGAGCGCATCGGCAATCTGCAAACCCCAATTTGATTCAGACGACCGGGGGTTTCGATGCCTGAGATTCATGTCGTTCGAAAAGATAATCGCGCTCTGTACGAGAAATATTTCGATTCGTATTACCGTCTGCGCCACGAGATCTACGTCAAGCAGCGCAAGTGGATGGCGCTCGATCGTCCGGACGGGCGCGAGATCGATCAGTTCGACACCGAGGATTCGGTCTATCTGTTCTGCATCGACAAGGGCCAGTTGATCGGCTCGATGCGCGCGGTGCCGACGCTGCTGCCGACGCTGATGAGCGACATCTTCCCGTATCTGAATCTGCGCGGCCCGATCCAGCGCCCCGACGTCTACGAGCTGTCGCGCATCTTCGTGATCCCGGAGCGCCGCGGCGAGCACGCCGGCCCGCGGGTCGACATGCTGCTGCTCACTGCAATCATGGAATACGGCATCTCGATCGGGCTGACCGGCTTTTCGATCGTGCTCGAAACCTGGTGGCTGCCGCGGTTCGAGAAGTGCGGCTGGAAAGCGCGGCCGCTCGGCGTACCTCACATGATGGACGGGATGTCGGTGATGGCCGTGCTCGTCGACTGCGATGAAACGACATGGAAGTCACTCTGCGAGCAGATCGGCCTGACGCGGCCGACGCTGACGTGGCAAGGGCTCGAAGACGTCAGCCGCCAGGCCCTGCCGGATATCTTTCTTCATCTTCCACCAGCCGCTCAGCCAGCGCAATGAGCTGTTCCCGGTGCCGCTTCAGCCTGAGCTTATGGAAGGCCTTCAAGAGGCGGTGACCAAGGAGCGTCGCCTCATCCACCTCGAGGGCATAAAGGTTGGACGGCGTGTTCATGGAATCCATCGCTGACACTTCAGGTTTCGAGCCGTGACTGAACCTTCAATCGAGAAGATCATCGAGCGTCTGCAATTTTGCATCGTTGACGCTCGGGCGATGCAACTCAAAATGTTAGAGAGAATTTTGTCAATATCATTGCTTGAAGCCCACGAGCTGAAGGAAAAGTGCGCGCCCAATTCGACAAACAGCAGCCATTAGCGCTCCTGCACCGACTCTCGCAACACGTCTGGTCCCCGTAGCAACGCGTCTCGGTTGGCGCATCACAGACACAAACTGTTGATTTCAGGGCGGCTTTCGATGTGAAGGTCGGACAGGAGAGCGCGCGCATCGTTGCCGAAACGCGCTTGCCGAACTCGGACGACACCTCGGCAAAATCATGGCGCCGCCGCCCGAGCTGCTCCTTGTTCAGCAAACTCGGTTTACAAAAATGGACTCGCGGGTCGTCTCGCCCTCCTCCGGAGTCCCGGATAACGGAACTCCACCGGCAAACAATAGGCGCGCGCGACCCCACGGACGGGACGTTATTTGTCGTGAAAGCGGACGGTCTCCGCGACCGTGGCGCGGCGGGTGCGGTAGGAGTTGGCCTTGTCACCGAGATCGGGATGGCCGAACGAGATGCCGCAGACCACCTTGCGGTCGGCGCCGAGCCCGAAGTGCTGCCGCACCACGTCGGAATGAAACGCCAGCGCCGCCTGCGGCACGGTGGCGATGCCGAGCGCCTGCGCCGCCAGCATGAAGCTGGTGACGTAGCCGCCGCAATCGATCGCGCCATAGGTGCCGAGCGCCTCGTCGCTGTGGATGATCGCCACATGCGGCGCGCCGAAGAAATTGTAGTTCTCCAGCGCCTGCCGGGCATAGCCCGCCTTGTCGCCGCGCGGGATGTCGAGCGCGTTGTAGAGCTGGAAACCGCTCTCGCGCCGCCGTTCGAGATAGACGCCGGTGTATTCGCGCGGGAAAGGAAAGTCGCCCGACGCCGCCTTGCCGCTGGCGGCCGCCGCATACATCACCTTCCGGAAAGCCTCGGTCGCCGCACCAGAGGTGATCTCGACGCGCCACGGCTGGCTGTTGCACCACGACGCGGTTTTCTGCGCCGCCGTCAGGATGCGCTCGATGGTGGCGCGCGGCACGGGCTCGGGCAGGAACCTGCGACAGGAGAAGCGCGCGGCCATCAGCTCTTCGAGAACGGTGATGGGAGTGGCCTGTGCGGCTGCGGCGTCAGCTTTCATTTATGGTTCTCACTACAACGGAGAAACGTCCCTTCATGATGAGGCGCGCAGCGCCGTCTCGAACCATGAGGCCCGGATATCGGCCTCATCCTTCGAGACGCTGCTGCGCAGCTCCTCAGGATGAGGGTTAGCTGCGCCCCTTGGTGGGCACCTTGTTGAACGGCACGTCCTTGTCGACCCGGATGTCACCGGGCAGACCGAGCACACGCTCGGCGATGATGTTGCGCAGGATCTCGTCGGTGCCGCCGGCAATGCGCATCGACGGCGAGGTCAGCAGCATCTGCTGGAATTGCCCCTGGTTCACCTCCTCGTCCGCACCGGTGAGCACACCCGCGGCGCCTTCGAGGTCCATCGCGTAGGTCGCGATGTCCTGCAGCATGACGCCGGCGACAAGCTTGCCGATCGAGTTTTCGGGACCCGGCCGGTCCCCCTTGGATAGCGCCGAGATCGCGCGGTAGCTCGTGTACTTCAATCCGCTCGCCTTGACCGCCCAGGAGGCGAGCTTCGAACGCGTGGCGCGGTCATCGATCGCCAAACCATTCTCGGTCATCAGGTTGGCGCAGAACTCGAACATCTCCGGGAAGCCCGTGGCGAGCCGCGCGCCGATCGACATGCGCTCGTTCATCAAGGTGGTGAGCGACACGTTCCAGCCGTCGCCGACCGCGCCGAGCCGCTGGCTGTCGGGGATCACCACGTCGGTGAAATAGACCTCGTTGAACTCCTGCATGCCGTTGGCCTGCTTGATCGGGCGGACCTCGACGCCCGGGCTCTTCATGTCCAGGAAGAACATCGTCAGGCCCTTGTGCTTGGGCACATTGGGGTCGGTGCGCGTGATCAGCAGGCCGTAGTCCGAGTAATGCGCACCCGATGTCCAGATCTTCTGGCCGTTGATGACCCAGTCGTCGCCGCGCTTCTCGGCGCGGGTGCGCAGGCCCGCGACATCCGAGCCGCCGGCGGGCTCGGAGAACAGCTGGCACCAGATCTCCTCGCCCGAGGCGAGCTTGGGCAGATAGCGCCGCTTATGCTCCTCGCTGCCATAGGCCATCACGGTCGGGCCGCACATGCCCTCGCCGATCTGGAACGGCTGCGTCAGCTTGCCATAGACGCCCTCCTCCTGCTGCCAGATCACGCGCTCGATCGGCGTAGCACCGCGGCCGCCATACGCTTTCGGCCAGTGCAGGCAGGCCCAGCCGGCATCGGACTTCTTCTTCTGCCAGGCCTTGCCGACCTCGACGATATCGGCGTGCTTGAGCCTGATGCGCCCGAGCGAGGAACTCGCGAGTTCGCCCTCCAGCTCCTTCGGCGCGTTGGCCGCGATCCAGGCGCGCGCGGTGTCGCGAAAGGCGGCTTCTTCAGGGGTATCGTCGAAGTTCATGATCTAACCTCGCTTCGTATGCGGAGGGCGGGTTGGCCGAAGGCGTAACCCGCCGCTTTGATCAGCATTGCACGAGCCAAGGGCGGGTTACGCTGCGCTAACCCGCCCTACGACTCCGCTTGCTAGGCACGTCCCTTGGTCGGCACCTTGTTGAACGGCACGTCCTTGTCGACCCGGATGTCACCGGGCAGGCCGAGCACGCGCTCGGCGATGATGTTGCGCATGATCTCGTCGGTTCCGCCTTCGACACGGGTGCCGGGCGCGCGCAGCAGCATCGCCTGGAATTTGCCCGCAAGCTCGGCCTCGGGACCGCTGAGCACGCCGGCCGCACCCTGCAGGTCGAGCGCGTAGGCTGCGACGTCCTGGATCATCGGTCCGGCGACCAGCTTACCGATCGAGTTCTCAGGTCCCGGCCGCTCGCCCTTCGACAGCGCCGAGATGGCGCGCATGCTGGTGTATTTCAGCCCGCTCGCCTTCACCGCCCAGTTCGCGAGCTTGGAGCGCACGTTGCGGTCCTCGATCGCGGGACGATCGTCCAGCATCAGGTTGGAGCAGAAGTCGAACAGCTCCGGGAAGCCGGTGGCGACGCCGGCGCCGATCGACATGCGCTCGTTCATCAAGGTGGTGAGCGCGACGTTCCAGCCGTCATCGACGGCGCCGAGCCGCTGCGAGTCCGGAATCACGACGTCGGTGAAATAGACCTCGTTGAAATCCGAGTGCCCGCTCGCCTGCTTGATCGGCCGGACCTCGACACCCGGGCTCTTCATGTCCAGGAAGAACATCGTCAGGCCCTTGTGCTTCGGCACGGTCGGATCGGTGCGCGTCAGCAGAATGCCGTAGTCGGAATAATGCGCCCCCGAGGTCCAGATCTTCTGGCCGTTGATCACCCAATCGTCGCCGCGCTTTTCGGCGCGGGTACGCAGGCCGGCGACGTCGGAGCCGCCGGCCGGCTCGGAGAACAGCTGGCACCATACCTTTTCGCCGGAGGCGAGCGGCGGCAGATACTGCCGCTTATGCTCCTCCGACGCGTAGGCCATCATGGTCGGCCCGCACATGCCGTGGCCGATGATGAACAGGCCGGAGAGCTTGCCGTAGGGCCCCTCCTCCTGCTGCCAGATCACGCGCTCGATCGGCGAGGCGCCGCGGCCGCCGTAGTCCTTCGGCCAATGCAGGCAGGCCCAGCCGGCATCCGCCTTCTTCTTCTGCCACGCCTTGGCAACCTCGAGAATGTTGGCGTTCTTCAGCGCGACGCGGCCGAGCGAGGTCGCGCGCAGCTCGTCTTCATACTGCTTCGGCGCGTTGGCGGCGATCCAGGCCCGCGCCTGGCTGCGAAACGCGGCCTCCTGCGGAGTGTCATCGAAGTTCATCGGCAAGCCTCTCATCTCGTAGGGTGGGCGAAGGCGCAACGCGCCGTGGCCACCGATTCAATCCTGCGCCACCGATGGTGGGCACGCTTCCGCCTTCGCCCTTTGGGCTTCGTCGGACAAGTCGCTTTGCCCACCCTACGGATTCCCATCGTGCGTCACGCCGCATTGCGCTTGCGCATGCGGTCGATCAGCTGGTCCTCCCAATAGGACAGGCTGCCGAGACCGAGCGCGAGCGCGTTGGCGCGGCGGTAGTACATGTGGCAGTCGAACTCCCAGGTGAAGCCCATGCCGCCATGGACCTGGATGTTGTTCTTGGCGCAGTGCTGGAACGCCTGCGTCGCGCTGATGCGCGCCGAGGCCGCGGCTTCAGGCAGCTCCGGGGCGTTGGTCGAGAGCGCCCAGGCGCCGTAGTAGGAATTCGAGCGCGCCAGGGTCGCCGACACATACATGTCGGCCAGCATGTGCTTGACCGCCTGGAACGAGCCGATCGGACGGCCGAAGGCGATGCGATCGAGCGCGTAGTCGCGGCCCATCTCCAGCGCGCGGTCGGAGCCGCCGACCTGCTCGAACGCCGTCAGCACCGCGGCGCGGTCGAGCACCTGGGTGATGATGCTCCAGCCCTCGCCGGCGGCGCCGAGCGGCTCCGCCTTGCAGTTATTGAAGGTGAGCTCGGCCTGGCCGCGCGTCGGATCGAGATTGGTCAGCGCCTTGGCTTCGACGCCGCCCGCCTTGGTGTCGACCAGGAACAGCGAGATGTCGCTGTCGCGGCCGGTCGAGCCGGTACGCGCGGCGACGATGACGAGATCGGCGATGGCGCCGTCGGCGACCGGCTTTTTGCTGCCGTTGAGCACACCGTTGGCAGCCTCGAGCCTGATCGCCTTCGGCGACGGATTGCCGGTGCCCTCGAACAGCGCCAAGGTGCCGATCGTCTCGCCGCTCGCGATCTTCGGCAGCCAGGCCTGCTTCTGCGCATCGCTGCCGGCTAGCATCAGCGCCTCCGCGGCAAGATACACGGTCGATGAGAACGGCACCGGCGCCAGCGCGCGGCCGACCTCCTCGGCGATCACGCAAAGCTCGAGATGGCCGGCGCCCGCACCGCCATACTCCTCCGGAATGGCGACGCCGAGGAAGCCCATCTCGGCAAAGCCTTTCCACAGCGCGCGGTCATACGGCTCCTTGCCGTCGAGCACGACGCGCACCGCCTTGGGCGGGCACTTCTCGGCGAGGAATTTCCGCGCCTGGTCCCGCAACTGCTTCTGGTCGTCGGAGAAATCGAAGTTCATGGCCTCACCTGCTTCCTGATCGTCATTCCGGGGCGATGCGCAGCATCGAACCCGGAATCTCGATCTGATTCATCTCTGGATTCCGGGTTCACTCGCTTCGCGAGTGCCCCGGAATGACGGTTCTAAAATTCCGCATCACAGCACGATCACGTCGCTGTCGGGCTTGGCCGCATAAAGCCGCTCGACCAGCGCGGCGCGGCGCTCGAGGCCGGCGCGCTGGTTGATGTAGCCTTTGTCGGTCAGCTCGTGCCCGTCGATCGACGGCGGCTCGACCATCAGCATGACACGGGCGATCCGCCGGCTGCTCGCGCCTTCGCAGTCCTTGTTGTGCGCCTGAAGGCCGCGGCGGACGCAGTCGATGACCCCTGGATGCTTCACCACATCCTCGAACGTCGCATTGGGATCGCCGACCAACTGGCGGCAGGCGTGCAGATTGGGCCAAGCCAGGAGACCAACATATTCGCGGTCCTGCCCGGTCACCAGTGCATCGTGGATCGCCGGTGTTGCGGCTGCGATCGCATCGGTGCGCAGCGAGCCGACATGGACGAAGGTGCCGGTCGTGAGCTTGAAATCCTCGACCACGCGGCCGGCGAAGATGATGCCTTGCGCCGGATCGTTGGGATCGACGAATACGCCGGCATCGCCGATGCAGTAGAATCCCTCCTCGTCGAACGCCTTCCTCGTCAGCTCCGGCTGACCGAAATAGCCAGGCATCACGTTGATGCCGCGCAGGCGCAGCTCGTATTTGTCGCCGGTCGGCACCATCTTCAGCTCGACGCCGGGGAATGGCAGGCCGATCAGGCCAACGCGCTCGGTGTTCCAATAGGTGCCGGTCGAGGTCGGCGCGGTCTCGGTCGAGCCCCAGCCGGTGTAGAACACGATGCGCTCACCGGTGGTCTTCACCGCCAGCGCCTGCATGCGCTCATAGAGATCGTCCGGCAGCCGCGCGCCGCCATAGGCCATGATGCCCAGATCCTTGAAGAACGAGCGGCACAGCGCGTCGTCCTTCTCCATCGCCGCCGCCAGCGCCGCATAGCCGGCGGGCACATTGGCGTAATAGGTCGGCGACACCTCGCGCAGGTTCCGGATGGTTTCGTCGAACATGCCGGGCATCGGCCGTCCGTCGTCGATGTACAGCGTGCCGCCCTCGATCAACAGCGGATTGAACAGCGCATTGCCGCCCATGGTGTGATTCCACGGCATCCAGTCGAGCACCGTGGAGATCGGCGCCTCCGGTCCACGCGGCCGCGTCTGCATCATCATCGCCGCATTGGCGCACATCATGCGCTGGGTGTTGATGACCGCCTTGGGCATGCCGGTCGAGCCGGAGGTGAACAGCAGCTTGCCGACCGTGTCCGGTGTGATCTGCGCAATCGACGCGTCGACCGCGCCGGTGATCGGCGTCGCGGCGAGATCAGCGAAGCTGATGCTCGCAACGCCCTCGCACGGACGCGCGACATGAACGACGGTGACGCCGTCGAGATCGAGCGCCTTCAGCGCCTTCTCGAAGGTCGGGCCGTCCTGCACCATGACCACGCCCGGCTTCACCAGTCCGAACAGGTATTTCAGCTTGAGGTGATCGTGACTCATCAACGAGTAGGCCGGAGACACTGGCGCCGCCGGCGACCGTGCCTGCATGGCCGCGAACGTCATCAGCGCATGCTCGATCGAATTGCCGGAGAGGATCGCGACGGGACGGCCGTCCAGCCTCAAATTGAGCAGGCCCTGCGTCAGCCCATCGACCGTGCGTTTGGCCTCGGCATAGGACAGCTTGCGCCATTGCCGCTCGGCCCCGCTGCGTTGCGCGAGCCAGGTCCGCGTCGGCGCCTCCTTGGCCCAGCGGGCGAGCGGCGCCGCCAGATGCGGCTCATAGGCCTGCAGCGGAATGCGCGACTTGATGATGATCGTGCCGTCAGTGCGGCGCTCGACGTCGATGTCGCGCGCCAGCCAGTTGACCTCGCGGAATGCCGGCTTCTCCAACACCTTCGCTGCCGTCCCGTCCATTTTGCGTCTCCCGAAATATCGTCCTTTGCGGATCTTGATATCTAGCGGTTGGTATAGACCGGCTTTCGCTTCTCGAGGAAGGCTGTAATGCCTTCCTTGAAATCCTCCGAGCGGCTGCACAGCACCTGGTTGCGATCTTCCATCGCGATGACGGCTTCGATCGACGACGCATCGACGCTCATGTTGAGACATTCCTTCGACAGTCGAAGTCCGACCGGCGAGGCCGTCATCATCGCGTCGACGAACGGCGCGGCCGCGTTCTCGAGCATATCGTCCTCGACGATCTCCGACACCAGGCCGACCATGAGCGCGCGCTCGGCGCCGATGAAGCGGCCGGTGAGGATCAGCTCCGATGCGACGGAGACGCCGACGAGGCGCGGCAGGAAGTAGCTGGTGCCGATGTCGCAGCCCCCCAGGCCGAGCTTGATGAAGGCACAGTTCATCCGCGCCGAGCGCGCGGCGATGCGGATATCGGCCGCGAGCGCCAGCGCGAAGCCGCCGCCGGCCGCCGCGCCCTGCACCAGCGCAATGATCGGCTGCGGGCAGCGCCGCATCAGCATCACGATGTCGGCGATGCGCCGCTGCGAGTCCAGGGATTCGGTCACGTTCGGCGGCTCGTTGACACCGCCGCGCCGCTGCATCGCAGCCTTGAGATCGAGCCCTGCGCAGAAATTCTTGCCGGCCCCCTTGAGCACGACGACGCGCGTGGTCCGGTTGCGCTGCAGGCTTTCAAAGTAGGTATTGAGCGCATCGATCAACGCGGGATCGAGCGCGTTCAGGCTCTCCGGACGATTGAGCGTCACCCGGTCGACACCATTGTCGTGTTCGATCAGCAGCGGTTGGGACATGGCGCGCGCTCCAGCCTCAGTGTCATCCCGGCGAACGCCGGGATCCATAGCCACCGGCCTGATTGGTTAGAGCGCGGCGTCTGCCAGAGTGCCTCTCACAGACGCCGCGGAGTATGGGTCCCGGCTCAAGGCCGGGACGACAGCGGAGAATGCCGCCTAGCGCGGGGCCATGCGGATGGCGCCGTCGAGGCGGATGGTCTCGCCGTTCAGCATCGGGTTCTCGACGATGTGGACGGCGAGGTTGCCGTACTCGGAGGCGTCGCCGAGCCGGGCCGGATGCGGCACCTGGGCGCCCAGGCTCTTGCGGGCCTCTTCGTTCAGGCCCATCAGCAGCGGTGTCAGGAACAGGCCGGGCGCGATGGTGTTGACGCGGATCTTCTGGCTGGCGAGATCGCGCGCGGCAGGCAGGGTCAGGCCGACGACACCACCCTTCGACGCCGAATAGGCGATCTGGCCGATCTGGCCTTCATAGGCCGCGACGCTCGCAGTGTTGATGGCGACGCCGCGCTCCTCGCCGATCGGCTCGGCGGTGACGAGGCGCTCGGCGAACAGGCGCAGCACGTTGAAGGTGCCGATCAGGTTGACGTTGATGATGCGCGCGAACTTGGCGAGCGGATAGACGCCGTCCTTGCCAACGATGCGCTGCGAGCCGCCGATGCCGGCGCAGTTGACCAGCACGCGCGCGATGCCGTGGGCGGCTTCGGCCTTGGCGATGCCGGCCTTGACCTGCTCCTCGTCGGTGACGTCGGCATGAATGGCGACGCCGTTGAGCTCGGCCGCCACCTTCTCCGCGTTCTCCTTGCTCTGGTCGAGCACGGCGATCTTCGCGCCCTTGGCGGCCATGGCGCGCGCCGTGGCGGCGCCGAGGCCCGAGCCACCGCCGGTGATCAGAACGGCAACGTTGTTGAGTTGCATGGTGCGTTTCCTCCGTTTGTTTGTTGTTGGCGAATGGCGAGTAGGGAGTAGCGAACAGGGAAGGTAGGGCATCCCCCTATTCGCTACTCCCTATTCGCCATTCGCACGTTTCAATATGCCGCCGCAGATCAGCGCCTCCATATGGGCGATGTACTGGCGGCAGACGTCATCGGTGACGGGGCCGACGCCGATCGCGCGAGACATGGCGTGGCGGCCGAAGAACAAATGATCGCAGGCGCCGATCAGGCTGGTGTAGAACAGCACCGGGTCGACGGCGCGGAAGTCGCCCTCGGCGACGCCCTGCTCGATCAGCCTGTGATGGAAATCGAGCAGCGGGGCCACGAAGAACTTCGACACCTCGTCGGCCGCTTCGGCGCTGCTCTCGTGCAGCAGATAATGGATCAGCCGGTTCATGTAGGGAAACCGGTGATAGGCGCGGATGATGCCGCTGATGTGCAGCTTCAGCTTGGCCGTCGGCGGCAGCGGCTGCGCCAGCAGATATTCGAGATTGGCGACCTCGGTCGCGGCGTCACGGGCGAGCAGCGCCAGCAGCAGGCCGTCCTTGTTGCCGAAATGGTATTTGACCAGCGCAGCGTTTGCCCCGGACTTCTGCGCGATGTCGCTCAGCGAGATCTCGATCGAGGACCTCGCGATCATCAGCTCGCTGGCGGCGTCCAGCAGCTTCTCTGCTGTCGCATTCCGCCCCGCGGGAAGTTTCTCCGGCACACTGTTCTGAAGCTGGGGTCCCAAGACATGTCTCGCGCTTGATCGAGGCAGATAAGCCGAAGCCGGAGTTGATCTCAAGAGTTAATTGATCGATTGACTAAGGCTCAATCGCGCATTTAAATCGCAGCCAATCACGAACACCAAGTCTAGGGAGGACACGTCATGGCGGAAGCCTACATCGTCGCGGCTGCACGCACGGCCGGCGGCCGCAAGGGAGGCCGCCTGGCCGGCTGGCATCCGGCCGACCTCGCTGCGAAGGTGCTGGACGCGCTGGTCGAGCGCTCCGGCGCCGCGCCGGACCAGGTCGAGGACGTGATCATGGGCTGCGTGATGCAGACCGGCGAGCAGTCGAACAACATCGCGCGCAATGCGGTGATGGCCTCGAAGCTGCCGGAGAGCGTGCCTGGCACTTCGATCGACCGGCAGTGCGGCTCGTCGCAGCAGGCGCTGCATTTCGCCGCGCAGGCAGTGATGTCGGGCGCGATGGATGTCGTGATCGCCGCCGGCGTGGAGTCGATGACCCGGGTGCCGATGGGTCTCTCCTCCACGCTTCCGGCGAAGAACGGCTTCGGACACTACAAGAGCCCTGGCATCGAGAGCCGCTATCCGAACATCCAGTTCAGCCAGTTCACCGGCGCGGAAATGATGGCGGAGAAGTACGGTCTCTCCAAGGATGAGCTCGACGAATACGCCTATAACAGCCATCAGCGCGCGATTGCCGCCACGCAGGCAGGCCACTTCAAGGACGAGATCATCCCGCTCGAGATCGTCAGGGCCGACGGCTCGACCGACACCCATCACATCGACGAAGGCATCCGCTTCGATGTCACCCTCGACGGCATCAAGGGCGTCAAGCTGATCGCCGAGAACGGCAAGCTCAGCGCGGCGACCGCGAGCCAGATCTGCGACGGCGCCTCGGGCGTGATGGTCGTCAACGAGCGCGGCCTGAAGTCGCTCGGCGTCAAGCCAATCGCCCGTGTCCACCACATGACGATGATGGGCGGCGATCCCGTGATCATGCTGGAGGCGCCGCTGCCGGCCACGCAGCGCGCGCTGCAGAAGGCCGGCATGTCGATCGACGACATCGACCTCTACGAGGTCAACGAGGCATTCGCTTCCGTGCCGACCGCGTGGCTGAAGACCACTGGCGCCGATCCCAGCCGGCTCAACGTCAATGGCGGCGCGATCGCGCTCGGCCATCCGCTCGGCGGCTCCGGCACCAAGCTGATGACCACGCTGCTGCATGCGCTGAAGCAGCGCAACAAGCGCTACGGCCTGCAGACCATGTGCGAAGGCGGCGGCATGGCGAATGTGACGATCGTCGAGCGGCTGTAAGTCGCGCCCCAATAACGGTGTCGTCCCGGCGAACGCCGGGACCCATAGCCACCGAATTGAATGTCGGGCGAGCTGGAGCCACAGCTCGCTCTCACCACAGGCCCCTGTGGTTATGGGTCCCGGCTCAAGGCCGGGACGACACCATTTTCCTAATTTAGCGGTGAGCCCTCATGACCCACCCCTCCATTCACGCCAAGAACCATCCGGACAAGATCGCCTATCAGATGGCCGGCACCGGCAAGGCCATCACCTATCGCGAGCTCGACGAGCTCTCGAACCAGGGCGCGCAGTTGTTCCGCGCGCTGGGTCTGAAGGCCGGCGATCACGTCGCCTTCCTGATGGAGAACCGGCTCGCCTTCATGGAGATCGCCTGGGCCGCGCAGCGCTCCGGCCTCTACTACACCGCGATCAGCCGCTATCTCACCAAGGACGAGATCGCCTACATCATCAGGGATTGCGGCGCCAAGGTCTTCATCACCTCGCCGAAATGCGCCGAGCAGGTGCGCGATCTCGCGACCGCCAAGGACGGTCCGCTGTTCTTCATGGTCGACGAGCCCGAGCCGGGCTTCCGCTCCTGGGACAAGGAGGCCGGCGCCCAGCCCAAGACGCCGATCCCCGACCAGGTCGCCGGTTACGACATGCTGTATTCGTCGGGCACCACCGGGCGTCCCAAGGGCATCAAGAAGGATTTCGAAGGCAATCCGATCGATCAGCCCAACCAGTTCCTGCGCGTGCTCTGCGCCGACATGTGCGGCATGAATGCCGAGAGCATCTACCTGTCGCCGGCGCCGCTCTATCATGCAGCTCCCTTGCGCTTCAACATGATGGTCTCGGTGCTCGGCGGCACCTCCATCATCATGGAGCATTTCGACGCCGAGGAGTTCCTGAAACTCGTCGAGAAATACAAGGTCACGCAGTCGCAGCTGGTGCCGACCATGTTCGTGCGCATGCTGAAGCTGCCGGAGGACGTCCGCAAGAGCTATGACGTCTCGACCTTGAAGGGCGCGATCCATGCTGCGGCACCCTGCCCGGTCGACGTCAAGGCCAGGATGATCGAGTGGTGGGGGCCGATCCTGATCGAGTATTATGCGGGCTCCGAGGGCAACGGCGTCACCGTGTGCACCTCGAAGCAGTGGCTGGAGCATCGCGGCAGCGTCGGGCGTGCCGTGGTCGGCAAGATCAAGATCCTCGGCGAAGACGATCAGGAGATGCCGACCGGCGAGATCGGCACGGTCTATTTCGCCGACGCGCCGGTGTTCTCCTATCACAACGATCCGGAGAAGACGAAGCGCGCCTACAACGACAAGGGATGGTCAACGCTCGGCGACGTCGGCTATCTCGATGCCGACGGCTTTCTCCATCTGACCGACCGCAAGTCCTACATGATCATCTCCGGCGGCGTGAACATCTACCCGCAGGAGACCGAGGACGTCCTCATCACGCATCCCGACGTCGCCGATGTCGCCGTGTTCGGCGTGCCGAACGAGGAGATGGGCGAGGAGGTCAAGGCGGTGGTGCAGCCACACGACATGGCGCGCGCCGGCAAGGAGCTCGAGCAGCAATTGATGCTGTTCTGCCGCCAGCATCTGTCACCGATCAAATGCCCGCGCTCGATCGACTTCGAGCCGGAGCTGCCGCGCACACCGACCGGAAAGCTGGTCAAGCGGCACCTGCGCGAGCGCTATTGGCCGAAGAAGGGCGCGGCTTAGCCCCACCAACGGTGTCGTCCCGGCCTTGAGCCGGGACCTATAGTCACCGTCTTGAGTTTTGCGAAGGCTGGAGCGGCCAGTCAGCCTCACCACATTGTCCTGTGGTTATGGGTCCCGGCGTTCGCCGGGACGACGTGAGGAGAGTACACGACGTGTCTCAGTCTCTTCCCCCGCTCCCCCTTCCGCCCACCATCCGCTCGCGCTTCGTCGACGGCATCAACGGCCTGCGCATGCATGTGCTGGAAGCCGGGTTCGAGACGCCCGGCCGTCCCTGCGTGCTGCTGCTGCACGGCTTTCCCGAGCTCGCCTATAGCTGGCGCAAGGTGATGCCGGCGCTGGCGGCGGCCGGCTATCACGTGCTGGCGCCGGACCAGCGCGGCTATGGCCGCACCACGGGTTGGAGCGCGGACTATGACGGTGATCTCGCGCCGTTTCGATTCACCAATCTGGTCCGTGATGCGCTCGGCGTGGTCTATGCCTTCGGCCATCGCCATGTCGCTTCCGTCATCGGCCACGACTTCGGCAGCCCCGTCGCGGCGTGGTGCGCTGTGATCCGCCCCGATGTCTTCCGGTCGGTCGTGATGATGAGCGCACCGTTTCCCGGGCCACCCGCAGCGCCGTTCGACATCGCCAGCCAGCCCCTCGCGCCGCAATCGGATCCGGTGCATCGCGAACTGGCGGCGCTGCCGCGGCCGCGCAAGCACTATCAATGGTACTACGCGACGCGGCAGGCCAGTACGGACATGCATCGCGCGCCGCAGGGGCTGCATGATTTCCTGCGCGCCTATTATCATCACAAGAGTGCGGACTGGGCAGGCAACGTCCCTTACCCCCTGCAGGCCTGGGACGCGACCGAGCTCGCCAAGCTGCCGACCTACTACGTAATGGACCTCGGCAAGACGATGGCCGAGACCGCCGCCGAGGAGATGCCTGACGCGGCGGCGATCGCGGCCAATCGCTGGCTGCCTGACAGCGAGCTCGCGGTCTATACCGCCGAATATGAACGGACCGGCTTCCAGGGCGCGCTGCAATGGTATCGCTGCGGCACGTCTGGCCTGTTCGAAGCGGAATTGCAGACGTGGTCGGATCGCACCATCGACGTTCCGTCTGCATTCATCTCCGGCCTGCAAGACTGGGGCATCTACCAACGGCCCGGCGTGTTCGAATCGATGCAATCCCGAGTGTGCACCAACATGATGCTGTGCGAGCTGATCGATCGCGCCGGTCATTGGGTGCAGCAGGAGCAACATGAACGAGTCCATGAGCTCCTGTTAACGTTCCTGAACAGATCGACAGCCTGATTTCGGACGCCGTTCCGACGTATTAGGCGAATCGAGGAACGAACATTCGGGGTTGACGTTTCCGCATCCGGGCAATGCGCATCAGGAGATGATTTATGGATAAGAAGATCGCAGGCTTGTTGGGCGCCGTCGCCGCTGTCGGCGCGCTCGGCACGGTGCAGGCGTCGGCGGCTCCGGCCCCGACCGATGTCCTGAAGGCCAATTCCTACGCCGACCTGCTCGAGCCGATCCCCGATGCCGCCAGGGTGCTGCAGGCGCTCGACGAGCAGGGACCGCCGGCGGCCGAGCCGAAGGTGCAGCTCGCGCAGTGGTACCATCACCACCATCATCATCACCATCACCACCATGGCTATTGGCGCGGCTATGGCTACGGCCCCGGCTATGGGTACGGCTACGGCCCCCGGGTCTATGTGGTGCCGCGCCGGTACTACCATCACCACCACCATCATCACCATCACCACTGGTACTACGATCGCTATTGATCGTTGAGAGGTGACAGCTCGGGGGGCGCCGACCGTGAGGTCGGCGCTCTTTCGTTTGAGGAAGACGGAAGGGTCAGGCCTTGCGCGCCTTGTCCTTTGCCGCGCGATGCAGATGGCGATAGGTGCCGTCGAACACAGTGTCGGTGCTGGACACCCATTCGGTCTCCTTGGCGAGCACGGGCCGGCTGGCGTGGATGCGGCGTGACTGCAGCTCGCGCTCGGCTGCCTCGTCCGGGCTCATCGGCTCCACCGTGAAGTTCGCCTCCTCCGGAATCACGATCACCTGCGCGAACGGCTCGCCCGGACGGAAGATATGCGTCCGCCCTTCCGCGGGCGCCTTGAAGACGCAGAAGAACAGCATGGGCCAGAAATTGCGCACCAGCGCCGGCACCGCGATCGGGCAGGTATCGCTGCGATCGGTGTAGAAGCGCGGATGCGGCTCGGTCCGGATCGCGAAACCCTTGGGCACCTTGAGATCGAGCAGGATCTGGTAGGTGTAGAAGGCATCGCCGAAATTGCGGAATGGCGGCCATTGCAAGCTCGGGCTCGGCGGCTCGCCCCAGTCGCCGGACAGTTCGAGCTTGCCGTCGCGCGTGGTGACCTGCAGCTCGAAGTCGTAGGGATAAAACAGCTCGATGCCATATTGCGCACCTTCCGAGAATGGTACGCAATGCCAGACCTGCTCATGCGAGCCATTCGCGCGCGGCTGGCGTTCGCCTGCCCAGCCCGGGATATCCATCCGGGTGCGGCGCGGCGCCAACCCTGGATCGTTGAGCCGGTATTTGACGCTGTCCATTGGAACTCCTTAGGTGGCTGAGCGGAACGCGAACGACGGACTATCCTCGCAGTTCCATGACTGGAGCTTGAATGCGGGGTCACGAAAGCGTTCGCGACCAATCGGCGGCCGGAGTTTGACCGCGGTGCGGCAAATCCATATAGACTTTAGAAACGTTCTAAACAGCCGAATGTTGAGAGCGAGAGATCCGGGGACCTTGGAATGAAGAACTTCGCCGACCTCACCGAGCGCGAGATCCTGGCAATCGCGATCTCGGCCGAAGAGGAAGACGGCCGCATCTATATGAGCTTCGCGGAGGATCTGGCGGAACGCTATCCGGATTCGGCCAAGCTGTTCGAGCAGATGGCCGAGGAGGAGAAGGGCCACCGCCACATGCTGCTCGAGCTCTATGAGGAGCGCTTCGGCAAGAACCTGCCGCCGATCCGGCGCGAGAACGTCAAGGGCTTCCTGCAGCGCCGGCCGATCTGGCTGACCAAGAACCTGTCGCTCGACGCCATCCGCCGCGAGGTCGGCACGATGGAGTTCGAGGCCGAGCGCTTCTACGCCAAGGCCGCTGAGCAGGCCAAGGATGTCGGCGTGCGCCGGCTGCTCGGCGATCTCGCCGAGGCCGAGAAGGGCCACGAGAAGGTTGCGGCGAAACTGACCGACAAGATCCTCAGTCCGGACGTCCGGCACAAGGAGGATGAGACGCGGCGGCGCGTGTTCGTGCTGCAATATGTCCAGCCCGGTCTCGCCGGCCTGATGGACGGCTCGGTGTCGACCTTGGCGCCGCTGTTCGCCGCCGCCTTCGCCACGCATCAGAACTTCCAGACCTTCCTGGTCGGCCTTGCCGCCTCGATCGGCGCCGGCATCAGCATGGGCTTTGCCGAGGCGCTGTCCGACGACGGCTCACTGACGGGACGCGGCTCGCCGTGGCTGCGCGGCGCCGTCTGCGGCGCGATGACGACGCTCGGCGGACTGGGGCACACGATGCCCTATCTCGTCCCGGACTCCTGGACCAACGCGTTCTGGATCGCGACCGCGATCGCGAGCCTCGTGGTGTTCTTCGAGCTGTGGGCGATCGCCTATATCCGCGCGCGCTACATGGACACGCCGTTCCTGCAGGCGGTGTTCCAGATCGTGCTCGGCGGCATCATCGTGCTCGGCGTCGGAATTCTCATAGGAGCGGCCTAGCCTCCGCACCCCGGCGTCTTGCAAAACGTCCAGCCGCGAGGCTGATGGCGCCGGACCGATCACAACGGAAAATCGTCATGACGCCACGCTTGCATTACGGCACGCCCGCGAAGATCCTGCACTGGCTGGTGGTGGCGCTGCTCGCCATCCAGTATCCGATCGGCTGGCTGATGCCGGACCTGCATGCCAACACGCCCCCCGGCGCGCCGATGATCCTGCACATTTCGTTCGGCCTCACCATTCTGGCATTGATCGCCGTGCGCTTCGTCTGGCGGCTCACCCATCCGGTCGCGCCGGAGAGTTCGCTGCCGCCCTGGCAGCGGCTGAGCTCGGAGGTCGTGCACTGGATGCTCTATGTGATGGTGATGGCGAGCACCATCACCGGCTGGCTGTTCGCCTCCTTCCGCGGCTGGAGCGTGTCGTTCTTCTACCTGCTTCCGTTGCCGATGCTGGCGGCGCGCAACCCGGCCGGTAACCGCGCCATCGACGGGCTGCACCAGGCATCCGAATGGCTGCTGCTGATCCTGATCGTCGCTCACGTCGCCGCCGCAATCGCGCACGTCTTCATCTATCGCGACCGCGTCATGCAGCGGATGCTGCCGGGCTAGAGGATAGTCCGCAATTTTGGTCAAGTGATCGCCATCCGCATCGGTTAGACTCCCGGCAAACATCGCACCGGGAGGATCGACATTGGCCGCACCGCAATGGACGTTCGCAACCGCCGTCGACACGGCGAAGGCATTGGCAGACCGTCAGATCTCGTCGGTGGAGCTGACCAGGCTCGCCATCGATCGCATCGAACGTCATGACTCCGAGATCAACGCCGTCTGCGTGCGCGATTTCGAGCGCGCGCTCGCTGCCGCTGACGTCGCCGACGCGGCGCTGGCGCGCGGCGAACGGCGGCCTTTGCTCGGCCTTCCGCTCACGGTGAAGGAATCCTACAACGTCGCCGGCCTGCCGACGACCTGGGGTTTTCCGCAGCACAGGGATTTCATCGCGGCCGAGGATGCGCTGACGGTGACGCGCGTGAAGGATGCCGGCGGCATCGTGCTCGGCAAGACCAACGTGCCGCTCGGGCTCGGCGACTGGCAGAGCTACAACGACATCTACGGCATCACCAACAATCCCTACGATCTCGGCCGCACGCCAGGCGGTTCGTCAGGCGGATCGGCCGCGGCCCTGGCCGCCGGCTACGGCTCGCTGTCGCTCGGGTCCGATATCGGCGGCTCGCTGCGGGTCCCCGCGTTTCACTGCGGCGTCACCGCGCACAAGCCGAGCTACGGCCTGGTGGCCTCGCGCGGCCACACGCCGCCGCCATTTCAGCCGCTGCCCGGCGAGGCCGACCTCGCCGTCGTCGGCCCGATGGCCCGTTCGGCCGCCGATCTGTCGCTGCTGCTCGATGTGATCGCAGGCCCCGACCCGCTCGAGGCCGGCAAGGCGTATCGCCTCGACCTGCCGCCGGCGCGTCACGGTCGCCTGCAGGATTTCCGCGTGCTGGTGGTCGCGAGCGATCCGCTGCTGCCGACCGACAGCGCCGTGCGCGGCGCGATCGAGCGGCTGACGGCCGACCTGGCACGGGCCGGCGTCAACGTCGCGACAGAGAGCCCGCTGCTGCCGGACTTCGCCGCATCGAGCCGGCTCTACATGCGCCTGCTGCTCGGCTTCATCGGCGCCACCATGCCGGCGGAGGTCCACGCCGGCGCCAGCCAGGCGGCCGCGCAATTGCCGAAGGAGGCGGCGAGCCTCGCGGCCGAGCGACTGCGCGGCATCGCGCTCAGCCATCGCGACTGGGTTCAGGCCGGCGGGGCGCGGGCGCGGCTGCGCGCGCAATGGCGAACGCTGTTCGAGCAGTTCGACGCCGTGATCTGCCCGATCATGCCGACTCCGGCCTATCCGCACGATCATTCGCCCGACCAGGAGCAGCGCCGCATCAGCATCGACGGCGTCGAGCATTGCTACGCCGATCAGCTCGCTTGGCCGGGCATCGCCACCTTGCCCGGACTGCCGGCGACCGCGATCCCGCTCGGCCTCGCCAACGGCTTGCCGGTGGGCGTGCAGATCGTCGGCCCATTCCTCGAAGACCGCACGCCGCTCAAGCTCGCCGACCTGATCGAGCGCGAGTTCGGCGGCTTCGTTCCGCCGCCACGGTTCGCGAATTAGTTAGTGCTTCGACTTCTTCAACAACGCCTCACCAAATTCCGCCGTCCTACATCGTCATGGCCGGGCTTGACCCGGCCATCCATCTTCCAGAGGCTGGATGCCCCGGTCAAGCCCGGGCATGACGAGTGACTAATAGGCAGACCCGCCAAACCCCATCAACTTCCTCACACTCGACCGTGCCCCTCATGCATCGAACATGATCACGCTGCGCAGCGTCTTGCCGGCTTTCATGTTGGCGAAGCCCTCGTTGATCTCCGACAGCTTCAGCTTGGCGGAGATCCAGTCTTCCAGGTGCAGCTTGCCGCGCAGATAGAACTCGACGAGGCGGGGCATATCGACGCGGAAGTGGTTGGAGCCCATCGAAGAGCCTTGGATGCGGCGCTCGCGCAGGAAGTCGAAGCCGTGCAGCTCGATCTTCTGCCCGAACGGGATCATGCCGACGATGGTCGCGGTGCCCCCCGGCGCCAGCATCGCGAAGGCCTGCTCGGCGGTCTCCTTGCGCCCGAGCACCTCGAAGGCGTGATGCACGCCCCCCTTGGTGAGCTCGCGCACCTGGGCCACGGCGTCACCCTCAGTGGGATTGATGATGTCGGTCGCGCCCAGTTTCGTCGCGAGCTGCAGCTTGGCCGGATTGGTGTCGATGGCGATGATGCGACCGGCACCCGCGATCTCGGCGCCGTTGATCGCAGCCATGCCGACGCCGCCGCAGCCGATCACGGCCACCGTCTCGCCGGCCTGCACCCGCGCCGTGTTGACGACGGCGCCATAGCCGGTGATGACGCCGCAGCCGATCAGCGCGGCGAGCTCGAGCGGCATATCGTTGCGGATCTTCACGATCGCATTCTCGTGCACCAGCATCTGTTCGGCAAAGGACGACAGGTTGAGGAACTGATGCAGCTTCTCAGCTCTCGCCCATGACAGCCGGTTGGAGGCGCCTGGCGGCATCTTCACCGTGGTGTCGGTGCACAGCACCGGACGGCCCGTCGTGCAGTTGTCGCAGGTGCCGCAGAACACCGAGAGGCAGGTGACGACGTGATCGCCCGGCTTCACATAGGTGACATCGGCGCCGACCTGCTCGACGATCCCAGCGGATTCATGGCCCAGCACCGCGGGCAGCGGATGCGGATACAGGCCCTCGATGAAATGCAGATCGGAATGGCAGAGCCCCGCCACCGCCGTGCGGATCAGCACTTCCCGCGGCCCCGGCTTGGGCACGCTGACGTCCTCGATGACGAGCGGCTTGTTGACCTCCATCAGCACGGCGGCTTTCATTGGCGTTCTCCCTGTTATTGTGAGTTGTTATCCGGCTATTTCGACGTAGCCGCTGCGCTCCCTCTCCCCGTTCTTCACGGGGAGAGGGTTGGGGTGAGGGGCAGCCGCACGGGTGGTGCAAATGATTAGACCTGTACCCCCAGCCTGTTCGCTCATCACTCGCACAAAGTAGAAGCCATGAGCTCGCGATCCATCTTCGTGACATTCCACAAGACTACGCCGCCGAGATCAGTTCGCCAACCTCGTCCATGCCTGCGACGCGATCGCCGAGCAGCAGCGTCGCCATCGCGTCGTCCGTCTCGTTTTCCGCGAGCCGGAACGGATCGGACGGCGTCAGACGATGATCGACGACGAGCTTCGCCAATAGCAACCGCCGCGCGTCGCCGCGCATCGCGTGGATGCGTGCGCTTTCCCAGGTCGTCGAGACGGCGCTCGCCACGTGATACAGCAGGCTGGTGGCGCGGCGCGCTTCCGACTCATTGTCGGCGCGTCCCGCGATCTCGCGCGCAAAGCCCACGGCACGATCCACGAGTCGATGCAGCTGATCGCGCCAGGCCTGCGGCACGGCGGCACTGTCGTCGAGCCGCGCATGCAGGTCGGCGGCCAGCGCGGCCTCCGCACCGTGCCGGCCCACGGCGCGCTTCAACGCATCGAGCGCGACGATGTTGCCGGTGCCTTCCCAGATAGAGCCGAGATGGGCGTCGCGCAGCAGCCGCGCGGTGACGAACTCCTCGACATAGCCGATGCCGCCGCGCATCTCCAACGCATCGCCGCAGACCTTCCGCGCGTCGCGCGTGGCGCGAAACTTCAGGGTCGGCGTCAGGATTCGCAGCAGCGCCGCGGCATCCTGGCTGCCCGCTTCGGCGCGGTCGAGCGCGTCGGCGGTGAGGAAGCTCATCGACAGCGCCTGCTCGGTCGGGAGCAGGATCTTGAGCAATTGCCGCCGCCCGAGCGGCAGATCGACGATTGGCTTTCCGAACACCACCCGATTGCGCGCGACGGTGATGGCATCGTGCCAGGCGCGCCGCATCAGCGCGGTCGACTTGACGCCGTTGGAGAGCCGCGACGAGTTGACCATCTCGGCCATCTGTACAAAGCCGCGATCGAGCCTCCCGACCGCATAGGCGACGGCGCCCTCCAGCTTGATCTCGCCCGAGGCCATCGAGCGCGTTCCGAGCTTGTCCTTCAGGCGCACGATCCGATAGTGGTTCTGACTGCCGTCATCGAGGAAGCGCGGCATCAGGAACAGGCCGACGCCGCGCGTTCCCGCTTCGGCACCTTGTGGCCGCGCCAGCAGCATCACCACTTTCGCGTCGGCATTGGAGCAGAACCATTTCTCGCCATGCAGGCGCCAATGGTCGCCCTCCGGCACGGCGACCGTCGTCAACGTGCCGACATCGGAGCCGCCTTCCTTCTCGGTCATGAACTGGCCACCCTGGGTCAGCTTCCTCATGTCGGTCTGGGTCAGGCCATCGAGGTACTTGGCCTTGAGCCCGTCGCTGCCGAAGCTCGCCAGCAGCTTGGCGCAGCCGTCGGTGACGTTGATCGGACAGCCCAGACCGAACTCCGCCTGGTTGAACAGGAAGGTGAAGGCGTGCTTGGCCGTGACCGGATACTTGGTCGGCCAGCCGAGAATGCCCTTGCGGATCGACATCGCGTGGATGCCGAACTCGCCAAAGGCGGCGCGCTCGAGCTCGCGATAGGCCGGATGGTACTCGACCCACTGCACGTCGCGGCCGAAGCGGTCGCGCTGGTGCAGCACAGGGCCATGGCGGTCAGCCAGGCGGGCGCATTCGTCGAGATAGGAGCCGGCGAGCTCGCCGAGGCGGTCGAGATGCGGCACGAGGTGCCGAAACAGCGCCTCGGGCAGATGGATGCGCAAGAGATCGGCGAGCGCGGGGTCGGCGCGATAGAAGTTCAGCCCGGTGGTATCGGGCGCCAGCAGCTCCGGCCTCGCGCCGCCGGTCATCACGTCATCGCGCTTCAGGAACTGATGCATGATCGTTAAGCCCTCGTTCGTTTCCGCAAGTCTCTGATGGACTCTTCGACAGGTTGCGCCTGATCGGATACACAACAGGCAGCGGCGTGCGCCGAACCGGGAGCAGATCCATGACCAATCAGCCGACGGAGGTTTATCGCATCTTCGGGGCGGAGATGTCGCCCTATTCGGTCAAGGTGCGATCGTATCTGCGTTACAAGGGCATTCCGCATCACTGGATATTGCGCAACGCGGAAAGCGAGACCGAGTTCGCGCGGCACGCCAAGATGCCGATCATTCCGCTGGTGGTCGCTCCCGACGAGGTGCCGATGCAGGATTCGACGCCGATCATCGATGCGCTCGAGCTCGACTTTCCGCAGCCGACGATTCATCCAGGCGACGCGCTGACGAGCTTCATCTCGGCCCTGATCGAGGAGTTCGGCGACGAGTGGGGCAACAAGTGGATGTTCCACTATCGCTGGGCCCGCGATCTCGACCAGCGCGCCTCAGCCGGGCGCATCGCCCGCATCCGCGCCCCCAAGGCGGACGAGATCGAGGTCGGCGAACTGGCCGAGAAGATCCGCGCGCGCATGGTCGAGCGGCTGTGGTACGTCGGCTCGAACGAGATCAACGCGCCGCAGATTGAGCAGGGGTTTGCCGAAATGCTCGACCTGCTCGAACGGCATCTCTCGGTCAGGCCGTATCTGTTCGGCCGGCGTCCGGCCTATGGCGATTTCGGACTGTGGGCCCAGTTCTACGAGCTGTGGACCGATCCGACTGCGGGCGCTTTGATCGAAGGCCGCGCGCCGCATGTGCTGGCCTGGATCCACCGCATGCTATGGCCGCGCGCCGAAGGCGAGTTCGAGCTGTGGCCGGAACTGTCGCTGACCCTGATGCCGATCCTGACCCGCCAGGTCGGCGCGCTGTTCATGCCGTGGACGCTCGCCAATGAACAGGCGCTGGCCGAGAAACGCGATGCCTTTCGCGTCCAGTTCGGCGACTTCACGTGGATGCAGAAGCCGCAGAAATATCACGCGCGCTCGCTGGCGATGCTCCGCGGCAAATATGCCTTCCTGCACGATCGCAGCCGGCTCGATGTCGTGCTGGAGGAGATCGGCTGCCTCGCCGGATTGCAGCCGCGTCCCACCTGAGGACGCGCAGCAAAAATGTGGGGACGAGCCGTAGGAAGTCGGCCGCCGGTGCACTAGCTTGATGTCTGCGGACGCTCTGGCTCAAGGACATGCCCATGGACATCCCTGCCTACAAGATCGCCCTCATCGTCGGTGCCGGCGAAGGGCTCTCGGCCTCGCTGGCGCGGCTGTTCGCGCGCGAGAAGATCCGCGTGGCGCTGGCCGCCCGCAAGATCGAGAAGCTCGGAGCGCTCTGCAACGAAACCGGCGCCCGCGCCTACCCCTGCGATGCGACCAATCCGGAGGAGGTCGAGCGGCTGTTCGGCATCGTCGAGCGCGAGATCGGCGCGCCCGATCTCGTGGTCTACAACGCCAGCGCGCGGGCGCGCGGAGCGCTCACCGATCTCGTGCCGGCCGACGTGCAGCAGTCGATTGCCATCAGCGCCTTCGGCGGCTTCCTGGTGGCGCAGCAGGCGGCACAGCGCATGCTGCCGAACAAGCACGGCGCCATCCTGTTCACCGGCGCCTCCGCCAGCGTGAAGGGCTACGCCCAGTCGGCGCCGTTCGCGATGGGCAAGTTCGCGCTGCGCGGCCTAGCCCAGAGCATGGCGCGCGAATTGTCGCCGCAGGGCATCCACGTCGCGCATTTCGTCATCGACGGCGCGATCAGGAGCGCGGAACGCCAGGAGCCGGCGGAGCGTCCCAATTCGATGCTCGATCCGGATGCCATCGCCGCGAGTTATTGGAGCGTGCTGCAGCAGCCACGCAGTGCCTGGAGCTGGGAGATGGAGCTGCGGCCGTGGGTGGAGACGTTTTGAGCCGAAAGGCGACCCGCGAGTCTCGTCATTGCGAGCGAAGCAATCCAGGGCTGGGCAAGGACTCCGGATTGCTTCGCTTGCGCTCGCAATGACGTGGATGGATGGTCGTATGGTAACAACCTATCGTCGCCCGGCGTGACCGGGCGATCCAGTGGCCGCAACTGATAGCTGGTGACAAGGTGCGGCGGCGGCGTACTGGACGTCGCGCCTTGGCGGGGTAATGACATCCATCCATTGATCTCGGACGTTGGGACTTAGGACTCGCGACCGACCACGTGTAAATCTGCCCCCACTAAATGAGCCACCGCTCCGCTCAGAGCCTTCTCGAACCGCACCAGGGTCCAATCGTCCGCATGCGGCTTGATCGTGAAACCGGCCTTGCGGGCCAATGCAATCATCACGTCGTTGGTGCGCAGCGCATCGCCCGACAGGGTCACGCCACCCAACGCGAGCGCGCGTCCGTCCAGATTCGCGATAAGCGCCGGACCGATGCCGTGGCCTTGCCAGCGGTCATGGACCGACAGGCCAAACTCGACACGACCGGTGCCGCGATCGAATGCATAGCGCGCCTCGGCCACGATGCCTTCGACGCCGTCATGGTCCATCGTCGCGATCAGGCTGTACCGGTCGTTGCGGCCGAGCGCGACGAAATCCTCGAGCACCGCCTTTGGCAGCTCGTTGAGCGCGCCGAGGAAACGCTTGTGGCGCGAGCGTTGGCTCAAGGACCGGACATAGCTCTGCAGCGCCTCGGCGTCGTCAGGTGTGACGAAGCGCAGGCGCACCTCCTCACCGCGCCGCGTGTGAATGGTGTTGGAGCCGGCAGCGAGATCGGCAATGGCGGGCGTCGGCATGCGCGGCTCCAACGGGGAAGCTTGCCGGCGCCCTCCTTTGCGGAGCGGCGCCGGCGCGGCGGGATGAGTGAGGGGGATCAACCCCGCCAGAAAGGCTTATCGATCTCGGCGGCGATATCGCTGCGGGACAGGCCGAGATCGTGCAGGTCGCGCTCCGACCACTGCGCAAGCTCGTGCCGGGTCCGGTAGCGGAAGCGCCAGGCCGCAAGCAGCTCCACGACGCCGGACCAGAACCCCGGGCCATGATGTTTCGTCATTGACGAGGAGACGTAGACGGACATGAAAGCCTCCTGAAAATTCCTTGAGGCTGCAATATCGAGCGCTTGCGCTTCATCCACAAACGACATTTACTACCGTTTCGGATGAAATAACGTCATGAACCGGGAGGCCGCGAATGGCCCGGCTACCGTCGCTGAATGGATTGCGGGCGTTCGAGGCTGCGGCGCGGCATCTGAGCTTCACCCGCGCGGCCTCCGAGCTGAACGTGACGCAGACCGCCATCAGCCATCAGATCAAGCGCTTGGAAGACGAGCTCGGCATCCGCCTGTTCGTCCGCCAGAACCGCAGTCTCGCGCTGACGCCACAGGCCCGCGACTATCTTCCGCTCGTGCGCGCCGCATTCGACGATCTCCGGCTGGCAACGGAACGGCTGGTTCGCAAGGACAACGCCAAGGTGCTGACGGTCTCGACCATCGCCTCGCTGGCGGCGAAATGGCTACTGCCGCGGCTGACGGCCTTTCAGGAGGCCCATCCCGGCATCGACGTGCGCATCACGACCTCGACCGGCCTGGTCGATTTTCGCAAGGACGACGTCGACGCCGCGATCCGCTATGGCCGCGGCCACTGGCCGGGCGTGCGGGCGGAATGGCTGATGGCCGACGAGCTGTTTCCGGTCTGCAGTCCGGCGCTGCTGCAGGGCGACAAGCCGCTGCGCTGTCCGGAGGACCTCGCGCATCACACGCTGCTGCAGGCCAGCGGAGGTTATGACGACGATTGGCGGCTCTGGCTGACCGCGGCGGGTCTGCCGGTCGAGATGTCGAGGCAGGGCCGGCTGAGCTTCGACCTGTCGCTGATGACCGTCCAGGCCGCGATCGACGGGCTCGGCGTTGCGATCGGGCGGACGGCCTACGTCCAGGACGACATCGCCAAGGGCCGGCTGGTGGTGCCGTTCAAGATGACCCTGCCGAGCGATGCCGGCTTCTATCTGGTGACGCCGGAGGGCCGGACCGATCCGCCGAAGCTGAAGGCGTTCCGGCAATGGCTGAAGGGTGCAGTGCAGCAGAAGTCGGCCGCGGCCAATTCTGTTCAGGCCTAGGGCTCCTTAGGCGCAAAACTATTGGCCGCCAGGGCCTGGCGTGGCAGATTGTCGCACCTTTCCCCTCGGCCGGCGTAGAAATCCTCCGCACGAGCCTCTCGACGGTAGGAGTCTCCCCGCGTGTCCTCAACGTCAATCCCGCAGCCGGCCACGATCCATTCGCGCATCGGCGCGATCCTGCGCGCCACCAGCGGCAATTTCCTCGAGCAGTTCGACTTCTTCCTGTTCGGCTTCTACGCGCCGATCATCGCCAAGGCGTTCTTCCCATCGGAGAACGAGACTGCATCGCTGCTCAATGCCTATGGCGTGTTCTGGCTCGGCGCCCTGATGCGACCGGTCGGCGCTATCGTGCTCGGCGCCTATGTCGACAAGATCGGCCGACGCCAGGGCCTGATCGTGACGCTCGGCATCATGGCGATCGGCACGATCGTCATCGCATTCTGCCCGACCTATGCGACGATCGGCATCGCGGCCCCGATCATCGTGCTGCTCGGCCGGCTGTTGCAGGGCTTCTCGGCCGGTGTCGAGCTCGGCGGCGTGTCGGTCTATCTGTCCGAGATCTCCACGCCCGGCAATCGCGGCCTCTACACCTCGTTCCAGTCGTCCAGCCAGCAGGTCGCGATCTTCGTCGCGTCGGTCATCGGCTACGTGCTCAACCAGGCCATGCCGGCGGACATCGTGGCCGCCTGGGGCTGGCGCATTCCCTTCTTCATCGGCTGCCTGATCATTCCGCTGATCTTCTTCCTGCGCCGCACGCTGGAGGAGACGCCGGCCTTCCTCGCGATGAAGAAGCACCCGACCGCGCGCGAAGTGTTCGCCTCGGCGCTGGAGAACTGGCGCATCGTGATCCTCGGCATGATGATCGCCGTGCTGACCACGACGATGTTCTACTTCATCACCGTCTACGGTCCCGGCTTCGGCAAGCAGCTGAAGCTGTCGGCGTCGGATTCACTGCTCGTCACTTTGCTGGTCGCCGTGACCAACTTTCTCTGGAATCCGGTCGGCGGCGCGGTGTCGGATCGGATCGGACGCAAGCCGGTGCTCGTGACCATCGCGGCGCTGGCATTCCTCACCGCCTACCCGGCGTTGCACTGGCTCGCGGCGGCGCCGAGCTTCGGCAAGCTGCTCACTGTCGAAATGCTGTTCTCGTTCTATTTCGGCGTCTATAGCG
The DNA here is from genome assembly GCF_051168215.1 of Bradyrhizobium sp. HKCCYLRH2015. NCBI lineage: Bacteria > Pseudomonadati > Pseudomonadota > Alphaproteobacteria > Hyphomicrobiales > Nitrobacteraceae > Bradyrhizobium > Bradyrhizobium sp. HKCCYLRH2015. Next base: position 332,394 of record NZ_JBNPUO010000003.1, on the reverse strand, counting down.
GCACCATGCTGGGCTGCCTGGTCGAGATCGTGCCTGCGCATGTCCGCACCACCTGCTTCTCGATCGCCTTTGCGCTGGCCGCTGGGCTGTTCGGCACCGCGACGCCTGCGGTCTCGACCTGGCTCATCAACAAGACCGGCGACAAGGCCTCGCCCGGCTACTGGCTGATGTGCGCCGCCGTGCTCGGCATCATCGCGGCAATGACGGTCTATCGCGGCGGCCGCCAGGCGGTCGCGGCGCGCGAACCCGTGGCCGCCTGATCGGGTTGTCTGTTCACGTCGCGGGCGGCATCATCGGATGCCGCCCATTTTTTTGACGGTGCGGCGGGAGCCGGAGCGAGGTTTGCCATGGATGAACTGATTGCCATCGCCGGTCAGGTCGCGGCGCGGCTGGTCGCACGCAAGCAGACGATCGCGGTGGCGGAATCCTCCGCCGGCGGCCTGATCGCGGCGTCGCTGCTCGCGGTGCCCGGCGCCTCGGCCTATTTCCTCGGCGGCGCCGTGGTCTATACGCGAGACGCGCGTCGCGTGCTGATGGACATTCCGGACGACGCGATGAAAGGGATCCGCTCGGCGTCCGAGCCGTATGCGGAGCTGCTGGCGCGGCAGATCAGGACGCGCTTTGCCACTGATTGGGGAGTGTCGGAGACCGGCGCCGCGGGTCCTGCCGGCAATCGCTACGGGGATGCGGCGGGCCATGCGTGTTTTGCCGTGGCCGGGCCAGCGTCGGCGGTGGTGACACTGGAAAGCGGCAGCAACGACCGCTTCGCCAATATGCGTTTGTTCGCGAAGAGCGCGCTGGAGTTGTTGCTGGAGAAGCTCGGCGAATAGCCTCCGCTGTCGTCCCGGGCAAGCCCGGCGACGCGAAGCGGCGGCGGGCGCCGACCCGGGACCCATACCGCGTGATCTGTCTTGGGGCAGGCTGCGTGTTGCGCCGGTTGCGCAAACCGACTTCCGCCTGTGGCTATGGATCCACGCATTCGCGGGGATGACACCGAAATTGGGGCGCCGCCAGTGGCCACTCAGCGACCGGCCGACGATCTCACTTCTCCCGGAACGCGCGCATCAGCTGGTCGTGCAGTGGCTTCATCAGGTAGGAGATCACGGTGCGGTCGCCGGTCTGGACGAAGGCTTCCACCGGCATGCCCGGGATCAGCTTGACGTCGCCGAGCCGTGCGATCTCCTCCGGCGGCATCGACACGCGGATGGTGTAGTAGCTCTGGCCGGTGCGCTGGTCGGTGGTGACGTCGGGCGAGACGCGGCTGACGACGCCGTTCAGCTCCGGCGTCGTGCGCTGGTTGAAGGCGGACAGCCGCAGCAAGGTCTTCTGACCGACCTGCAGCTTGTCGATGTCCTGCGGGTTGACCTTGGCCTCGACCTGGAGATCGTCGCTCTGCGGCACGATCAGCATGATGGTATCGCCGGCGGTGATGACGCCGCCCACGGTATGCACGGAGGACTGCAGCACCATGCCGTCCTGCGGCGCGCGGATGTCGACGCGGCGGAGCTGATCCTCGGCGGTGACCTTGCGCTCGACGAACTCGCCGATCTTGTCGGTGGTCTCGCGCAGATCCTTGGACACCTCGCTGACCATGTCCTTATCGACCTGGATGATCTGCAGCTCGGTCTCGCTGATCTTGCCCTTGGCCTGCGCCCGCGCCGCGATGAACTGGGCACGCTCGCCGTTGAGCCGGGCGGCGTCGCGCTCCAAGGTGGTCAGGCGCGACAGCTGCACCAGATGCTGCTCATAGAGCTGGCGCACGCCGTCGAGCTCCTTCTGCACCAGCGCGATCTCCTGGTCCTTGGCACTGACCTGCGCCGAGAGCCCCTCGATCTCCTCGTTCAGCTGGGTGACGCGCTCGCGCAGCTGCGCCTTCTGGCCGATGCGGCCGTTGACGCGGACCTCGAACAGCTTGGTCTCGCTCGCCGTCAGGCTCTTGACCTCGGGATCGCTCATGCGCTGCAGCAACTGCGGCGGAAACAGGATCTTGGCCCAGCCGCGCTGCTCGGCCTCCAGCCGCGCGGCGCGCGCCTGCAGCGCATCGAGATTCTTGGTGACGATGGCGAGAGACGCCTTGGTCACGGTGTCGTCGAGCCTGACGACGATGTCGCCGGATTTGACGACGTCGCCGTCGCGCGCCCGGAGCTCGCCGACCACGCCGCCGGTCGGATGCTGCACCTTCTTGACGTTGGATTCGACCACGATCTGGCCGGGCGCGATCAGCGCGCCGGAGATCTGCTGCGTTGCGGCCCAGCCGCCGAACCCGCCGGCGACCGCGACGACGACGCCCATGCCGATCAGCAGGTGGCGGCGGATCGACTCGCGCACACTTTCCGTCTTGCGGCCGCCAGGAAGTGGACCGGCAATGACCTGACTGCTCATGGCTTCGCCACTCCGGCTTCCGAGACGATCTTGATCGGCGACGGCGCACGCGGCTGCAGCACCTGCGCCAGCACCGTCTCCTTCGGACCGAACGCCTGGGCCCGGCCGTCCTTCATCACCAGCACATGATCGACCGCCTCGATGCCGATCGGCCGGTGCGCGACGACGACGACGATGGCGCCGCGCGCCCGCGCCGAGCGCACGGCGCGCGACAGCGCCTCGTCGCCCTCGGTGTCGAGATTGGAGTTGGGCTCGTCGAGCACGATCAGGAACGGGTTGCCATAGAGCGCGCGCGCCAGCGCCACACGCTGCGCCTGCCCTGCGGAGAGCGCCGCGCCCTGCTCGCCGATCTCTGTATCGTAGCCCTCGCGCATCTTGATGATCATGTCATGCACGCCGGCCTCCTTGGCAGCGGCGATGATGCCCTCGGCCGAGGCATTCGGGTCGAAGCGACAGATGTTCTGCGCCACGGTGCCGGCGAACAGCTCGACGTCCTGCGGCAGATAGCCGACATGGCGGCCAAGCTCATCCGTCGACCATTGGTCGAGCGCGGCGCCGTCCAGCCGGACATGGCCGCGCACCGGACGCCAGACACCGACGAGCGCGCGGACCAGAGAGGACTTGCCCGACGCGCTCGGACCGATGATGCCGAGGCCGTTGCCGGCCGACAGCGCGAAGCTGACGTCCTGCACGATCGCTTTCTGATCCCCCGGAGCGACGATCGAGATGGCCTCGACCGAGAGCTTGCCGACCGGCGGCTGCAGCAGGGTCGGCGCCGATCGCTGCGGCATCGTCTGCAACAGATGGCTGAGACGGCGCCAGCTCTGGCGCGCCGCCACGAAGCTCTTCCAATGCGCGATCGCGAGATCGACCGGCGCCAGCGCCCGCGCGCTCAGGATCGAGCCGGCGATGATGATGCCGGCGGTCGCCTCCTGGTGGATCACGAGATAGGCGCCGACCGCGAGCACCGCCGATTGCAGCATCATGCGCAGCACCTTGGCGATGGCGCCGAGGCCGCCGGCGACATCGCTGGCGCGCTGGTTGCCGGCGAGATATTTCTCGTTGGTTTCGCTCCAGCGCGACAGCATGCGCCCGGTCATGCCCATCGCGACCAGGACCTCGGCGTTGCGGCGGCTTGCGGTGACCAGATCGTTGCGGCGCGCGGCGAGCCCCATCGCCTCCTTGGCCGGCGAGCGGGTGAGGAATTCGGTGATCAGCGTCAAGGTGACGAGGATGATGGCGCCGGCGAGCGCGGTGACGCCGAGCATGACGTGGAAGGCGAAACAGATCGCCAGATACAGCGGCAGCCACGGCAGGTCGAAGAACGCGCCCGGCCCCTGGCTGCCGAGGAAGCTCCTGATGTTGTCGAGGTCGCGCAGCGGCTGCAGCCCCTCGTTGCGGCCGCCCGCCGACAGCGGCAGCCGCACCACGGTGTCGAACACCCGCGCGTTCAGGCTCTCGTCGAGCGCGGTGCCGATCCGGCCGAGAATGCGGCTGCGGATCATGTCGAGTGCGCCCTGGGCGGCGTACAGCCCGGCGGCGATGATGATGAGGCCGATCAGCGTCGGCACGGACCGGCTCGGCAGCACCCGGTCGTAGACCTCGAGCATGAAGATCGAGCCGGTGAGATACAGCAGGTTGATGATGCAGCTCATCACCCCGACGCCGATGAAGGCGCTGCGGCAACCGCGCAAGGCATCGCTGAGCTCGGATTGCCTCACGTGAGGTGCGGCCGCCATCACCACCATCTCTTCAATTGATCAAATGAGCTGCATGACCGCCGATCAAAGGCACAAACTGGCGGCAAACAAGGCGAAATATACTGATTCCCGCGGTGAGCGTCCAACGATGCTCACTTTAGCGTAAATTAGTGATGTGTTCGGGTATGTCGCATAGCCCGGTGCAAACGTTCAGCCGCGCAGGATCGCGAGCCCTAGAGCCGCCCGCCGGTCCGCACCAGCCGCACCACCAGCAGGAGAATGATGGCGCCGAGCGCGGAATAGACGATTTCCGACACGAGGCCGGTCCCGATCCGGATTCCGAGCCGCGGGAAGATCAGGCTCGCGACCAAGGCGCCGAGCACCCCGATCACGATGTCGCCGACCAGGCCGAAGCCGGTGCCGCGGACGATCTTGCCGGCCAGCCAGCCAGCGATCAGACCGACAAACAGGATGACCAAGATACCTTCGTTCGATACGTGCATGGCATGTCCTCAACCGGCGCGGCCGATCGAGGGCGCGCATTGCCGCACCTTAGCGAGGCGACCGCGACGCTTCGACACGCGATGCACAGTTCCGGCCTGGGAATGGAGCGTTTCGGGCCAACCGTTACGTTGCCGCCACACTTGCCGAAGCTTCCGCGAGGATGCAGCGCGCCAGCCGCTGCGGGCCGAGCGCGACGTTCGGCGGCGGCGCCTCCGCGCAGCGCGGCTGCGCCAGGCCGCAGCGCGGTGCGAACGAGCAGCTCCGCGGCGCCTGGTCGAGCGAGGGCGGCGTGCCCGGGATGGTCTGCAGCCGCTCGCCGCGTTTTGCGCCGTGAATGGTCGAAGCCAGCAGGCCCCGGGCATAGGGGTGCACGGGCTGACGGACGATATCGCGCAAGCTGCCCTGCTCCACGATCTCTCCGGCATACATCACGGCAACGCGGTCGCAGATCTCGATGGCGACGCCGATGTCGTGGGTGACAAAGATGACGGACATGCCGAACTCGCGCTGCAGTTCGCGCAGCAGCAGCAGGATCTGGATCTGGACAGTGGCGTCGAGCGCGGTGGTGGGCTCGTCGGCGAGCAGCACCTTCGGCCGGCACGCCAGCGCCAGCGCGATCATCGCGCGCTGCCGCATGCCACCGGACATCTCGTGCGGGTAGGACTCCAGCCGCCGCTTGGCCGAGGGAATGCGGACGACGTCGAGCATCTCCAGCGCCCGCGCGGAGGCTTCCGCGTAGCTCTTGCCCTCGTGGCGCATCACGGTCTCGGCGATCTGCCGGCCGATCGTATAGACCGGATCGAGCGCCAGCCCCGGCTCCTGGAAGATCATCGACACCGAGCGGCCGCGAAACTGCGACAGCTCGTCATCGCTCATCGCCAGCACGTCGCGGCCCAGCACCTTGACGTGGCCTGCGATCTGCGTGCGCTTCTTCGGCAACAACCGCATCAGCGCCCGCATCGTCACGCTCTTGCCCGAGCCGGACTCGCCGAGCAGCCCGAGCACCTCGCCATCGCCGAGCGACAGGCTGACATCGTTCACCGCATGCACGGTGCGCTCGCCGGTGAAGCGGATGGTGAGGTTGTCGATCTCGACGAGGTTGGTCATGGCAATCTGATCCTGACAAACTCGGTGTCGTCCCGGGCAAGCACGGCGGCGCAACGCGCCGTCGCGCGCCGACCCGGGACCCATACTCCCGATCCACAATTGCGGCACCATCGCCACTCCGAGCCATCGCAAAACGACGGCCGGTGGCTATGGATCCCGGCTCTGCGCCTGCCGTCGCTGCGCGACGTCAGGCTTGGCCGGGACGACACCGAATGTGAGGAGCGAGCGCTACGCTTCATGGCAGCGTCGGCACCCTGGCGTGGAAATCCGTCGCGCGCTGGAACGCGGCGCCGATGGTCAGGATGGTGGCTTCATCGAAGGAGCGGCCGATCAATTGCATGCCGACCGGAAGTCCCGTCGACGTGAAGCCGGTCGGGATCGCCAGCGACGGCAGGCCGAGATAGTTCACCGGGCGCGTGAAGCGGGTGATGCGCTGGATCACGGCTTCCGCGCCGGGCGCGCCGCCGACATCGCTGTCGGCGATCGACGGCGTCACCAGCGGCGACACCGGCGCGATCACGGCATCGACGCCGGAGGTTGCCGCGACATGCGCCGCCAGGGCCGCACCGCGCCAGCGCAACGCTTCGAGATAGGCGACGCCGGAGACGGCGAGCGCGTTCTGCAGCCGCATCAGCACCTGCGGGCCATAGTCCTGCGGACGCTCGATCATCCAGCGCTTATGGAAGGCCGCCGCTTCGACCGCGAGCACGAGCTGGCAGGCTGCGGTGAGCTGGCGCTGATCCGGCAGCTCGACCTGAACCACATCGGCACCCTCGGTCTTCAGCACCGCGATGGTCGCATCGAGACAGCGCGCCACCTCAGGATCGAGGTCGTCGACATAGAACGCCTTGGGCACACCGATCCTGAGACCCTTGATCGAGGCCTGGGTGGCGGCGACATAGTCCGACACGGGCGCCGCGCTGGCGGTGGGATCCTCCGGATCGGGACCAGCCATCAGCCCGAGCATCAGCGCACAATCCTCCGCCGTCTGCGCCAGCGGCCCGACCGTGTCGAGCGATTGCGACAGCGGCATCGCACCGGCGCGGCTGACGCGGCCCCAGGTCACCTTCAGGCCGGTGACGCCGCAGAAATTCGCGGGCATGCGGATCGAGCCGCCGGTGTCGGAGCCGAGCGCCGCAAACGTCAGGCGCGCGCCGACCGCCGAGCCGGAGCCGGACGACGAGCCGCCGGTGACGTAGCCGAGCTTCCAGGGATTGTGCACCGGACCGTAATGCGCGTTGTGCCCGGTCGGGCCGTAGGCGAATTCGGCCATCTGCAAGGTGCCGAGCCGGATCGAACCGGCATCCTTCAGCCGCTGCAGCGCGGTCGAGGTCGTCGTTGCGACGAAGTCGCGCCGGATCAGCGAGCCGCAGGTCGAGATGTGGCCGGCCTCGTAATACATGTCCTTGTGCGCGAGCGGAACGCCGTGCAGCGGACCCTTGGGGCCGTCCTTGGCAAGCGCGGCATCGGCCTCGGCGGCGGCCTTCAGCGCCGGCTCGGACTCGATCGCCATGAAGGCGTTCAGCTTCGGCTGCCACTGCGCAATGCGATGCAGACAGGAGCGCGTCACCTCGACCGAAGAGAGCTTCCTGTCCGCGATCGCCTTCGCGACGTCCATCAGGGTCATCAAGCCAGGTTCGGTGCTCATCGGCCCACCTTCAGCGTCTGCGCCACGACATAGCTCGCCGGCTCCAGGTCGAACGGCAGCGTGCCGGCAACGGCCGCGAAGTTGTCGAACGCCGGTCCGATCGAGTCGGCGATCCGGGTTGCAACCTCCTTGTCGATCGGCAGGCCGGAGGCCTCCGCGATGGCACTGACTTGCTGGGGCGTGGGTCTGGTCATTGACGCTTCTCGCTGCTGGTGTCCGCTCGTCAGGCGGCCGGCGCCCGGCTGTGTCCCGAGCCGGGGATCGCCATGTGGCAGGCGGCCTGATGTCCCATTGTATCCAGCTCCGTCAGTCTTGGCGCGACATTCGCGCATGGCGCCTCGGCGAACGGGCAGCGGGTGTGGAAGCGGCAGCCGGAAGGCGGATCGATCGGGTTCGGCGGATCGCCCGAGATCGGCGGCACCTCGGTGCGCCGGTCGGGATCGGAGGACGGCATCGCAGCGAGCAGCGCGCGCGTGTAGGGATGCGCGGGCTTGGCCCAGACCTGCTCGACGGGGCCGAGCTCGACCACCTCGCCGAGATACATCACCAGCACGCGGTCGGAGATGTAGTTGATGACGTTGAGGTCGTGGCTGATGAACAGATAGGTCAAGCCGAACTCGCGCTTCAGGTCCATCAGCAGGTTCAGCACCTGCGCCTCGACCGACTTGTCGAGCGCCGACACCGCCTCATCGAGGATGACGAGCCGTGGCGAGAGAGCCAGCGCGCGCGCGATGTTGACACGCTGGCGCTGACCGCCGGAGATCTCGTGCGGATAGCGGTTGGCGAAGGTTGCGGGCCGCAGCCCGACCTTGCCGAGCAGATCGCGGGCAAGCGCGCGCGCCGCGCCATCCGCCATGCCATGCACCTTCGGCCCGAACGCGATCGACTCCTCGATCGTCAGTCGCGGATTGAGCGAAGCATAGGAGTCCTGGAACACCATCTGCATGCCGCGGCGCAGCTCGCGCAGGGACATCTCTTGGCCGACCTGCCGGCCGTCGAAGATGATCTCGCCGGCATCGCGGTCCATCAGATGCATCAGGAGCCGCGCCGTCGTCGACTTGCCACAGCCGGACTCGCCGACGATGCCGACCGTCTCGCCCTTGCCGATCGCGAACGAGACATCATCGACCGCGCGCACCGTCTTGCGCGCGCCGAACAGGCCACCGCGCACCGGGAAGTGCTTCGTGAGCCCATCAACGCGCAGCAATGGCTGCGCCTTGCCGCCGAGATCCTCGATCGGGGCAAGACCCATGACAGCTGTTGCTTCACTCATAGCGATAGACCCAGGTAGGTGCGGCAGATGCCGCTGCGCTCCCTCTCCCCGTTCTTACGGGGAGAGGGTTGGGGTGAGGGGCAGCCGCACGGGAAGTGTATGTGGTGAGACCTGTACCCCCTCACCCGGATCGCATCTTGCGATGCGATCCGACCTCTCCCCGCAGGCGGGGAGAGGTGCACTGCCGATGCCGTTCGACCGTTGTTTAAAATGGCCATGCCCATCAGCTCCGGATATCCATCGCACTGCGCAGGCCGTCGCTCAGCAGATTGAAGCAGATCGAGACCGCGAAGATCATCACGCCGGGCAGCGCCGCCACCCAGGGGTTGACGTAGATCGCGGTACGCAAGGTGTTCAGCATCAGGCCCCATTCCGGCTCCGGCGGCTTGGTACCGAGGCCGAGGAAGGAGAGACCGGCGGCGAGGATCATCGACACCGAGATCAGGCCGGTCGCGTAGACGAAGATCGGCCCGAGCACATTGCCGAGCATATGCGCGCGCATGATCGTGAAGGCATTCGCGCCGGAGGCCCGCGCAGCCTCGACAAAGTCGCGGTTTCGCACGCCCGTGGTGACGCTCTCGGCGACGCGGGTGATCTGCGGCACGAACACGATGGTCAAGGAGACGATGGAGTTGGTGATGCCGGCGCCGAGTGCGCCGGAGATCGCGATCGCCAGCAGCACCGAGGGGAACGCGTAGAACACATCGATGGTGCGCATGATCGCGGTGTTGACCCAGCCGCCGACATAGCCGGCGACGAGGCCCAGCATGGTGCCGATGCCGAACGCGAGAATGACCGGCGAGATGCCGATCAGCAGCGACAGCCGGCCGCCATAGATCAGCCGCGCCAGCATGTCGCGTCCCAGCTCGTCGGTCCCGAGCGGATAGTTCGGCGTGCCGATGTGGCGCAGGCGCCGGATCATCGAGCCCTGGTAGGGATCGGCGAGATGCAGATACGGCGCCGATAGCGCCGAGAGAAAGATCAGCAGCAGGATCGCGACGCAGACCATGCTGACCTTGTCGCGGACGATCCGGCGACCGACGGTCGCCCAATAGCCGCGTGCGTTCGCGACCGGCGCGGCCTGCAGCGAGGCGTCGTCGATGGCGCCGGGGGGACTGACGCTCATCGTTAGCCTCGCTTGATGCGCGGATCGATCGCGGCCTGCGCGATGTCGACCACGAGATTGAGGATGACGAAGAACATCGCCAGCACCAGGATCGTGCCCTGCAAGAGCGGAAGGTCACGCTGGAAGATCGCCGAGTTCAACAGCAGGCCCGAGCCGGGCCAAGAGAACACCGTCTCGATCAGGATCGAGCCGCCCAGCATGTAGCCGAGCTGCAGGCCCATGACCGCCAGCGCGGTCGGCGCGGCGTTCTTCAGCACATGGCGGAACACCTGGGTTTCGCGCAGGCCCTTCGCGCGCAACGCCTCGACGAAATCCTGGCTGAGGATGTCGCCGGTCAGCGCGCGCACGGTGCGGGTGATGATGCCCATCGGAATCACCGATGTTGTGATCGCGGGCAGGACCAGGAAGCGGATATGGGCCCAGTCCCACGACCATGCGCCCGAACCGGACGGACCGGCGCCGACCGCGGGCAGCCAGTTCAGCTCGACCGAGAAGATGATGACAAGCACCATGCCGAGCCAGTAATGCGGCACCGACACGCCGGCGATCGCGATCGAGGTCGCGACCTTGTCGATCCAGCTGTCGCGGAAATAGCCGGCGACGAGGCCGAAGAACAGGCCGAGCGAGAAGCCGATGATGGCCGCTGCGATCGCCAGGGTCACGGTGTTGGACACCGCGCGCAGCACCTCGGCGAGCACGGGCCGGCCGGTCGCGATCGAGCTGCCGAGATCGCCATTGACGGCGCGCCACAGCCACAGCCCGAACTGCACCGGCAGCGGCTTGTCGAAGCCGTAGGCGACGCGCAGCTGCTGCGCGAGCTCCTGCGACGCGTCGGCCGGCAGCACCGCGACGAGCGGATCACCGGGCGTGATGTGAACGAGCATGAAGCAGACCAGCGCTACGCCGATGATGATCGGGATCGCATAGACCATCCGCCTGGCAGCATAAGAAAGCACGAGTCACCTATTGAAGGTCTATCGATCGTCATGCCCGGGCTTGACCCGCCTGCGCGGCCGAAGCCGCTTCGGCGCGGCGAAGGCCCGGGCATCCACACCGCTCCCTCCGCGGGTCAAGCATGGATGGCCGGGTCAAGCCCGGCCATGACGAGGAGTTGAGGATGGAGCCTTAAGGCTCCACCGAGATCGGCGAGAAGTCGATGAACCAGCTCTTCGGCTGAACCACGCCTTTCACCTTCGGGCTCATCGCGCGCGGACCGACGTCATGCGCCACGTAGAGGAACGCGGCGTCATCGACCGAAGCCGCATGCAGCTCCGCCAGCGCCTTGTCGCGCTCGGCCGGATCGAAGGTCTGGCGCGCCTTCTTCACCAGCTCATCGAACTTCGGATTGTTGATGAAGCCCCAATTGTTGGAGACGGGAGGCGCCATCGACGACTGCAGGAAGCGCACCAGCGCGAAGAACGGATCCATCGCAGCATAGGTCACGTTGGTGGCATTGGCGCCGTTGGCGGACGGATCCTTGGCGCCGCGCCGCCAGTTGGTGAACAGCGTATTCCACTCGATGACGTCGAGCTTGACGTCGAAATAGCACTCCGCCAGCGCCTGCTGCAGGTATTCGTTCATCGGCAGCGGCTGCATCTGGCCCGAGCCCGACGCCGAGGTCTGGATCTTGACCTCGAGCTTCTTGTTCGGCCCGAAGCCCGCCTCCTGCATCAGCTTCTGCGCGGCCGCCTTGTCGTATTTGATCTCGAAGGTGACGTTGCCGCGCCAGGGATGGCCCTTCTCGAACGTGCCGGTCGCCGGCACCATCAGGCCGGCAAGCAGCCCGTCGCGCAGACCCTCGCGATCGACGCAGAGATTGGCGGCTTTGCGGACGCGGATGTCGTTCCACGGCGAGCCTTCGATGCGCGAGAACTGCCACGGCCAGACATGCGGCTGCTCATTGGCGTAGAGCTTGAAGCCGCGCTGCTTGATCTCGGGCAGCGCATCAGGCGCCGGCGCCTCGACCCAGTCGACCTGGCCGGACAGCAGCGCCGCGGTGCGCGCGTTCGCCTCCGGCATCGGCAGCAGGATCATCTTGTCGGACTTGGGAATGCGTGCCTTGTCCCAGTAGGCCTCGTTCCTGACGAGCTCCAGCCGCTCGCGCGGCGTGAACTTCGCCATCTTCCACGGACCGGTGCCTGAGGCGTCCTTGGCGAAGGCGGCCCAGGCGGCTTGCGACTTCGCCTTGTCGTCGGCGCCGGTTGCGGACTCATACAGCTTCTGCCACTTCGTCGGGCTCGCCATGAACAGATTGGTGAGGTTGATCGGCAGGAAGCTGTCCGGCTCCTTGGTCGTCAGCTCGACGGTGAGATCGTCGATCTTGCGTGCCGACGCCAAGGTCGGCATGCGCGAGGCGGTGACGCCGACCTGGCTCGGATCGAACTGCGGCGCGTCCTGCTTCAGCACCTTCTCGACGTTCCACACCACGGCGTCGGCATTGAACGGCGCGCCGTCATGGAAGGTGACGCCGGGACGCAGCTTGAACGTCCACTTGGTCTTGTCGGCATCGTCGACCTTCCACTCGGTGGCGAGACCGGGGATGACGACGCTCGGCTTGTCCGCCGACGACAGATCCCACATCGTCAGCGCGTCGTACATCGTGAGGCCGGTGAAACGGTTGCCCTCGAAGCCCTGATCGGGCTGGCCGAGCGTCCGCGGAATGTCTGCCGCAGTCATGCCGATGCGCAGCACCGATTCCGCGCCGGCCGTTGCCGGTAGCGCGAGGACCGCTACGGTCGTCATCATCGCGGCCGCAACGGCTGCATGTTTGTCGATTGAAGTCGCAATACGCGAGAGCACGATCTTATCTCCGATCAGCTGGCTAAATTCTGTGCAGCGTTATGCAACGGCTATGCCAGCGCTGCGCCGGACCGTCGCCCTGCGACGCGAGGTCACAACGTTTGTACTCAAATGATCCGTTTTGAGCTTTGGCACCCGGATTGCAGGATTTTGGCATCGAATTTGATCCGGGTCCCCACGGAGCTTCATCCTGATGCGTACTAGATTGTCCCTGCTCGCCACGGCGCTTGCCCTCGGCCTCTCCATGGTTGCCGCGCGCGCCGAAACCGTCCTGCGTTACGGCATCTCGATGGCGGACATTCCGCTGACGACGGGCCAGCCCGATCGCGGCGCCGGCGCCTATCAGTTTACCGGCTACACGATCTATGATCCGCTAGTGGCCTGGGACATGAGCGTCGCCGACAAACCGGGCAAGCTCGTTCCGGGCCTCGCCAGCGAATGGAAGGTCGACGACGCCGACAAGACGAAGTGGCGCTTCGCCCTGCGCAAGGGCGTCAAGTTCCACGACGGCAGCGACTTCAATGCCGACGCGGTGATCTGGAATCTGGACAAGGTGCTCAACGATAAGGCACCGCAGTTCGACAAGCGGCAGAGCGCGCAGGTGAAGACGCGGCTTCCGTCGGTGGCGAGCTACGCCAAGATCGACGACTCCACAGTGGAGATCACGACCAAGACGGTCGACTCGTTCTTCCCCTATCAGATGCTGTGGTTCCTGATTTCGAGCCCGGCGCAATACGAGAAGCTCGGCAAGGACTGGGACAAGTTCGCCAGCCAGCCCTCGGGCACCGGTCCATTCAAGCTGACCAAGCTGGTGCCGCGCGAGTTGGCCGAGCTCACGAAGAATTCCGAATATTGGAACAAGGATCGCATCCCGAAGACGGACAAGCTCGTGCTGGTGCCGATGCCCGAGGCGCTGACGCGCACCAACGCGCTGCTGGCCGGCCAAGTCGATCTGATCGAAACGCCGGCGCCCGACGCCGTGCCGCAGCTCAAGGCCGCCGGCATGAAGCTGGTCGACAACGTCACGCCGCACGTCTGGAACTATCATCTCAGCGTACTGCCGGGATCGCCCTGGACCGACATCCGGCTGCGCAAGGCGCTCAACCTCGCGATCAATCGCGACGAGGTGGTCGGTCTGATGAACGGCCTGGCGAAGCCCGCCAAGGGCCAGGTCGACCCGTCGAGCCCGTGGTTCGGCAAGCCCACCTTCGACCTGAAATATGATCTCGCCGCAGCAAAGAAGCTGGTCGAGGATGCCGGCTACTCCAAGGACAAACCGCTGAAGACGACCTTCATCATCGCACAGGGCGGCACGGGCCAGATGCTGTCGCTGCCGATGAACGAATATCTGCAGCAGAGCTTCAAGGAGATCGGCATCGACATCGACTTCAAGGTCGTCGAGCTGGAGACGCTGTACACGCATTGGCGCAAGGGCGCCGCCGACGAGATGAACGCCGGCATCACCGCCAACAACATCGCCTATGTGACCTCCGATCCGCTCTACGCGATCGTGCGCTTCTTCGCCTCCGACCAGATCGCGCCTACCGGCGTCAACTGGGGCGGCTACAAGAACCCGAAGGTCGATGCGCTGATCAGCGAGGCGAAGCAGACCTTCGATCCGGCGAAGCAGGACGAGCTGATCGCACAGGCGCATGCGCTGGTCGTCGACGATGCCGCGCTGGTGTGGGTCGTCCATGACACCAACCCGCACGCGCTGTCGCCCAAAGTGAAGAAGTTCGTGCAGGCCCAGCACTGGTTCCAGGACCTGACCACGATCGGCGTGGAGTAGCGGTTCGGCGCCGGTTGCCGCGCACTCGCAAAGAAGCCCGGCCGTCTGCCGGGCTTCTTCTTCAGCACAACAGCCAATATGTCATTTGCCGACGACGAACGCGCCCGAGTCAAATTTGTATGATGCTTGGAGAAAGCCGCCGTACCGCTCGTAGCTGAATGTCGTGGGCGATCCCGGGACGCCCGGGAATTGCGTGGTCCCGGATGTCGTCCGAGCGTACCAATAGCGCCCCCCGAGACCGACGCTGAAGTTTCTCGTCACGTCGTAAGACACGATACCTTCGAGCTGATAGCCCCAGCCGTTTCCGGACTGCGGAAGCGGATTGATGTCGGGCCGCAGCCAATGATTATCGAATCCGCTCAGCCGGACATAGGGCAGAACGGCGCCATCGAGGGTGACGTTCCAGTTCTGACCCAGATGGAAGACGCCGTTCAACCCCACACGAAGCGAGTCCCAGTTCTCGGTCTTGCTGAGCACCAGCACGCCTCCGGCAACCGGAGCGAGACCACAGATGAACGGGTTGGTCGCGACCTGAGTACATCCGTACGCGTTGACGGTCTCATAGAAATGGTTGTAGCCGATGAAGGCGCCGACCTTGAACGCAGGCCCTCTCCAGAAATTGTAGCCGGCGTCGATCGTGCCGTACCACAGCCTGCCGCTGTTCACGTCGCTGACCGTGTTTGAGTATGGAATGACTGCCGGCGGATAGTCTTCGTCGTTGAGCGTGCCGCTGAAGATGTTTCCGCCGCCAGCAAAGCCCTTGGCGAAGAAGCCGACATTGTGATCGACCCTGGCGAAGCCTTCGCCGGCATGGCTGTTGAGATTCTTGTAGGTCAGCTGGGAATTGATCTGGCCTGCGACGAAAGGATCACCCAGCGTGTAACGGGTACGGCCCGAACTGTAGAAATAGCGAGCGCCGACCTCGAACTCCCACAGCGAAACCGGCGCCGGCGGCGCCTTGACCGGAAGATCCGCAGCGGACACCCCGCTGGCCCCAAGCACACACGCTGCCGCCGCGATGAGGCTGCCCCAGTGTGGCCGAGTGAAACGATATGGCGGAGCGAAACGCTTGACTGGCCCCCATGCCGGCTTCTCCTTCATTGGAGCAGCCGCACTTGTATCCTCGAAAGACTGCATCAATGCCCCCCATTTGCAGCATTTTGCCACCTTAAGTGGTTCATTATGGTATTGCACGTCTATAACGAGTACAATCCGACGCACATGCTCCCGAATCTTTCCTATCCCGCTGTTGCAGCCGCGCAACAAACGCCAAGCGCTCGACATCTGCTGGATCGCGCCGACGCCGTGCCGATCCTGCAGCGCCGGAGGCGCTTTCGTTCAGTCAAACTCGTTGTCGTCACGCTCGCGCTTGCCGGCAACATCGCGGTGGTGGACGCGCAGACATCCTCCACGAAGCCTGGCAACGTCGTCGCGCCATCGCCGCTGGCGCACGAGGGAGGCAAGCCACCGCGTATCAAACGGAGCCTTCCGCCGTCGCGTCCCGCCCGCCACGCTCCCGGCACGGAGAAACGCAGCACGCGTTGCCCGCCCTATTCGGCCTATGTGATCTGCAATTGATTACCATCGTCGCCGCGCCATGCCCGTCAGCGCGGCCGGGTCCATCCTTCGACGGATTGCTACTTCGTCAACAGCGCGTAGGCGCCGTTCCAATCCTCGGGCGGCGGATCGACCCGATAGTGGCGGATGCGCGCCTCGTAGAGATCGTAGAGCTTAGCCAGCTCCTTCGCCTCGTCCTTCCTCCGCCCTCGTTCGATTGCAGCCAGCGCCTCGTCCCAGTCGCAGTTGCGATAGGCGGCCAGCATCTCGATGGTGAGGTTGCGCAGCAGCTGGAAGCGCTCGGAATGCATCACGTCCTCGCGGCCGGTGATGGCATAGATCACCTCCGGCTCGGTCTTGCCCTTCACCATGATGAAGTCAAGCTCGAGGATGGCGAGCCTGTCCTTGACTGCCATGGCCGTCGCCGAGCCGACGATGATCGGGAAGCCGTATTCCTTGGATTGTCCTTCGAGGCGGGAGGCGAGGTTGACGCTGTCGCCGAGCGCCGAATAGTTGAACTTCAGATCGGAGCCCATGTTGCCGACCACGCCGATGCCGGTGTTGAGGCCGATGCCGACCTTGAGCGGAATGTAGACGTGGCCGCCATGCGCGGCCTCCTGCTCGCGCTCGCCGTTCACCCGGTCGATCCGGTCGAGCATGTCGAGCGCGGCTTCGCAGGCGTTGATCTGATGGTCCTTGTCGGCGAGCGGCGCGTTCCAGAACGCCATGATGGCGTCGCCCATATATTTGTCGACATAGCCCTTGCGGGCGATGATGGCGTCGGTGAGCGGCGTCAGGAACCGGTTCATGAGCTGGGTCAAGCCTTGCGGATCGTGCTTGTAGCTCTCCGAGATCGTGGTGAAACCGCGCACGTCCGAGAACATGACCGTGATCTCGCGCTCCTCGCCGCCGAGCTTGGGCGGCGAGTCCGCCAACTGCTCGACCAGAACGGGCGACAGATATTGCCCGAACACGGAGCGCATCTGCCGGCGCTGCTCCTGCTCGCGGACGAAATTGGCGAAGATCAGCGTCAGGTAGACCGCGGTTGTCGACAGCATCGGATAGGTGAAGTCGATCATCAGCCGGTGCTGGGTGTAGAAGTACCAGGAGAGGCCGAGCAGCGCGCTCGCGAACAGTCCCCCAACCATCACCAGGGTGATGGCGCCGAGCTGCGGCGCGAACACAATGACGAGAAAACCGAGCAGGACGGCCCCAAGGAACTCGACCACAACGCCCCAATAAGGCCGTGTCAGAATTGAGCCTGTCAGCACCGACTCCAGCACCTGGGCGTGTACCTCGACGCCCGGCATGGCCGAGTACACCGGAGTGGTCTTGATGTCGTTCAACCCGATGGCGGACGGGCCGATCAGGATCAGCTTCCGCGCAATCTTCTCCGGTGACACGCGGCCTTCGAGCACGTCGATGGCAGAGACATAGATGGATGGATCATGATTGGCGTAGTGCACCCAGATCTTGCCGTTGCCGTCGGTCGGAATCTGAAACCCACGCAGGCCAAGGCTGGTGATGCCGCCCTCCTCAGCCTTGACGAACACCGTGTCCGTGGCGGTCAGAACCCGCAGCATCTCGAAGCTCAGCGCCAGCATCGTGACGTCCTGTGCCCGCATGATCATCGGCACCCGGCGGATGATGCCGTCGCGCTCGGGCGGGATCGTGAACAGGCCACGCCCCGCCGCCGCATGCTCGATCACCGGCACGTTGCGCAGCAGCCCAGGAAACGGCTCCATGAACGGGATCGGGTCACCCAGCATCGCAAAGCCGGTCACGGGCAGTGTCTTGTCCAGATCGGTGCGCTTCTCGAGGCTGGCCGTCTCACCGAGCACGATGCGCGATCTTCGCAAGGCCTCGGCGAACACCTGATCGTTTGACGGCAACGCCTTCAGCTTCTCGCGTGTCACCTCATCCAGACCGGGGAAGGTATCCGCCGCGATAGCCGGATTGAGCCGGTCCGGCTCGGCAAACACGACGTCGAAGGCGATGACAAGGGCGCCGAGCTGGGTCAGTTTCTCGATGATCTCGGCGATGCGCGTCCGCGGCCATGGCCACTGGCCGAGCTTGGGATCAGCGAGGCTCTTCTCGTCGATGTCGACAATGGTGACCGGGCGAACCGTCTTGGGCCGCGGACTGAGCGCCTGGAAATTATCGAAGGTACGAAGACGCAACTCCTGCACCAGGGCCGGATCAGCGACGCGCAGCGCCGCGAACGCGACCAGCAGCAGCAGGCAGATCAGGCGCGCATAGCCAAACCTGCGTGCAAACCACCGGGGAACTGCTCTCAATCGCTTCATGCAGCAACCGATATCACACCGTGGCCTGCAGCCCGAACGCCGCGGACTCAGACCAGGTGAAAGCCGTCGTGATGCGCCTTGAATTGATCCAGCGTCACGCCCTTGAGCGTGAGCGTATCATGCGCCGCATCGGTGATGACGGTGTCGTGGCCGTTGTTGGCCGACTGCGCGGCGGCCACCATCGCGTCCACGCTGGCGAACAGCGAATGATCGAGCTCGACGATGTCCTTGTTGAGATCGAAATCGCCGATCGTGGCGCTGCCGAAATGCGGATTGAAGACGAAGGTGTCGTTACCGCCCTTGCCGAAGATCGTGACACCGCCGCCGACATTGACGAAATTGTCGTTCTGATCGGTGCCGTTGATCGTCGAGGCGCTGTTGCCGGCCAACGTGACGGTCAGTGCCTTGCTCGCAGTGCCGCCGTGGCCGTCGCTGACCTCCGCCTGATAGGTCACGGTCAGCGTGTCGCCGGGATTGAGGAAATCCAGGTTCACGTCGGCCGGATGATACGTCCAGTGCAGGACATCGGCACCGCCATCGGATGTCGCGCTGTCGAAGGTGATCGCGTGGGCATCGGCCAGCGCCTGGACATGGGCATTCGAGGGCAGGCTGAGAGAGCCATTGTATTTGATCACGCCATTGTCGTGCACCGAAGCGGTCAGCGTGTCGCCGACATCCTTGTCGAGCACCGTCAAGGTGCCGGACATGTCGCTCGCCAATTTCACCGGCTGATCGGCGATGGTGCCCGCCGAGACGTTGTCGAGCTCGAACGCATTCTGGCTGCTGGCGAGCACCACCTTGTTGAACGGCGACAGCCCGAGAAACTCGACATAGCCGTTCGAGGCCAGCGACGCCTGCCCGCCATTGGCGAGCAGCGGCGCGACGTCGCTGCCCGAGTAGGACGCCACCAGCTTGTTGCCGTTGTAGAACGAGATGCTGTTGTAGCTGTCGACCGACCCCCAATACAGCCCGAAGCTGTTCTTGACGCTGTCGAAGGTGATCGTCTCCTGGGCTTGGCTGCCGATGCTGAGATAGTTGGTCTTGTCCGCCCCGTCGACCATGTAGGGCGCCGCGGATACCGGCGACGAGCCGTGCACGATTCCCGCATTGCCGGAGGCCGTGAACGTCGCGTGCAGCGCCTCGCTGTAGAAGCTGCCGTGGCCGCGTCCGTTGTCGGAGATCGCGCCTTCCGACACGTGATCGAACGTCTCGGTGGGCATGCCCTCCGTGTTCGTTTTGGCGGAGCTCGCCAGCACCCTCGCCTGCTCTGCCAAGATGACAGTCTGGACCGGCGGGTTCGTCTCACCGGTGATGACGGGCGCATCCTCGGCACCATTGACGGTGATGGTGACGGGCACCTCGACCACGCCGCCATGGCCGTCATCGATGGCAACCGTGTAGGTCAGCGTCACGTGCTGGCCGACGCCGAGGTAGTCGAACGCCTTGTCGCCGGCAGCGAAGCTCCAAGCCTGCGACCCCGCACCCTTGCCGGATTCGGTGAGCGCGCCGAGCGACAGCCAGCTCTTGAGCACGGACATGTCCGACGGCAGGCCGCCGTCGTTACCCGAGGTCGCGACGTCGCCGATCACCTTCAGGACATGCGTGTCGGTGATATCAGCGTCCGTGAAAGTGATGGTGCCGCTCGCGGTGTCGGGCAGGTCCGATCCTGACTTGGCCGTGCGCTCCGCGATGACGGCCGCCTGCGCATCGCTCGTCACGACCGGCAGATCGTTGGCGCCCGTGATGGTGACGACGATCGTCGACGTCGCGGTCCCGCCTTCATGATGATCGTCGAGCGTCACCGTGGTGGTGACCTTGATGGTCTGCCCGGCGCCAAGAAAATCGAGCTTGCCGTCGGCGATGGCATAGGTCCAGCCGACCTTGCCATTGTTGGCATTGCCGCCCTGGCTCAGTTGCAGCGCCTGCTCGAACGCGGCGATCTGCTCCGGCGTGAGCTGGCTGGACAAGTCGGTGTGCCCATCGGCCGCGACCCATGTCACGCTCTGCGCATGAGGCAGGATCGACGCTGTCGGGCGATCGGTAAGGTCAACGTCGCTGAAATGAATGGTCCCGGTGACGCTTTGCAGATCAGACGAGCCCGTCTGAGCCCCCGTTTCGGTCAACGCACCCGGCTTGCCGGGATCTGTAACCACCGGCACGTCGTCCTTGGCCGTCACCGTGATCAACGTCCCGCCATTGGCGTCTTTGCTGCCGGCGAAATGCAAGTCGCTGAAATCGCCGACGAGGGTCAGAGCGATGCTGTGCCCTTCGCCGTCGATGACGGTGAGCACGCCCGTGTCAGCATCATAGGACGCCGTCGTCGCGTCACTCCATTTGATCGTCTGGAGATCGATCTTGTCGTCTGCTCCGAGGCCGGCGAGTTTGGCGGAGAAGCTGGCGCCGTCGATGACGATCTCGCTGCTGCCTTCGCTGCTGAAGTCGATGACCTGGTCGACGTGGCCATCGACGGTCAGCGTCGCGCCGGCATCCACCTTGATCAGCCCCGAGCCGGTGACATCCCCGTTGATCTCGAACGTCCCGGCCGTGATCTCGATCGTGCCGTCGTTGTAGATGGTTCCGCTGAGTCCGCTCGCGCCGCTCGCTGTGATCGTCCCATAGATATAGAGACTGCCATCACCGCTCACCGCAGTGCCGGCGAGATCGAGCGTCGCACCGAGATCGACGGTCATTTTGCCGACATTGTCGATGTCCACGCCCGAAAGGGTCACGACATCGTGGCCGGCAATCTCCAACGTGCCGGCGATCCGAATGTCCAACGTGCCGCCGGTGATCGTCGTGCTTCCATCGAGCACCAGGGTCGACGCCACCGGGACCACACCGTCCTCATCGATGATGATCTGGCCGCCGGTGTTGTCGATGGTGACATTGTCGAAGGTCGTCGCCGCCTCGGTCTCGACATGCACGATGCCGTGGTTGATGAGATCGCCGCCGGTGATCGTGCTGTGCTCGATCAGCAGCAGCGCGGCTTCGTCCACCTGGACCGTGCCGAAATTGTCGACGGTGACGCCGACCAGGGTGGCGCTCTCCTCTGCGGCGACCTCGAGCCTCGACCCGTCGCCGATCGTGACGTCGACGCCGGTCAACGACGCGCCACCCTGGACGGTGAGGATGGCCGTCATCTCCGCGAGCGGACCGGTCTCGCCGATCAATAGCGCGCCGCCCGCGACGGCGCTGCCGTCGATCGTGCTGTCGCCATCGACGGAGACCGTCCCGTCGTTGCTGACAGCGCCGCCGGCGATGCTCGTGCCGGACAGAGACAACGCGCTGCTCACCGCAATAGTGATCGCGGCGGCGCTCGCATTCGTGATCGTCTCGTCTTCGAACGTATTGCCGCTGCCGGACACGGCGACGATGCCGGAATTGTCGAGCGTGCCGCCGATCAGCGCGGCTGCGCCGGTCAGGGCGACGGTTCCACCGGACTCATTGGTCAGCGTGCCGCCGCTGATGCGCGCCTGCGAGAGGGTCAGCGTCGCGCCGTCTTCGACCGTGATCGTACCGTCGGTATTGTCGACGCTGGTGTCGTCGTCGAGCGCGAGCGCGCCATCCGGCTTGATGTCGATCAGGCCGGCGTTCGTGACGATCTCGTTCGAGATGGCATTTCCGGCGCCAGACACATCGATCGTACCGAAATTGGTCAGTTCGCCATTGCTGATCTCGGCCCCGTCTTTCAGGGCGAGCAGGCCGTTGGCTTGCGGTGGCGTCTGCCCACCTTCGTCCAGCGTGCCGATATTCTGAACGATCGGCACGCCATCGATCAGGATGGTGCCGCCGTCGATGCTGCCGCCGTCGAGTGTCAGGGTGGCGCCCAGGTCGACCCTGATCAAGCCGGAGCTGTCCTGATCGGCATTCGCGACGTTGCCATGCACGGTCAGCGTGCCAGCCGACAGCTCGACCGTCCCGGTGTTGATGATGCTGGCCGCAGCCCCGAATACGCCGCCGCCATCCAGCACCACAGCGCCGGCATTGTGCAGCTCGCTCTGGTCCAGCATCTGCGCCGAACCATTCACCGTAATCGTGGCGCCCGAGAAGTTAACGATGCGAGAGTCGGCCTTGGCCGTCAGCGCGCCGCCGATCGTCAGCAAGCCGTGATTGTCGAGTTCGGGGACGGCGCCGCCGCCAAAGTCATTCAGCGTGACCGATTTGGCGGAGGCGTAGGCGCCGTCATCGATCCTCACCGGGAAGGCCGGCGTCAGGCCGTGCAGCTGATCGGTGATGATGATGACGTCATCATCGGCGGTCGGAGCCAGACCGGTTGCCCAGTTCGCGCCGTCGCTCCACAGATGAACCTGCCCGCCGCTGCTCTCGCCAGGCTGCGTCGTGGCAATCCAGACCACCGCCGGATCGTCGGTGCCGGTGATCGTGACCGTGACCGTCTGCGTCGATGTCGCGCCTTGCGAGTCCGTCACGGTCACCGTGTAGGTGAGCGTCAGCGTCTGGCCTGCGGGGATGAAATCCGCGACGTAGACCGGCAGGTTGGCGAAGCTCCAATTGATCTTGCCGGTGCCGCTCCCGGTGCTGTCGGAGGCCAGTGATGCCGTCAGCGCCTGTTCGAACAGCGCCAGTGGGGCCGGCGGAATGCTGCCGCCGCCTTCCAGAACCGCGCCGGTCAGCTTGGCCGAGACGGTATGGCTGTCGGTGAGGTCGACATCCTTGAAGGTCAGCGTGCCCGAGGTCGGATCGTCCGAGGTCAGCGGCCCGCCGGGCACGCTGGTGCCGCCCTCGAACGCGATCGTCTGCACGGTTGCGACGATCTCGGGCTTGTCATTGGTGCCCGTCACCGTGATCGTGATCGGCACCACGGTGAATTCATTGGACGGCGCGAAATTGTTGTCGACGCGTACGAGGTAGGTCAGCGTAAGCGTCTCGCCGGCCGCCAGAAAGTCGAAGTAGTTGTCGGGAACGCTGTAGGTCAGCGTCGCCGTGCCATAGTTCTTGTTGTTCGGATCTGGCGTGACCGCGATCTTCACGGCCGTCGCCATGACGTCCTGCAGTTGCAGGGCGTTCAACGAGCCCGTGACATCAGTCTGCTGCGCACTCTTGTAGGCATAGGACTTGAAGCTCACCGACACCGTCGGCCGGTCGATGCCGTTGATGTCGACGAAATTGATGCGGCTGAGAACGGTGTCGAGATCGGTGCCGTTCCCGGTCTGACCGGCACGCTCCATCAATCCGAAGGCCGTCGTCAGCCGGCCGCCGGCATCGAGAATCCTGACGTCCGGCGGACCTGGGATGTGCGACGGCTGCTCGCCGGTCTGGCCAGTCCCGGTCGTCGGGCCGGTGTCGTCGACCACGCGAACCACCGGCGTTGCGCTGGTGCCGTTGGGCAAGGTCAGCGGCGTCAGCGTCTGCGGCACCCCGATATCGGTGAAGTGGGTGTTCGACTTCGGATTGGTGTTGTCGGTGAACTTGATCGAGAAGACGTCGTTGATGAGCTTCTGGATGTCCGGCGTGAGCGGGACAGCGCTCTGATTCACGATTCCGTTGCTGATCTGGATCTGCTGTCCGGCCTGATTCACCACAGCGATCGGCTGCAGCGTCGTCTTGTCGAACAGGACGTAGGAGCCGGTGTGGCCATCGGGCTCGACCAACACCTGGAACTTGGCATCGGGCAGACTGCCCTGCCCCGGCACTGTGAAATCGATCTCGACCAGCACCGCCGTGCCGCGAATGCCCATGGTCGCCACGGGCGTGTCGACCTTCATGTCGCCGTGCTTGGCGGTCTCGCCGGCCACGAACGAGATCGTGCCGGCGACGAGGCTGATCAGCGAGGAATTGTTCGACCCGTTGGGGTCGTACACCATCTCATTCAGCACCATCCGCGCATTGGACGACAGGCCGAACACGGTGCCGTCGATGAAGGTGATGCCGAGCGTCGAATCCGATCCGGACTGGACGACGTCGCCCTTCTCGACGTTGTCGCCGTTGTGCAGGAGAATCGAAACGCCGTTGCGGATGACCGTCGCGGTGCCCTGCAGCTTGGTCACATGGCCGATGACCTTGCTCACACTCGCAGCCGCCCCGGCCTGGCTGACCTGCACCGCGCCGGAGAGCGCATTGACGAGGTCGCCGGTCAGATGCGCACCATCGGGTGACGCCAGGGGCGCCCGTTTCTCGCCCTTGAAATAGTCCGGCAGCACCATCTCGCGCCCATCGGACGAGAGGATCAGGTCGAGGCCGGAGCGCTTGAAATCGGCGTTGAACAGAAAATGCGCGTCCGGAACGACGATCGCGTCCGTCGGCGCATGGGCGTGCGGCGCCTCCAGCCGCACGTGACCGTGCGAGGAGGCGCCCCGGCCGTCGGAGAAAAGCGCGGCGTCAGAATTGCCAGCGTAATTCACGGGGCCACCGACTATGGTTAATGAATACATAAGAATGAGTGTTCAAGGCGTGCATATCACTGGCAAGTGTCTGGCGGAACCACCTTCAGCTTGTGCTTCAGGTGGCCAAAAACGGCGGCTTCCGCAGGATCGCTACGATGTTGTCGAGTTTCTGTCCTCTTTACAGCTGGCTCCGGGCGGAACCGGCCAAGTCAAAATTCATGTCTCTCCAGAAAATAGAAGTAATTCCAAGTATTCATAGACCAGCCAATACCTTTGCCGACATCGACATCCGCACCGGCTTACCCCTGACAACGGATTTCAAGTGCAGGACTGTGGGTGGGAGAACAAGAATCGACCAATTGCATCAATTTGGCGGGAGCGGCGGCTGAGTTCAAAGCACAACTTCACCGCGAACCCTTCCGACCTTCGCGACCATCGCTCAGCTTTCGCTAGGATTTGTCGCATCGGAGCAACACAACGTTCAGCGTAAATCCTGCGATTTGATCGCCCGCGTGCCGGTTTTAAGCAGAGGCCAAGCCTCCACATCCATGCTGACCGCCAACAAGCATCCGGTTCCGTCAGGCGCTGCATCGCGCCGACCGAGATCCGGGCACGGGGCGTCACATGAATTTTCTCGCGCTGATGCGCGCATCGCTGGCGGCCGCGGCCGCCAGCGCCGCCATATGGCTCGGCAGTCCGGCGAGCGCCGGTCCTGCCGTGCGCCCACTGGGGCTCGCCGCCATCGAGGATGCGGAGCCTTTCGCCCTGCCGCGGGTCGTCCTCGACGCCGGCGCGTTGCGCGACAAGTGGCTGGCGCTCGCGCGCAAGCTCGAGGACGAGCGCGTGCAGCTTGCGCTGTGCGATGGCGACCGCGAGCGCTGCGTTTCCCCCGCCGCCCTCAGCCTGCTCACGATCATCGATCAGGGCCGTCTCCGCGAGGGGCGGGCACGGCTCGGCCAGATCAATCGCGCGATCAACCTGGCCATCCGCCCCGCCAGCGACCTCGCTCAATATGGCCAGATGGATGTCTGGGCCTCTCCTCTTGTGACGTTCGAGCACCGGGCCGGCGACTGTGAGGACTACGCGATCGCCAAGTTCGTCGCGCTTCAGATGGCCGGCATTGCCGCCGACGATCTGCGGATCGTGATCCTGCACGACGTCGTCCGCGGCGAAGATCACGCCGTCGCGGCCGCGCGCCTAGACGGGCGCTGGCTCATGCTCGACAATCAGCGCATGGCAATGGTCCAGGACAGCGACGCGCGGCAGGTTCGGCCGCTGTTCGTGATCGACGAGACCGGCATCTCCCGGTATCAGGCCTTGCCGCTGATGGCAGAGGCCCGGGTGCTGTCGCCTGAGAGCACGGGTTCCGTGAACCATTGACCATCGCCCGCAGCGGTGCAGCTCTCCAATGGCGCAGGACCACGGCGGGAGCGCGGAACCGGTCGGCACCGCGGGTCCGTTCACCACGCCGCAACGAGTTGCATCCACATTGCAGACGCCAACCGAACGAGGCGATAGTGCCGTCATGATCCCAGGCAGCCCCGCCCTCGCCGTGCGAGGACTGACGAAATGTTTCGAGCGGCCGGCGGTCGATGCGCTCGACCTCGTGGTGCGCTCGGGTGAATTCTACGCACTGGTCGGCCCGAACGGCGCCGGCAAGACGACCACGCTGCGCATGGTCGCGGGCCTGCTGCGGCCGGATGCCGGGCGGATCGAGATCTTCGGCATCGACGCGCTGCGCGACCCGATCGCCGCCAAGCAGGTGATGGCCTGGGTCTCCGACGAGCCCATGATCTACGACAAGCTCACGCCGCTCGAATATCTCGAATTCGTCGCCGGACTGTGGGGCATCGATCCCGCGAGATCAGGTGAGGCGGCAACCGAGCTTCTGGTCTCGCTCGGGCTGGAGCCGCATCTGCACGAGCGCTGCGAAGGCTTCTCCAAGGGCATGCGCCAGAAGGTGGCGCTCGCCGGCGCGCTGATCCACGACCCGCGGCTGATCATCCTGGACGAGCCGCTGACCGGCCTGGACGCGGTGTCGGCGCGGCACGTCAAGGGCCTGCTGGCCGAGCGCGTCCGCCGCGGCGGCACGGTGATCATGACCACGCACATTCTCGAAGTCGCCGAGCGCATGGCCGACCGGATTGGCGTCATCGCCGCCGGACGCGTCGTCGCCGAGGGCACGCTCGCCGAGCTCCGCCAGCAGAACGGGCGCACCGACACCAGCCTGGAGGAGCTGTTCATCGCGCTGGTCGACGTCGAGTCCGCGGCATGACGCGGGCGGCGACGCTCGCCTGGTTCGCCCGTCACGAGCTCCGGCTCGCCTGGCGGGAATGGCTCGGCATGATCACGGCCGGCCGGCGGCGCCGCACGCGGGCCGCCATCATCGGTCTCGTGCTGTTCGGCGCCCTCATGCATCTGCCGGCCTGGGTCGTGGTCGGCCGCTACGCCGATCTCGCGCCGCCGCTCGACAAGACCGCGCTGATCGTCATCACCGCGACCATCATGCTGTCCTGGGCCTTGATGCTGTCGCAGGCGATCGAGTCTGTCACCCGCGTGTTCTACGCCCGAGCCGACCTCGATCTCATCATGTCGTCGCCGGTGCGGCTGGCCGAGATCTTCTCCGTCCGGATCGCGGCGATCGCGCTCTCCGTGACCAGCATGGCGCTGCTGCTCGCGACCCCCTTCGTCGACGTGCTCCTGATCGAGGGTGGCGCGCGCTGGCTCGCGGCGTTCGTCGTGGTCGCAGCCGTCGGCCTGTCGGCGGCGGCTATCGCCATCGCCATCACGATCGTCCTGTTCCGCCTGATCGGCCCGGCGCGAACGCGGCTGGTCGCCCAGATCCTGGCGGCCGTGATCGGCGCCGGCTTCGTCATCGTGCTGCAGATCGCAGCGATCGTCTCCTATGGCACGCTGTCGCGCTTCGCCGTCCTCACCTCGGATGCCGCGGCCGCCATCGCGCCCGATCCCGACAGTCTTGTCTGGCTGCCGGCCCGAGCGGCGCTCGGCGACGGCCAGGCGCTGCTGATTCTGCTGGCCACCGGACTGCTGCTGCTCGGCGTCGTCATGATCATGTTCTCGCCGCGTTTCGCCGACACCGCGATCAGCGCCGCGGCCCAGGGCGTCTCCAGCCGCGCCGGCGCACGCGTCAGGTCGTTTCGCGGCGGCTCGCGGCAGCAGGCGCTGCGGCGCAAGGAGTTCATGCTGCTGCGGCGCGATCCCTGGCTGATCTCGCAGACGCTGATGCAACTGCTCTATCTGGTGCCTCCGGCGCTGCTGCTGTGGCGCAGCTACTCCGACAGCTCGCAGGCGGTGTTCCTGATCACGCCGGTCGTCGTGATGGCGGCGGGCCAGCTCGCGGGCGGCCTCGCTTGGCTCACCATCTCCGGCGAGGACGCGCCCGAACTGGTGGCGACGGCGCCGCTGCCGGGGACGCGCATCGTGCGCGCCAAGGTCGAGGTCGTGCTGATCACGATCGCGATGATCTTTGCGCCTCTCGTGCTCGCGCTCGGCTGGGTCGCGCCGGCGCAGGCGGTGGTCACAGCCGTTGCCGTTCTGGTTGCGACCGTCTCCTCCACGGCCATCCAGCTCTGGTTCCGGATCCAGGCGCGGCGCAGCCAGTTCCGGCGCCGCCAGACCTCGTCGCGGCTGGCGACCTTTGCCGAGGCCTTCTCCTCGATCGGCTGGGCGGCGACCGCGGCGCTGGCGCTCGCGCTGCCCGAGGCTGCGATCGTCTGCGGCCTGATGACCGCGGGCCTCTTGCTCGCGGCCTGGAAGCTGAGCCCGGCACGGACCTGAAGCGTTCAGCGCAGCACCTCCATCACGGCGGCGGCGAACGCCGCCGGCTCTTCCTGCGGCAAATTGTGGCCGGCCCGAGGGATCACGCGATGGCCGATCCGGTTGCTGAACTTCGCAGCATGCGCCTGGCCGTCCGTCGCCGGGATCACGCCGTCGGCGTCGCCATCGAGCGTGATCGTGGGCACCGCGATGACAGGCAGGCTCGCCAGCCGCTGCTCGATGTCCTGATAGCGCGGGTCCCCCTCGGCCAGCCCGTAGCGATGCCGATAGCTGTGGATCACGACATCGACGTGATCGGGATTGTCGAACGCCTCCGCCGCGCGCGCGAAGGTCGCATCGTCGAAGCGCCAGTGCGGTGACCATTGCTGCCACAGCAGCCGTGCGATTTCGGCGCGGTGGGCCGCGAGCCCGGCCCGTCCGCGCTCGGTCTGGAAGTACCATTGATACCAGAACGCGAACTCGCGCGTCACCGGCGCCGGCTCCAGCGCCCGCGCGATGTCCTGGATCAGATAGCCGTTCACGGAGACCAGACCCGTGCAGCGCTCGGGCCACAGCGCCGCGCCGACGCAGGCCGCGCGGCCACCCCAATCATAGCCGGCGAACACCGCGCGCGGGATCGCCAGCGCATCCATCAGCGCGATCAGGTCGGCGCCGACCGCGGCCTGCTGGCCCGAGCGCGGCGTCGATGCGTCGCGGAAACGAGTGGGTCCATAGCCGCGCAGATAGGGCACGACGACGCGGCAGCCTTGTGCCGCGAGCCGCGGCGCGACCTCGACATAGGCGTGGATATCGTACGGATAGCCGTGCAGCAGGATGACGACGGGACCGTCGGCCGGCCCGCCCTCGAAATAGGCAATGCGGAGCACGCCTGCGTCGATCTCGCGCAGCGGCTGCAACACCTGATCCGTCATGCCATCCTCCCGCATCGCGCCGCGCTCTCGAGCCGGGCGTTGCCGAGGATAGTTCTGATCGCAATTCCTCGCTACACTCGCACGCGCTGTTGAAGGGGAACTGCCATGCTGCGCTCGCTGGTCTCGCTGCTTGCCGTCCTGGTCGCGTTCGCATCGCCCGCGGTGGCGCAATCGGGGCCGCGCACCAGCGAGTGCCTGGCGATGGCCGGCGGCCCGCCGCGCGCCATGCCGGTCAGCCTGCGCCGGACGGCGGCGGCCGGCAACGAGGTGACAATCACCTATGCCGGCCACTCGACCTACTTCATCGACACGCCGATGGGCATCCGCATCGCCACCGACTACAGCGGCGCCTATCAGGTCGGGCGGCTGCCCGACGTCATCACCATGAACCGGGCGCATTCGACGCACTACACGCTGGCGCCCGATCCGCGCATCCCGCACGTGCTGCATGGCTGGGGCGACGACGGCAAGCCGGCCCAGATCTACGAGCGGATCGGCGACGTGCTGATCCGCAACATCACCACCGACATCCGCCGCTATTTCGGAGATTCCATCGGCATCGACATGATCAAGGACGGCAACTCGATCTTCATCTTCGAGGTTGCCGGCCTGTGCATCGGCCATCTCGGCCATCTGCACGTCAAGCTGGACGAGACGCATTTCGCCGCGATCGGCCGGCTCGACGTGGTGATGGTGCCGATCGACGGCACCTATACGATGTCGCTCGACGGCATCTCCGAGATCACCAAGCGTCTGCGCGCCTCGGTGGTGCTGCCGATGCACCGCTTCGCGACGCCGCTCGACGAGTTCATGCGCAAGATCGGCCAGCAGTTCGAGATCGACCGGCGCGGCGAGCGGACGTTGAAGATGTCGCGCGAGCTGCTGCCCTCGATGCCGACGGTGATCATTCTCGACGGCGTCTAGGCGCCCGCGAGGCTGGTGCCGCGGCGGCCTTCCGGCGTCAGGAACATGCGCTTGAGCTTGTTGATCACGCGCACCGCGAGGCCGAGCACATAGGGCTGCGTCTTCAGGCAGAAGGCGAGCTTCTTGACGTGGCCCTCGACATGCCATTTGGCATGCGCGCCGTCGCGGAAGAAGATCACGTCGCCCGGCCCGTAGCGCTTCGCCGGGAGCCCATCGCTCTCCAGCGTGATCGCGCCTTCGAGGATCAGGATGGTCTCGTCGAAATCGTAATACCAGTTGAACTTGCCCTCGGTGCAATGCCAGACGATGGTCGAGCCCAGCCCGTCGCTGCTGCGCGCGATGGTGCAGGAGGTCGCGGTCGGATTGCCCTCGATGATCCAGGATGGCTCGATCGGAGCGGGCGCCAGGTCGACGGTGAGATTGGCGGTTTCGATCAAGGACGGAGACATCTTGGACCTCAAATGCATGGGACTGAAATGACCGGGCGAACGCCGGCATGAGCCTGCGAGCGTAGCCGGTTGCACCTAATGGCTGCTTTCCGCAGTCGTTAAGATTTGAACCAATCGCCGCGACCAGCCGTCGCATCACAACCACGCCAGCGCTATAAACTTCACGCGAACGCCGCAATTTGTTCGCGGCCTCGCCAAACCTGCTGATCTACTGTTTAGCCGCACTGCAAGATGCGGACAGGCGCCCCTCCGGTCGCCCTGCCCATCCTGAGTTGTGCCGTCACCTTTAGAGATTTGCCGCCTTCGCAGAGATAAGGATTTCCCAGGATGCGCCGACTGAGCCTCGCCTTCGCCCTCACGCTGTCTGCCGCCACCCTTGCAACCACCGGCGTCGTCATGGCGGGCGAAACGCCCGCCCCCGAGAATGCCAAGGCCTACTTCATCAACCTCAAGGACGGCGACACCGTCTCCTCGCCGGTGCTGATCCGCTTCGGCCTGTCCGGCATGGGCGTCGCGCCGTCCGGCACCGAGGCTCCCAACACCGGCCACCACCATCTGCTGATCGACGCGCCCGCGCTCGAGGGCGATGCGCTCAACGAGGCGATCCCGGTCGATGCCGGCCACGTGCATTTCGGGAAGGGCCAGACCGAAGCCTCGGTCAATCTCACGCCGGGCAAGCACACCTTGCAGCTCGTGCTCGGCGACTGGAGCCACATCCCGCACAACAAGCCGGTCATGTCGGAACGGATCACGATCGACGTGCAGGCCACCACCGGCAGCGCCAAGCAGTAGGACTGTTCGACCGACGACGACACCGCCGCGAGCATTGCTCGCGGCCCGCTTCGGGCCGGTGCACGTGGCGCCGGCCCGTCATGCGTCAGGCCCACTCGCCCTTCAAGCCCACTCGCCCTTGCGGAACACCGGGACGCGGCGGCCGTCTTCATGGAGGCCGTCGATGTCGGTGTCGGCCGAGCCGATCATCCAGTCGATGTGGATCAGGCTCTGGTTGCCGCCCTGGGCGGCGATCTGCTGCGGCGACAGCGACGTTCCGTTGACGAAGCACTTCGAGTAGCACTGGCCGAGCGCGATGTGCGAGGCGGCGTTCTCGTCGAACAGCGTGTTGTAGAACAACAGGCCGCTCTTGGAGATCGGCGAGGAGTGCGGCACCAGCGCGACTTCGCCGAGCCGACGCGCGCCCTCGTCGGTGTCGAGCACCTTGTTCAGCACTTCCTCGCCCTTCGAGGCCTTGGCCTCGACGATGCGGCCCTCCTCGAACTTCACCTGGATGTTGTCGATCAGCGTGCCCTGATAGGACAGCGGCTTGGAGCTGACGACGTGACCCGACACGCGACGGCAATGCGGCGTCGTGAACACTTCCTCGGTCGGGATGTTGGCATTGCAGGTGATGCCGTTCTTGGCGGTCGAGGCGCCGCCCTCCCATTCATGGCCGTCGGCGAGACCGATCGTCAGGTCCATGCCGGGTCCGGTGTAATGCAGCGCACTGAAGCGCTGGCCGTTGAGCCATTCGGTGCGCTCGCGCAGCACCGCGTTGTGGCGCTCCCAGGCCGACACCGCATCCTCGCGATCGACGCGCGACGCCGCGAAGATCGCGTCCGCGAGCTTCGCCACCGCGACCTCTTCCGGGACATCCGGGAAGACCAGCTTGGCCCAGGAGAGGCTCGGATAGGCGATGATGTTCCAGTTGGTCTCGAAATTCGTGATCTTCTCCAGCGCCGGCTGATAGGCCTTGGAGTTGGCCTTGCTGGCGCGCGCCACCTTGGCCGGATCCTGGCCGGACAGCAGCATCGGATTGTCGCCGACGATGGCGAGCCTCGCGGTGTTCTCCGAGAACGCCTTGGCCATGCCCTGATAGAGCCAGTCGGCGGCGCGATCGAAGCTGTTGTCATGGCCGAAACGATAGCGCGCCAAGGTCAGCTCCTCGTCGGAGAAGAACGACGTCACGATCCCCGCGCCGGCCTTGTAGGCGTGCTCGGCGACCTTGCGCACCAGCGGCAGCGCCACCGACGGCGCGGTCAGCAGCAGATCCTGACCGGGCCGAAGCTGCAAGCCGACCTTCACCGCGACCTCGGCCAGGCGGTCGAGCTTCACGGGATCGATGGCGGCATCGAAGTTGCTGACATGTGCGGTCATCAGGGGTGTCCAGTTCCGTTTCTTTGCGGTGTTGAAGAGATAGGCCAAACGGTCGGGCGGTCAATGGCGAAGGAGGGACGGCTCCTGCGTCGCCTCTCCGCCTTCGTCGTCGTGCAGGGCATGGCCCGGACAACTGCCGTGAAGGCGTTCGGAGACATGGCTGACACCTCAAAACGGCCCTGTGGGTCCGCACCCGTCGCTTTCCAAAGCTGAGCCGCGAGCTCGGTGGCGCTCTCCCTCGGAGGGCAGGGCTATCACATATGGCGATCGAGGTTTTGCGCTTACCTCTCTCCGCGTCGTCATGGCCGGGCTTGTCCCGGCCATCCACGTCGGTCGGCATGCTGAGAACGACGTGGATGCCCGGGACAAGCCCGGGCATGACGGAGTAACTAACCTGCAGAATCGTTCATCGCGATGGCCCTGTATCTCCATATGCGATAGCCCTGCCCTGGAGGGGGAGGGTCGGCACTGAGCCAGTGGCGCGTCGTGATCAACAATTTTGAGCGGCATATGGAGATGTGCGTCCATCGCCTCGCGGCGCCCCAGGCGTCCGAGTGATACAGTGGTCTCACCCTCTTCAAACGAGAGGGTGCAGGGAAGGCCGGACCTCGACTGAGGCCCGTGGCCCGCCTGCTCAAAAAATGCAGGCGGCAGGTACCACAGGTCCAGCCGGATGATCCGGCCCTCCCTGCGCGATGGCTTTACGGCTGCTTCGCGTTCTCCCCGGTGCGCCGGGCTTTTTGGTCACCGTCACCCACGCGGCGCCATTGGCGCCAACGCAGGCTTGATACTGGCATCGGAGTATCAGGACCACGCGACTTGACCGTGCGAGCCGATGTTGTTCGTCCGCGCGAATGACCACGCTGCAAACCGGCCCGCCCATCACATCCCGCCTCCACGTGTCGTGACGACCGCGATACGCCCCTCGTCGATGAGGCGGGACAGCGACAAACAATCATGATTTTCCGAAACCGCCAAGCAGGATATTTTTTCTGCCGGGACTGGACAGCCCAAATCGGCCTGAACCTGCTCAGGAAATCAGTCTCCAGACGCAGCGGCGATCGAGCAGATCAGGAGCAGGAACAGGCCTGTTCATCACAGCCCAACGACATGAGTCGCCCGACGGGCGGCATTCTCGATCGAGTCAGTCGTCGACACGCAGCCCACCACCATCGACGTACCAGTCGGCACGTGACGCCCAGTGCACGTGGCGATCGGGTACGGTGCCGAGCGGCTCATCGAAGCCGCCGGCAGGAATGATCGCTTCTCGGCCGCTGCGCGTCAGATGCGGCATCGGACTGCCGCACGTACTGCAGAAGGCCGCGGCGAAGCTGCGCGCCTGCGGCAGGTCGAACCGCGTGACGCTCGCCTCGCCGCGCAGCCAGCGCAGCGCCGCCGCCTTGACGACGACCTCACAGGAGTGCGCCGTGCCGCTGGCCTTGCGACAGCGCGAGCAATGGCAATTGAGGAATTTGTCGAACGGCCCCTCGACCTCGAAGCCGACGCGGCCGCAGAGGCAACTGCCGCGGAACGTGGTCATGACGATCTCCTGTCGTGATCTGGAACGGAATGTGCAAAAGCGCCTCACGCGTGGAGGATGTTACTCATCCTGACTGCATCTTTGCAGCTATCAGGACGACTGAAGGCCAGCCTCGGTCGCCGCATTGTTAGTAGGTAGCATGGTCTTCCCACGCGGAACATTCGACTGTTTGTGAGTCATCCTCGACATCGAGAGTCAATCACTCCTGATGAATTGGAACCGGGATGACCGGACAGCGCTGTCGCGCAAATGCATGGCTCACAGGGGATTCGGTCACTTTGAGGACATGTTTAGAGGTTGATTGGCGCGCGGCAGGGGATTTCACAGCGTACAGGAGTCCTCCAAATGTACCGCGTTGTTATTGTCGTCGCCGCATTGCTGGCTCTCTCCGTTCAAGCCGAGGCGCGTCCTCGTCACCATCATCATCACTACTCGTACCGTCATCATCACTCCTTCATGAACGCCATGGCCTCGATCCCCGGCGAGGGCCGCGTTGTCGGTGGCCGGCCGTCGGGATGCCCGCATGCCTTCTGTGGCTGCGAAGCGTCGCTCTATACGTTCGGCCGGGTCATTCCCGAGTTGAATCTCGCATCCAACTGGCGTCGCTTTCCACGCGCGGCTCCCGCACCGGGCATGGCGGCGGTCCGCTCCGGCCACGTCATGATCTTGCAGCAGCAGGTCGCGGGCAACATCTGGTATGTGCACGACGGCAATTCCGGCGGTCACGTCACCCGCGAGCATCCGCGCTCGATTGCCGGCTACACGATCGTGAACCCGACGGGCGGTTCCACGATGTTCGGCGCAGCGGCGCGTGTCACGCGCGAAGCCCGTGCGCCGAGATATCAGCGGCTCGCCCGCAACGCGCGGCCGGACGGCTGGATGGCCAGCGCGGCGCCGATGGCCTTCAACTAGGTTCGACGCCAGCGCGCGCGGCATGCAGCTACGAAGTCGCGAGCTGCATGCCGCTTCCGCCTACACGCTCCGCGCCTCGCGTCTGAACAGCACGTAGAGCGCCGGCAGCACCAGCAGCGTCAGCAT
Organism: Bradyrhizobium sp. HKCCYLRH2015; assembly: GCF_051168215.1. NCBI lineage: Bacteria > Pseudomonadati > Pseudomonadota > Alphaproteobacteria > Hyphomicrobiales > Nitrobacteraceae > Bradyrhizobium > Bradyrhizobium sp. HKCCYLRH2015. The sequence continues at coordinate 297,051 of NZ_JBNPUO010000003.1, read as the reverse complement.
CGTCGACGAGATGATGCCGCCGATCACGACGGTGGCGAGCGGGCGCTGGACCTCGGCGCCGGCGCCGGTCGCGATCGCCATCGGCACGAAGCCGAGCGAGGCGACCAGTGCCGTCATCAGCACCGGCCGCAATCGCGCCAGCGCGCCCTCCTCCACCGCGGCCCGCACCGAGCGTCCCTCCCGGCGTAGCCGTTCGATGAAGGCGATGATGACCAGGCCGTTGAGCACGGCGACGCCGGACAGCGCGATGAAGCCGACGCCGGCCGAGATCGACAGCGGCAGGCCGCGCAGCAGCAGCGCGGCGATGCCGCCGGTCAGCGCCAATGGCACGCCGGAGAACACCAGCGCGGCATCGGCGAACGAGCCCATGCTCATGAACAGCAGCAGGAACACCAGTGCGAGCGCGATCGGCACCACGATCGTGAGACGCTTGGTCGCCGACACCAGTTGCTCGAACTGACCGCCCCAGCCGATCCAATAGCCCGGCGGCAGCTTGACCTTCTCGGCGACCGCGGCCTGCGCGTCGGTCACGAACGAGCCGAGGTCGCGGGCGCGAACATTGGCTGACACGACGATCCGCCGCTTGCCGTTCTCGCGGCTGACCTGGTTCGGCCCCGGCGCCGAGGCGACCGCGGCCACCGACGACAGCGGCACATAGCGCGGCTGTGCGACCGAGGAGAACGCGGTGCGCAGCGGCGCGGCATTCGCCTCCTCACCCGCCGGCAGCGGAATCGGGATCGCGCGGATCGCATCGAGATTGCCGCGGAGACGCTCGGGGAGCCGGACGACGATGTCGAAGCGGCGGTCGCCGTCGAACAGCTTCCCAGCAGCCTTGCCGCCGATCGCGATTTCCACCACGCTCTGCACCTCGGCAACGCTGAGGCCGTAGCGCGACAACGCCTGGCGGTCGATCCTGACCGTCAGGATCGGCAGCCCCGCGACCTGCTCGGTCTTGACGTCGGTGGCGCCATTGACGCCACGGATCGCGGCTTCGACCTGGCGCGCCGCCCCCTGCAGGATGTCGAGGTCGTCGCCGAAGATCTTGATGCCGACGTCGCTGCGCACGCCGGAGATCAGCTCGTTGAAGCGCAGCTGGATCGGCTGCGAGATCTCGTAGTTGCTGCCGGGGATCTCGTCGGCCGCCGCCTCGATCTCGGCGACGAGCTGCGCCTTCGGCTTCGCCGGGTCGGGCCACTCCTGGCGCGGCTTCAGCATGATGTAGCCGTCGCCCTGCGACGGCGCCATTGGATCGGTCGCCACCTCCGCCGTGCCGATGCGGGTGAAGACGTCCTTCACTTCGGGTATCAGCCGCAGCCGCGCCTCCAGCGCCTTCTGCAGGTCGACCGAGAGGGTCAGGCTCGTTCCGGGGATGCGCAACGCCGCGAGCGCGACATCGCCCTCGTCGAGGCTCGGGATGAACTCGCCGCCCATGCGCGTCGCGGCAAAGCCGCTCGCCGCGACGATCATCACGGCGACCGCCGCGACCATCAGGCGGTGCGCGATCACGCCGCGCAGCAGCGGCGCGTAGATCCGTCGCGCACCGCGCATGACGAGATTCTCCTGCTCGGAGACCTTGCCGGTGACGAAGATCGCGACCGCCGCCGGCACGAAGGTGATCGAGAACAGCACGGCGGCGCCGAGCGCCATCAGCACCGTCAGCGCCATCGGCGTGAACATCTTGCCCTCGACGCCGGTCAGGGTCAGCACCGGCAGATAGACCACGGCGATGATGCCGGTGCCGAACAGGCTCGGGCCGATCACCTCGCGCGCGCCGCTGACGATGGTCTGCAACCGCTCGGCGGTCGTGAGCAGCCCGCCCTTGCGATGCTGCGCCTGGGCCAGCAGCCGCAGACAGTTCTCGACGATGATGACGGCACCATCGACGATGATGCCGAAATCGATCGCGCCGAGGCTCATCAGGTTGGCGCTGACCCTGCTCTCGACCATGCCGGTGATGGTCATTGCCATCGACAGCGGGATGATGCAGGCGGTGACCAGCGCGGCCCGGATGTTGCCGAGCAGCAGGAACAGCACGACGACGACCAGCGCGGCGCCTTCGAGCAGGTTCTTCTCCACGGTGCGGATCGTCGCTTCGACCAGATGGGTGCGGTCGTAGAGCGTGCGCGTGACCACGCCCTCGGGCAGCGATTTGGCGATGTCGTCGAGCCGGGCCGCGACGCGCTGCGCCACGGCGCGGCTGTTCTCGCCGATCAGGAGCATCGCCGTGCCGAGGATCGTCTCCTCGCCGTTGAGCGTCGCCGCTCCCGTGCGCAGGTCGCGCCCTTCGCTGACCTCGGCGACGTCGCCGATGCGCACCGGCGTGCCGCCGCGGGCGCCGATCACGATGTCCTTCAGCTCGGCGGCGCTGCCGACCTGGCCCGGCGCACGCACCAGATATTGCTCGCCATTGCGCTCGATATAGCCGGCGCCGACATTGGCATTGTTGGAGGCGAGCGCGGCGATGACGTCGCGGAAGCTGATCTTGTAGGCCATGAGACGGCCGGGATCCGGCAGCACGTGGAACTGGCGCTCGAAGCCGCCGATGGTGTTGACCTCGATCACGCCCGGCACGCCGCGCAGTTGCGGCCGGATGATCCAGTCTTGGATGGTGCGCAGATCTGTCGGCGAGTAGTCCGCGCCGTCAGGCGTCTTGGCGCCGGGCCTGGCTTCGACCGCATACATGAAGATCTCGCCGAGCCCGGTCGAGAGCGGTCCCATCGCGACCTCGACGCCCGGCGGCAGCTGGTCCTTGATCTGCTGGATGCGCTCGTTGACGAGCTGGCGCGCGAAATAGATGTCGGTGCCGTCCTGGAATACGACGGTGACCTGGCTGAGGCCGTAGCGCGACAGCGAGCGGGTGTAGTCCAGCTTCGGCAGGCCGCCCATCGCGGTCTCGACCGGGAAGGTGATGCGCTGCTCGGTCTCGAGCGGCGAGTAGCCGGGTGCCTTGGTGTTGATCTGCACCTGCACGTTGGTGATATCAGGTACGGCGTCGATCGGCAGCCGGGTGAAATTCCAGGCGCCGAATCCGGCCGCAGCGAGCGCGACGAGCAGCACCAGCCAACGCTGGCGCACGGCGAAGGCGAGGATCGCGTCAATCATGCTCGGCCTCCCCCTTGCCCATCTCCGCCTTCACCACAAAGCTGTTCTCGGCGACGTAGTGTTCGCCGGCAGAGAGACCGTCGCGGATTTCGACATAGGTCGGATCCGATTCGCCGAGCGCGACGGGACGCGCCTCGATCTTGTCGCCCTCCTCGCGCACGAACACGACGGTCTTGTTCTCCAGGGTCTGGATCGCGCTGGCGCGGACCGCCACGGCAACGCTGCGCTTGGCGAGAACCAGCCGCGCGGTGACGAACAGGCCCGGACGCAGCCGGCCGTCGGGATTGGCCAGCACGACGCGGGCGAGCGCGGTCTGCGTTTCGCTGGCGCCGACCGGCGCGATGTAGGAGACGTGGCCGCGGATCGCGCCGCGTCCGTCATCGGGGTCGATCAGCACCTCGTCGTCGAGCCGGACGCGCCTGAGGTCCTGGCGGTAGATCGACAGGTCGACCCAGATCGTCGAGAGATCGGCGACCACGAAGGCCGGCTTCTGCTCGGAGGCGTATTCGCCGAGCGAGATCTGGCGGTCGATGATGGTGCCGCCGATCGGCGCCTTGAGATCATACGCCGTCAGGCTCTGGTTGCTCTCGATCGCCGCGAGCAGCTCGTCCTTGGCGACGGTGTCGCCGATGCGCTTTTTGATGGCACGGACGATGCCGGGAAAGCGCGGGGTGACCTGCACCAATGCTTCCTGGTTGGCGCGGAGCACGCCGTTGAACGACAACGTATCGGACAAGGTCGCAGGGCCGGCCTCGGCGAGCGCGACGCCGGCGGCGGCGAGCTTGACGTCGCTGATGCGGATGCGGTCGGCGCCATGTTCGTCCTGCTCGACATGATCCTTCGGCGCCGCCTTCTCGGCATGATCGGCATGGCCGACCGTTGCGTCGGCATGCGGCTCCGCCCCGAGCAGCAGCCGCGATGCGCCGGCGCCAGCCGCGGCGGCGAGGACGGCAATCAGGATGATGGTGAATGGTCTCATCGCGCGGTCTCCCGTGCCAGGGTGAAGGGACGGCCGACCAGGCCTTCGATCGTCGCCACGGCGACATGGATGTTCTGCAGCGCCTCCTGCTCGCGCAGCCGCGCCTGCGCCACGCTCGCCTGCGCGTCCAGCACTTCGAGCAAAGAGAAGCGGCCGGCGCTGTAGCCCTGCGCGATCTCGTCGGCGGCCTCCTGCGCCCTGGGGATCGCGATCTCGCGCAACACCGACAATTCCCGCAGCGAGCCTTGCAGCGAGTCGTAGGCGCGGCCGGCGATCACCAGCAGCGCGTTGCGGTTGGCCTTGCGCTCGGCTTCGGTCTTGGCGAGGCTTTCCTGCGCCGAGAGGATGTTGCCCTGGTTCTGGTCGAACACCGGGATCGGCACGGAGACGCTGAGCCTGACGGCATCATCCTGGGTGTCGTTGAAATGCCGCCAGCCGGCGCTGATGCGGACATCGGGATAGGGCTTGAGCCGGGCCAGCAGCAGCTCGGCATTGCGCTGGGCGTAGACCGCGGTCCAGCGGACGAGCTGCGGATTGGCATCGATGGCGGAGATCACGGTCTGGAACGCCGGCGGCTGGCCGGTCGCATCGAACCGGCCGGTGACGGCCGGGAGCTTCGCCGAGCTGTCGCCGATCAGCACGGCGAGCTCGCGGCGCGCGCTCGACAGCGTCGCCTTGACGCGCTCGCGATCGGCCCGCACCAGCGCCGAGGCGACCTCGGCGCGGCCGGTCTCCGCCGGCGACGACGCGCCCGCCTCGACGCGACGGCGCAGCAGCGGCGTCAGGCGATCGAGGGCTGCGACCTGATCGTCGAGGATCTGGATGCGCCGCTGCGTGGCGAGCACCGTCACGAAGGCGATCGCGGTCTCCGACAGCACTTCCAGCCGCACCGCCTGGCGCTGGATCTCGGCGACCCGCACGCCGGCCTGTCCGGCGGCGATGCGGGCGTCGCGCTTGCCGAACCATTCGAACGCCTGGCTGATCTGCAAGGTGGTCTCGGCCGACCGCGTGCCGCGATATTGACCCGAGCCGAATGAATTGTCCTGCTCATAGGACAGCTCGGGATTGAGCAGCGCGCCCGCCTGCAGCCGCTGGCCGGAGGCGATGCCGATGTCGCGGTCGGCGGCGGACAGCCGTGGATTGGCGGCGAGCGCGCGCGACAGCGCCGCGCGGAGGGTCAGCGTCTGCGCCGCTGACGCGTGCACGGACAGAGCGAGCAGGGCTGCGGCGCCGATGGCGCGCGCAGCCATCCCGGGGAATGGCATGAGATGAACCTGTCTGGACGGGCAAGGATGGACGGCGTCGGCCGTCCGGCACGTTGCGTCAGCTCAGGCGTCTTGGCGGCGGAGACTCGGACTCGGGGAGGACGCCGGCACCGAGCGGGGGAATGGCCCACTCGGTTGCGGCCACGACCTCGGCCGGGACCGCGGCGAACTGCGGCTGCGGCACGGCCACCGAGAAGCAGCCATGGCAATGATGGTCGGTGATGCCGCGCTGATCGGTGTGGCCGGCGCGGTCGAGCAGCGACGCGATCTCCGGCTTGCCCGCGGAGGGATGGGCGACGTCGATGTCACAGGCGCCGTGCAGCGCGCCGGCGAGCACATAGGCGAGCATCAGGCAGGCGGCCGCGATCCGGCGCAGCATGCGCGAACGGCTCGTGTCATCTCGTTTGCCAATGCTGCGCACCGCGCCCCCTGTTCGGCCAGCGGATAGCACGCGGCCGGCGCGGTTGTCGATCAGCAACAATGTAACAAGAGGAACCGGGAACGGCGCGCCCGGCGCGGCACAGCGTGCATCCGCCGCGATCGGCCGAAGGAGCGCCCGAGTGCCGATTTCCGGAACGCGCGTGGACCTGTGCGATCACCGGTAAGCCGTGGCGCATGAGCGCGCCGTATTGGCGGCATGCAGCGTGCTTGATTGACTCGCCGCCTTCGCAAACTAAGGTTCGCGTCGCGGAACATGCAAGGCGCGAACTCATCGAACACGCGATGCGCCGCGCGAAAGATCGGAAGACAGATGACGTTGGCGATGAGCTGGGACGAGTGGGCCCGGCATGATGGCATGGCGCTGGCGGCGCGCGTTCGCAATGGCGAACTGACGGCGGCGGAGCTGGCGCGGCAGGCGGCTGAAGGCATTGCCAAGGTCGATCCCGCGCTGTCGGGCGTGGTCGAGGTCTTTGCCGACGCCGTCGAAGATCCCATCAAGGCGGGCGCCAATGCCGACGGCGCCTTCGCCGGCCTGCCGTTCCTGATGAAGGATCTCGGACCGACCATGGCCGGGCGGCTGCAGGAGCAGGGCTCGCTCTACATGCGCGGCAACCGCCCCGCCGCCGATACGCATCTCACGGGGAAGATGCGCAAGGCCGGCCTCAACCTGATGGGGCGCACCACGACGCCGGAGTTCGGCGTCTGCAGCTCGGCGGAGAACCCGGCCGTCTATGTCACGCGCAATCCCTGGAACACGGACTACACGACCTGCGGCTCCTCGGCCGGCAGCGCGGCGATGGTCGCCGCCGGCGTCGTGCCGATCGCGCATGCGACCGATGGCGGCGGCTCGATCCGGATTCCCGCCGGCGTCAACGGCAATATCGGCCTGAAGGTCTCGCGCGGCGTGTTCTCGATCGCGCCGCATCTGTCGGATCTCTCCGGGCTTGTCTCGATCCAGGGCTGCCAGTCGCGCAGCGTGCGCGACACCGCGGCGTTCGTCGACCATTGCCGCGGCGGCGCGCCGGGCGAGTTCATGCCGTACTGGACCACGCCGGAGCCGTATGTCGAGCTGATCAAGCGCGATCCCGGCAAGCTCAGGATCGCGCTGTCGCATCAATGGGGCGACTACCGCGCCACGCCGCACATCGCTTCAGAGCTGGCGGGTGTCGGCAAGTTCCTGGAAGGCCTCGGCCACCACGTCGGCTACGCGCTGCCGGACGTCGATTATCGCGCCGCGTTCGCCGCGCAGACGACCTGCTACATCTCCAACTTCGCGATCGTCATCAACAACCTGCTCGCGTCGCGCAAGCTCGAGCGGCCGCCGGCCGAGCTGATCGAGCCGATCAACATCCGCATCTGGGAAGCGGGTCGCGATACGAGCTTTGCCGAGCGCGCGGCGATGCAGGCGGTGTTCAACACGACGTCGCGTGCCTTCGGTGCCTTCTTCGAGGATTGGGACATCATCCTCACTCCGATCACGGCCCTGCCGACGCCGAAGATCGGCACCACCGAATATCTGACCATCAGCGACAATCCGTCCGTGCTCGACTGGTTCGAGAACCTGTGGCGCAACTTCGCCTTCACGCCGCTCGCCAATCTCTGCGGCATCCCCGCAATCTCGCTGCCGCTCGCGACCAACGAGCACGGCCTGCCGCTCGGCATCCAGGCGATCGGCAAGCAGGCCGACGACGGCCTGCTGCTGCAGCTCGCGGCCCAGATCGAGCGCGCGATCGACGGCAAGTGGAACGGCGGTGCGACACCCGCCGTGCATGTGACCAAAGCCTGAGCCGCGACCACGGGCCACTGATCCGTCGTTGCCCGTCGATCGTTGCCCAGCGTGGATGGTGCCGGCCGGAGCCGGCGCCGCGCACTGGTCGGCGAGGACGAACATGATGGGCGAACGGATCGCGACGCGCTCCGGCAAGGCAGCAGCGGATGCGGCCCTGCCCCGGCGCGGCACGCCGGTCCCGTGGTGACGCCATGCCGAAGATGCGGCGCAAGGCCGACCTGCCGACCAGGATATGCGCTACGTGCGGCCGCCCGTTCGCGTGGCGGCGCAAATGGGCACGCGACTGGGACGAGGTGAAATACTGTTCGGACCGCTGCCGATCCGACCGCGGCCGGACCTCCACTGCGGTCGCCAAGTGCCGAGAAGGCTAGCGTCATGATGTCCGGCGTCCCCGCTCCGATGCGCATTCTCGGCCTCGCCGGGCTGGTTCCGTTCGCGGGCCTCGCGGTATTGGCGATCGCAGGTGATGATCCGATCCGGCTGGCCGCGCTGCGCGCGCAGATCGGCTATGGCGCGGTCATCGTGAGCTTTCTCGGCGCGATCCATTGGGGCATCGCCGTGCAGACGCCGGTCCTGGCAGGCTGGCCGCGCATGAGCTGGGGGGTGACGCCCTCTTTGCTCGGCTGGGTCGCGCTGCTGCTGCCGCCGCTGCCCGCTTTGGTGCTGCTCACAGTCGCGCTGCTGACGGCGCAGGTCTCCGATGAGTACAGCTTCGGCGGCGACCACCCGCGCGCCTGGTTCCTGAAGCTGCGGCGGCTGCTCAGCATCGGTGCGATCCTCTCTCTGCTTGCCACGCTGATAGGCATCGTGGTCGAAGGCGCGCCCTGACGGCCACCGTTCTGGACAACGCAGCAATCCCTCGGGCAAGCTCGGATATCCACTCGCGAGGCGCCATGAACATCCTGCTGCTCAATCCCAACATCCGCACCGACATCACCGAGCTGATGCTGCAGGTCGGCCGCGAGGCCGCCGCGCCCGGCACCACGCTGATCCCCTGCACCGCGCCGCGCGGCGTACCCTATATCGCCACCCGCGCCGAGGCGCAGATCGGCGGCGCCGTCGCACTGGAGATGCTGGCGGAGCGCAACGGCACGTTCGACGCCGCGATCGTCGCCGCGTTCGGCGATCCCGGCCTGTTCGCGGCGCGCGAGCTGTTCGACGTGCCGGTGATCGGGCTTGCGGAAGCGGCGATGCTGACGGCCTGCATGGCCGGTCGGCGCTTCGCGATCGTCACCTTCGCGCAGGCGCTTGGCCCCTGGTACGAGGAGTGCGTGCGCATGCACGGGCTGATGGAGCGCTGCGCCGGCATCCGCATGCTCGACGGCAGCTTCAAGCAGATCTCCGACGTGCAGCACGAGAAGGAAGAGCTGCTGGTCGAGCTGGCGCTGCGCGCGGTCGAGGAGAACGATGCCGACGTGCTGATCTTTGCCGGCGCGCCGCTGTCGGGCCTTGCCGCGCGCGTCGCGCACCGCATTCCGGTGCCCGTGGTCGACCAGGTGATCGCGGCGGTGAAGCAGGCCGAGGCACTGCTGGCGCTGAGGATGCGCAAGGCCACCGCCGGCACCTTCCGCCGCCCGGCCGCGAAGCCGACCACGGGGCTGCCGGAGGCCTTGGCCGCGCGACTGGAGCATCGCGACGGATAGTTGGGCCGAGCCAATCTTGTTAGCTGGCGCTCGGGGCGAAACTCGTCCTACTCCCCTACCCCCACTTCCACTTCTGTACACAAGCCGCCGCCGCTGCCTGAAAAGGCGGCACGCTTCTTGCTTTTTCAAACGAATAGAGCAGGAAGCCCATGGCCAGCGTATCGGACGCCAAGTCGCTCGTTCTGGATCGGATCACGCACCGCTTCGCCAGCGGAGCGATCGCCGTCTCCGACATCAATCTCGACGTGAAAGGCGGCGAGATCATTGCCCTGCTCGGGCCCTCGGGCTGCGGCAAGACCACGCTTTTGCGCATCATCGCCGGCTTCATCGGCCAGAGCGAGGGGCGCGTCATCATCGGCAACGACGTCGTCGACGCGCTGCCGCCCAATCGCCGCGCGGTCGGCATCGTGTTCCAGAACTACGCGCTGTTTCCGCATCTCTCGATCACCGAGAATGTCGGCTACGGCCTCGCCGCGCGCGGCGTCGACAAGGCGACGCGCAACAAGGAGGCGCAGCGGCTGCTCGACATGGTGCAGCTCGGCCCGTTCGGCGAGCGGCTGCCGCGACAATTGTCCGGCGGCCAGCAGCAGCGCGTGGCGCTGGCGCGCGCGCTCGCGATCAAGCCGTCGATCCTGCTGCTCGATGAGCCGTTCGCCGCGCTCGACAAGAATCTGCGGCTGGACATGCAGATCGAGGTCAAGCGGCTGCAGCGCATGGCCGGCACGACCACGCTGATCGTGACCCACGACCAGGAGGAGGCGCTGTCGATGGCCGATCGCGTCGCGGTGCTCAGTCATGGCCATCTCGAACAGTTCGGCACACCGTCCGAGATCTACGACCAGCCGCAGACGCTGTTCGTGAACAGCTTCGTCGGCACCGCGAACAAGATGAAGGGCGTGGTCGTGACGGCCGATGCTAACGGCGTCAAGGTCGCGCTGGAGGCCGGCGGCGAGATCATCGCCCGAGCGCCGCAGCCGGTCCGTGCCTCCGACAAGGTCACCGTCTGCCTGCGTCCCGAGCATCTCACCTTCGTCGGCGATGACTCCGGCTTTGCCGGCGAGATCGGCATGGCGCTGCCGCTCGGCGCCACGGTGGTCCATGAGATCAAGGCGCGCGACGGATCGAGCATCAAGATTTCGCAGGCCCGCACCGGCGGCACGCCTTTGCGCGAGGCCGGCACGCCGGTGCGCGTCGCGCCGCTCGCGCCCGGACTCGCGACCGTCTTCCCGCAATGAACAACCACCACATCGGAGTGAAACATGATGCTTGACCGCCGCCGGCTCCTGACCAGCGCGTTGACGCTGGGAGCCATGCACGCCTTCCCCGGTCTCAGCCTCGCGCAGGCACGGCCGCTGGTGTTCGCGACCTTCACCGGCAGCTGGGAAGAAGCACACAAGGCCGTGCTGGTCCCCGCCTTCCGCAAGGCCAACGCTGATGCGGCAATCGTGCTCGATCCGATGCTGTCGGTCGACCAGATTTCCAAGGTCAACGCCGCCAAGGCCAATCCGCCGATCGACGTCATGCTGCACGATCCCGGTCCGGCGCTGGTCGCGATCGGACAGGATCTCGTCGAGCCCTACCCGGCCGACAAGAGCACCTATTTCAAGGACCTGATTCCCGAAGCGCAGGACGCCATGGGCCCGGCGCCGTTCTTCCAGGTCGTCGGCCTCACCTACAATCCCGAGACGGTGAAGACGCCGCCGACGTCGTGGGCCGATCTGTGGAAGCCCGAATTCAAGGGCAAGGTCGGCATCACCAATCTGAACTCCACGCTCGGCACCGGCTGGCTGGTCGAGATCGCGCGCATGCGCGGCGGCTCGGAGGCCAATGTCGATGAGGGCTTCAAGGCGCTGGAGGAGCTGAAGCCGAACCTCGCCGCCGTCGCCGCCAATCCGGGCGCGCTGGCGACCCTGTTCCAGCAGGGCCAGATCGACATCTCGCCCGGCAATTTCAACGCCATCCAGATCCTGAAGGCCCGGGGCGTGCCGGTCGAGTTCGTGGCGCCGAAGGAAGGCGCCATCGCCTTCAAGACCACCATCCACATCGTCAAGAACTCGCCGAACAAGGAGCTCGCCTTCAAGCTGATCGAGGCGGCGCTGTCGCCGGAGGTGCAGACGGCGCTGATGAACCCGCCCTATCTGATCGTGCCGACCAACACCAAGGTCGCGATGACCGGCGAGATCGCCAAGGTGCTGGCCAAGGACACCGCGGAGCTGAAGAAGAAGTTCGTGTTCCAGGACTGGAAGAAGATCAACGAGCAGCGCGCGTCCTGGATCGAGAAGTTCAACCGCGACATCAAGATCTGACGCGATGAAGAGCGCGACGGCAGCGCCTGGAGACGTGACCAGCTTCAGCCTGGGGCTTGCGCTGCCCCTGAGCCTGGCATTCGCCATCTTCTTCGTGCTGCCGCTGGCGCAACTTCTTTTTCTCTCGCTGCACAACGACACCGCGGCGACGGTGTGGGGGCTCGGCCAGTACATCAAGTTCCTGACCGACCCCTTCAGCCTCGCCGTGCTCGGCTCGACCTTGCTGCTCGGCGCCGAGGTGACGCTCGCCTGCCTCGTGCTCGGCTATCCCATCGCCTGGCTCTACCAGCGCTCCGGCAGCCGGGTGCAGACGCTCATCATCATGATCGTGCTGCTGCCGCTGCTCACCAGCGTCGTGGTCAGGACCTTCGCCTGGATCGTCATTCTGGGACGGCAGGGCATCATCAACTCCGTTCTGCAATCACTCGGGTTGATCGGCACGCCGCTGCGCATGATCTACACGCAAGGCGGGCTCATCGCCGCGCTTGCGCAGGTGCAGATGCCGCTGATGGTGCTGCCCTTGATCACCGCGATCGGCCGCATTGACCCCAACCTGTCCGACGCCTCGGCCTCGCTCGGCGCCGGCAGCTGGCGCACCTTCGTCAAGGTCATGCTGCCGCTGTCGATGCCCGGCATCATCGCCGGCTGCACATTGACCTATGCTGCGGCGATCACCGCCTTCATCACCCAGTCGCTGGTTGGCGGCGGCCAGATGCTGTTCATGCCGATGTATCTGTACCAGCAGGCTTCGACCCTGCAGAACTGGCCGTTCGCGGCGGCGATCTCGATCATCTTCCTGTTCGCGGTGCTCGCCATCGTCGCGCTGTTCTCGATGCTCGGGCGGCGTGCCCGCGGCTATGGAGAGGCGCGATGAGCAGGCGGCGAAAAAACTGGGAAGCGCTGAGCTTCCAGATCGTGATGACGGTCATTGCCATCATGGCGCTGATCCTGATCGTCTCGCCGTCGCTGGTCGTGGTCATCGTCTCCTTCACGTCCGGCTTCTCGCTGAAATTCCCGCCGCCCGGTTATTCGACGCGCTGGTACGTCGAATTGTGGAACGCCTGGCAACTGCAATTCGCCGCGCGCAACAGCGTCGTCGTCGCGCTGTGGTCGACGGGGCTCTCGATCGTGCTCGGGGTCGCCGCGGCGCTGGCGATCTCGCGCTCCAAGACGCTGACCGCAAAGCTCCTGGACTCCTTGTTCATGTCGCCGCTGGTGCTGCCCGCGCTCGCCTTCGGGCTTGCGGCGCTGATGTTCTTCTCGCTGGTCGGCCTGCCGGTGTCGCTGCTGACACTCGTCATCGGCCACACCATCGTCTGCGTGCCCTACGTCGTCCGCAACACCGTCGCCGCCCTGGCCCAGCTCGAGCCGACCTTGCTGGAAAGCTCGGCGATCCTCGGTGCCAGCAGGCTCTACACGTTCCGCCGCATCGTGCTGCCGCTGATCCGCCCCGGCATCATCTCCGGCGCGTTCATCGCCTTCATGTCGTCGTTCGACAACGTGCCGGTGTCGCTGTTCCTGCGCGATGCCGCCACCGACATGCTGCCGATCCGGATGTGGCAGGACCTCGAAGGCAAGCTCGACGTCACCATCGCTGCACTGTCGAGCGTGCTGATCATCGCCACGATCGCGCTGATGGCGATCATGGAGAGGACGACGGGACTGTCGAAGCGGCTGACGGGTTAGTGGCGCGAGGTCGGGGGCCTCATGGATCGAGACGCGCCGCTTGGGCGGCGCTCCTTATCATGAGGGTCAAGCGGCGGAGCGGCCGCTGCACACAGGACCATGAACATGCTGTCAGCGTGTTCATGGAGAGCAACCTCATGGAGAAGCGAGAAACCGATCGACCTTGCCGCGGGCGGGACGGCCGTGACTGCGCCCTCGCCCCTTATGGGAGAGGGCATTTACAATAGCGCAACGATCTCGGTCGGGTGAGGGGTCTGTCTCAACGAGTTGCGCTCGCGGAGAGGACCCCTCACCCGACCGAGCCTGAGGATCAGCCGGCGATGCCCTCTCCCACAAGGGGCGAGGGCACTGCATCGCGCAGCGTTGCGGAGGTTGCATCAAAAGACCAGAGATCGGGAAGCGAGAAGAGAGTCCGGCGCCGAAGCTGGAGCTACACGTGAACTATGAGCCGTGTGTTCATGGAGAGGGTGAATATCTCGCCGCGAAATCAGCCCTCATCCTGAGGAGCCCGCCGCAGGCGGGCGTCTCGAAGGACGGCCGCGCGCGACGCACTAGGCCCCACGAAAGATCGAATAGCCCCAGGGCGTGAATTTCAGCGGCAGGTGAAAATGCTCCTCGACCTTGTCGATCGCGAAGCGAAACGGCACAGTGGTGAGGAATTTCGTTTGAGCGTTTGCCCCGAAGAACTCGCCGACATGGAACAGCACCTCATACTCGCCGGCCGTGACGCCCTCGCCCTTGACGACTGGCGCCTGCAGCGTGCCGTCGGCGCCGAGCTGTCCCTCCGCGAGCAGCGTGCGATCCGGCGTCACGCGCCAAATCGCGACGCGCAGGCCACGCGCGGGGCGCCCGTTCGCCACGTCAACCGCATGAACCGAGATCCCGCCGGCCATCACCCACCTCATCCTGTCTTTGCTGCGATGATAGACGCGAAATCGGTCGTCGCGCCAGCCACGCAATGGACTGAGACATCATGTCCGTGACGGCATCCCAGATCGCAAGCGCTGTCCTGGAACGGCAGGCGTCGGCCAGAGAGACGGCCGAGCAGGCGCTTGCGCGCATTGCCGCGGCGCGCGACCTCAACGCCGTCGTCACGATCGATCCCGAACGTACGTACGCTGAGGCCGATGCCGTCGACGCGCGTGTTGCAGTCGGAGAGCAGCTCCCGCTGGCTGGCGTGCCGATCGTGGTCAAGGACAACATCTGGGTCGAGGGTTGGCGCATCACGCAGGGCTCGCGGCTGTTCACCGATTTCATTGCGCCAGAGGATGCGATCGCCATCGCGCGGGTGCGGCGCGCTGGCGCCGTCATTGTCGGCATCGGCGCGACCTCCGAATTCGCTTGCAAGGGCGTGACGACCTCGCTCCTGTACGGGCCGACCCGCCATCCGCTGGATCAGCAGCTCACGCCCGGCGGCTCGTCCGGCGGGCCGGCTGCGGCGGTGGCGGCCGGGCTCGTGCCGCTCGCGATCGGCACCGATGCCGGCGGCTCGAGCCGGCGGCCGCCGGCCCATGTCGGCGTGGTCGGCTTCAAGCCGTCCTATGGTGCGATCCCCTATGGGCCGGGCTTTGCCGAGCCGTTCTGGCGGATTTCGGTGATTGCGCCGATCGCCGCCGATGTCGCCGATGCCAGGCTTGCGTTCGAGGTCATGGCCGGTGCCGATCCGCGCGATCCCGATGCGTTCGATGTGGCCGCGGCCGATCAGGAGAAGCCGCTTCGCGTGACATTCTCGCCGCGGCTCGGCTTGGATGTCGCCGTCGATCACGAGGTGAGTGCCGGCTTGCAGCAGGCCGTCGCCCGGCTCCGCGCCAGTGGCATGACAATCGAGGACAAGAATCCGATCTGGCCGGCAGGCCTCGCCGAGGACGCGGTGATGCCGCTGCAGCACGCCGGGCTGGCCGCACTCTACGGCGAAGGCTTTCGCAGCGATCCCACGCAGTTCGACCCGGACATCGCCAAACAGATCGAGCGCGGCCTCGGCCTGAGCGGCGCAGACGTGGCGCGCGCGATGGAAGCGAGCACGCAGATCGCGCGCGCGTTTGCGGCGTTCTTCACCGAGGTCGACGTGCTGCTCGCGCCGACCGTGCCCTGCGTCGCCTGGCCGTTCACGCAGCTCGGCCCAGCGGAGATTGGTGGCAAACCCGCCATGCCGCGGGCGCACGCGGTGTTCACGCCTTACGCCAACCACGCCGGCGTGCCGGCGATCTCGATTCCGTGCGGGACCAATTCGCAGGGCCTGCCCTTCGGCCTGCAACTGATCGCCGCACGCGGGCGCGATCGGATGCTGCTGGACGTGGCGGCGCGGGCGGAGAGAGTGTTGCTTGGTTCGTTTGAATGAGCTCACGGCGGTCTTAACCTCGCCCCGCTTGCGGGGAGAGGTCGGATTGCATCGCCAGATGCAATCCGGGTGAGGGGGTACAGGTCCAACAACGAACACCACTCGTGCGGCTGCCCCTCACCCCAACCCTCTCCCCGTAAGAACGGGGAGAGGGAGCCCACCGGCTGCGAGGCGCGCGCACCGAACCAACTAACAGGCGACGACACCAGCCCGCCTGCTCACCCCTGCTCGAACTTCTTCGCCAATCTCGCCCGCGTGATGTGGCCGATCTGGTCGATCGCGTTGGCGATCTCGGTATCCATATCGTTGCCGATGCGGCGTTCCATCTCGGCGATGACCGAGGGGCGGTCGGCGTGCAGCGCGAGCGCGACGATCAGCGGCATGCCGAACTTGTCGCGATAGCGGCGGTTGATGTCGGCGACGCGCTCGAACTCGGCGCGCGAGAGCGCGGTGAAGCCGAGCCGACCCTGCTCGCCGATCGAGTCGTTCGTCATCTCACCCGCCAGCGCCTCGCGGCCGGCGAGCTCCGGATGGGCGCGGATCAGCTTCAGCTTCTCGTCGCGGCTCATGGCGCGGACGACGTTCATGAGCGTCGTATGCAGCGCATCCGCGGCGTCGTCGAACGCGGACAGGCCGGCACGATAGGCGCGGTCGGCAATCTCCGGGGAGTGCTCGAAGATGTCGCCATAGCGCTCGACGAACAGCACGCGCGACATATGCGATGGCCGCCATGCACCAGCCGGCGGATGCGTCCGGATCCAGTGCCGGGCGATGTCCAGCCGGGTCGCGACCCAGACCTTGTCATGGCCGGTGATGTAGTCGAGGAAGCGCGCCAGCGCGGCCGCGCGCCCGGGGCGGCCGACCAGCCGGCAGTGCAGCCCGACCGACATCATGCGCGGGCTTTCCTCACCCTCGGCGTAGAGCGTATCAAAACTGTCCTTCAGATAGGCGAAGAACTGATCGCCGGAATTGAAGCCCTGCGGGGTGGCGAAGCGCATGTCGTTGGCATCGAGCGTATAGGGCACGATCAGTTGCGGGCCGTGCGGCCCTGCGATCCAGTACGGCAATTCGTCGGCATAGGAATCGGCGCTGTAGACGAAGCCCTGCTGGTTGAGGACGATGTCGAGCGTGCGCTCCGACGTGCGGCCCTGGTAGAAGCCGAGCGGCCGCTCGCCCGTCAGCTCGGCATGGAGGCGGATCGCCTGCTCGATATCGGCGCGCTCGTCGGCTTCGGGGACATCGCGGTAGTCGATCCATTTCAGGCCGTGGGAGGCAATCTCCCAGCCGGCTTCCTTCATCGCGGCGACAGCATCAGGATTGCGCGCCATCGCGCTCGCGATCGCGAACACCGTGACCGGCAGCTTGCGGGCGGTGAACATCCGCCACAGCCGCCAGAAGCCGGCGCGCGAGCCGAACTCGTAGATCGACTCCATGTTCATGTGGCGCTGGCCCGGCCACGGCTGGGCGCCCACGATCTCGGACAGGAAGGCTTCGGAGGCAGCGTCACCGTGGAGGATGTTGTTCTCGCCGCCCTCCTCGTAGTTGATCACGAACTGCACCGCGATGCGGGCATCGCCGGGCCAGCGCGGATGCGGCGGCGTGCGGCCGTAGCCGACCATGTCGCGCGGATAGACGTCAGCACTCATCCGGCTCAGCTCCCGCGATAGGTCTGGTAGCTCCAGGGCGTCGCCAGCAGCGGCACATGGTAGTGCGCGCCGGCATCGGCGACGGAGAAGCGGAGCGGGATCAGATCGAGAAACAGCGGGTCGCCCAAGGCGAGGCCATGGGTCTTGAAATAAGCTCCCATATGGAAGGTCAGCATGTAGGTGCCGGTGGCGAAGTCATCGTCCGCCAGCATCGGCTGATCGGTCCGCCCGTCCGCATTGCTCCGCACCTGCTTGACGCGGCGCCAGGAGCCGTCGGGTTCGAGGACATCGAGATCGATCGCGACGCCGGCCGCGGGCTTGCCCCTGACCGTGTCCAGAATATGCGTGCTCAGCCGCCCCATGCATCGTTCCCTCTCTGCTGCCGGCTCGGAACCCTATCAGCGCCCGGTTAAAGGTTCGAGGCGATTTGCCGTTCAGTTGCAGCCTAGGGGCTGGTCACGTCGCGCTCCCTGCCGAAGTGCTCGACCAGGAAGTCGATGAACAGCCGCACCTTGACCGAGAGGTGCCGCGTCGGCGGATAGATCGCATAGAGCGCCAGCGGCGGCGCGGCATAGTCCGACAGGATCGCGGCCAGCGCGCCGCTCTCGAGCGCGTCCGCCGCGATGAAGCGCGGGATCAGCGCAACGCCCTGTCCCTTGATGGCGACATCGCGCAGCACTTCGGCATTGTTGACGCACAACGACCACGCCGGCTGGACCCAGTGGTCGCCGTCGCGGCCGGTGAGCTTCCACTGATTGCCGGTCAGCAGGAAGCCGTAGGTCAGCGAGGTGTGGCGGCGCAGCTCCTCCGGGCTCTCTGGCGTGCCGTGCCGCGCCAGATAGGCCGGCGCGGCGCAGATGACGCGCTCGACCGGCATGATCCGCCGCGCCACCAGGCTCGACGATTCCAGCTCGGCGATACGCAACGTCACGTCGAAGCCGTCCTGCACCGGATCGAGCAGGTCGTCGCTGAGCACGATCTGCAACTGCAGCTCGGGATAGCGGGCCATGAAATCGGCCACGACCGGCCCGAGCCGCATGGTGCCGAACGACATTGGCGCATTGACGCGCAACAGCCCACGCGGCGCGGCCTGCGACTGGCTGACGGCCTGATCGGCGGCGTCGAGCTCGGCGAGGATCGAGACTGCGCGCTCGAAATAGAGCTGTCCGGTCTCGGTCGGGCTGGCATGGCGGGTGGTGCGGACGATCAACTGCGCACCGAGGCTCTGCTCGAGCTCGCCGATATATTTCGAGATTGCTGAGCGCGACAGCCGAAGCTGCCGGCCGGCTTCGGCGAAGCTGCCGCTCTCGACCACCTTCACGAAGGCCCGCAGGCTGCTCAGCTTGTCCATAGGGTCTCCGGGCCGTCATTGTCGCCAAATCGTAGACAGAGACGTCACAAGAGCACGGATTGTCTCCAAATCAAAGCAGACCAATATGGCGTCCAGGAATTCAAGCGGCCCTTTTGGGCCTACCGACAGGAGATTCACATGCCCGGACTTCACCACGTCACCGCCATCGCCGGCGACCCGATCCGCAATTTCGGCTTCTACACCCGCGACCTCGGGCTGCGCTTCGTCAAGAAGACGGTCAATTTCGACGATCCCGGCACCTATCACTTCTATTACGGCGACGAGACCGGCCGCCCCGGCACCATCCTGACCTTCTTCCCCTGGGCCGGCGTGCGGCCGGGCCGTCGCGGCGTCGGCGAGACCCACCAGACCGCGTTCCGCGTGCCGCAGCGCTCGCTCGGCTACTGGACGCAGCGCCTGACCGAGAAGGGCATCGCCTATGAGGCGCTGGAGAAGCGTTTCGGCGAGTCGGTGCTGCCGTTCACCGATCCCGACGGCATGGCGCTCGCGCTGGTCGGCATCCCCGGCGCGGAGAACGAGCCCGGCTACAGCAACGGCGACATCCCGGCCGAGCACGCCATCCGCGGCTTCCACGGCGTCACCCTGCTGCTCGACTCCGCCGAGAAGACCGCAGCCGTGCTGACCGACGTGTTCGGCTTTGCCGAGACGGGCCGCGAAGGCTCGGTGATCCGGTTCAAGGCGCCGGGCGATGCGCAAGGCAGCGTGGTCGACATCTACGAGGCCAAGGGCTTTCTACGCGGCGCGCAGGGCGCGGGCTCCGTCCACCACATCGCCTTCCGCGCCGCCGACGACGCCGAACAGGGCGTGATGGCGCAGCGGCTGGTCGATCGCCACGGCCTGCATCCGACCGAGCAGAAGGACCGCAACTACTTCCGCTCGATCTACTTCCGCGAGCCGGGCGGCGTGCTGTTCGAGATCGCGACCGACATCCCGGGCTTCGCGGTCGACGAGCCGGTCGCCGAGCTCGGACAAAACCTGAAGCTGCCCGCTTTCCTCGAATCGCATCGCAAGCAGATCGAGGGCGTGCTGCCCAACCTCGAGGAGGCCGCATCATGACCGCCACATTGTCCTTCACCCACCGCTTCCAGCCCGCAAGCGCGGCCGGCGCAGCGCCGCTGCTGCTCCTGCACGGCACCGGCGGCGACGAGAACGATCTCTTGCCGCTCGGCGCCACGCTCTCGCCCGGCGCGGCTCTCCTCTCGCCACGCGGGCAGGTGCTCGAGCACGGCATGCCGCGCTTCTTCCGCCGCCTGGCGGAAGGTGTATTCGACGAGGACGACGTCCGCCGCCGCGCGCGGGAGCTCGGCGCGTTCGTCGGCGAGGCGCGTCGGCATTACGGGATCGGAGCGCCGGTCGCGGTCGGCTACTCCAACGGCGCCAACATCGCCGCTGCCTTGCTGCTGTTGCAACCGGAGGCGTTGGCCGGCGCGGTGCTGTTCCGAGCCATGGTGCCACTGAGCCAGCCGCCGGCGGTCAAGCTGACGCGTCAGCCGGTGCTGATGCTGTCGGGGCTGGCCGATCCGATCGTGCCCGCCAGCAATTCGGCGAAGCTGTGCACTGAGCTCACCGAGGCCGGCGCTGACGTCACCCACACGACGCTGCCGGCGGGTCACCAGCTGTCGCAGGCGGACATCGCACTGGCGCGCGACTGGATCGCCGGACTGCCGCAGGCGATTGCCGCCTGAAGATGCTTGCGGCTCCGGCCGCTCCTGACCAAGAATGTCGTCTCATCACGCATCGGATCGCCCTCGCGCGGCTCCGATGCTGGCGGATGGATGGGAAGGATCTTGGGCATGGCCGTCGACAAGCTGTTCATCAATGCGCGGCTCGACCGCGGCGCGCGCCATGCGATCACGGTCGACGGCGGCCGCATCAGCGGCCTTCTCGCCGAGACCGAGCGCCCCGAGGCGCGCGAGGTGGTCGATCTCGGCGGCGCGCTGGTCGTGCCCGGCTTCGTCGAGGGCCACATCCATCTCGACACCAGCTTCTATGGCGATGCGTGGAAGCCGCACAAACCCTGCACCAACGGCTTCGACGTGCATGAGCGCGTCACCTTCCAGGCCCAGAACATGGCCGCGGCCGCGCCGATGGACGTGCGCGCCCGCAACCAGCTCGATCTCTGCATCGGCCACGGCACCACGCGGATGCGCAGCCACGTCATGGTCGACGGCTCCGTCGGCCTCACATCGCTGGAAACGATCCTGCGCGTACGCGACGAGTATCGCGAGCTGATCGAGATCCAGCTCGTCGCCTTTCCGCAGAGCGGCATCCTCAAGAGCCCGGGCACGCCCGAGCTGCTCGACGAGGCCATCCGGCTCGGTGCCAACCTCGTCGGCGGGCTCGATCCCGCGAGCTTCGACCGCGACGTCGAGAAGCATCTCGACGTCGTGTTCGGCACAGCCCAGAAACACGGCGTCGACGTCGATATCCATCTGCACGATCCGGGCATGCTCGGGCTGTTCGAGCTGGAGCAGATCGCGGCGCGCACGCGCGCCCTCGGCATGCAGGGCCACGTCGCGGTCAGTCACGCCTATGCGCTCGGCGACCTGCCTGCTGACCCGCTGAAGAAGATTGCCGATGTCCTGGCGGCGTCTGGCGTTGCCATCATGACCAATGCACCGGGTGCGCGGCCCTTCCCGCCGGTGGCGCTGCTGCGCGCGGCCGGCGTCACCGTGTTCAGCGGCAACGACAACATCCGCGACTCCTGGTGGCCCTACGGCGACGGCGATCTGTTGAACCGCGCCATGATGGTCGGCTACCGCTCCGGGTTCTATGTCGATGACGAGTTGCGGATGGCCTTCGACCTCGTCACCGAGGCCGGCGCCAAGGTCTTGAGGCTTGCCGATTACGGCCTGCGCGCCGGCGCGCGGGCCGACTTTGTCACCCTCGATGCCGAGCACGTTCTGCAGGCCGTCGTCGCCGTGCCAAAGGGCCGCTCGGTCTACAAGGACGGCCGCCTCGTGGCGCGCGACGGCCGTGTGATCAGGCAACCGATCTAGGCCGGCGTCATTGGGCGGGCTCGACCGGTGCCTGTGAGCGCGGCGGCTCGGCGCGCGACACGGTGGCGGCCTCGATCCAGCGCGTCACCGCCGACAACTGCCCGCCGGACTCGCGATAGGCCTGCAGCTGATAGTCGGCCGAGCTGCCGAACTGCATGATGATCCGGCAGTGCTCGACCTCGGCGAGACATCCCAGCGCCTCCGCATGCGGCGCGACGTCCGCGATCATGCGGTTCAGGATCTCCTGGCCCGTCACCGGACCGTCCTCGGTCACGAACAGACAGTCGGTGCCATAGCGCTGCGCCCGCCACTTGTTCTCGACCGCGATCGCACGCTCGACGTTGCCGACGGCCTCGGCAAGATCGGGGTTCAGGTACAGATGGCGCGCCAAGGCGCGATAGAGCGAGGCAATTGCCACGGCGTCGTCGACCGAGGTGCAGACGTCGGGGGCACGCAGCTCCAGCGTCGGATGCCGCAGCGACGGGCGCATCGCCCACCAGACATGGCTCTCGTCCGGCATCACGCCGGACTTCGTCAGCGCCGCCACATAGCGATCATATTGCTGCTTCGAGGTGAACAGCTCGGGCAGGCCACTGCGCGGCAGCTCGTCGTAGGCGGCGAGCCGATAGCCCTTCAGGCCCGTCTCGCGCGAATTCCAGAATGGCGAGGACGCCGAGAGCGCGATGAACACCGGGATGTAGGGGAGCATCGCCCGCATGACCGCGAAGCGCAGGTCCGGGTCCGGCAACTGGACGTGCACATGCATGCCGCACAGCATGTTGCGCTGGCCCACGATGCGCAGGTCTTCCATCATCTCCGCGTAGCGCGGCTTGGGACTCGGCAGTGAGCTGCGCCACGTCGCGGTCGGATGCGTGGAGCAGGCCAGGATGGTCAGGCCATACTGGCTCGCCACGCTGGCAACCTCGCGCCGCAGGAATTTCAGCTCCTCGCGCGCATCGCCGACATCGACATGGACGTTGGTGGCGACCTCGAGCTGGGCCTGCAGCATCTCGCGCATCGCCTGCCCGCCGGTCGACCAGTTGGCGGCCTCGAACAGGTCGTCCGGCGTCCGGATCGCGACATCGCGCGTCTGCGCGTCGACGAGAAAGTACTCCTCCTCGATGCCGAACGAATATTCCGTGACCTCCTCGCTGCCGGTGGCCGAGCGGATCACCAGGCGCCGCTCGTCATCGCTCAGGCCGAGCCGCAGCTTCTCTAGGATGCGTGGATCCAATCCCATGTGATCAATCCTCTCCGACGTCAAATGCCGTGAGTCTGCAGCCATGCCTCCAGCAGGGCCGCCTGCCACAACCGCGAATGTCCCTTCGGGCTCATCTCGGCCTCGGGGTGCTGCAACATGTGGTCGATGAAATCGCGTCGGTAGAGACCGCGTGCGCGCGCCTTGTCGTCGTTGAGCAGGTCGCGGACGTAGTCGAGGAACGGGCCGCGCAGATAGCGCAGTGAGGGCACCGGAAAATATCCCTTCGGGCGGTCGATCACCTCCGCCGGCACGCAGCGGCGTGCCGCCTCCTTGAGAATATGCTTGCCGCCGTTCTTCACCTTCAGCTCGGCGGGCATGCGCGCGGCCAGCTCGACGACCTCGTGGTCCAGGAACGGCACCCGCGCTTCCAGCCCGAACGCCATCGTCATGTTGTCGACCCGCTTCACGGGATCGTCGACCAGCATGATCTCGGTGTCGACCTGCAGAACCTTGTCTACCGCCGAAGCTCCAGCGTGAGCTGCGAAGAAGCGCTCCACGAATGCCAGGCTCGCGTCGTCGTCGCCAAGCATCTCCGGTGCCAGCAGCCGCTGCATGTCGGAATGCGTCCAGTCGAAATAGGCGTTCTGATATTGCTGAACGGGATCATTGGCCGAGAGGAAGCCCGGATACCAGCTGTAGCCGCCGAATACTTCGTCGGCTCCCTGTCCGCTCTGCACCACCTTGACGCGCTTGGCGACCTCAGATGACAGCAGATAGAACGCGACGGCGTCATGGCTGACCATCGGCTCCGACATGGCAGCAATGGCGCCGGGGAGCGCCTGCAGCGCGCGGTCGCCGCCGATCCTGATCTGCTCGTGATTGGTCCCGAACGTCCGCGCGATGATATCCGAGTAACGAAACTCGTCGCCGGAATGCGCGCCCACCGCATCGAACCCGATCGAAAAGGTGCGGATGTCCTCGTGTCCGAGCTTCGACAGCAGCGCGACCAGCAGCGACGAATCGAGGCCGCCGGACAGCAGCACGCCCACCGGCACGTCGGCCACGCGCCGGCGGTCGACCGCTGTCGTCATCGCCTCGAGCAGCGCCTCCGACCACTCCTCCTGGCTCATGGCGCGATCGGTCGGACGCTGCTCGCCGACCGAGAACCTCCAGTAGCGCTCGCGATGCTGCGTGCCGTCGGGCTCGATCGTGAGCAGAGTGGCAGGCTCGAGCTTCTTCACACCGCGCAATATCGTGCGCGGCGCCGGAACGGCGGCGTGGAAGCTGAAGAAGTGATGCAAGGCGATCGGATCGAGCGCCGTATCGACCTCGCCGCCCGCCAGCAGCGCCGGCAATGACGACGCAAAGCGAAATCCGTGAGGACCATCGGTGTAGTAGAGCGGCTTGATGCCGAGACGGTCGCGCGCCAGCAGAACGCGCCCGCTGTCGCGTTCCCACAGCGCAAAGGCGAACATCCCCTTGAAGCGCTGCACGCAGGATTTGCCCCAGGCATGGTAGGCCTTGAGGATGACCTCGGTGTCGCCGTCGGAAAAGAAGCGATAGCCCTTCGCCTTCAGCTCGTCGCGAAGTTCACGGAAATTGTAGATGCAGCCGTTGAATGCCAGGCCGAGACCTAGCGCCGCGTCGATCATCGGCTGCTGTGCCGCAGCCGAGAGATCGAGAATGCTCAGGCGGCGATGGCCGAGCGCAAGCCCGCCCTGCACGTAGAGGCCGGCCGCATCAGGACCACGCGCCTGCATCGCATCGTTGATGCGGCCGAGCGTGGACAATGAGGGCCTTCCGGAAAAGCTGATTTCGCCACAAATGCCGCACATCGCGGGATCTTTCAGTTCCTGCTGTTCTAAGTACCTCCGACAACCCGTTGTGATCGCTTGCGTTCCGCGGCAAAATCAGCAGTCCCTGCGGCGAATAGCGGAACAATTTCGGCGGGCTTTGCCGCGCGCGCGACCAGCACGTGGTCCGGCGGCACCTCGATCCAGTCAGGCTCCTTGTCATACGGCTCGGAGACCGCGATCACCTGATTGCCGTCTTCGCGGAAATACAGCGAATTGGCGCGGTCATTCTCGGCGAAGCGAAACGCATAGAGATCGTGGCCGTTGGACAGCGCCGAGGTGAAGCGCAGATGCTCACGCAGACCATCCTCATTGACGAGCTCACAGAGTGATCGCAGCACCTCGCGCGTCGCGCCGATCGGGTCCGGATCAATGCCGGCACCGACAATGGCGAGGAACACGGCTTCAGAATCGGTCGTGCCCAGCCGCGACGGATACAGCGCGTCCGGGATCAGCGCCTCGACCTTGCGCCGCAGCCTGTTCCAGCTGCCGACGAAGCCGTTGTGCATGAACAGCCAGCGGCCGCAGGCGAAGGGATGGCAGTTCTGGCGAGTGACCGCCGTGCCGGTCGCGGCGCGGACATGAGCGAAGAACAGATGCGAGCGCAGATGCCGGCTGAGATAGCGGAGATTCTCATCCGACCAGGCCGGCCGCGTCTCGCGATAAAGCCCCGGCTCTGGATGATCGCCGTACCAACCGAGACCGAAGCCGTCACCATTGGTGCCCGCGGTCGATTCCAGCGCGCGGATGCTCTGCGTCACCAGGGAATGTTCCGGCTCGGTCACATAATGCTCGAAGGCGGTCGTTTCTCCGCGATAGGCGATCCAACGGCACATCCTTGCCCTCCGGTTCAATGAATGAGCTCGAGGCACGCAAAAACGTGTCACGTTCTTTTCGGATCATGCGGAAACGCCTTCGGAGCAGAGCTGGTTCCGCGCTGCGAGTCGCGCGCTGTGAGTCAGGCCGTAGGACTGGGATCCCTTGCCGCACGTCTCTCACCGTTGAAGCGACATCGTCGCAGTGATTGCTCAAGCCTCGCCGCGCTCGCGTACCAGCCTCAACCACGCCGCAGCCGCAGGCGACAGATAGGCGCCGCGGCGCCAGGCCATCGCCAATGTCCATTCGGTGCCGGGCTCATCAAGCAGGACGAGACTGATCGGCACCTGCGTGCGCTGGGTCGCGATCATGCGCGGCAGGAAGGCGACGCCGAGACCGGCGCCGGCGAGCTCGGCGATGAAATCGATCTGGGTGCTGCGCGCAGCCACGACAGGTTCGAAGCCGTTGCGGCGGCACGCCTCGCGAAGGATTCGGTTGAGCGCGAAGCCGGCCTCGAACAGCACGAACGGCGTCTCGCGCAGCTCTGCAAGGGTGATGGTCTCGCGGCGGGCCAGCGGATGATCGACCGCGACCAGCGCCATCAGCGGCTCGCGGCGCACGATCTGCGCGGCAAACTCATCGGCGATCGGCGGCAGCAGGCCGGCGAAATCGATGTCGCCTGCAGCCAGCAATTCGCTGAGCCGGTCGCTGCCGTGCTCGACCAGCCGGATCTCGATCTCCGGATAGAGCTGGCGGTAGAGCGCGAACAACGGCGCGAACAGCGTGCTCGATCCGATCGGCGGCAGGCCGAGACGCAGCACGCCGCGCTTCAAGCCGCGCAGCTCGGCGAGCTCCGCCTGCAGATCATCGCGCTCCGCCAGCAGACGAATGGCACGGCGATAGACGATCTCGCCGGCGGCGGTCATGCGGCTCTTGTGGCCGAGCCGGTCCAAGAGCTGCAATCCCAGCTCGTCCTCGAGCTGCTTGACGGCCTTGCTCACGGTCGACTGGGTCGCGAACACCACCTTGGCGGCCTGGGAGAAGCCGCCTTGGCGGACGACCTCGACGAAGGTCCTGAGGGTACGAAGTTCCATAATCAGGCAAAATATTCCATATTCGACTTATTATCATTCATTCAATTCGCTTTCTACATGTTGCGATGCGGCATACATTGCAAGCGCAATCACTTTTCGGACGCCACCGCATGATGCATCGCAGCATTTCCATTGGGGTTCATCGCCTGATCCGCCGCAACCGGCTGGCGCAGATCGGTCTGCTCGGCCTGTTCTGGGCCGTCGGCGAGGCGCTGGTCCGGACGACCGGCCTGCCATTGCCCGGCGGCATCATCGGCATGGCGCTGGCGCTCGTCCTGATCCTGGCCGGCGGACTGAAGGTCGCGAGCATCAAGCGCGGCGCGAACTGGATGCTGGCGGAGATGCTGCTGTTCTTCGTGCCGGCGGTGCTGGCGCTGCTCGACCATCGTGAGCTGTTTGGCCTGCTCGGCCTGAAGATCTTTGCCTTGATCGTCGTCAGCACCACCGCCGTGATGTGCGTGACCGCGCTCACAATCGACCTCTGCTACCGTTGGACCGAGCGTCATGACCCTCGCCGCGCTGTGGCGTGAGCCGCTGATCCAGGCGGCGGTCTGGTCGCTCGCGACGATCCTGCTCTATCTGCTCGCCAAGCGCGTGCACCGGCGCTGGCCGCGCTGGTGGCTGATGCCGCTCGCGGTGGCGCCGGCCCTGCTGATGATCGCGGCGCTCGCGCTCAACGTCTCCTACCGCGATTACATCCGCGGCACGCATTGGCTGGTGGCGCTGCTCGGGCCGGCCACCGTCGCCTTCGCCGTGCCGATCTACGAGCAGCGGGCTCTGATCCGCCGCCGCTGGCCGCTGCTGCTGGCCGGCATGGTCGCGGGCAGCCTCACCGCGGTGGCGACCAGCTGGGCGCTGGCCTATTTGCTCGGCATCGACGGCGAGTTGCGCCTCAGCCTGCTGCCGCGCTCGATCAGCACGCCGTTCGCGATGGAAGTCTCCGGCGAGATCGGCGGCATCCCCGATCTCACCGCCGTGTTCGTCGTGCTCACCGGCATCATCGGCGCGGCCGTCGGCGACGTCGTGCTCGCACGGCTGCCGCTGCGCTCGACGCTGGCCAAGGGCGCCCTGTTCGGGGTCGGCGCGCATGGCGCGGGCACCGCACGCGCCCACCAGATCGGCCGCGAGGAAGGCGCGGTCGCCGGCCTCGTGATGGTGCTGGTCGGGCTGATGAACGTGACGCTGACGCCGCTCATCATTCAGTTCATGCGGTAGAGCGCTCAGCCCCGCCCGAGCGAGACGATCCAGTTGCTGATCTCGGCCTGCCGCACCCGGTCATTCGCGACGTCCTGATCGAGCCCGAGCCGCCACAGAATGTCGCGCCGGGCGCGGTCATGATGCAGGGTCGCGAGATCGGCGGCGTAGCGCTCGAGCTCCGCCGGATCGGCGAAGAACCCCTCCTCGACCAGCGGCCGGCCGATGCGGCGGATCACCCAGGCGATGTCCTGCAGGCTGAATTCGGGATGATACTGCACGCCCCAGAACCGGCCGCGGCCGCTGCGGATCTCCGCGGCCTGCACCTCGCTCATTGCATTGCGCGCGGTGACCGTCGCATCCGGCGGCAGCCTGGTGACGATGTCGCTGTGGATCGCCGGTGCATCGAACACGGCGCCCCGCGCCGCATGCATCGGATGATCGCGGCCCGCCTCCGTCAGCGCGATCTTGCGCGCGAAGCCGACCTCGCGGCCGGCCGGATTGAGCGACACCTCGCCGCCGGCCGCAACGCTGGCGAGCTGAAGTCCCCAGCATGAGCCGAACATCGGCACGCCCCGCGCGAAGACCGTGCGCACCAGCTCGATCTGGCGCAGCGATTCCGGCTCGCGCTGATAGATGTTGAGCGCCGATCCCGTGATGACGATGCCCTGATAGGCCTCGATCGGCTGCGGCAGGCGCGCATCGGCATCGGCGGGCGTGGCGATGTCGATCGCCGCCTCTGGCGCGAGCGCGCGCAGCACGTCGGCGTAGCTCTCCGACGGCGTGGCACCTGCGATCTCGGCCCAGCGGCGCCTTCCGTCCAGCGAATTGCCTTCGAGCACGAGCAGTCTCAGCACGTCGTCAATCCTCCGCCCGGCCCATCATGGCTCCAACACGCCGCGCAGGAATCGCGCGCTCCGCTCGTGCACCTCCGGCCGGTTCAGGATCGTATGGACGTCGGCATCGATCACCATCACCTCCGCCTTGGCATCGTCCTTGAGCGCGGCGGCGCAGGAGCCGGTGACGGCGCGGTCCTTGTTCCAGGGATTGGCAGCCGAGAAATAGGGATCGCGCGCGGAAATCGCGTTCAGCACCGGCTCGTTCGGACCGATGCCGAGCCGGGGCGCGCTGACGAAGTAGTTGTCCTCGCACGACCACGAATAGATCAGCCGCGCCGCCACGTCCTTGCCGGCGTAGCGGCCGACCGCCACCGCACCCTCGCTGGTGCCCGCCAGCACGATCCGCAGCCGGTCGACCCAGCTCCAGTCGCGCGACGCCTTCAGCGCGTTCTCGAGCTCGGCCAGCCGCAGGGCGTGGACACGCTCATAGGTCGCGACGTCGACCGGCGAGGTGTAGGTCAGCCGGTCGGGAATCGCGAGGCTGTCGGGCGCCACCGACGCCACGCCGAGCTCGTCGGCGAGCCAGGCCTGGAACTCCTTCACGGCCGGCGCCACGCCGCTTGACCCGTGCATCACGATCGCGAGCGGCGCGATCCCGATCACGTCGGGCGCGTCCTCCGCACGGCCCTCCCAGCGCCGTCCGCCGGCAAGCGTCGCCGGCAACACCAGGTTGGCCCCGCTCCACGTCAGCGCCAGATTGGCGGGCGACGGCTCCAGCACCGTGTCTTTGGTCTCGCCGGGCCTGTCGGCCGCGAGGGCGGCGGTCGCGCAGAAAAAGGCGACGGCGATCGGCACGACACGCGCCACGAACATGATCGATCCGTCCTCCTGCGAGGCGAGCCCAGCGAGCCTGGCGCGCACCGTCCGTTTCAATCACGGCATCGGGCTGCGGACAAGCAAGGGGCGACGGACGGAGCATGCAGGGCACCCATGCGGTGATGCGATCAGCGCGCCCGCAGCCGCCGGCGCTGGGCGCGTGGCGATTCCATCGACCGGACGTGATGGCGCGGCGTGGCCGCAGCGCAGAAGACCGCGTTGGGCGCGCCGGCCGGCACGGCGGCGGCCTCGCGCGCTCCTCCGCAGCCGCTGACGGCGCGAAGCCGTGGCACGACCGGCGACGTGTCCCGCGAGGCCTCCTGCCGTACGCTCACATCGTTCCGGATCTCCACGGGAGAGAGAGCCAGCAGCGTCGCCCGCAAGCCGCGAAGGATGGCGGCCATTGCGCGCGACGGCTGCGCCCAGCGAAACGGCCGGGCCGAACGCTTGGCGCGGCCGCGCTTGGCTCGCCCGGCTCCACTGTCGCGACGGCCGCGCTGATTGGATGCTGATCCTTCGTCATCGACCTGCAACATCAGCCGGAACGGCTGTTCCGAGGGGCCGGCCGCGATCAACAACTTGCGCATGCGTCTCACCTTGATCTCGTGACGGCCAAGCGAGCGGCCGCGTTGGTCGAGACCATCGCGCAAGCGCGGTGACCGCAAGCTGTTGCCTGATGTCAGCGATATGTCAGCTCCGCGGCGTCGCTCACAGTCGCTCTCCCAGCCGCGCCATCACCAGATCGAGCACGTCGGCGTCATCGAACGCCGCCGCGGTCAGCGCCGCGCCCGCCGCGATCAGCTCGTCATGAGCGAGATTGGTGCGCATGCCGACGGTGGCGATGCCAGCCGCCGTCGCCGCCGCGATGCCGGCGCGGGAATCCTCGAAGGCGACCGACCATTCCGGCACGGCGTCGATCGCGCGCAGGCCTTCCAGATAGGGCAGCGGGTGCGGCTTGCCGTGCGGCAGTTCGTCGCCGATGATCACGGCGCGAAACCGGTCCATCAGCCCGAGCCCGTGCAGGATCAGCTCGGCATTGGCGCGCGGCGCGTTGGTGACGGCCGCCACCGGAATCGCCGCCGCCGCGGCCCGATCGAGCAACGCCATCAGGCCCGGCAGCGGCTGCACCGCGCCGGCGGCGAGGCTGCGAAACACCTCCTCCTTCTGCGCCATGACCGCCGCGCGCCGCTCGGGCGGCTCATCGGGCAGAAATTGGGCGGAGATCGACAAATTGGATCGGCCGAGCAGTTCGCGTGCCGCCCGCGCGCGGTCGAACACATGGCCATACGGCCCGAACACCGCGTTGAAGGCCTGCAGGTGCAGCGCGTCGGTATCGGCGAGCGTGCCGTCGATGTCGAACAGCAAAGCCCGCCGCTTATTGATAACGCCTCGCATCAGCAAATTGACCTCAACTCATCCGGATGTTGACGCGATCTGATCCAACTCTCGACCAGACCGGCTGTCGTTATTCCTCAAACGGCGTGAAACCGCGACGGGGGAAATTGCGATGATCGGCCAGTTGAGCGCATTGCCTGTTTTGACATCGTCGAGGCTCGGAGCGGCCGCCGCGCTGGTCTCGATCATCTGTGTTGCCGCGCCCGGCGCCGCGCAGGCCGGATCCGCCGACATGGTCAACGGCCAATACTGCAACGATCTCTGCAAGGCCTATATGGCCTGGTCCGACCGCATGCTGGCCGTCACCCAGCCCGCGTCCTATTCGCGGCCGCAGGTGCGGGTCGCGGTGCCGCAGAGCATGACGCCGAAAAAGATGGACAAGGCCGAGAAGCCGGACCGGATGGCGCAGCATGGGCCGAAGCCGCATCGGCCGGCGAACCTGAACTCCTTCGCCCAGCTGCCCGCCGGCAGCCACGCCGCGCAATCCGCCATGGAGCCGCCGCCGGGCGACCTCGCCGCGTCCGACGAGCCCGCGCCGGCGACTGGTCGGCCGTTCGCCGCCGACCCGCTGCCCCATTCCGCTATCGCCGACATGCGGCGCGCGACCGACGCCGCCGGCCTGCGGCTGGTGTCGATGACCGAGCCCGGCACCGGGCCGGTCACGGTCGGCGAGGCCGGCGGCAGCCCGCGCTCGAAGATGCCCTCGATCTGGATCATGCTCGCCGCAGCCGCGCTGCTGGCCTATTTCGGCCATGGCTGGCTCAAGCGCCGCAACGGCGCGTCGCATCACCTCAACTGAGACGGCTGGTCGGCCGCGCAACGCTGCGGGAACCATTCCGGACAATTTGACCACCGGCCCTCGCCTGCGACCGGGGCTTTGGTTGAACTCGCAGCGCCGCGGCTCTATGCGTGGGCGATGAACATCGCCCTCACCGCCCCCCCGTTGAGTTCCTGGCCGCGCCACCGCGCCGACCTCAAGCCTGCGCCGTTCCTGCCGATGAGCCGCAAGGAGATGGACGCGCTCGGCTGGGACGTCTGCGACATCGTGCTGGTGACCGGCGACGCCTATGTCGACCACCCCTCCTTCGGCATGGCAATCATCGGCCGGCTGCTCGAGGCCCAGGGGTTTCGCGTCGGCATCATCTCCCAGCCCGACTGGCATTCGGCCGAGCCGTTCAAGGCGCTGGGACGCCCGCGCGTGTTCTTCGGCGTCACCGGCGGCAACATGGACTCCATGGTCAACCGCTACACCGCCGACCGCCGCATCCGCAGCGACGACGCCTACACGCCGAACGGCGAAGGCGGCAGGCGGCCGGACCGCTGCACGCTGGTCTATGCGCAGCGCTGCCGCGAGGCGTTCAAGGATGTGCCGGTCGTGCTCGGCGGCATCGAGGCCTCGCTGCGCCGCATCGCGCATTACGACTACTGGTCCGACAAGGTGCGCCGCTCGGTGCTGGCCGACGCCAAGGCCGACATCCTGATCTACGGCAATGCCGAGCGCGCCGTGATCGAGGTCGCGCACCGCATCGCCAGCGGCGAAGCGCCGAAGGACATCCAGTCGGTGCGCGGCACCGCGCTGTTCCGGAAAGTGCCCGAGACCTACATCGAACTGCACGCCGACGATCTCGACTCCGCCGATGAAGGCGCGGCGCGCGAGAAGGGCTGTGTCGTGGTCCGGCTGCCGTCCTGCGAGCAGGTCGAGGCCGACAAGGAGGCCTATGCGCGCGCCTCGCGCGTGCTGCACCGGGAAAGCAATCCGGGCAATGCGCGTCCGCTGGTGCAGCGTCATGGCGACCGCGACCTCTGGCTCAACCCGCCGCCGATCCCGCTGACCATGGCGGAGATGGACAGCGTCTACGATCTGCCCTACGCCCGCGCGCCGCATCCGTCCTATGGCGACGCCAAGATCCCGGCCTGGGACATGATCAAGTTCTCGGTGACGATCATGCGCGGCTGCTTCGGCGGCTGCACCTTCTGCTCGATCACCGAGCATGAGGGCCGCATCATCCAGAGCCGCTCGGAAGGCTCGATCCTGCAGGAGATCGAGCGCATCCGGGACAAGACGCCGGGCTTCACCGGCGTGATCTCCGACATCGGCGGCCCGACCGCCAACATGTACCGGATGGCCTGCAAGGACCCCAAGGTCGAGGCCGCGTGCCGCCGGCCGTCCTGCGTCTTCCCGGAGATCTGCCCGAACCTCAACACCTCGCATGACGATCTCATCCGGCTCTATCGCAAGGTCCGCGAGGTCAAGGGCGTCAAGCGCGTGATGGTCGCCTCGGGCGTGCGCTACGACCTCGCGGTCGAGAGCCCGGCCTATATCAAGGAGCTCGTGACGCATCACGTCGGCGGCTACCTGAAGATCGCGCCGGAGCATACCGAGCGTGGTCCGCTCGACAAGATGATGAAGCCGGGCATCGGCACCTATCACCGCTTCAAGCAGATGTTCGACGCCGCCGCGGCGCAGGCTGGCAAGAAGTACTATTTGATCCCGTATTTCATCGCCGCCCATCCCGGCACCAGCGATGAGGACATGATGAACCTCGCGCTGTGGCTGAAGAAGAACCGCTACCGCGCCGATCAGGTCCAGACCTTCCTGCCGTCGCCGATGGCGACGGCGACCGCGATGTACCACACCGGCGTCAACCCGCTGCGCGGCGTCCGTCATGGCGGCAGCGACAAGGTCGAGGCCATCAAGGGCCTCAAGCAGCGCAGGCTGCACAAGGCGTTCCTGCGCTATCACGACCCGGACAACTGGCCGGTGCTGCGGGACGCGCTGCGCGCCATGGGCCGCGCCGATTTGATCGGCTCCCGCCCGGATCAGCTGGTGCCCGCACATCAGCCGCCGGGGACGGGAAAGGCTGCCGTCACGCGGCGGCCTGTGCGACCCGAACAGCGGCCGCAGCGCTTCACGACCAAGGGCGTGAAGATCAGGAAGTAGTTGTCGAGCGCGCGCCAAGCTTGATGGCATGGGCACGCACCCGCCTCGTTCTCCGCTGTCGTCCCGGGCTTGACCCGGGACCCATAGCCACAGGAAGACGTGTTGGGCACATCCTGAAGCACCAGCCTGCCTCACACATCCGCCTGTGGTTATGGGTCCCGGGTCAAGCCCGGGACGACACCGAATTTGTTGCCGCCATCTCGCCAACGCATGCGCACCGGAAGCGCCCGCGTCTGCGACGTATCCGCGCCCGTTCCCGCCACCACATCCACTCCACGATTTTTCCGAACAGCCCACCGCACTCCCGCGACGCCATCCGCGCCCAGGTGATGCTGCCGACATCGCCCTCGACAATGAGAGGGCGCGGGGAAGACCGGACCTCGACTGAGGCCCGTGGCCCGCCTGCAGAAAAAAATGCAGGCGGCAGGTACCACGAGTCCAGCCGGACGACCCGGCCTTCCCCGCGCGCTGGTTTTAACGGCTGCTTCGCGATCTCCCTGGGGACCGGGCTTGTTTGCCCCCATCACCGGCGAGACGCGTCTCCGCTTCATCGACCGGCTTGACCTCAGCGTCGGGAGGCCAGGACCACGCGACTTGACCGTACGTCCCAGGCTCATTCGCCGGCCCGCTTGCGCGAAAGCCCCGAGCCCGACACGTCCACCGCTCCCCGCTGCTACGCTCCGTGACGATCGGCCGAAACGTCCCTCTTCATCGCAAACGGGATGGCCGAGAGCATCCACTTGATTTGCCCGACGACACAAGGCGCGCAGCATGCGACAAACTGGCTCGACGGGCAGTTTGCGCATGAGAGGACTACGGGGATTGCTCGTCGGGCAGAGAACGGCGCTCAACGAGTGGTCTTGGCCAGCAATTGCGCAGCGCAATCGTCGGTCCTATATTCGATGCTTGCCTGAGCCGAAGGACTGCGTGATGCCCTCGACCACCTTGACCGTGCACGTCGATGCGAGCGTCAACGAGCGCCTCGAACGGTTAGCCAAAAGTACGGGCCGGAGCCGCGACGTCGTCGCTGCCGAGCTGATCAACGGCTCTCTCGATGTGTATGAGTGGCAGGTGGAGAGCATCCAGCAAGCCATCTCGTCGCTCGATCGTGGCGAGGGCATTCCACATCATGAGGTCAGGGACTGGGTTGCGTCTTGGGGAACGGAAACCGAGAAGGCAGTCCCCGGTAGCACGACCAAGGCTGCCTCGAAGGGATCATGACCCCGATCTGGTCCCCTGAGGCGATCGCCGACCTCGTCGCCTTGAGGGCCTACATCGCACAAGACGATCCGGCGGCAGCTCAGCGCGTCGCACTCCATATTCTTCGGAATGTCGAGACGCTGTTGGCCAATCGCCCAAAAATGGGACGGCCAGGCCGCGTTCAGGGCACGCGTGAGCTCGTCATTCCGAAGACGCCCTACATCGTGCCGTACCGGCTGTCCAACGATGCAATCCAAATCCTGCGCGTGCTTCACAGCGCCCGGCGTTGGCCCGAGTCCCTTTGAAGCACATTCCGTCAAGGGTCAGGAGAATGCTTGCGCAAAGCCTCATCATGATGCATTGGCGTCCACTCTTGGTCGCTTAAGAGATCCGGCGCAAGCGTTCGACTTAGTCGACCAGCCGTTCGACACCCATTCGGGCGCGCGCGATGAATTCCTGGTCATCCGCCGTTGCTCCCGTCAGAGAGATGTCCGTTTTGGCGGTTCGTATGAAGCTGGAGCCGACGCAGCTGTCCGAGCTTTCGATGAACGACGTCCACGGCCCGGGAGTCGCCTGCTGCAATCGCAGGCGAATTTCGGCGAAAACGCCCCAGCTAGCAGCTCGTATCTCCACCGGCCCAGCGGTAGATGCGGCTGCTCAAGGGGCCTGCTCCCAGGGGGTTGCTGACCTTGATGGTCACGCGCGAGCCTGAGCCGGACTTTTCGATGCGCGCCGAGGCGAAGTAGTTCATCCGGACCCCATAGCTGCCTGCGACCAGGCGAAACTCCGCGAAGCCGCGGTCGCGGTGCAGCTCGCCTTCGGCTTCGATCTGTCCCCCGCCCGGGTTGGCCGGATTGCCAAAGACCCGGACGGGTGGATTGCAGCTTTTGCCGGTCTCGATCAGGCGGCGGTAGATCTCCTCATAGCTTTCGGAAAAGCTCCTGCTGTCGGCGACGTCGCGCGAATTCAAGCCCTCCGGCGACATCGCACATCCACCCGCCGTCAGAACGGCGATCGCCGCCGCAGGCAGAGCTGCCTTGATCCCCATCGTCCATCCCCCTGCGCCATCGATCGTATCGCCCCGAGCGATCACCGTGCCACCGGATTCACATACGTCGTTTTGCGGGAGACAGACAATAGCCACGCGGCGTCATGAGCGCGGGCTCACCGCGGACGGCTTCGACGTTCGCGACCGACTTGGCGATCACCTCCTCACGACGCTCATTCGTGATTGCGTTTGGCCTGCGCCATCCGTCATAATTGTGAAATAGAAATTTTCGCGCAATTGACGGCAGCCAAGCCGATTGGAAGCCGAACGTTCTTTTGGAGGAGAGAGCGCACATGCACGCGCCAGTGGCCGGCTCGAAACCGGCTCCCGTGGTCGGCACGGCCTACAGGCCGGATATCGACGGACTGAGAGCTGTCGCAGTCATGTCCGTCGTCGTGTTCCACGCCTTTCCCCATGTGCTTCGCGGCGGCTTCATCGGAGTCGACATCTTCTTCGTCATATCCGGGTTCCTGATCACCTCGATCATCGTTGCGGATCTGGCGAACGGATCATTTCGTCTTCGGACCTTCTACGCGCGCCGTGTCAAGCGCATCTTCCCTGCCCTCATCGTAGTTCTCTTGGCCGTCCTCCTGCTCGGGTGCATTCTTCTGTGCACCGACGAATACAAGGAGCTCGGCAAGCAGGTCGCGGCGAGCGCCGGATTTGCCGCGAACCTGCTGTTCTGGAAGGAGGCCAACTATTTCGACCTGGCCGCGGAAACGAAGCCGCTGCTTCACCTGTGGTCGCTCGGCATCGAAGAGCAATATTACATCCTCTGGCCGCTGCTGCTGTGGCTGTGCTGGCGGACAAGGAAGCGCGCCTTGCCGTACCTCGTGGGGCTGCTGCTCGTCGGGTCATTTCTGCTGAACATCAGAGCCATGGGCACGAGCCCGACCGAGGCGTTCTACTCCCCGCTCACGCGCGCATGGGAGCTGTTTGCAGGCGGTCTGCTGGCGATCGCATCGTCGCCATACACCAGGCCGCTCCTCGGCGCCGTCCCTGACACGGGACATCGATCGGTCGTTTCCGATCGGCTCGCGGCGTCGGGAATAGCTCTGTTGGCGGCGAGCCTGATCCTGATTTCGAGAAATACGCCATTTCCCGGGTGGGCGGCACTGCTGCCTGTCGCAGCGACCTGCATGCTCGTCGGCGCCGGACCGTCTAGCTGGGTCGCCCGCCGGATTCTTTCGCATCCTGTCCTGGTCGGAATCGGGCTGATCAGCTACCCGCTCTATCTCTGGCACTGGCCCCTGCTCGTCCTGACCCGGGCCTGGATGGGCGAGGCGGGCTCCGCGCCGCTGCGCTGCGGCGTCGTCGCGCTGAGCGCCGGTCTGGCCTGGATCACCTATCGATTTCTCGAACGTCCAATCCGGTTCGGGCAATCGCCCTTGCGCTCGCTCCCACTGCTCGGCGGTGCCCTGGCGACGCTCGCTGGAATCGGCGCCCTGGCCATGACCTACGGCTGGACCTTTCAGCCGGGCGATCTGAACAGCTACGCAGCCTATTTCGATTCGTTCCGCACGGGCGTGTCGCCGGCCCGGGAAGAGCTGGTAGAGATCAACCAGAACCAATGCAACTTCTACAACTTCGAGAGCGCGCTTCCCACGCGCGTCCCGCGGGACGGCATCAGCCCGGACTGCTACACCAGCCACTCCCGCAGAACGGTGCTGCTCTGGGGCGACTCTCATTCGGCCCATCTCTTCTACGGCTTACGGAAGACGCTGCCGGCCGATACGTCCCTGCTGCTGGTCTATGCGTCGGGGTGCCGTCCACACCCGATCGATCTGGCCAAGTTGACGACGGATTACTGCGAGATGTCCAACTCATTTGCGCTGTCGACGATCAAGAATGTCGTTCCCGATGTCGTGGTCATCTCATTCAACAATTCCTTCGATACGGAGTACCTGCGCGAAGTATCCCGGGACATCAAACGGATCGGCGTGAAACGGGTGATCGTGCTCGGACTGGCGCCGCATTGGGAGCCGTTCCTCTTCAAGGTGGTCATGCAGCATTATTGGCAGTTCACGCCGGCACGTATCGCGACGCACCTGGACCAGCATGCGCTCGGCATCGACAAGGCGTTTCGGAACGAGCTCCGGGCCGACGAACCGTTCGAGTATCAGAGCCTTCATGACTTCTTCTGCAATCGAGAAGGCTGCCTGATCTATCTCGATCGCAACCGGCGCGAGGGTCTCGTGAGCTTCGACAATGCGCACCTGCGTCCCCTCGCGTCCCTCTATCTCGCCGAGCACCTGCTCACCCCGTTGATCCAACGCGACGTCCTGCCGCCGGGCACGCGCAGCGATGCGCAGCCGCATGGCAGGACGGGGGCTCCCGATGACCGGCCGGCCGTGCCGTGAAGACGCGCATCGCTGGGCTGGACCACGAGACATCCCAAGCCCCA
This sequence comes from Bradyrhizobium sp. HKCCYLRH2015, assembly GCF_051168215.1. NCBI lineage: Bacteria > Pseudomonadati > Pseudomonadota > Alphaproteobacteria > Hyphomicrobiales > Nitrobacteraceae > Bradyrhizobium > Bradyrhizobium sp. HKCCYLRH2015. The sequence goes on along the minus strand of NZ_JBNPUO010000003.1, from coordinate 258,624 downwards.
TCCGCGTCTGCCTGCCATCACCCGACCGGTCCGCTCAAGCCGCCCGCGGCTTGTTCACCGTCGCGATACGATCGAGAATCTTGCCGAGATCGCGCTTCGCGATCTGGACGTCGTAGTCGGTGTGCAGATTGAGCCAGAGCTCCGGCGTCGTGTCGAGCGCCTTGGCGAGCCGGAGCGCGGTGTCGGCCGTGATGCCGGTCTGCTCGCTGGCAATGCGCTCGATCCGTGTCCGCGGCAGGCCGCACACTTTGGCGAGGGCACCGGCGGACATCTCGAGCGGAATGAGGAATTCCTCGCGCAGAACCTCCCCGGGGTGCATGGGCTTGAGTTTCTTGGTCATCGCAGCGTCCCTTCTCGTGATAGTCCACGACTTCCACCTCCGCGGGGCCTTCTGCCGTCCAGACGAAGCACACCCGGAACTGATCGTTGATGCGGATCGAATGCTGTCCGTGGCGATCTCCAACGAGCGCCTCGAGGCGATTGCCGGGAGGCGATTTCAAGTCGCCGAGATCGGCCGCGGCGTTGAGGTAGCGCAGCTTCCGACGAGCCACCTTGACCAGATCGGACGGAAAGCCTTTCGGGCTTTCGCCATTGAACACGGCTTCGGTGATTTGCCCCGGAAGCTTCTGATCATCGCGGATATGTATCAGTTGATGATACATCGTCAAGCGACCGCTTAGTACCTGCTGCGGCGGAGCGCTCACTGACCGGCGCTCGACCATGCATCGAACGCGCCGATCGGCGTTCGGAAAAAAGCGGCTTGCGCTACCCGATCGCCGCGTGTAGATGGCGCCTGTCGCGAAAAGCGGCCGTTGCCTGCGGCCGAGTACAAGCCGTCCATCTGCCGTTCTGGCATGGACCGGCCCAGCGTCTCCCACACATCAATCGCCTGACCGATCGTCAGGCTCCAGCGAGCGGTCGCGCGTATCTGCGCCATCGGCTCGCGTGGACCGGAGCGCGCCATGACCAGGGCTGTTGCCGTCATCTATCTGACCATCGTGCTCGATGCCGCCGGCATCGGGCTGATCTTTCCGATCCTGCCGTCGCTGCTGCACGACGTGACGCACGCCGACAACGTGGCGTCCCTTCTCGGCGTCATGACGGCGCTCTACGCGGCGATGCAGTTCATCTGCGCGCCGGTGCTGGGCTCGCTGAGCGATCGACTCGGCCGGCGCCCGCTGCTGCTGGTCTCGCTGGCCGGCGCCATCGTCAACTACCTGTTCCTGGCCGCGGCGTCAGATCTCTGGATGCTCCTGCTCGGCCGCGCCGTCGCTGGCGTCACCAGCGCAAACGTCTCGGTGGCCACGGCCTACATCACCGACATCTCGCGCGAGGACGAGCGGCCCCGCCGCTTCGGCCTGCTCAATGCGATGTTCGGCATGGGATTCATCATCGGGCCCGTGCTCGGCGGCGCGCTCGGCGACCATTGGCTGCGGCTGCCGTTCGTCGTGGCGGCGGCATTGAACGGATGCAACGCCCTGCTGGCGTTGCTGATGCTGCCGGAATCGCGACCGCCGGACCCCGGCAGGATCGAGATCGCAGTTCTGAACCCGCTGCGGCCGCTGCGCTGGGTGCTCGCCGTCAGGAGCCTGCTGCCGGTGGTTCTCCTCTTCTTCCTGTTCAGCGCGACCGGCGAGGCCTATGGCGTCTGCTGGGCGCTGTGGGGTGGCGACACCTTCCACTGGAGCGGTCTTTGGATCGGCCTGTCGCTCGGCGCCTTCGGGGTGTGCCAGATGCTGGCCCAGATGTTCCTTCCCGGTCCGGCGGTGAGATTGCTGACCGAGCGCGGCGCCATTCTGACCGGGGTGACCTGTGTCTGCACGGCTCTCACGGCCATGGCGTTCGCCAGGCAGAGCTGGATGGTGTTTGGCGCCATGCCGCTGTTCGCCCTCGGCGGCATGGGCATGCCGGCCCTGCAGTCGCTCGCCACCCGGCAGGTCGACGAGAATTTACAGGGCCAGTTCCAGGGCGTGCTCGCCGCCACCGTCAGCCTCGCCTCGATCGTTGCGCCGCTCGGCTTCTCGAGCCTGTACTTCGCCGTCAGGGAGCAATGGCCCGGGGCGATCTGGCTGTCGGTCGTCGCCATCTACGCGATCGCCATTCCCGTCGTTGTCACGCTGCGCCCGGCCAAGCCGGTGTCCGTGCCCTGACGTCTCGGAACGATCGCCTGCGCCGCCCTTGCCTCGGGGACAGCGCTCGCCCGCACGCCTCTCAGTTCGCGGTGATGCTGTGCAGATGCAGGGCCATCATGGAGTCGTAGTGGGAGTTGCCGGCATAGGGGTCGTGGACCGCGGCCTCGTGCATGGTGCCGGCGGCATGGGTGCTGCCACTCTCGTTGGCCGCGGTCGCATCGGCCTGCGCGTTCGCCAGAACCTGCGCAGCGCCTGCGGCGTCACCGAGCTTGGTCAGGCTGGCGGCGGTCTCGGCTGCCACCGCCGAGGCGATGGCGGCGGCCTGCGCCGGCGTCTGCACGGGCGCGGCGACGCCTGCGGCCTGCGGGATCTGGGCCAGCAGCGCCTGCGTGTCGGGCGTCTTGATGTTGTAGCCGAGCGTCTCCAGCACCACGAGATCGATCGGCGACAGCGTCTGCGACGTGGTGGGGTTGTAGAACTCGTTCAAGGGATCGCGCGCGCCCTGGATGCCGGTGTTGAGGAAGTCGGCCGGGTCGGACATCTGGCCGTAATCGGCGATCTTGGTCACGCCGCCGTCGAGCGAGAAATAAGCGGGAGGGCCGGCCGCGATGTTGTTGTTGATCAGATGCTGTCCCGGCTTGGTGAAATCGAACAGATCGAAGATGTCGAGATTGCCCGGCGACGGTACGCGCCCGAGCGCATGCGACAATTCGTGCAGCGCGACGCCGACCAGGGACTGAGTCGGGATGTCGGTGTTGAAGATGGCGAAGCCGTCCTCCGTCGTCGTGCTGTTTGGATCGATCAGCCCGAGCACCTTGGCCTGCGCGTTGGCGACGAACACCTGGGAATGGCCCTGCACCGCCCTGGTCGTCGGCAGATTGTCGAACACGGTGTCGCCGGCCGCCGCGTGATCCTGCAGATCGGTTCGCAGCTGCGTATAGTTGGCGAGCACGCCGTTGCTGACATTGGCGCCGGCGCCGCCGCCGGTGCCGGCGAAATCGATCGCGAGGTTCACCGTGGCCTGATCGGTGATCGCCGAGGACAGGATCGCCGCCGCCTGCTCGACGCCGGCGCGGAAGCTTTCGGGCGCAGCCGCAGCGGCGGCATCGAAGGTGAGGTTGAAGGTCAGACCGCCGGTGTGAACCGCGACGGTCTCGGAGCCGTCGGCATGCACCACCGGATCCGACACCGCGCCGGGCGGCAGCACGAACGGCGAGGCGGCCGCGGCCGTATTGGTGGTCGTGGTCTTCGCCGCCGCGGCCGGGTCCGGCATCATGAGGCCCTCCGAGCTCAGTCCGAGCTGGTCATAGGTCAGCGTGTTCATCAGACGGACTCCTCGATCATGGCCCCCGCGTCTCCAGCTGCGAGGCGTTCGCAAGCCGCGACCATCATCGGCAAGTGAGTGAAAAGTCTGACGCGGCCGGACCCTCTTCGCGGCAGCCGCGCCATGGTTTGGATGCGGCCGGGAAGCCCCGCCATGCTCCTGCCGCGCTGGTCACGCGCGGCGAATGACGGCAATCTGCGGCAGGCGTCCGCCACAGATCGATCCAACATCATCATCGAGAGCCTCCCCATGAAGATGCGCCCGCTCGGCCGGTCCGGCCTCAACGTTCCGCCCCTCTGCTTCGGCTGCAACGTGTTCGGCTGGACGGTGGACGAGGCAGCCTCGTTCCGCCTGCTCGACAAGGTGCTGGAGTCCGGGCTCAACTTCCTCGACACGGCGGACGTCTATTCGCGCTGGGTGCCCGGCCACACCGGCGGCGAGTCCGAGACCATCATCGGCAAATGGATGAAGCTGCGCGGCAACCGCGATCGCGTCATCCTCGCCACCAAGGTCGGCATGGACATGGGCGACGGCAAGGTCGGGCTGAAGGCCGACTACATCGCGCGCGCGGTGGAGGATAGCTTGCGCCGGCTGCAGACCGACGTGATCGACCTCTATCAGTCGCACAAGGACGACGAGGCGACGCCGCAGGAGGAGACGCTGGCGGCCTATGACAGACTGATCAAGGCCGGCAAGGTGCGCGTCATCGGCGCCTCGAATTTCTCGGCGGAGCGGCTGCAGGCCGCACTCGACATCTCCAAGGCGAACAACCTGCCGCGCTATGAGAGCCTGCAGCCGGAATACAGCCTCGCCGAGCGCGCATCCTACGAAGGCGCGCTGCAGCGCGTCTGCGAGGACAACGGCGTCGGCGTCATCACCTTCTTCTCGCTGGCCGCCGGCTTCCTCACCGGCAAGTACCGCTCGGAGGCCGATTTCGGCAAGAGCCCGCGCGGCCAGCGCAGCATACCGAAATACTTGAACGAGCGCGGCATGCGCATCCTCGCCGCGCTGGATTCGGTCGCGAGGGAGACCGGAGCGCAGCAGGCCTCGATCGCGCTGGCGTGGCTGCTGGCCAAGCCGTCGGTGACGGCGCCGATCGCCAGCGCGACCAGGCCCGAGCAGGTCGACACCCTCGTGGCGGCGACGCAGCTCGCGCTGACCGCGGACCAGGTCGCGCGGCTCGACGCGGCGAGCGCGTGAGCGCACACGACCATCATTCAACCAGGCGTGCGGCGTTTCGACACGCACGCAGGACGATCGTTCTCCACCGAACTCGGCCTGTGATCGAGGACAGGGCGCCGCCAGCGGCTGTCCTCGCACGCCATCACGCTCCTGCACCGCATTTTCAGCACAGCCGTGCAGCGGGCCGGGCGACTTTGCAGCAATTCGCCGATCGTCACCTCACGGCCAAACTTCGGCCGGGATCGAACTGCTAAGTCCACCTCTAATTTAGAATGTATCGAGGAAGCGTTCGGTGAATCGTGTCGCGCGCGTAGCTGTTGGCGCATTCGTATTTGCATCGGTTCTGTCATCCCTCGTGGCGCCGACCGGCAGCGCCCGGGCGCAGCAATCACCGCAGCGCGCGCCGGCCGGCGCCCCGGTGGGCACGCTGCCGGACCGCGAGGCGCTGAACTCCGGCACCGTCACCGTGATCACCGCGCCGATCGGCGGGCCGATGTCGGTGATGGGCTCCGACATGGCGGCGGTGCTGGATGATGGCGAGAGCCTGCGCGTGCTGCCGATCCTCGGCAAGGGCTCGGCGCAGAACCTCATCGACATCGTCATGCTGAAGAACATCGACATGGGCTTCGTCGCCACCGACGCGCTGGAATTCGTCAAGACGGAATACAACATTCCAGACATTGCCCAGCGCGTGCGCTACATCGCGAAGCTGTTCCACAACGACGTTCACATCATCGCGCGGCGCGAGATCCGCTCGCTCGCGGATCTCAACGGCAAGCGCGTATTCGCCGAGCGCTCGATCGGCCTCCCGGCGGCGCGCACGATCTTCCGGCGGCTCGGCATCCAGGCCGACATCGATTCGCAGACCGACCCGACCGGCGGCCTGCAGAAGCTGATCGACGGCCAGGGTGATGCCTGGATCGCCTCGGTGTCGAAGGACGCGCCGATCATCAAGGGCATCAAGAACGAGGGCGGCAGGCTGCATCTGCTGCCGGTCCCGTATGACCGCGTGCTGCAGGACATCTATCTGCCGACGACGTTCTCGTCGGAGGAATATCCCAACCTGGTGCCGCCGGGCACGAAGGTCGACGCGGTCGCGGCCTCCACCGTGCTGATGGTCTACAACTGGCCGGAGAACAGCGAACGCTATCGCCGCACCGCGCGGTTCGTCGACGCGCTGTTCGGCAAGATCCAGGTGCTGCAGTCGCCGCCGCGGCATCCGAAATGGCGCGACACCGTGCTGTCGGCGCCGGTGCAGGGCATGATCCGCTTCAAGGCGGCGCAGGAATGGCTCGACGGCGCCCGCGCGATGCAGTCGCCGGGCCAGGACGCCAACCCGGCCGAATTCCGCAAGTTTCTCGACGAGCGCAAGGCGCAGGCGCGGATGTCGCCGGACGAGGCCGCGAGACTCTACAGCGACTTCCTGAAGTGGCAGCGCAGCAGGGAGCCACGCTGAGCACCGAACCGCCGGAAGCGACGTCCCGGCGTCAGGAGGGCGGCAGCAATCCCGCCTGCTCGGCCGTGCGCCGGACGGCCGGCAGCGCCGCATTCGCAGCGCCGCCGTGCTGAGGCGCGGCGCGCGCGAAGCTCAGCTCGACCGTGGTGCCGCCGCCCGGCGTCTCGCGCAGCGCGACGCCGCCCTGATGCGTCGCCATGACCTGCGACACGATCGAGAGCCCGAGCCCCATGCCTTCGCCGCGGGCGTGGCCGCGCTCGAACGGCTGCAGCAGGCGTTCGGGCTGATCGGATTGCAGGCCGGGCCCCGAATCGATCACGCGCAGGCGGGCAGCGGAGTCGACCTCGACCAGGATGGGACCGCCCGCGCCAGCATGCGCGACCGCATTCCTGATCAGGTTCGAGAGCGCGACCGCGATCGCGGGCTCCGAGCCGCGGATCCGGACCGGCGCATCGCAGCCGGCGAAGCCGATCTCGAGCCCGGCCTGCAGCGCCATCGGCACGTGCTCGGCGGTGACGCGCCGCGCCAGCGCGACCAGGTCGATCTCGCCCGGCTCATCCGGCTCCATCGAAATCCGCGCCAGTTGCAGCAGCATCGTGACGATCGACGACAGCTTCTGGTTCTCGCCGACGAGCTTCGCGCGCAGGCCGGCATCCGGCACCGCCTCCAGCATGGTACGGGCGTTGGTCAACGGCGTGCGCAGCTCGTGGGCCGCGTTGGACAGGAAGTTGCGCTGCGCCTCGGCGGCGTGGTCGATGCGCGTCAGGGCACGATTGAAGGCGGTGACCAGCGGCAGCAGTTCGGCGGGCGCGTCGCGCTCGGGCAGCCTTCGGCCGTCGGGCACGCCGTCGATCATCTCGGCGGCGCGCGCGACCGCTCGGACCGGACGCGCGATCAGCGTCGGCACGAACAGCAGCGCCGCCAGCACCGTCGCGACCAGGACCAGGATGATCGGAAGCGCGACGATGGTCGCGTCGGTCAAGGTGCCCATCATGAGCTGCGTCGAGGTGTAGGCGACGCCGCCGGTCTCGATCCAGACCTCGCCGACCGGTGTGTTGCGGACTGCCGTCATCCGTTTCAGGCGCCTCGTCTCGCCGTCGATCGCGTAGGCCAGGAAGCTGGTGCCGTCCTGCGACGACGGCCCCTTGTGCGGCCGCCATTTCGGAATCGGCCCGTAGCTCACCTCGCCGCTCTTGTCGGAGACGACATACCAGAACGTCGGAAAGTCCTGCATGATCGTGTCGAGGCGGGGCGTCTGCTTGACGATCAGTTGGCCGCCGGCATCGCGGGCCACGGCCTCCTTCAGCGCGTCGGCGACGTCGGCCGCACCCCACGTGCCGTCATCGTCGCCGCCGAAGCGGATCAGCAAGGCGGCGGCGCAGATCAGCATGATGGTGGTGACGACCGCAATCAGCGTCGCGGAGAGCAGCGTGATCGAGCGCCGGATGCGGCTCAGCTTCTGCCACCTCATCTGCGTCACTCGCCGCTGAGGAGATAGCCAAGGCCGCGCACCGGCCTGATCGTGGCCTTGCAATTGGCTTCGCGCAGGCGGCGGCGCAGCCGCGACACATGGGCCTCGATCGCGTTCGACTGGATCTCGTCCTCGAAGCCGTAGGCTGCGGTCTCCAACGTCTCGCGCAGCACGACCCGCCCGCTGCGGCGAACCAGCGCCTCGAGGATCGCAAGTTCGCGCCTGGGCACCACGATCGGCGCCTCGTCGACGCAGACCGCACGGTTGACGATGTCGAATCCCAGATTGGCGATCGAGACCATCGCGCCGCGGTCGAGAAATAGACGGCGCAGCACCGCCCGCGCCCGTGCCACCAGTTCAATAGGCTCAAATGGCTTGGCGACATAGTCGTCCGCGCCCTCGTCGAGCGCACGTGCGATGTCGGCGGGATCGTCGAGCGCCGTCAGCACCACGGTCGCGGGGCTCGGCTTCTGCTGCCGCAGATCCGGCAGCAGCGCCAGCCCGTCGCCGTCCGGAAGACCGCGGTCGATCACCACGAGCTCGAAATTGCGCACCGCGATCGCCGCCCGCGCCTCGTCGAGCGTCGTGACGATGTCCGACGAGCCGAACGCCGTCGCGAGTGCATCCCGCAGCCAGAGCCCGAGCTGGGGATCATCCTCAACGACCAGAACGCGCACGCCATCCTCCCGCATCACCGACAATCGGCTGTTCCTATCATTACGGACGGATTACAATAGGATTACGTGGCGGCGTTCTGGTACCGTTGTTTTTCGTGGCTCAATCGAAGTTGACTGGTTCTGACAAGGCCGATTGCACGCCTGTCGCGACATCTCCGATTGCAAGCTGAACGGTTTCTCGGCCGGCGCGATTGCAGTCGCATGACGGGCCAGGCCGCGGACATCCGATTTTCCATCAGCCGGCAGGCCGGTAACGTCAGCCTTTCGTAATCGTCTTGGCCGAGACTGGCGCGCTCAAACACGCGCCGAGGATTCGCCCGCATGAAGCCTGCCGCATGATCGACCGGACATACCGGGCGATCCGCCATTCCTAATCGGCCGGGGGCGTCGATCGCGCGTCACATCCGTTGCCTCATCATTGATCGACATCGACATGTTCTATGACTTTGCGTTCTCGACCGTCGCCGAACGGTCGGACTGTCATCCGGCGGCCTGGCGTCGTCCATTCCTGCGCTGGCTGGACGGCATCGAGGCCGGCTGGGCCGTGCCGCTGCTGCTGGCGTGCTTCGTGGCCGTGTGGACGGTCTATCTTTCGATCGCCTATGCCGGTGCCGGCCTGCATCCTGACGTGATCGAGACCTGGACGTTCGGGCGGACGTTCGCCTGGGGCTACGACAAGCATCCGCCGCTGATGGGCTGGATCGCCGGCGCCTGGACCGCCGTCTTCCCGCTTTCCGACTGGTCGTTCCACCTGATGGCGATGACCAATGCGGCGCTGGCGCTGTGGTTCGTCGATCTCGTCTCGCGCCGCTTCGTCGGCGGCGACAAGCGGGTGATCGTGCTGCTGCTGCTGATGCTGACGCCGGCCTATCAGTTTCACGCGCAGCGCTTCAACGCCAACTCGGTGCAGCTGGCGACGTGGCCGCTCGCCACCTACTGCTTCCTGCGCGCGTTCGAAACGCGAACGACGTCCTGGGCTGCCGCCGCGGGTCTGACGACCGCACTCGCCGTGCTCGGCAAGTACTACTCGATCTTCCTGGTGATGAGTTTTGCCTTCGCCGCCACAGCGCATCCGCAGCGGCGCGCCTATTTCACGTCGGCTTCACCATGGATCTCCACGGTCGCCGGCCTCGCCGCGCTGTCGATGCATCTCGACTGGCTGGTCGGACATGACGCCGCGCCCATCCAGCACGCGCTGATGCACGCGCGCTCCACCCTGGCAACGTCGTCGCGGGATGCCCTGTTCTTCCTCTTGGGGCTCGCAGCCGCGATGGCCGTGCCAGCCGTCACTTGGCTGATCGTCGCCGGCGCCAGGATCAGGTCCTTCGCCACGGAGATGACCACGCTGAACGACGGCCTCCGGCTGTTGTCGTACATCGCCATCGGCACGGTCGGCCTGCCCGTCGTCAACGCGCTGATCATGGGGACCGACCTGCCATCGCTGTGGGCGCTGCAGGGACTGTTCCTGTTCGTCGTGGTGGTCGTCTGCGGCGCAAGCTATCCGATTGCCCGCTTCCACACCGTCAACATCGCGGTGCTGACGGCCGGGATCGCCGTCCTGGCCGCGATCGTCGCGGCGCCGCTGCACGCCTTCTACCGCAACCGGCACGGCTATGAGGAAGGCCGCACCTTCTACCAGCAGACTGCACAGGAAGCGACGCGGCTATGGCGGGATCTGACAGGAACACCGCTCGCGCATGTCGGCGGCACCGAGAGCCTTGCGCTCGCGACCGCCTTCTACAGCGCTGACCATCCCGCTTACGGTCTGCCCATCTCAGCCCACAAGACCGGTGCGGACTCTGGCAGCGAAGGCTGGATTTCGCTGTGCTTTCGCGACCAGGCGGATTGTATCGGCGCCGCGGAAGCGGCGGCCGCCCGATCCGGCAACTACGTCAGGCGTGAGTTCACGGTGCAGGCGCGGCTGCTCGGCTGGACGGGTTGCACACGAACGGTGGTGGCCTTCCTGGTGACACGGCCGAGCGAACCATAGGGCTGAGATAACGCGGGACGCGGCAACATCGTCGGCGGATCCGAGCATGCAGATAAATAACAAGGCCCCGCATCTGCGGGGCCTTGCATCGTATGCTCGGGCGGCGGTCTCAGTCGTTGTCCCAGGAGCCGTCGGAATAGCCGTCGCGGTAGCCGGACAGATAGCCGTCGCCATAGTTGCCGTCGTCCGCATCATACTCATAGACGCGGTGACCACGATAGACGACCCGCGGCGGCGGATAGTCCTCGTAGCTGTCGACATAGGTCGGTGCGGAACGGGCGGTTGCCGCAGACCCGATCAGGGCTCCGATCGCCAGACCGCCGACGACGCCGGCGGCGACCGCCGCTCCGCGATTTCCGCCGGCGTTGGCCGGCGTGGCGATCGTGCCCGCGATGGTCGAGGCCACGATCATGAGCGCGCAAATTCGTTTCATTGGGTTCTCCTTGCGATCGGCTCAGCCGTCGTTGCGGGAGACTCGTGGCTGCGGCTTACAGCATCATTACAAACGGCGCAGCGAGAGTGTGAGCGCGAGCGTGACGCCAGGTCCATCATGGCAGGCCGTTCGGACGTGTGGGGCTGGGACACAAACCGAACGGCCCACTCACTGGACTCCGACGACGTTCGAAGCCATGCGGCGCCAGCTCATGATGGAAGGTGCCGCAGGTGGGACGGAGCCGACCTGATCTGGTCGGGCTTCAGGGCTGCGACGCCGCTCCAATGTCTTTCCGATCGGGCATCACATCGAGAGACGGCGAGCATTGGCTCATCATGCCCCGCTGTCGATGGTGAAACCGATGTGATGTCGGTCGTAAGGACGCTTCGGAGTTAGCGTCACGCGCCTTACCGCAGGATTACAGTCCGACGCAGACGATCCGGGCATCTCATCAGTGCATGACCGGGAACAATTCCCGCGCGTTTGAACAGCCGGCTTCGACGTGATGGACGACGACGAGCCAGGCAGCGCGCCATTGCGCTTCAAACGCCAACTGTTTCGCCTGCGCAGCGACAATGTCGTTCCGTCCGAGCCGCAGCGTCGAAGGCATCGACGTCCGCCGCATGTGCGCCCGGGAAATATCGCAATTCTGCCGACGTGCGCGTCACAAGCCGAGCGTTGCACGCTTTGCCCAGTCCGTGCGACGCGAAAGGAAATCGGCGGGCGGCGCGCTCGAATTGTTGTGCGGCTCCACAACCATCTGCTAGGGAGTGCGGCATCGCGCGATCAGCCGGTTGGGAGAGTGGGTGTCTCTGACACGCGAACGAATCGAAGGGCTGGCGCCTGATCAGGCCTCACTCGCCGCAGCGCTGAAGCTGGTGAAGCCCGCCAACTGGCCGGTGCTGGCCGCGAGCAGCGATGCCGAGGTGCTGTGGGGCGAATGCCAGGGCTCCGGCGCGACACCGTATCGCGTGGTCACGGCAGCCGAAGGCAGCGGCTACAAATGCACCTGCCCCAGCCGCAAGTTTCCCTGCAAACATGTGCTGGCGGTGCTGTGGCTGCGGGTCGACAAGCCGGAGCGGTTCGAGACCACCAGCCCGCCGCAATGGGTCGACGACTGGAGCGCGCGGCGGCGCGGCTCGAGCGGCCGCGCGCCGGGCAAGCCGAAGCCGGAGGGCGATGATGCGGGCGCGCCGCCTTCGCTCGATGCTGCGCTGGCAGAGACCGCGACGATTGCTCCCGCCGATCCAAAGGCTGCCGCGCGCGCCGAGGCGCAACGCCAGCGCATCAGGGCCGAGCGCGAGGCCGCGATCCTCGCCGGGCTCGACGAACTGGAGCGCTGGATCGCGGATCAGCTCAACCAGGGGCTTGCCGATTTCGCTACCCGCGCCGCATCCGCCGCGCGCACGCTGTCGACACGGCTGGTCGATGCCAAGGCCGGCGGCCTCGCTGCGCGGCTCGATCAGCTCTCGTCCGAACTGTTTCGTGTCCGCGAGGATCGTCGCGCCGATCTCGCCATCGAGCAGCTCGGCACGATGACCTTGATCGCCTCGGCCTACCGGCATCAGGACCGCCTGCCGGCGCCGCTGCGCGAGGATGTCCGACGCGCGGTCGGCTGGTCGCTGCGCCGCGAGGAGCTGCTGGCGGACGCCGCGGCGCCGCGCGCAAGCAGCGTGTGGATCGTTGCCGCCAACCTGTCCGAGGTGCAGCCGGACAAGCTGCGCAGGCTCGAGACATGGCTCGTCAACACTGGCGATGACCTCAGCCAGCCGCGCGCCGCGGTGCTGGTCGATTTCGTGCCGGTGTCCGGCGGCGGCGCCGGATTTCCGTTCGCGCCCGGGGAGACCATCGACGGCGAGGTCGTGTTCTATCCGTCCGCCGCGCCGTTGCGCGGGCTGCTGGCGAGCCGCAAGACCGCAGCGACCGCGACCTGGCCGCGGCCGCTGCCCGGGCTCGCACCAGCGCTGCAGGACTACACCGCGCGGCTCGCCGCGCTGCCGTGGCTCGATCGCTGGCCGCTGCTGCTTGCGGGCGTCACGCTCCACACCGCCGGCAAGGGCGCGCTCGCCATCACCGACAAGGCCGGAGATGCGATCGCGGTGGAACGCAGCCAGTTCGACCAGCTGACCCCGCTGCTCGGCCTCGACGACCTGTCGCTGCTGTGTCTGTGGGACGGCCGCGTTGCGCAGGTGCTCGCCACCGAAACGGCGCTCGGCCGCTGGCATCACGAGGGCTGACGATGGCGAGCGCAATCGATCCCCAGAGCCATGCCCGCCTGCGCCAATCCTTCCTGCTTGGCCTGGCGCGGCAGCCCTTGACGACCCCGCCTGCGATCGCCGAGCTGTTGCCGCAAGGACGCGAGCCGGCGCTGCCGCTGCTGGCGCTGGCGGCGCAATGGCAGCGCTTTGCCGGCGCGACGGCGCCTGTCGCCGATCCCCTGGCGGATGCCGCCCTGCGGCTGCACCAGGACGCGCGGCCCATCCTGCCCGAACCGGCGCGGCGCGCGCTCAGGGCCTTGGCGCGCAGCGTCGAGAAGTCGCTCGCGCCGAGCGCGTTGCCGCTCGCGCTGCGCCGTATCCAGGCCGCGGGCTGCCGGCCGCATCCGTTCGATCTGCCGGATCTCGTGCCGCACATCAAGGCCAACGCCGAGGACCAGGGCCTCGCCGAGCGCGCCTATCTGGCGCTGATCGCCTCCGACGCCGATGACGACGCGACGAAGGGCCTGTTCTTCGAACGCATCACCCTGGAGAACTGGACCACCTTCCCGAAGGCGCAGCGGCGCGCCTTCGTCGCGGAGCAGCGCCGCAACAATCCCGCCGACGGCCGCGCGCTGATCGAATCGGTGTGGAAGAGCGAGCCCGCGCCGGTCCGCGCTGCGCTGCTCGATGCGCTGATGGTCGGCCTCGGCCCCGACGACCAGCCGTTTCTGGAGAGCCTGAGCGCCGATCGCGCCGACAGCATCAAGCAGATCGCCGCACAGCTCCTCACGCGCATCGCCGAACGCGCCCAGCGCGGCACCCGGCTGACCGAGGCCGCGCAATGCTTCCAGCGCGCGGGCTCGTTCCTCGCCAAGATCGGCCTCGGCTCGGCATCGACAGTGACCTTCAAGCTGCCGGCCGACGGCCTGAAATGGCAGGAGGCCGAGGCGTTGCGCGAGCGGCTGTTCGGCGGACTGCAACTGACCGCTCTCGCCGGGGCGGTCGGCGTGTCGCCCGAGGCGCTGATCGCCGCACTGCCGCCATCCGAGCACCGCGTGCTCATGCTGTTGATGGATGCCGCCGCAGCCGAGGGCGACGACAACACCGTGCTGCGCATCATCGGCGCGCGCCTCTGCGGCGGCGACGCGCTGCACGGATATGCGCTGATGTCGCTCGCGGCGAAGGCCCGCCAGCCGCTCGCAGCGGAGGTCGCCGAACGCGTGCTTGGGTCGCAAGTCTGGCAGAAGGCGATCCAGGACCTCGCCGACGCGACGACGCCGGCGGCGCAGAAGGACGACGGCCGGCTGGTGCTCATGGCTGCGCTGATGCCGCGCGCGACGATGCCCACCTTCATCGCCACGCTCACGCCGCTGTCCCCCGCCACCGCGCGGGCGGCCAAGGATTTCGCCGACCTCGTTCTCGCGTTGCCGACGTAACGCGCAATCAAAATGTCCGGAGCACACCCATGACAAATGCCGATGCGAGCCCGACCGACGGCCAGTTGCGCCGCTCCGCGGAAGCATTGCATGCCCACGAGCTCGAGGCGCTGGCGCAAGAGGACACGCGGGCGCGGCCGGCACAGTGGCGGCTGTCGCCGCAGGCGGTCGTGACCTATCTGATGGGCGGCCGCACCAAATCAGGGGTCGAGATCACGCCGAAATATATCGGCAACCGCCGGCTGATCGAGACCGCCGTGGCGACGCTCGCGACCGATCGCGCGCTGCTGATCCTGGGCGTGCCCGGCACCGCGAAATCGTGGGTCTCCGAACATCTCGCCGCCGCGATCTCCGGCTCGTCCGAGCTGATCGTGCAATGCACGGCCGGCACCGACGAGAACCAGATCCGCTACGGCTGGAACTACGCGTTGCTGCTCGCCAAGGGCCCGTCGCGCGAAGCCATGGTGGCGACGCCCCTGATGCGCGCGATGGAGGCGGGACGGATCGTGCGCTTCGAGGAGCTGACGCGCATGCCGTCGGACGTGCAGGACACGCTGATCACGGTGCTGTCGGAGAAGCTGATGCCGATCGCGGAGATCAACGACGCCGTGCACGCCCGGCGCGGCTTCAACATGATCGCGACGGCGAATGCGCGCGACAAGGGCGTCAACGAATTGTCCTCGGCGCTGAAGCGGCGCTTCAATGTCGTGGTGCTGCCGCTGCCCGCCGACCTGGATGAGGAGGTGAAGATCGTCACCAAGCGGGTCGGCGAGATCGGCGGCGGGCTGGAGCTGCCGACAATCGCGCCGGCCGACCAGGAGATCATGCGCATCGTCACGGTGTTCCGCGAGCTGCGCGACGGCCAGACGCTCGACGGCCGGCTCAAGCTGAAGTCGCCGTCAGGCTCGCTGTCGACGGCGGAGGCGATCGCGGTGACGATCGGCGCCTGGGCGGAGGCCGGCCATTTCGGCTCCGGCGTGATCGACGCGCAGAGCATGGCGGCGAACCTCGTCGGCGCCATCGTCAAGGATCCGGTGCAGGACAAGGTCGTGCTGCAGGAATATCTTGAAACCGTGGTGCGCGAGCGCAAGCCATGGGCCGATCTCTACGGCGCGATCCGCGAAGTGATGTGACGTGGCCGCAGCTTCGCCCGATCGCCTGCACCTCCTCGGCATCCGTCATCACGGGCCGGGCTCGGCACGCGCGGTGCTGGCGGCGCTCGACGCCGCCGATCCGGCGGTCGTGCTGATCGAGGGTCCGCCGGATGCCGATGAGCTGATCTCCTTCGCCGCATCGCCGGCGATGGTGCCGCCCATCGCCTTGCTGGTCCATGCGCAGGACGATGCGAGCAACGCCAGCTTCTTCCCGTTCGCGGTGTTCTCGCCGGAATGGCAGGCGATCCGCTGGGCGCTGGCGAAGCAGCGACCGGTCCGCTTCATCGATCTGCCGGCATCGCATCGGCTGGCCGAACGGGCCAAGGCGGCGAAGCCGGAGAGCGATGAAGGCAAGGCCACGCCGGAGGACGCCAACGCGGCTGCGCAGGAGCAGCCCGAGGCCACCGATCCGGAGCTGGCACAGATCCGGCGCGATCCGCTGGCCTATCTCGCGACGCTCGCCGGCTATGACGACAGCGAGTCCTGGTGGAACGCGATCGTCGAGCAGGGCACGCATGGACCGGAGATCTTTGCGGCGCTGGAAGCTGCCATCGCGGCGTTGCGCGAGACGATCGATCCCCTGCCCTATCAGCCGGCCGATGAAGCCCAGCGCGAGCTGCGCCGCGAAGCGCACATGCGCCTGGAAATCGCAGCGGCGCTGAGCGCGCAGGACGGCACGGTCGCCGTTATCTGCGGCGCCTGGCACGTGCCGGCGCTGCGCAAGAAGGTCGCGCTGAAGGATGATCGCGCATTGCTGAAGGGATTGCCGCAGATCAAGGTGACCGCGACGTGGGTGCCCTGGACCGAGACGCGGCTCGCCGCGAGCTCCGGCTATGGCGCCGGCGTGATCTCGCCCGGCTGGTACGCGCATCTCTGGCAAGGATTGCAGCACGGTCAGGTCGCCGCGCTCGACGCTACCGGCTTCACGACCCGCTGGCAGGCGCGCGTCGCCGAACTGTTGCGCCGGAATGGCCGGCCGGCATCGACGGCCACCGTGATCGAGGCGTCGCGGCTGGCGATCACGCTGGCCGCGTTGCGCGACGTCGCTTTGCCGGGACTGGCCGAGATGCGCGAGGCGAGCCTTGCCACGCTTTGCGAAGGCGAGACGGCGCCGTTCCGCCTGATCGAGCAGCAGCTCATCATCGGGCAACGTGTCGGCGAGATCGACGACAGCGTGCCGCAGATGCCGCTCGCCGCCGATCTCGCGCGCTGGCAGCGCAAGCTGAAGCTGAAGCCCGAGGCGCTCGACACCGACATCGCGCTCGACCTGCGCAGCGAGGCAGGGCTTGCCAAGTCGCAGCTCCTGCATCGCCTCGCGCTGATCCAGGTGCCGTGGGGACGGTTGCAGGGATCGGGACAGAGCCGCGGCACCTTTCGCGAGAACTGGCGGCTGCGCTGGGAGCCGGAATTCTCGGTTCGTCTGGTCGAGGCGCTGGTGCACGGCACGACCGTCGCGCAGGCCGCAGGCAACGCCGCCGTCACCCACGCGCAGGCGGCGACCTCGTTGAACACCGTCGCGGACCTCGTGCGCGGCTGTCTCGAAGCGGGTCTGAGCGAGGCGGCCGAAACGACGATCGCGCTGCTGCAACAGCGCTCGGCTGCGACCAGCGACGTTGCCGACCTCACCGAGGCCGTGCCGCCGCTCGCCGAAATCCTGCGCTACGGCACCGCGCGGGCGCTGCCGACCGAGGCGCTGCGCCTGCTGGTGACCAGCCTCGTCGAGGCGATCTGTGCCGGCCTCGTCTATGCCTGCCGCAACCTGCAAGCCGACGTCGCCGCCGATCTGCGCGGCAGGCTGGCGCGGCTCGACGTCGCGATCGGGCTGATCGAGGATCGCGGCCTGCGCGACGGCTGGAGCCGCGCGCTGCTGCATGTCGCCGCCGATGCGGCAGCGCATCCGCTGGTGAAGGGCCTGGCGGGCCGCCTGCTGTACGATCAGGGCATCGTCTCACCGGAGCAGGCCGCGCTGGCACTGTCGCGCGCGCTCTCCCACAGCGTGCCGACCCTGGAGGCCGGCGACTGGCTCGACGGGTTTCTCGGCCAGAGCGGCCAGGTGCTGCTGCACGACCAGATGCTGCGCCGGATCATCGACGGCTGGCTGGCTGCGATCGACGACGAGGCGTTCAACAACCTGCTGCCGGTGATGCGCCGTGCCTTCGCGAGCTTCGACCGCAACGAGCGGCGGCGCCTGCTCGACGAGCTGGCCAGGCAGCGGCCGCTGGCCGTCGCTTCCACTTCAGATGCGAGTCCGCTGCAGCCGCTCGCAGCGCTGTCGGCCAGCGCTGCCGGCTTCGATGCGGCTCTGCCCTTGCTGTTGACCATCCTGGGCGCCGACCGGCCGATCAAGGAGGCCAATCGATGAGCGACGACGCTGCTGCCGAGCGCAACCGCCGCTGGCGCCTCGTGCTCGGCGGCGACGACCAGGCCGGCCTGTCCGATCGCGATCGGCGGCTCGATGCGGCGCTGGCCGGACTCTATGACGCCGGCTCCGGCGGCAAGCGCGGCGGGGGCCGACGTGGCGGCCTCGGCGGCTCGGCGCCGCGCGTGGCGAGCTGGCTCGGCGACATCAGGGAGTTCTTTCCCGCGCCGGTCGTGCAGGTGATCCAGAAGGACGCGTTCGAGCGGCTCGGTCTGAAGGAGATGCTGCTGCAGCCGGAGTTCCTCGCCGCCCTCGAAGCCGACGTGCATCTCGTCGCCGACCTGATGGCGCTGCGCGCGGTGATGCCGGAGAAGACCAAGGCGACGGCGCGCCAGGTCGTCGCCAGGGTGGTGAAGGAGCTGATGGAAAAGCTCGACGCCCGCACCACCGAGACGATCCGCGGCGCGGTCGACCGCCGCCGCCGCACCCGCCGGCCGCGCGCCGGCGACATCGACTGGCCGCGCACGATCGGCAGGAATCTGCGCCACTGGCAGGCCGAGCATCGCACCATCGTGCCGGAGACATTGATCGGGCATGCGCGCGCCGCGCGCCGGACCAATCTGGAGGAGGTGATCCTCTGCGTCGACCAGTCGGGCTCGATGGGCACCTCCGTCGTCTACTCCTCGATCTTCGCCGCGGTGCTGGCCTCGATCCCGGCGATCGCGATGAAGCTCGTGGTGTTCGACACCAACATCATCGACCTCACCGAGGAGCTGGCCGATCCGGTCGAGGTGCTGTTCTCGGTGCAGCTCGGCGGCGGCACCGACATCAATCAGGCGCTGGCCTATTGCGAGCGCCTGGTCCGCGAGCCGGCGCGGACGCACATGGTGCTGATCAGCGATCTCATCGAGGGCGGCATCGCCGAGCAGATGCTGGCCCGCGCCAAGGCGCTGGTCTCGTCGGGCGTGAACCTGATCGTGCTGCTGGCGCTCAACGACGACGGCCGTCCGGCCTATGACGGCAAGCATGCCGCAATCCTGGCCTCGCTCGGCTGCCCGGTGTTCGCCTGCACGCCGCACCAGTTTCCGGAGTTGATGGCAACCGCGCTGAAGCGCCAGGACATCTGGTCGTGGGCCGCAGCACAGGACATCAAGCTGGTGCGGCCGGAGGACGGCGTCTCGGGCGTGTGAATGAAGCGCCTGGTTCTCATCTGCATCCTGCAACTCGGGCGCTATGCGGTCCTGCCCGTGGTCGGTTTGGCCGGCGGATTGCTGGTCATCTGGCTGATGCTCCTCGACGACTCCACGAGGATTGCGCTCTCGGCCTGCCACACGGCATCATGCCGGCCATGAACGACGCAGCACAGCGCGCCCACCGCGGCATCGGCCATTCGACCAATCTCGTCGGGCGTCCCTCCGCGTGGCTGGCGAGCTGTGCCTTCAACGACAGCGCGGTGCCGCTGCACATCTGGGGCGTCACGGAGATGAACCCCAGCCTGTTCACGATGCTCGACCAGGCCGAACATCTCGCCGAAGCCGGCGAAGCCTTCACCACCTACATGATGGCGATGTTCGGCCTCGATCCTGAGCAACGCGCCACGACGTCCGGCGGCCAGCGGCGTTTCCGCTCGTCCTTCCTGCGGCTGATCCAGGGCTGGGGCTTCGACAGCAACGGCCCGGAAGGCGCCGTGCTCAAGGGCTGGGTCGAGAGCCGGTTCGGCCTCGGTCCGTCCTACCACAAGGAGATCATCGAACGCGTGGCAAGCCGGGCCTGGACGACCTATGTCCAGGAGAAGATGTCGAGCCGCTTCCACAACAATGCAATCTGGGTGCAACTCGATCTGCTGTTCGAATTCTGCCAATGGGCGATCCGCCGCTTCGCCTTTCCGGACGAGACGCATCTGACGCTGCATCGCGGCGTCAATTCGTTCGACGAGCATTGGATCGTGGAGCAAACGACACGGCGCGAGGCGGTGGTCCGGCTCAACAACCTCGTCTCGTTCTCCTCCGACCGCGACACTGCGGGCTGCTTCGGCGACATGATTCTCACCGCGAGGATTCCCGTCAGCAAGATCGTGTTCTTCAACGGCCTGCTGTCGTCACATGCGCTGAAGGGCGAAGGCGAATACCTCGTGATCGGCGGCGACTACCGCGTGAGCGTCGACTATGTGTGAGCGGATCGCAGCATGACCGCGCCCGATGTCGAGGAACGCGCGAGGAGACGAGCCGTGACGACGCGCGCTGGAGACCGCCCCGGTGTGGCGTGACGTCTCCCTGACGATGTTCCTGAGCGCGCTGATTGCGCTGACGATCTGGATTGTCCTGCCGCCGCGCCGCAAGGCGAAGCGACAATCGGTGCCATTCGATCCCTCGCGAGGGTACCAAGTCTACACCCGGGAGTTCGATGTCGAAATCAGCGCCGAGGAGCTGGACGGCTTCCTGGCCGCGCTCGGCGATCCAGATCGAAGCTGGTCGAAGCGCTATCCCGCGGCAGATCCAGCGCCGTTGTTCGCGCTCGAAAATGAGTTGGCCGCGCGACCCGCGACGGACGGCGAGCCGCCTGCGTCGATCGAGGCAGACGATATCTTGGTGTCGCTGCTGATCGATCATTCCGGATCGATGCGCGGAGATCCCATTCTGTTCGCGGCCCGCGCCGCGCTGGTCGCCTCCGATCTGCTGAAGCGCATCGGCGCCAAACACGAGGTGCTCGGCTTCACCACCGCCCACTGGAAGGGCGGCCGGAGCCGGGAGAAATGGCTGAAGGACGGGCGGCCGCCTTATCCAGGGCGGCTGAACGACTTGTTGCATATCGTCTATTGCAGCGCCGACGAGACATTGACCGCGCGACACGCCGCGGCGATGCTGATCCCAGGACTTCTCAAGGAAAACATCGACGGCGAAGCCATCGCCTGGGCGTCCGCGCGCCTGCGACAACGCGCGGAGCGGTACAAATATTTGATCGTGCTGTCCGACGGCGCGCCGATGGACGACTCCACGCTGATGGAGAACGGCGAGCGCTATCTTCATCATCACCTGCCCGAGCAGATCCGCCGGATCGAGGCTGCAGGTGACATTCGGATCGCGGCGATCGGAATCGGCCACCCCGTCGACCGCTACTACGGCAGCGGAGTGATGATCGGCTCTCCCGAGGAGTTGGAGAGCACGGTGGTGGCTCGCATCGAGCGACTGTTGGCAAGTGTCTGAGACGTTCGCACGCGCCTCTGCAAACGGCTCAACCGTTCTTCGCCAGCACCTCGCGCAGCGCGTCCGTCAGCCGCGCAAGCTCCGTCTCCGAGCCGATCGTGATGCGCAGATAGTTCGCGATCCGCGGGGCGGTGAAATGGCGGACGAGCACTGCGCGCTGGCGCAAGGCTGCGGACAGCGCCTGGCCGGAATGGTCCGGATGCCGGGCGAAGACGAAATTGGCGCTGGACGGCAGCACCTCGAAGCCGAGCCGAACCAGCGCAGCGGTGAGGTCGGCGCGGTTCTTCATGATGACCGAGCGCGCCTGCTGGAAGTGCGCCTCGTCCTCAATCGCGGCGATCGCGCCGGCCTGGGCGGGCCGGCCGAGCGGGTAGGAGTTGAAGCTGTCCTTGACCCGCGTCAGGCCCTCGATCAGCGCGGCATCGCCGATCGCATAGCCGACGCGGAGTCCTGCGAGCGCGCGCGATTTCGACATCGTCTGCACCACCAGCAGGTTGGGGTAGTCGCGGATCAACGGAATCGCGGTCTCGGCGCCGAAATCGACATAGGCCTCGTCGATGACGACGGCCGCGTCGCGACGCGCCGCCGCGAGTCGCGCGATCTCGGCGCTCGGCAGCGCGATGCCCGTCGGTGCGTTCGGATTGGCGATGATCACCGGGCCGGGGCGACCGACATAATCGTCGATACGCACGCGCATCTCGGCATTGAGCGGAACGGTCGTGTAGTCGATGCCGAGCAGGCGACAATACACGGGATAGAAGCTGTAGGTCACGTCGGGGAACAGCAGCGGCGCGGGTTGCTTCAGGAGCGCCGCGAAGGTGTGCGCGAGCACCTCGTCCGAGCCGTTGCCGACGAACACCTGCTCCGGTGAGACCTTGTGATAGGCCGCGAGCGCCTCGCGCAGCTGCGTTGCCTGCGGATCCGGATAGAGCCGCAAGGTGTCGGCAGCGGCCGCCCGTATGGCCTCGATCGCCTTGGGCGAGGGTCCGAACGGGCTCTCATTGGTGTTGAGCTTGACCAGGCCCGGGATCTGCGGCTGCTCGCCGGGCACATAGGGCGACAGCCCATGAACGAGCTCTGACCAGAAGCGACTCACGATTGTTCTCCTGCGCACCCGAGATCCGCCGATCGACGCATCGATCGGAAGCGATGGTCGTGCGAACTGAACGTGGTGTGGATCATCGGCAAATGGCGCGCCCGGAACGATTCGAACGTCCGACCCTCAGATTCGTAGTCTGATGCTCTATCCAGCTGAGCTACGGGCGCGTTTTTCGCATTTGGCAGGCTCCGGGCCAGGGGCCGGATCCCGGAAGGCCGGAGCGGCAAACGCCGGCAGGCCTCGCGAAGGGCCCCTGACTAACGGCTCGGAGACCGCTTGGCAAGGCTGGAGCGGGACATTTTGAGACCATTTTTCCGCAGACGCGCCGGCGCGGTTCGGCATGGCCGGAGCGGACGGGCTTCGTTCCGACACGCCAGGAGTTCCGGGCTCGACGCCTGCGGCATCGCCCGCCGGAATGGCAGGTGGGCCGGTCCGGTTCAGGCGCTGGCGCGCTCGGTCCAGAAGGTCTGCAGCTCGACAGGGCGGTCAGGGATCGTGATTCGGAAGGTGGCCCCCAGGGTCCCTTCGACCAGTTGGATGTCGCCATCATGGGCCCGGACCAGTTCGGCCGCGATCGCAAGGCCCAGCCCCGAGCCGCCCGGACGACCGGCACCGCGGAAGGCCTCGAACAGGTGCTCTCGCACCTTCGCCGGAACACCGGGACCCGTGTCCGAGACCTCCAGAATCGCCACCCCGCCCTCGCGGCGGCCGGTGATGCGGATCTGGCGCACGCCCGCATCCGCCGCGAGGCTGTCCAGGGCCTGGGCGGCATTGCGCACCAGGTTGAGCAGCACGCGGAACAACTGGTCGGGATCGGCATCGATCTTCAGCCCGCGCTCGATCGCCGCGATCCAGGTGATCGAGGCATCCGGCGACAGGCCGGCGGTCTCCCGCACCTCCGCGACGACGGGCTCGACCACCACCATGCGGCGGTCCGGCGCCGGCTCCTGCACCTTGCCGTAGGACAAGGTCGACTGGCAGAACGCGATGGCGCGCTCCAGCGAGCGCATCAGCTTCGGCGCGAAGCGCTGCACCCGCGGATCTGGCACGCTGGCGAGCTGGTCCGACAGCAGTTGCGACGAGGCCAGCAGGTTGCGCAGGTCGTGGTTGATCTTGGACACGGCGAGGCCGAGCGCGGCGAGCCGGCTCTTCTGATGCAGCATCGAGACGAGGTCGCGCTGCATGTCGGCAAGCTCGCGCTCGGCGACGCCGATCTCGTCGGAACGCTGGCTCGGCACGATGATTCGCGCCACGCTCTCCGGATTTTCGTGGAAGCCGACGAGGCTCGCGGTGAGGCGCCGCATCGGCCGCACGAACAGGAAATGCAGAGCAAGATAGACCAGCGCCGCGGTCAGCACCGCCAGCAGCAGCGACACGCCGAGCAGGTTGCGCGAGAACCGGTACATCGCCTTGCGCAGCGGCTTCTCGTCGGTGACCACCTCGATGAACTGGGCCCGGCCCGGCGCCGGCCCGATCACGCGCATGGTGTGATCGCCGGTCTCCGTCATCATCGTCAGCGAATTCACGATCGACGACCACGCCGTCATGTCGCGCATGTCGAAGTCGTGGTCGATCGAGGCGGGCAGGTCGGCGCTCGCGAGCAGGCGGCGCTGCTGGCCCATCTTGATGGCGACGCCGCGCGCGTTAATGGAGGTGAGGATCTGCCGCGCCAGCGAATCCGGCACCATGCCGGACGGTGCGGCGTCGAGCACCAGCGCAGCGGTATTGGCGGCCGCCAGGCGGTCGTTGAGCCGGTTGGTCCAGAAATTGGCGATCGCCGGCACGTAGATCAGCACCTCCGCGATCATCACCAGCGGAATGGTCAACAGCAGCAGCTTTCCAGACAAGCCGAGCCGGCGCGACCGTTTCGGTCGCAGACGCTCCAGGATTGGCTGGTTGTCGCTCTCGGTCACGTATCGCCCTTGTAAGAGACACCCCCACCCTTACGGGACCGCAAGATGGGACTGCACCGGAGTCCGGTCAAATTACGGATCGCTCATGTTCCGGTTTCCAAATCGTTCATAATGGAACCCAAAACTGCATGATCTCTGACATCTTCAACCCCGCCGCGCCGAGGCTATTCTTGCCTTCGTCTTGTGCGCAGGGTCTTGCGTTCTCGTCCTGCCTCGTGTCGTTCGCGACGCTGACCCGCGGCTGGTGACGAAGGTCTTTACGAGATCTCGGCGTCGTCGATCCCTGCACCGCCTATGACGCCTTGCCGCGATTGACGAAGGCGGGACGCTCCCTTATAAGCCGCGCCAACCGTCCGCGATGACCCGGCTCGCCCGGGAGCGGCTCGATTTCAGGGCCGGCAGCGGTCCATTTCGGGCCCGGAAGCATCACCGGACATCAATCGACATTTCAAGCAGGCAAGTTGTCAACTGGCAAATTGCCCGTCAGCGGAGAACGACCCGTGAAGCGGACTTATCAACCCAGCAAACTGGTGCGCAAGCGCCGTCACGGCTTCCGCGCCCGTCTCGCCACCACCGGCGGCCGCAAGGTCCTTGCCGCGCGTCGCGCCCGGGGCCGCAAGCGTCTCAGCGCCTGAAGCCAGGGCGTCTGTCCCGGAGATTTCCATCATGGATCGGCTACGGCAGCGGGCGGACTTCCTCGCCGTTGCCGATGGCGTGCGGGCGAACAGCCCTGCCTTCGTGGTCCAGCGCCGGGAACGGCCGGACCAGGGCCCGGTCCGGATCGGCTTTACCGTCACCAAGAAGAATGGCACCGCCACGGAGCGTAATCGTATCCGTCGGCGGTTGCGCGAGCTTGTGAAACGGCTCGATCCCTTGTCGATGCGGCCGCACAGTGACTACGTGCTGGTCGGCCGGCGGGATGCCCTGTCACGCGATTTCCAGACCATGCTCGCCGACCTCCAGGCGACGCTCCGCCGCCTCGACCGGCCGCAGGCCAAGCCGCAGCCGCGCAAGCTGAACCAGCAGAACGCTTCCGCTCCGGACGCGCATTCCCGCAAACCGGATTGAACGACGAGACGATAAGAAAACGATGACCGACAATCGCAACACCATCCTCGCCGTCATTCTATCCGGCCTCGTGCTGATCCTGTGGCAGGTCTTCTACAACGGCCCGCAGATGGAGAAGCAGCGCGCGCAGGCGCAGATGCAGGCCGAACTCGCCAAGAAGCAGGCGCCGGCAACCCAGCCCGACAGCGCCGCGCCGTCAGCCACCCCGCAGCCGGGCGCGACCGCGACCGGCAGCCCGAGCGCGCCGGGCGGCGCCGTGACCAGCACCGGCGTGATGCCGCGCGACACCGCCATCGCCGCCACGCCGCGCGTCAAGATCGACACGCCGCGGCTGACCGGCAGCATCTCGCTCAAGGGCGCGCGGATCGACGATCTGGCCTTCGTGCAGTACCGCGAGACGGTCGATCCGAAATCGCCGGCGATCGTGCTGTTCTCGCCGTCCAACACCGCCGAACCCTATTACGCCGAGTTCGGCTGGGTGAACGCCGCCGGCGCCAAGGTGCAGGTGCCCGACCAGAACACGGTCTGGCAGCAGGACGGCTCGAATGCGCTGACGCCGTCGACCCCGGTGAAGCTGACCACTACCAACGGCGACGGCCTGACTTTCCAGCGCACCATTTCCGTCGACGACCACTATCTCTTCACCATCAAGGATGACGTCACCAATGCCGGCAACGCGCCGGTGACGCTGTATCCCTACGGCCTGATCTCGCGCCACGGCACGCCGCACGTGTCCGGCTACTACATCCTGCACGAAGGCCTGATCGGCTATCTCGGCGAGAAGGGCCTGCAGGAATTCACCTACAAGAAGATGGACGACGAGAAGGCGGCGAAGTTCGACGTCACCAATGGCTGGCTCGGCATCACCGACAAATATTGGGCGGCGGCGCTGCTGCCGATGACGGATGCCCGCCTGCAGGCGAACTATTCGTCGAAGCTGGTCGACAACCAGCATCGCTACCAGACGGACTATGTCGAGACCCCGCAGACGGTGCCGGCCGGCGGCTCGACCAGCGTCTCCACGCGGCTGTTCGCCGGCGCCAAGGAGGCCGGCGTCGTCGGCATCAACTTCCCGATCGGCGGCCTCGGCGGCTACAACCAGAAGCTCGGGCTGAACCATTTCGATCTCCTGATCGACTGGGGCTGGTTCTACTTCCTGACCAAGCCGATGTTCCTGGCGCTCGACTTCTTCTTCCGTTTCTTCGGCAATTTCGGCATCTCGATCCTGCTGGTGACGGTGCTGGTGAAGCTCCTGTTCTTCCCGCTCGCCAACAAGTCCTACGCCTCGATGGCCAAGATGAAGGCGATCCAGCCGCAGCTCCAGGCGCTCAAGGAGCGCTATCCGGACGACCGGATGAAGCAGCAGCAGGAGATGATGGAGATCTACAAGAAGGAGAAGATCAACCCGGTCGCCGGCTGTCTGCCGGTCGTGCTGCAGATCCCGGTGTTCTTCTCGCTCTACAAGGTGCTGTTCGTCACCATCGAGATGCGACACGCGCCGTTCTATGGCTGGATCAAGGACCTCTCGTCGCCGGATCCGACCAATCTGTTCACGCTGTTCGGGCTCCTGCATTTCGATCCGACCCAGCTGCCGCTGTTCGGGCATTACCTCGCGCTCGGCATCTGGCCGATCATCATGGGCATCACGATGTGGTTCCAGATGAAGCTGAACCCCACGCCGCCCGATCCGACCCAGGCGATGATCTTCAACTGGATGCCGCTGATCTTCACCTTCATGCTCGCGGGCTTCCCGGCCGGTCTCGTGATCTACTGGGCATGGAACAACACGCTGTCGGTGCTGCAGCAGGGCTTCATCATGCGCCGCAACGGCGTCAAGGTGGAGCTGTTCGACAACATCCGCGGCACGTTCAGAAAAAAAGCGGCTTGACGACCAAGGCGGTGTGAGCTGCTGAAGCAACGAACCATCTACCGTGATGGCCGGGCTTGTCCCGGCCATCCACGTTTTGATATCCCGCGCAATGGGCGTGGATGCCCGGGCCTTCGCCGCGCCGAAGGGGCTTCGGCCCCGCAGGCGGGTCAAGCCCGGGCATGACAAAGAGCGAAGGCTTGTCATGACCACCAGCGCCGATGCAGACGACCGCCTGATCGAGAAAGGCCGCAAGCTGTTTGCGCAGGCGTGGCGCTTCACGCACGCATCGCCGTCGATCGAAAGCCTGCCGCCGATGGGGGCGATCGAGGTCGCCTTCGCCGGCCGCTCCAATGTCGGCAAATCCAGCCTGATCAACGCGCTGACCGGCCAGAACGCGCTGGCGCGCACCTCGCATACGCCGGGCCGCACCCAGGAGCTGATCTTCTTCGAGGGGCCCGAGCATGCGCCGCTGCGGCTGGTCGACATGCCCGGCTATGGCTATGCCGCCGCGGCGAAGACCAAGGTCGCGTCCTGGACCGAGCTGATTCACAAATTCCTGCTCGGCCGCGCCTCGCTCGCCCGCGTCTATGTGCTGATCGATGCCCGTCATGGGCTGAAGGAAGTCGATCAGGAGATCCTCAAGACGCTGGACCGGTCCGCCGTCAGCTATCAGCTCGTCCTGACCAAGGCCGATCAGATCAAGCCGGCCGAGCTCGCAAGCCGGATCGCCGAGACCGAGGCCGCGCTCGCCAAGCATCCGGCGGCGTTCCCGCAGGTGCTGGCGACGTCGTCACGATCCGGCACCGGCATGCCGGAGCTGCGCGCCGCCATGGTGCGGCTGCTGGAAGAGCGGAGCACATGATGACGCCGTGGCGAATCCTGGTCGCAATGGCCGGGCTGATGGGCGCCGCCGGCGTCGCGCTGGCGGCCAAGGCCGCGCACGATCCCGATGCATCCCGGCTCGCGACCGCCTCGACCATGCTGCTGTTCCATGCCTGCGCCCTGCTCGGCACCATCGCGCTGGCCGAACGCGGCGTCGTCGCGAGGCGCATCGGCCTGGCCACGGCGATCGGCTTCGTGCTCGGCCCAGCCCTGTTCGCGGGCGACCTCCTGATGCGGCAGTTCACCGGCGACCGGCTGTTTCCGTTCGCAGCACCGATCGGCGGCAGCCTGCAGATCGCGAGCTGGCTCGCACTCGCGGTCTGCGCGCTGTGGCCGCGGCGGGCCTGATCCGGCGCTTTGCGCCGCGGGCTCCAATCGGCTAGAACGCGGCGCGACGCCCCTGACAGCCGAGACCTCCCAGACATGACCGACGCGACCACCATCAGCCCGCTCGATCAGGCCCGCATCCTGTCCGAAGCACTCCCGCACATGCAGGAGTATGACGACGAAACCATCGTCATCAAATATGGCGGCCACGCCATGGGTGACGAGGACACCGCGAAGGCGTTTGCGCGCGACATCGTGCTGCTCGAGCAGACCGCGATCAACCCGGTGGTGGTGCATGGCGGCGGGCCGCAGATCGCGACCATGCTCAAGCGCCTCGGCATCGTCTCGGAATTCGCGGCCGGCCTGCGCATCACCGATGCCGCGACCATCGAGATCGTCGAGATGGTGCTGGCCGGCTCGATCAACAAGCAGCTGGTCGGTTACATCAACGAGGCTGGCGGCAAGGCCGTCGGGCTGTGCGGCAAGGACGGCAACATGGTGCGCGCCGTCAAGGCGACCCGCACCATGGTCGATCCCGACAGCCACATCGAGAAGGTGGTCGATCTCGGCTTCGTCGGCGAGCCGGACAAGGTCGATCTCACGCTGCTGAACCAGCTGATCGGCTACGAGCTGATCCCGGTGCTGGCGCCGCTCGCGACCTCGAAGGAGGGCCAGACCTTCAACGTCAATGCCGACACCTTCGCCGGCGCCGTCGCCGGCGCGCTGAAGGCCAAGCGGCTGCTGCTGCTGACCGACGTGCCCGGCGTGCTCGACAAGTCGAAGAAGCTGATCCCGGAAATCTCGATCAAGGACGCGCGCAAGCTGATCGCCGACGGCACCATCTCCGGCGGTATGATCCCCAAGGTCGAGACCTGCATCTACGCGCTCGAGCAGGGCGTGCAGGGCGTCGTCATCCTCGACGGCAAGGTGTCGCACGCGGTGCTGCTCGAGCTGTTCACCAACCAGGGCACGGGCACGCTGATCCACAAGTGATGGATACGGCCGCCACCACATTAAAGGTCGTCATGCCCGGGCTTGACCCGCCTGCGCGGCCGAAGCCGCTTCGGCGCGGCGAAGGCCCGGGCATCCACGCCTTACTCTCTGGTGCTCGCAAAAAGATGGATGGCCGGGTCAAGCCCGGCCATGACGGCGGAGAGGGTGGACGAGCGAAGTCCATCCTGGCGCGCGCTTTACTTGCCCTAACGGTCCTCCTTCCGCTCCTCGCCTTCACCACCCCTGCCCGCGCCGACCTCAAGCTCTGCAATCGCATGAGCTACGTTGTGGAGGCCGCAATCGGCATCGACGAGAAGGCGGCGACCGCGACGCGCGGTTGGTTCCGGCTCGATCCGGCGACCTGCCGCGTGGTGCTGCAGGGGACGCTGACCGCCGACCGCATTCTCTTGCATGCGCGTGCGCTCAGCCTCTACGGCGCGTCGCCGCTCGCCGAGAACGGCAACGACCAGCTGTGCGTGGCGCCTGACAATTTCGTCATCGCCGCCGCCCGGCAGTGCCGCACCGGGCAGACGCCGGCGGCCTTCACACAGGTCACGCCGAGCAAGACCGATGACGGCACCCTGATCGCCTATCTCGCCGAGAGCGCCGAATATGACGACGAGCAGGCGCGGCTCGCCGGCATCCAGCGGCTGCTCGGCATCGCCGGCTATGACGCCTCACCGATCGACGGCGTCGACGGACCGAAGACGCAGGCCGCGCTCGCGGCGTTCCTGAAAAGCCGCGGCTTGTCTTCTGATGTCGTGTCGCAGCCGAGCTTCTTCGCCACGATGGTCGATGCGGTGCAGACACCATCCCCGGTGGGACTGACCTGGTGCAACGACACACCGCACAAGGTCATGGCGGCGGTCGGCACCGACGACGGCCGCACCGTGGTGAGCCGCGGCTGGTACCGGATCGATGCCGGCAAGTGCCTGCATCCCGACATCACCGGACAGCCGAAGAAGGTCTACAGCTTCGCCGAGGCGGTCGACGATGAGAACCGCACCATCAAGCTGAAGAACAAGCCGCTGAACTGGGGCGGCCTGGTGCAGCTCTGCACCCGCGAGAACAAGTTCGAGACCTCCGAGCAGGGCGACTGCCCGAGCCGCGGCTTCGCGGCCACCGGCTTCACTTCGGTCGACATCACCCGCGGCGGCAAGACGCTGCGGTTTGCGTTGCCGTGATGGACGCATCGATGAGTCCCGGGATACCGCAACAAATTCCGCCGTCATCCCGGCGAACGCCGGGATCCATAGCCACCGGCCGTGGTTTGGGCCGCCAGCGTCAGCCATCCTGCCTCAAGACAGATCACGCGGTATGGGTCCCGGCGTTCGCCGGGACGACAGCGGAATATGCCGCGCCACTGTGGCCGAATGAACCCACGCATGATGGACCGAGGCACACATGACAAAGTCCCCCCGCGCCTTCGATCACGTCGACACCTGGGTGTTCGATCTCGACAACACGCTGTATCCGCATCACGTCAATCTGTGGCAGCAGGTCGATGCCAGGATCGGCGAATTCGTGTCCAACTGGCTCAAGGTCGATGCGGACGAAGCGCGCCGCATCCAGAAGGACTACTACCGCCGCTACGGCACCACGATGCGCGGCATGATGACCGAGCACGGCGTGCATGCCGACGACTTCCTGGCCTACGTGCACAAGATCGACCATTCGCCGCTGGAGCCGAACTCGGCGATGGGCGCGGCGATCGAGCGACTGCCTGGACGCAAGCTGATCCTCACCAACGGCTCGGTGGACCATGTCGGCGCGGTGCTGAGCCGGCTCGGCATCGCAGACCATTTCCACGGCGTGTTCGACATCATCGCCGCCGAATTGACACCGAAGCCCGCGCGCGAGACCTATGACAAATTCGTCCGGCTGCACGATGTCGATCCGACGCGCTCCGCAATGTTCGAGGACCTCTCCCGCAACCTCGTCGTCCCGCACGACCTCGGCATGACCACGGTGCTGGTGGTGCCCGACGGCACCAAGGAGGTCGTGCGCGAAGACTGGGAGCTGTCGGGCCGGGACGATCCGCATGTCGACCACGTCACGGATGATCTGACCGGGTTCTTGCAGCGGCTGCTGGCTGAATAGCTCCGCTGTCGTCCCGGACAAGCGAAGCGTCCGGCGGACATGAGATGCGATGGCCGTCCGACAAACTCAGCGTCGTCCCGGGCTTGACCCGGGACCCATAACCACAGGCGGATGTGTGGGGCACTCGAGTGGCTAAGGATGTGCCCAATATGTCTCCCTGTGGTTATGGGTCCCGGATCGGCGCTCGCGATATAAAGTCGTCTCAATAGCGACAGCCGGGCGCTCCGCTTGTCCGGGACGACGCCGGTGGGTGCCTTGACTCCCTTGCCCCAAACCCGGAAAAAGCCGCCCTGCTCCCAGCTTCTACAAGTCTATCCCGGTCGGCCCGGGACCAAGCGAGGATCGACCGATGTCACTGTCCGCCCTGGAATCCACCATCAACAGCGCCTTCGATGCCCGTGATGGCGTCTCGACCACGACCAAGGGCGAGGTCCGCGACGCCGTGGAGAGCGCGCTGGAGCTGCTCGACAAGGGCGAGGCCCGGGTCGCCGAGCGGGGCACGGACGGCAAGTGGAGCGTCAACCAGTGGCTCAAGAAGGCGGTGCTGCTGTCGTTCCGCCTCAACGACATGAGCGTGATCCCCGGCGGCCCCGGCCAGGCGTCGTGGTGGGACAAGGTGCCGTCGAAGTTCGAGGGCTGGGGCGAGAACCGTTTTCGCGACGCCGGCTTCCGCGCCGTGCCGGGCGCAATCGTGCGCCGCTCGGCCTTCATCGCCAAGAACGTCGTGCTGATGCCGTCCTTCGTCAATCTCGGCGCCTATGTCGACGAGGCGACCATGGTCGACACCTGGTCGACGGTCGGCTCCTGCGCCCAGATCGGCAAGCGCGTGCACATTTCCGGCGGCGTCGGCATCGGCGGCGTGCTGGAGCCGCTGCAGGCCGGTCCCGTGATCATCGAGGATGACTGCTTCATCGGCGCGCGCTCCGAGGTTGCCGAGGGCGTGGTCGTGCGCAAGGGCGCGGTGCTGTCGATGGGCGTGTTCCTGGGCGCGTCGACCAAGATCGTCGACCGCGAGACCGGCGAGGTTTTCGTCGGCGAGGTGCCGGAATATGCCGTCGTGGTGCCGGGCGCGCTGCCGGGCAAGCCGATGAAGAACGGCCAGATCGGCCCCTCCACCGCCTGCGCCGTCATCGTCAAGCGCGTCGACGAGCGCACCCGCTCCAAGACCTCGATCAACGAGCTGCTGCGCGACTGATCGTCCACGTTCGGGCGGCCGCACTAGCCGCCGCCCGAACGCCCATGTTAAGCGAGGGCATGACCGATGCCCTCACCATCACCCGCGACCTGATCCGCTGTCCCTCCGTGACCCCCGCCGATGCCGGGGCGCTCGGCGTGCTCGAGGACCTGCTGAAGCAAGCCGGCTTCCAGACCCATCGCGTGACCTTCTCGGAAGCGGGCACCGCCGACGTCGACAATCTCTACGCCCGGATCGGCACCGAGGGGCCGCACATCACGTTCGCCGGCCACACCGACGTGGTGCCGCCCGGCGACGAGGCTGCGTGGAGCCTTGGCGCATTCTCCGGCGAGGTCAAGGACGGCTACATCTATGGCCGTGGCGCCGTCGACATGAAAGGCGGCATCGCCTGCAGCGTGGCGGCTGCACTCGACTATCTGCGCGACAATGGTGGACGGCCGAAGGGCTCGATCTCGTTCCTGATCACCGGCGACGAGGAGGACGTCTCGATCAACGGCACCATCAAGCTGTTGAAATGGGCGGCCGAGCGCGGCGAGCGCTTCGACCATTGCGTGCTCGGCGAGCCGTCGAATCAAGAAGTCATGGGCGACTGCATCAAGATCGGCCGCCGCGGCTCGCAGTCCGGCACCCTGATCGTCGAGGGCAAGCAGGGCCACGTCGCCTACCCGCACCGCGCCTCCAACCCGGTCCCGGATATCTCGCGCCTGATCGTCGCGCTTTCGGACGAGCCGCTCGACCATGGCAGCGCGCAATTCCAGCCGTCGAACCTCGAATTCACCACGGTCGACGTCGGCAACACCGCGACCAATGTCATCGCGGGACTGGCGCGGGCGAAGTTCAACATCCGCTACAACGACTGCCATACGCAGGAGTCGCTGCGCGCGCTGGTCGAGCAGCGGCTGGCCAAGGCCTGCGGCAACAGCATCCGCGCCTACATCGACTGGCTGCCGTCGAACTCCAACGTGTTCCTGACCAAGCCCGGACCGTTCACCGACCTCGCGGTTGCCGCGATCGAGAGCGTGACGGGCCGCAAGCCCGAGCTATCGACCACCGGCGGCACCTCGGACGCGCGCTTCATCTCGAGCTACTGCCCGGTGATCGAGTTCGGCCTGGTCGGCCAGACCATGCACCAGATCGACGAGCGCGCCTCGGTCGCCGACATCGCCACCCTGACGAAGATCTATCGCGGCATTCTCGATCGCTACTTCGCGTGAGCGGCGTGCCGCTCCGATCAGGCGGCCTTCACCTCCGCCAGGAACTGATCGACCTCGCGGCGCAAATCCGTCGCCTGGCCGGCTAGGCTGGCAGCAGAATCGAGCAGTGAGCGCGCCGAGCCGCGGGTTTCGGCTGCGGCCGCGCTGACCAGCGCAATCGACGACGAGACGTCGTTGGTACCGCTCGCCGTCTGCTGCACGCTGCGGGCGATCTCGCGTGTCGTAGCGCTCTGCTCGGCCACGGCCGTCGCGACAGCTCCCGTGACGCCGCTGATCGTATTCACCACGGCTGCGATCTTCTCGATTGCGGCGACCGTGCTGCCGGTCTCGTCCTGAATCGCGGCGATCTGGCTCTCGATCTCTTCGGTGGCCTTGCTGGTCTGCGACGCCAGGCTCTTCACCTCGGATGCGACGACGGCAAAACCCTTGCCGGCCTCGCCTGCGCGCGCCGACTCGATCGTGGCATTGAGCGCCAGCAGATTGGTCTGCGAGGCGATGGCGCGGATGAGCTGGACGACGTCGCCGATGCGTGTCGCGCTGCCGGCCAGCGTGCGGACCTTGTCGGTGGTGTCGAGCGCCTGGCTGGTCGCGTTGGAGGATTCCGACGCGGCTTCCGCGATCTGCCGGGTGATCTCCTTCATCGAGGCGTCGAGCTCCTCGGAGGCCGCCGCGACTGTGTTGACGCCGGAGGTTGCCTGCGCCGCCGCATCGGCCACGGCGGTGGCACGTGACGCCGTGGTGCTGGCGGAGCCGTCGAGGGTCTCGGCCGAGAGTTTCAGGCCACTGGCGGCGTCGCTCAACCGGCCGCAGAGCGTGTCGATGACGTCGCCGAAGCGACGGGTGAGCGCCTCGATCTTTTGCCGCCGCGCATCGCGCCGCGCCTCGGCATCGGCACCCTGCAACGCCAGCCGATCGGCCTCGGCCGACTTCTCCTGCAGAACGCCGATGGCGTGGGCGAGCGTACCGACCTCGTCGGTGCGGTCGCGGTAGGCGATTTCCACATCGCGCGCGCCGCTGGCGATGCGCCCGATCAGCTCGGTCAGGTTGGACAGAGGCTTGATGACCCGAGCGTTGAACCAGAGTGTTCCGAGCGCAGCGGCGGCAATGTTGACGACGAGCAGAATGAGCGCCAGCACGAAGCGGAGCTGGGCGTCGCCGAGCGCGGCCTCGCTCTGGCGCAGCGCCTCGGTCAGCGCGGCATCACGCAGCGGCAGGATGGTGTCGAGGATCGGAAACAGCGACCGCAGGAATTGATCGGGGTCGAGCTCGAGCACCTTGCCGCGATTCGGCGCCACCTGCGACGTATACAGCTCGCCGCCGCGCGCCCAATAGCCGTTTTCCACCCCGGTCATCGCTGCGAAGATCGGCTTCTGATCGATCTCGGCAGCGGCAAGCTTAGCCGTCGCCCAGATCCGCTCAATGCGTCCCTTGAACGCGGCGAGCGCCTCGGCCGGCTCGCCGGCCATCGGCTGCTTGGTCGCGATCATGCGGATGAGCGTCGTGGTGGCGCGGCCGGCCCAGTCGCGCAGATCCCATCCGATCACGGCGAGCCGCGCGGCCTGGCCGACCGCGGGGTTGGCCGCATTGATCCGGCGCACGATCACCTCGACGTGGCTGCCGGTGGCTCCCTGGACCGTGAACATCTGCGGCACGTAGTCGCGGACGACAGCCTCAGACCGGGACGCCTTGGGCTCGGCCACGGCATCGAGCGCCGCGCCGCGCAGCGTGCGCAGCCTCTGCTCGATCGAATCGAGCGCTGCGACGTCCTCGCGAAGCTGCGCCAGGCTGCGCGCCTTGGCGAGCGCCTCATCGGAGCCGCCGGTGATCTTCTTGAGCCCCGCGAGCTCCTCCGCCGTCGCCGGGTTGGCCGATGCCAGTCGCGGATTGATCCAGGCGCGCTCCACATTGAGCTTTTCCGGGAGCCGCAGCATGGCGGCCAGCAGTTGCGCATCGGCGCCCGCTGTCCGGGCCGCTTGCAGCGAGGTCAGCTGCTGCCAGGCGAACAGCACGGTGGCGAGCAGGCCGATGACGGCCCCGAGCAGCAGAGAGAGCAGGAAGACTTGACGAATGCGCACGATCGACCTCGCTGGAGAGCAGCCTGAGGTCCGGATAGCAGGGAGGGATTCAATTTGAAGTTAATGAGGCCTATCGCGCAACTCGAAGCAGCAACTAATTAGGACAGCCTCTCGTCGCGGTACGCGACGGGCCGGGTTCCACGCGGGAACGACCTCAATAGTCGACCTTCACGAGATAGAGCCCTTCCGGTGGCGCGACGACGCCACAGGCGGCGCGATTGCGCGCGGCGAGCGCGGCGGCGAGATCATCTGCGGTCCAGCGGCCCTGCCCGACCCACACCAGCGAGCCGACCATCGAGCGCACCTGGCTATGCAGATAGGAGCGCGCGGAGGTGAGGATGGTGATCGCATCGCCGTCCCTCACGACATCGAGTTGATCGAGCGTCTTCTCCGGCGATTTCGCCTGACATTCCGCATCGCGGAAGGTCGTGAAATCATGCTTGCCGAGCAGCCGCTGCGCCGCCGCATGCATCGCCTCCGAATCCAGCCGCTGCGGCACGCGCCAGACGCGACCGACCTCGAGCGCAAGATTGGAGCGGCGATTGACGATGCGATAGCGATAGTGGCGCTTCCGCGCGGAGAACCGCGCTTCGAAGCTGTCGGGTACGATCTCGGCATGGAGCACCGCAACCGGGTTCGGCCGCAGATGCGCGTTGAGTGCGTCGCGCAGCTTGTCGGGGCGGAACTCCTTGGCGATGTCGCAATGCGCGACCTGCCCCATGGCGTGGACGCCGGCGTCGGTACGGCCAGAACCGTGCACGCGCGTCGGCACGCCGCAGGTCGCCTGCACCGCCGCTTCCAGCGCGCCCTGCACCGACGGCAAGGTCGCCTGCAGCTGCCAGCCGCAGAACGGCGCGCCGTCATATTCGATGGTGAGCTTGTAGCGGGGCATCGCCTCGATCGCGTTTGGCCGTCATTGCCGGGCTTGACCCGGCAATCCATCCATGGACGAAGCTTGTTCGCGAGATGGATGCGCGGGTCAAGCCCGCGCATGACGAGCTGAATTGGTCAGCCGAAGCGCAGGCCCGGCGCGACGGGCGTGCCGCGCAGGAAATCCGCGGCTTTCATCGGGCCCTTGCCGGCGCGCTGCAGCTCGGTCACGCGGATGGCGCCGTCGGCGCAGGCGATGGTGAGCTGCTCGTCGAGCACGGCGCCCGGCTCGCCCCGGCCGTCGGCGAGCGCGCAGCGCAGGATCTTCAAACGCACCGCCTCGCCATCGAGCATGACCTCGCTCCAGGCGCCGGGGAACGGCGACAGGCCGTGAATGTGACGCAGCACTGAATGCGCCGGCTTCGTCCAGTCGATCCGCGCCTCGGCCTTCTCGATCTTGGCCGCATAGGTCACGCCGCCCTCGGCCTGCTTCGTCAACGTCAGCCCGCCGCGCGCCAGCGCCGCCATCGCCCGCACCATCAGGTCGGCGCCGATGCGCGACAGGCGATCGTGCAGGTCGGACGCCGTCATCGCGTCAGTGATGGGCAGACGCTCGGCCATCGCGACGTCGCCGGTGTCGAGACCGACATCCATCTTCATGACCATCACGCCGCTTTCGGCGTCCCCTGCCATGATGGCACGGTTGATCGGCGCAGCGCCGCGCCAGCGCGGCAGCAGCGAGGCGTGGAGGTTGTAGCAGCCGAGTTTTGGTGCATCGAGAATCGCCTGCGGCAGGATCATGCCATAGGCGACGACGACGGCGGCGTCGGCCTGGTGGGCGCGGAACGCAGCCAGCGCGTCCTCGGTCTTCAGCGTCTTCGGCGTGAGCACGGGAATGCCGAGCCGCCGCGCCTCGGTCTCGATCGGAGTCGGGACCAAGGCCAAGCCACGGCGGCCACCCGGCTTCGGCGCGCGCGTGTAGACGGCCACGATCTCGTGGCCGTGGCCGGCGAGCTCGAGCAGGGTCGGCACGGCGAAATCCGGCGTGCCCATGAAGATCAGGCGAAGCGGCATCTGGTGCGCCCCTCAAGGCTTCATCCTGCCGTCATTGGCCGGGCTCGTCCCGGCCATCCACGTCGCAATGCCAACGCGAGAGGCAAGACGTGGATGCCCGGGTCAAGCCCGGGCATGACGGAGGAGAGAGTTGATCGTTACTCGCCGGCGCGCTTGGCGGCCTTGGTGAACTTCTTCATCACGCGGTCGCGCTTGAGCTTCGACAGATAGTCGATGAACAGCACGCCGTTGAGATGGTCGATCTCGTGCTGGATGCAGGTGGCGTAGAGCCCCTCCGCATCCTCCTCGCGGACCAGCCCGTCGAGATCGGTGAAGCGCACGCGCACACGCGCCGGCCGCTCGACCTCCTCGTAATATTCGGGGATCGACAGGCAGCCTTCCTCGTAGACCGACAGCTCGTCCGACTTGGCAACGATCTCCGGATTGATGAAGACGCGCGGCTCGCGCTTGCCTTCCCCGTTCGCGTCGGGCTTGGCCAGATCCATGGTGATGACGCGCAGCGGCTGCGCGACCTGAATCGCTGCGAGCCCGATGCCTGGCGCGTCGTACATGGTCTGAAACATGTCGTCGACCAGCTGCCGGATCTCCGGCGTGACCTTCTCGACCGGCTTGGACACCAGCCGCAACTGCCGGTCCGGCAGGATGATGATTTCTCTTAGGGACATGGCGCGCGATTTAAGCCGCGGAACCGGCGCGGTCAATGTGATGGCTCGCAGTTAAGACTTCGCTAACCATGAATTTCAATGTCTCGTTAACCATGATTCTTTACCCGGCCTTAACCATAAATGTTCTCTCTTCGTTCGCGAGCTCTTGCGAATCGGATAGATGGGGGGTGATGACCGCCAGCCAGTCCCTCAATCCTGTCGTCGTCATGATCGGCGATCTGCCCGTGCGCGCCAGCGACGCGCTGATCGGGTTTGGCGTGCTGGTTCTGCTCCTGCTGCTGATGATCGTCGCGGCCGTGGTGCGCTCCGGCCGGCGCGGCGCCGAGCTCGCGGCCCAGCAGGCGATACGCGCCGATGAGATCGAACAGCGGTTCGGCGAGATGATCCGGGTGCAGAGCGAGGCCTCCGGCCGGGTCGACGCGATGGCGCAGCTGCTTGCCGGGCGGCAGGTGGACCTGGCGCGCAGCGTCAACGAGCGGCTCGACGCCGTCACCCATCGCGTCGGCCAATCGATGGAGCAGACCACGCGCCACACCATGGATTCCTTGCGCGTGCTGCACGAGCGGCTCGGCATCATCGACAACGCGCATCGCGATCTCAGCGAGCTCACGACACAGGTCACGACCTTGCGCGACGTGCTCGCCAACAAGCAGTCGCGTGGCGCATTCGGCCAGGCGCGCATGGAGGCGATCGTCCAGGACGGGCTGCCGAAGGGCAGCTACGCCTTCCAGTACACGCTCGTCAGCGGCAAGCGGCCGGACTGCGTCGTGTTCCTGCCCGACACGCGGCCGCTGTGCATCGACGCCAAGTTTCCGCTCGAGGCAGTGACCGCGCTGCACGACGCGGAGACGGAGGACGAAAAGCGCGCCGCCGCGCAGCGGCTGCGCACCGACGTGCTGCGCCACGTCAACGACATCGCCGAGAAGTACCTCGTGGTCGGCGAGACGCAGGACACGGCGCTGATGTTCGTGCCGTCGGAGTCGGTCTACGCCGAGATCCATGACGGCTTCGACGACGTCATCCAGAGAGCCTATCGCGCCCGTGTCGTGCTGGTGTCGCCGTCGCTGCTGATGCTCGCGATCCAGGTCATGCAGCAGATCATGAAGGATGCGCGCATCCGCGACGCCGCCGACCAGATCCGCAACGAGGTGATCCATTTGGGCGACGACCTCGGCCGCCTGCGCGAGCGCGTGCTCAAGCTGCAGAAGCATTTTGGCGATGTCGGCGAGGACATCCGCCAGATCCTCATCTCCGCCGACAAGATCGAGAAGCGCGCCGCGCGGATCGAGGAGCTCGATTTCAGCAAGCCGGATGCGCCGGCGGACTCTCCGCGCATTGCGCCGGGCGCGGGCGCGACGCCGGACCTGTTTCCGCTGGCGGGGCGGATGCAGGCGGGGGAATGACCGCGGCGTCGCGAAAGCTGTCCAGATCTGCTACCACCCACCGATGACCGCACCTGACGCCGCCTCCGACATCAGAGCAACCGCTGCAAAGCCTGAGGCCAAGCCCGCCCCCACCTGGCGCGAGAGCATGGCCGTCTACCTGCAGCCGCGCGTGCTCGTGGTGCTGTTCCTCGGCTTCTCCTCAGGTCTGCCGCTGGCGCTGTCCGGCTCGACGCTTCAGATCTGGATGCGCGAGCTCGGCGTCGATCTCGGGACCATCGGGCTGTTCGCGCTGGTCGGCACGCCCTACACGCTGAAATTCCTTTGGGCGCCGCTGGTCGACGCGCTGCACGTGCCGCTGCTGACGCGCGCCTTCGGGCGGCGGCGCGGCTGGCTGGTGTTCGCGCAATTGCTGCTGATCGCGGCCATCCTGCTGCTGGCCGTGACTGACCCGGCGCATGCGCCGTTCATGGTCGCGCTGGCCGCGCTGCTGGTCGCCGCGATGTCGGCGACCCAGGACATCGTGGTCGATGCCTTCCGCGTCGAGAGCCTTCCGGAGAGCGAGCAAGCCGCGGGCATGGCGGCGTATGTCGCCGCCTACCGCATCGGCATGCTGGTCTCGACCGCCGGCGCGCTGGTGGTGGTCAGTGCATTCGAGAACTCGGGGTTGACGCGTCCGTCGTCCTGGATGTGGGGCTATGTCGCGATGGCCGGAATGGTGCTGATTGGCACGATCACGGCCCTCGCGGCGACCGAGCCGGCACAGTCGCAGCAGGCGGAGGCCGCGATGGGCGCGGACACCGCGCTCACCCGCGTGATGCATGCGGCCGCCGGAGCCTTCGTCGAGTTCCTCAGCCGACGTGATGCGCTCACGGCGCTCGCCTTCGTCGTGCTGTTCAAGTTCACCGACGCCTTCTCCGGCACGATGACCGCGCCGTTCGTGATCGATCTCGGCTTCAGCAAGGTCGACTACGCAGCGATCGTGAAAGGCGTCGGCCTCGCCGCCACGCTCGCCGGCGGCTTTGCCGGCGGCTTCGTCGCGCGGCGCTATTCGCTCGCCACCAGCCTGTGGATCGGCGGCATCGTGCAGGCGCTGGCCAACCTGTCGTTCTCATGGCTCGCCATCGTCGGCGTCAATCAATGGGCGCTGGCGCTGGCGATCTCTGCGGAGAACTTCACCAGCGCGATCGGCACCGTGATCTTCGTCGCCTATCTCTCTGCGCTGTGCCAGAATCCGCTGCACACCGCGACCCAATATGCGCTGCTCACCGCACTCGCCGCGGTTGGACGAACCTATCTGTCATCGGGCGCGGGCTATGTGGCGAAGGCGACCGGCTGGCCCACATTCTTCGTCATCTGCGCGCTCGTCGCGATCCCGAGCCTCGTGCTGCTTGCTTGGCTGCAGCGGCGCGGGCATTTCGATGAATTGGGGCCAGTGAAGGTCTAGCTGCCGCCTGGAGTTAGACTGTCATCCTCCGCGAAGGCGGGTGATCCGGCATTGCGGAGACGTCGGCGATCGACCGCGAGACCGCGGCGTACTGGATCGCCCGGTCAAGCGGGGCGATGACAGCGGAAATCGTGGCGTTGCATTCGCGTGAATGCTCCCAGCGGCCTCAACGCTTCACCAAGCTCCACTTGGTCACGACCGCCTCGCTCATCTGTCCCGCATCCTGCGCGCAGGCGATCTCGTCGACCTTGACCGCGATCTGCTTGCCGAGCAGCCCCTTGAGCTGCGACGCCTGCGCCGTGTTCGCGGTGACGAGCTGGAACGTCTCCGGGCCGGTCTCGAGATTGCACAGCCCGCTCGGCGGCGGCAGGCGGCGCGGCTCGCTGGTGATCTGATAGGCGGCGGAGGGCTGGCCCGGCTTGGCGCCTTTCAGCTTCAGCGCGTTCAGCTCGCCGGACAGCACGTCACCAGCATTGAGCGGCTTGCCGACCTTCTGCGGTGTCTCGCTCTGCTGCGCCAGGACGGACGGAGCCGAGAGCGCCACCCAAATCGCGCCCAAAGCCAGCCGTTTGCCGAATCCGCGTTTCGTCATCATTCCACTTTCGTCTGTGCCTAGAACAAGGTCCGCTGCCGCATCGCGGCCGAGAGCGTGCCTTCGTCGAGATAGTCGAGCTCGCCGCCGACCGGCACGCCATGCGCCAGCCGCGTGACCTTGACGTTCGCCTCCTGCAGGAGGTCGGTGATGTAGTGGGCGGTGGTCTGGCCATCGACCGTCGCGTTCAATGCGAGGATGATCTCCTGCACCTCCGGCGCATGCGCGCGCTGCACCAGCGCGTCGATGGTGAGGTCCTGCGGACCGACTCCGTCGAGCGGCGACAAGGTGCCGCCGAGCACGTGATAGCGGCCGTTCGAGGCCTTGGCGCGCTCCAGCGCCCAGAGATCGGCGACATCGGCGACGACGACGATCATCGCGGGATCGCGCCGCGGATCGGTGCACACCGTACAGGGATTCTGGGTATCGATGTTGCCGCAGGTCTTGCAGACCTGGATGCGGTCGATCGCGACCTGCAGCGCCGAGGCGAGCGGCACCATCAGCGCCTCGCGCTTCTTGATCAGATGGAGCGCGGCACGCCGCGCCGAGCGCGGCCCGAGGCCGGGCAGGCGCGCAAGCAGCTGGATCAGGCGTTCGATCTCAGGACCGGCGACGGCCATCAGTTCACGAATGTCATCGGGTCAACTAACCAAAACCGAAGCCTGGCGGCAGGCCGAGCTTGCCGGTGATGGCCTGCATCTTCTCCTGCATCGCGGCTTCCGCCTTGCGCCGCGCGTCGCCGTGCGCGGTGACCAGCAGGTCTTCCAGGATCTCGGCCTCCTCCGGCTTGAGCAGCGACGGATCGATCTTGATGCTCTTCACGTCCATCTTGGCGGTCATGCGCACGGCGACCAGACCGCCGCCCGAGATGCCCTCGACCTCGACGTTGCCGAGCTCCTCCTGCATTTCCTGCATCTTCGTCTGCAGCTGCGCCGCCTGTTTCATCATGCCGAGAAAGTCAGCCATCGGAGCACCTCATCATCAGCCTTCTTGTTGAGCATGATCTTTCGGAAGACCGGTTTCCACGTTTCCGGATCATGCTCTAGAAATCGTCATCGTCGGACTCGTCGGGCGGCTCGACAGCACTGGCGTCCGATTCGGGCGGCTCGGGGGCGAGCCGGCGCACTTCGACCACCTTGGTGCCCGGGAACCGCGCCAGGATCTCCTGTACGCGCGGATCGGCCTCCGCCGCCGCCTCGCGCTCGCTCTTGGCGCGCAGATTCTGCTCGCGCAAGGTCGCCTGACCCGGCTCGTTGGAAACGATCACCGTCCAGCGCCGGCCGGTCCAGTCTTCCAGCTTGCGGCCGAGGTCCGAGACAAGCGAGCGTTGCGCCGTCCGTTCCAGCGCGATCTCCAGCCGTCCCTCTTCGAAGCGGACCAGCCGCACGTCCATCTCCAGCGCGCTCTTGGTGATCAGGTCACGATTCTTGCCGGCCAACGCGACGAGTTCCTGGAAGCTCGCCAAGCGCAGCGCGGGCTGGTCCTGCGATGCCGGTGACGGCTGCGATGACATCGCCTGCGGGCGCATCGAACCGCCGACCGCGGCGAGCGTCGGGCCTTGCGCGCGCGGCGCCTGCATCGGCGCCGACGTCATCACAGGCGGCGTTCCCGCGCTCATGGTGGATGCCGGCGCAGGACGTGCCCCGCCGCCGTTCGTGACGATCGGCGAGCCACCACCGTTCTGGTCGATCATCCGAATGGCTTCGTCAGGCGTCGGCAGATCGGCCGCATAGGCAATCCGCACCAGCACCATTTCCGCCGCTGCAGCCGGGCGCGTCGCACCTTGAGTCTCGGCGATGCCCTTCAGCAGCATCTGCCACATCCGCGACAGCACGCGCATCGATAGCTTGGTGGCGAAGTCGCGCGCGCGCAGCCGCTCGGTCTCGCTGAAGGCGACGTTGTCAGCCGTGGCCGGCACGACCTTCACCCGGGTGACGAAGTTCACGAACTCGGCCAGGTCCGACAGCACGACCACGGGGTCGGCGCCGACGTCATATTGCTCGCGGAATTCCTTGAAGGCGGCGGCGATGTCGCCGCTGGCGAGATGGTGGAACAGGTCGATGACGCGAGTGCGGTCGGCGAGGCCGAGCATCTGCCGGACATCGTCGGCACGGACCTCGCCGGCGCTGTGCGCGATCGCCTGATCGAGCAGCGACAAGGAATCGCGCACCGAGCCTTCGGCGGCGCGCGCGATGATGCCGAGCGCCTCGGGCTCGATCGTCACGCCTTCCTTGGTCGCGATGCCCGAAAGATGTTTCATCAGCACGTCGGCCTCGACCCGCCTCAGGTCGAAGCGCTGGCAGCGCGACAGCACCGTCACCGGGACCTTGCGAATCTCGGTGGTGGCGAACACGAACTTGGCGTGCTCCGGCGGCTCCTCCAAGGTCTTCAGGAAGGCGTTGAACGCCGCCGTCGACAGCATGTGGACTTCGTCGATGATGTAGACCTTGTAGCGCGCGCTGGCCGGCGCATAGCGGACGCTGTCGTTGATCTGGCGGACGTCGTCGACGCCGGTATGCGACGCCGCGTCCATCTCCAGGATGTCCATGTGCCGGCTTTCCATGATCGCCTGGCAATGGGTGCCGAGCACCGGCATGTGGATCGTCGGGCCCTTCACCGAACCGTCGGGCAGCTCGTAATTCAGGGCGCGGGCGAGGATGCGGGCGGTGGTGGTCTTGCCGACGCCGCGGACGCCGGTCAGGATCCAGGCCTGCGGAATCCGGCCGGTCTCGAACGCGTTCGAGACGGTGCGCACCACGGCCTCCTGGCCGATCAGATCCGCGAAGCTGGAGGGGCGGTATTTGCGCGCCAGCACCCGGTAGGGCTTGGCGGGAGCGTCGGCGCTGTCAGGCGGAACAGGTGGGGCGCCAGCGTCAGTCATCGAGCGATCCGCAAGTGAGCATTCCAGTCCGGCATCGATCGCGATCGTCGACGCCATCAGCCTCGACGCAATCAACCGGAGCGCGGTCGAGCGCCCGCCCTGCGCGGGGTCCCCGCCATCTTTGCGCGATTCGCTCGAAAAAACAGGTAGGAGACTGACGAG
The DNA here is from genome assembly GCF_051168215.1 of Bradyrhizobium sp. HKCCYLRH2015. Lineage (NCBI taxonomy): Bacteria > Pseudomonadati > Pseudomonadota > Alphaproteobacteria > Hyphomicrobiales > Nitrobacteraceae > Bradyrhizobium > Bradyrhizobium sp. HKCCYLRH2015. Next base: position 213,800 of record NZ_JBNPUO010000003.1, on the reverse strand, counting down.
CGACCCGATCCGGACCTCGTTAGGGCTGCTTCCTTCCGGACCTGACCCGGTTGGCGAGTGGCTCGTCCACCGCCAATCTCCCGCCGCCTATTTGGGGCCAAACGGTCCGGAAAGCAAGCGCGAGCTTCGCCGGCCCGCTCTACCGCCCCGCGGGCTTGTGCCGCAGCTCGGAAAGGCTTTAGGTGCCGTCGAGCTCCCCGCCTGACCATCCGCCAGGAACCGCCGCATGCCCGAATCAGCCTGGTCGCTGCATCCGCAACTTGCGAAGGATACGATCGACATTGGCGACCTGCCGCTGTCCCGCGTGCTGGTGATCAAGGACGCGAACTATCCCTGGCTGCTGCTGGTGCCGCGGCGCGAGGGCGCGGTCGAGATCATCGATCTCGACGAGGTCGCGCAGGCGCAACTGATGACCGAGATCACGCGGGCGTCACGCGCGCTCAAAGAGATCACCAAATGCGACAAACTCAACGTCGCCGCGCTCGGCAACATGGTGCCGCAGTTGCACGTCCACATCATCGCGCGACGCACAAGTGACGTGGCCTGGCCGCGACCGGTGTGGGGCGCCGCGCCGCCTGTGCCCCACGATGCGCAGGAGGTGCAGCAGTTCATCAGCGCTATCAGGCGCAAGATCTGGCTAGGGTGAGAGATGTCGCCATTCGACTTGTTTCCGCTGGGCAAGCCGGCCTTCGTCGGCCATCCGATCGATCGCGCCGCCCATCTGCGCTTCCACGACGACAAGCTGATTGCCTTCGAGAGCAAGCCGTCGACGCGGGCCTATGTCGTGCATCGCGATTCGCTGGTGCTGAAGCGCGAGGGCGACCAGCTGCGCGCGCTGCTGTCGATCGACGAGGCGCTGAAGTTCGGTGCCAATCCGGGAACGATCTTCCTCGGGCTGCAGGACGGAGCGGCCGTGTTCGGCATGGGCATCTCGCCGGCCGCGGTCGAGAAGCTCGCCCGGCGCGAGGACGTGTCCGTGACCGAGCTGCGCGGCATGGCGATGCAGGGCGCGATCCCGGTCGACCAGCTCGCCACCATCGCGATGGCCAAGTCCCTGGTGTCCTGGCATCAGCGCCACGGCTTCTGCGCCAATTGCGGCGCCAAGACCGCCATGCGCGAGGGCGGCTGGAAGCGCGAATGCCCGAGCTGCAAGACGGAGCATTTCCCGCGCACCGATCCGGTCGTGATCTCGCTGGTCGCCTCCGGCGACAAGTGCCTGCTCGGGCGGCAGAAGCAGTTTCCGACCGGCATGTATTCCTGCCTCGCCGGCTTCGTCGAGGCGGCTGAGACGATCGAGGACGCCGTCCGGCGCGAGGTGTTCGAAGAATCCGGCATTCGCTGCACCGACGTGACTTATTACATGACCCAGCCCTGGCCCTACCCGTCGTCGCTGATGATCGGCTGCAGCGCCCGGGCACTCAACGAAGACATCGTCATCGACCGCACCGAGCTCGAGGACGTGCGCTGGTTCAGCCGCGACGAGGCCCGGCAGATGCTGCTGCGGCAGCATCCGGATGGCTTGGCAGGACCGCACCCGTTCGCCATTGCTCATCATCTGGTCGGCCGCTGGCTGAAAGAGAACGACGAGCGGTAACAGGAAACCATCCTGCCTCGCCGCGGAAACGGCCAGACCCGGCGGCAAAGGGCTGAACGGCCGATCCTTGCCTTGGAACGATTTTCTCTATATGAGGGTCATATAGCCTTCATATGGAACAAATTTCTCCATGACCGATGTCGCCGCCCAAGGCTCCGAGGCCAATCGCCGGCTCGATGCGATTGACCGCAAGATTCTGATGGTCCTGCAGGAGGACGCATCGCTGTCCGTCGCCGAGATCGGCGATCGGGTCGGACTGTCGTCGACACCGTGCTGGAAGCGCATCCAGCGGCTGGAGGCCGATGGCGTGATCCTGCGCCGGGTGGCCCTGGTCGATCAGAACAAGATCGGGCTCGGCATCTCCGTGTTCGTGTCGGTGGAGAGCGCGGACCATTCCGAGGCCTGGCTGCGCAAATTCGCCGAGGCGGTCAGCTCGATGCCGGAGGTGATGGAGTTCTACCGGATGGCCGGCGACGTCGACTACATGCTGCGCGTCGTCGTTGCGGACATGCAGAGCTACGATGTCTTCTACAAGAAGCTGATCAGCGCGGTGCCCCTCAAGAACGTCACCTCGCGCTTCGCCATGGAGAAGATCAAGTCGGTCACGGCGCTGCCGGTGCCGCCGGTCTGAGCCGAGCATTCCGGGCCGCTTCGATGTTGCAGCGCTAGCGTCCCCAACCTCAGTCGTCATCCCTAACGAACGTTTACCGGAAGTTATTCCCATCCCTCTATTCTTGGATGCGATGACGTCCGGTGCAACCATACCTCAGTCTTCGCGCCCGTGGCTCAATGCCACGGCGCTTCTGATCGCGAGCTTTGTCGCGGTCGCCGCGCTGTCACTCCAAGTGCGCGCGGGGAGCGAAATCGTGGCCGTCGCTTTCCCACCCTGGTGGAGCGCGCAACACGCGATGCTCGCCGCGGCCTCGGCTGACGCCGCGCTCGTGCGCACAACGGCCATTTCATCGCTGCTGGTCGTTCGTCCCGGCGAACATGACGGCTCGGCGCGGCTGCGCGAGGCCGGAGCCTGGCTCATCATCGATCCGCAGGCGGTCTCTGCCTGCTTTGCAAAATGATCTCTTTGGGGGAATCGGAAATGAACGTCGAGACCAGCGATCTGGCAACCCTCCGGCACACGACCAGCAAGCTTCTGCTGGCGATGCTCTGGGTTCACGTTCCGCTCTCCCTCATCATCGGGCTGTCGCGCGGCGACTGGCTGATGCCGACCATGCTCATGGTCGTCATGGCAGTGGTGGCAACCCTTTCCTGGCGCAGCGCCGGCGACGCCTTGTCGACCCAGCTCACCGTCGCAGTCGCCGTCATGGGCGGCGTATCCGTGCTCGTCTACCAGATGTCCGGACATGCCTGGCAGATCGACCTGCACATGTATTTTTTCGCCGCGCTCGCCTGTCTGGTCGCATATTGCGACTACCGGCCGATCCTGGCCGGCACGGTCGCCGTCGCGCTTCATCATCTGGTCCTGAACTTCGTGTTTCCTGCAGCGATCTACCCGGGCGGCGCTGATTTCGGCCGCGTTGTGCTGCATGCGGTCATCCTGCTGATCGAGGCCGGCGTTCTCATCGCCCTTGCGCTCAAGCTGACGCAGCTGTTCGAAACCAGCGCGCGCAAGACCGCGGAAGCCGAATCGGCGATCGCTGCCGAGGCGCGCGCCAACGCCGAGCGGTTCGAGGCCGAGCAACGCGTCAAGCAGCAGGCCGATCTTGCCCGTCGCGAGCTCGCCGAAGGCTTCGAGCGCAAGATCGGCGGCATCGTCGAGGCGGTGGCCGTCGCCGCCAACGAGATGCAGAGCCTGTCCTCGTCGATGAGCCGGAGCAGCGCGGAGTCCTCGCGCCAGACGTCGGCCGCGGCCGGCGCCTCGCAACAGGCGTCGACCAATGTCGAGACGGTCGCTGCCGCAACGGAAGAGCTGACCGCGTCGATCAACAATATCTCACAGCAGGTGACGCGCTCAGCGGAGATCGCCGCGAAAGCGGCGGACGAAGCTCGCCGCACCAACACGGTGGTCGAGAGCCTGGCTGCCGGCACCCAGAAGATCGGCGAGGTGGTAACGCTGATCCAGACGATCGCCAGCCAGACCAACCTGCTGGCGCTGAACGCCACCATCGAGGCGGCGCGCGCCGGCGAGCACGGCAAGGGTTTTGCCGTCGTGGCAAGCGAGGTCAAGGCGCTCGCCAACCAGACCGCGAAGGCCACCGAGGAAATTTCCAGCCAGGTGCAGAGCATCCAGAGCGCAACGGGTGACGCCGTCTCCGCCATCCAGGCGATCGGGGGAACGATTGCCGAGATCGACGACATCTCCAAGGAGATCGCCACCGCGGTCGAGCAGCAGGGCCTCGCCACCGGGGAAATTTCCGGCAACGTACAGCAGGCGGCCGAAGGCACGCGGCTGGTCAGCCAAAGCATGGGCAGCGTGACCCGCGCTTCCGACGAGACCGGCAGCGCCGCCTCGCGGCTGCTGGAATCCGCGAACGGACTCACCTCGCAATCGAGCCGGCTCAAATCCGAGGTCGATCAGTTCCTGAGCTCCCTGAGGGCCGCTTGATCCCATCGAATGGGATGGGATCGGCGCGAGCATCGGCCCTAGCGGGATATCATCGACGCGGCCTCAGATCGTCTGGTTGTAGGCGCCGACTTCGGGATGCGTCCGCAGCACCTCGTTGACCGCCTCGAACATGTCGTGCATGCGCCGCTCGGACACCGGGCTTTCGACCACCACCACGAGTTCGGGCTTGTTCGATGAGGCCCGCACCAGACCCCAGCTGCCGTCTTCGACCGTGACGCGGACGCCGTTGACGGTGACGAGATCGCGGATCTGCTGCCCCGCCACCTTGCTGCCCTGCTGCTGCAGCGCCTGGAAGTGCTTCACGACGGCGTCGGCGACGCCGTATTTGACCTCGTCGCCACAATGCGGCGACATGGTCGGCGACGACCAGGTCTTTGGCAGCGCGTCCTTCAGGTCGGCCATCGACTTGCCCGGCGCGCGGTCGAGCATCTCGCAGATCGCGATCGCCGAGACCAGGCCGTCATCATAGCCACGGCCGAACGGCCTGTTGAAGAAGAAGTGGCCGGACTTCTCGAAGCCGGCGAGCGCTTTGAGCTCGTTGGTGCGGCGCTTCATGTAGGAATGGCCGGTCTTCCAATATTCGGTCTTCGCGCCCTGCGCCTGCAGCACCGGGTCGGTCATGAACAGGCCGGTCGATTTCACGTCCACGACGAACTGCGCATCCTCGTGGATCGCCGACATGTCGCGCGCCAGCATCACGCCGACCTTGTCGGCGAAGATCTCCTCGCCGGTGTTGTCGACCACGCCGCAGCGATCACCGTCGCCGTCGAAGCCAAGGCCGACATCGGCCTTGTGGGCGAGCACGGCGTCGCGAATGGCGTGCAGCATCTCCATGTCTTCGGGATTGGGATTGTATTTCGGGAAGGTGTGATCGAGCTCGGTGTCGAGCGGGATCACCTCGCAGCCGATCGCCTCCAGGACCTGCGGCGCAAACGCGCCCGCGGTGCCGTTGCCGCAGGCCGCCACCACCTTCAGCCTGCGCTTCAGCTTGGGCCGGTTGGTGAGATCGGCGATGTAGCGCGCAGGAAAATTCTCGTGGAACTGATAGGAGCCGCCGCCGGCGTTCTTGAATTCGGCGTTGAGCACGATCTCCTTCAGCCGTGTCATCTCCTCGGGACCGAAGGTCAGCGGCCGGTTGGCGCCCATCTTCACGCCGGTCCAGCCATTGTCGTTGTGCGAGGCCGTCACCATGGCGACGCAGGGCACGTCGAGCTCGAACTGGGCGAAATAGGCCATCGGCGTCACGGCAAGGCCGATGTCGTGCACCTTGCAGCCGGCGGCCATCAACCCGGAGATCAGCGCGTATTTGATCGAGGCGGAGTAGCCGCGGAAATCATGACCGGTGACGATCTCCGGCTTCACGCCGCGTTCGGCGATCAGCGCGCCCAGCCCCATGCCGAGCGCCTGCACCCCCATCAAGTTGATTTCCTTGTTGAACAGCCAGCGCGCGTCATATTCGCGGAAGCCCGTCGGCTTCACCATCGGCTCGGATTCGAAGGCGTAGGTATTGGGAACCAGGACGGGCTTGGGTTTCGGAAACATCAGGAGACGGCCTCGGGAAATCACATCAACGGAAGAATGCAGTCGTGCCTGATACGACGTCGGACGACAATGGCAGAAGGCAGATGAATGCAGGCAACAATCAGGCGGGACCGCCCCGTCCGCTGAACCAATCCGCCTGCCGGTATATGGGGGCCGTCACTGCATGCACCAAGATGCGGTGAAGGCGCAGCCTACTGCTCCAACACCATCTGGCCGTTGGCGTAGGCGAAGCGCTTCAGCTTGGACAGGAACGACAGGCCAAGCAGGTTCTCCGACAGCGCGGTATCGGGCAGCACCAGGGCATCGACGTCGCGCACGGTGAGCTCGCCGAGCTCGACCATCGCGAGCCTGGCGCGGGCCGCCTTCACGGTGCCGTTCGCCGTGGTCACGGTGGCGGTGTAGTCGCCGCGCGCCGGACGGAGGCCGAAGCGGGCGGCCGAACTCTCGTTCAGCGCGACCATCGAGGCGCCGGTATCCACCATGAAGCTGATGCGCTGACCGTCGATGCGGCCGTCGGCGCGGAAGTGACCGCGACGGTCGGTCGGAATGCTGAGGCTGCGCTGGCCCGCGGCAGAGGATTCCACCGTGGCAACCCGCGCGGACGGTGTCGCGGATGCCGACGCGGGGGTCAGGCGATCGGCCAGTTGCGCCATGAAAGTGCCGAGACCGACGAGAACGGCCGCAAAGATCATTATGTTACGCATGACGCAAACGCCCGACTTTACCCCGCAACCGATTTGACCATCAAAGCCGCTGACGGGCGACTGCGAGTGACCGGCTGCCGCCGCCATTTTGGCGAAAACGATGAGTGAAGCGTTAACGACAACGACGGCGGCGGTACAATTTGCATGAGCTATGTCCCCCGCGGCTTGGCCCGCCGGGTCGGCTCGGCATGGGCGGGATCGTCGGGCCAGGGATGGCGCGGATAGCGGCCGCGCAGATCGGTGCGGACCGCGGCATAGGAGCCGCGCCAGAAGCCGGGCAGATCGCGCGTCACCTGCACCGGCCGCTGCGCCGGCGACAGCAGCTCCAGCACCAGCGGCACCGCGCCCCGCGCGATCGAGGGATGGACGTTCAGGCCGAACAGCTCCTGCAGCCGGACCGCGATGGTGGGCCCCTGCTCAGCCTCGTAGTCGATCGCCAGCATGGTGCCGGTCGGCGCCTCGAAATGGGTCGGCGCCTCCCGGTCGAGCCGGGCGCGCAGATCCCACGGCAGCAGCGCCATCACGGCATCGGAGACGTCGCCGGGCGAGGCGTCCTTGAGCGAGGTCTTGTCGGCCAGCAGCGGCACCAGCCACTCCTCCCGCCGCTCGGCGAGGCCCGCGTCCGACAGGTCCGGCCAGCTGTCGCCCTCCGCCTTGCGCAGGAAGGTGACGCGATCGCGCCATTGCCTGGCGGCCTTCGACCAGGGCAGCCGGTCGAGCCCGGCCGCGCAGATTCCTTCCGCGAAGATGCGCGCGGTCTCCTCCGACGGCGTCAGCGCGACCGGCGCATCGGCCATGGTGATCGCGTGCAGCTTGCGCTTGCGGCGCGCCCGCAATGCCATCGCGCCATGATCGAAGCTGACCTCGTCCTTGGCTTCGATATGCGCAGCGAAGTGGCGCTCGATGTCCTCGATCGCCAGCGGGGCCGCCAGCAGGATACGGCCGCTGGCCGCCGTTCCCGTCAGCTCACCGACCGCGATATAGGGCACGCGCGCCAGCGACGAGGTTGGGTCGACGGCAGCGCCGCGGCCATTGGCGAGCACGAAGCTGCCATTGCCGCGATTGCGCGCCACCCGGTCGGGAAAGGCGAAGGCGAGCATCAGGCCGGTGGAGATATCCGCTTCTCCGGCGGGGGCGGACGCGGACGACACCTGCTGCGCCCACCGCCGCGCCAGGTCGCGGGCACTTTGCGCGCGCGGCGAGCGGTCGCGGCGGAACTGATCGAGCCGCACCTCGAGATCAACGCTGTCGCCGCCCAGCCCGCGCTCGGTCAGGATGGCGGCGATGTCGGCGGCCTGCGCCGCCGCGCCGTGGTCGGCGGCATCGACGATCATCCGCGCCAGCCGCGGCGGCAGCGCCAGCGCCCGCAGCCGCCGGCCCTCGTCGGTCAGCCTGCCATCGGCATCGAGCGCATCGAGCTCGCGCAGCAGGTCCCTCGCCTCCTTCCAAGCCGGTTGCGGCGGCGGATCGAGGAAGCTCAGCGTGGAGGGGTCACTGACACCCCATTGCGCCAGATCGAGGACCAGCGAGGACAGGTCGGCGCTGAGAATTTCCGGCTGCGTATAGGCCGCCAGCGAGGCCGTCTGCGGCTCGTCCCATAACCGGTAGCAGACGCCAGGCTCGGTGCGGCCGGCGCGGCCGCGGCGCTGATCCACGGCGGCGCGCGAAGCCCGCACCGTCTCCAGCCTGGTCAGGCCGATGTCCGGCTCGTAGCGCGGCACCCGGGCGAGGCCGGAATCGACCACGATGCGCACGCCCTCGATGGTCAGCGAGGTCTCGGCAATCGAGGTCGCCAGCACCACCTTGCGCTGCCCCTTCGGGGCGGGCGAGATGGCGCGGTCCTGCACGGCGGAATCGAGCGCGCCGAACAGCGGCACGATCTCGACGCTGGCATCGTGGACGCGCTCGGCCAGCATGGTCTGGGTGCGCCGGATTTCGGCGGCCCCCGGCAGGAACGCCAGCACCGAGCCCGCGTCGGCGCGCAGCGCCGCGGCGATCGTCTCGGCCATCTGGCGTTCGACCGGCGCATCCGGCTTGCGGCCGACATAGCGCGTCTCGACCGGATAGGCGCGGCCTTCGCTCTCCACCACCGGCGCATCGCCGAGCAGGCTGGCGACGCGGGCGCCGTCGAGCGTCGCCGACATCACGAGGATGCGGAGATCCTCGCGCAGCCCCTGCTGCGCATCGCGTGCCAAAGCGAGGCCCAGATCGGCATCGAGCGAGCGCTCGTGGAATTCGTCGAACAGCACGGCGGCGACGCCGGTCAGTTCGGGATCATCGAGAATCTGCCGGGTGAAGATGCCTTCCGTGACGACCTCGATGCGGGTTGCGCGCGACACTTTCGAACCGAAGCGCACGCGATAGCCGACGGTCTCGCCGGCACGCTCGCCGAGCGACTTCGCCATCCGCTCGGCGCTGGCGCGGGCGGCGATCCGGCGCGGCTCCAGCACGATGATCTTGTTGGTCCCGATCCACGGCGCATCGCGCAGCGCCAGCGGCACCCGGGTCGTCTTGCCGGCGCCAGGCGGCGCCACCAGCACGGCGGTGTTGCTGCGCTCGAGCGCGCCGGACAGTTCGTCCAGCACGGCATCGATGGGCAGCGGTGTGTCGAAGCGAAGCGGCAATCGTCGAACCCGTCATTGCCCGCGAACGCGGGCAATCCAGTAAACAGCGATCTCGCGGACGACGAAGATCGGGCGTACTGGATACCCCGCCCTCGCGGGGGATGACAACGCCATGTCACGCACGCCGCATCACGCGCCCTTCACCGACGGCCGGCCCACGCTCTCGTAGACGAAACCGTGCGCCGCCATCTCATCCGGGCGGTAGACGTTGCGCAGGTCGACGACGACCGGGCTCGCCATCACCTCCTTGAGGCGATCGAGGTCCATGGCGCGGTACTGCACCCATTCGGTCACCAGCACGATCGCATCGGCGCCCGTCGCGCACGCATAGGGATCGTCGTAATAGGCGATCTCCGGCAGCTCCTTCTTGGCCTGCTCGATGCCGACGGGATCATGCGCGCGCACCTTGGCGCCCATGTCGAGCAGTCCCGTCACCAGCGGGATCGACGGCGCCTCGCGCATGTCGTCGGTCTCCGGCTTGAAGGTGAGGCCGAGCACAGCGACTGTCTTGCCGCGCAGATTGCCGCCGACGGCATGCGCCACCTTGCGCGCCATCGCACGCTTGCGGTTGTCGTTCACCGCCAGCACCGATTCGACGATGCGCAGCTGCGTGTCGTAGTCCTGCGCGATCTTGATCAGCGCACGTGTATCCTTCGGGAAGCACGAGCCGCCGAAGCCCGGACCGGCATGCAGGAACTTGGAGCCGATGCGATTGTCGAGGCCGATGCCGCGCGCCACCTCCTGCACATCGGCGCCGACCTTCTCGGCGAGATCGGCGACCTCGTTGATGAAGGTGATCTTGGTGGCGAGGAACGCGTTGGCGGCGTATTTGATCAGCTCGGCGGTGCGGCGCTCGGTGTACATCATCGGCGCCTGGTTCAGCGACAGCGGGCGATAGATGTCGCCGAGCACCTTGCGGCCGCGCTCGTCAGCGGTGCCGACGACGATGCGATCCGGCCATTTGAAATCGCGGATCGCGGCACCTTCGCGCAGGAATTCCGGATTGGAAGCGACGACGACATCGGCCGATGGGTTGGTCTCGCGGATGATGCGCTCGACCTCGTCGCCGGTGCCGACCGGCACGGTCGATTTGGTCACGACGACCGTGAAGCCAGTGAGCGACGCGGCGATCTCGCGCGCTGCGGCATAGACGTAGGTGAGGTCGGCGTGACCGTCGCCGCGCCGCGACGGCGTACCGACCGCGATGAACACGGCGTCGGCTTCCGCGACCGGCTGCTTGAGATCGGTGGTGAAATCGAGCCGCTTGGCCTTCACGTTGGCCGCGACCAGCGCATCCAGCCCGGGCTCGAAGATCGGGATTTCTCCGCGATGCAGCGCGGCGATCTTGCTCTCGTCCTTGTCCACGCAGGTCACCTGGTGACCGAAATCGGCGAAGCAGGCACCGGACACCAGACCCACATAGCCCGTGCCGATCATCGCAATTCGCATCGAAACCCATCCTTCAAGGTTAATACTTTCGCGTCTTAAACCATTTGCGGTTCAAGGGGAATTTAGAAAACGGCATGACGTTTGGATGACAGAGAGGAGTATTAACGGCTCTGCCCGACAATGCGGCAGCTCCGCGCCAAAGAGGGACAGCATGACCGCGAATGGTACGCCGAAAACGGCCGGAACCGAGACGCGCATCGACTGGGTGGACTACGCCAAGGGTATCTGCATCATCATGGTGGTGATGATGCATTCGGTGCTGGGCGTCGAGCTCGCCGCCGGCGAGACCGGCTTCATGCACGCCTTCGTCGCCTTCGCCAAGCCGTTCCGGATGCCCGACTTCTTCCTGATTTCCGGCCTGTTTCTGCCACTGGTCATCAACCGCGACTGGCGCACCTATCTCGACCGCAAGGTCGTGCATTTCGCCTATTTCTACGTGCTGTGGGTGACCATCCAGTTCGGCTTCAAGGCGCCCGGCTTCGCCGCCGCGTCCGGCTGGCCGCACGCCGGCTATATGTATCTGGAATCCTTCATCGAGCCGTTCGGCACGCTGTGGTTCATCTATCTGCTGCCGATCTTCTTCGTCGTCATCAAACTGACACGGAGGCTGCCGGCGCCGGTGATCTGGGGCATCGCGGCCGGCCTCGAAATGGCGCACATCGTTACCGGCTGGACCGTGATCGACGAATTCTGCGCCCGCTTCGTCTACATCTATTCGGGCTATCTGTTCGCGACCTACATCTTCGCAGTGTCGGACCGGGCCCGCGCGCAGCCCATGCTCGCGATCATCGGCCTGCTCGCCTGGGCTGTCATCAACCAGTCGCTGGTGAACCTCGGCGTCAGCGAGTGGCCGGCTGTCTCCCTCATGCTCGGCTATGCCGGCGCCGTCGCCATCATCATCGCCGGCACGCTGCTGGCGCGCGCGCAGCTCCTCAACGCATTGCGGTTCTGCGGCGAGCATTCGATCGTGATCTATCTCGCCTTCTTCCTGCCGATGGCGGCGACGCGTACGGTGCTGCTGAAGACCGGGATCATCACGGACATCGGAACGATCTCGCTGCTCGTCACCATCGCCGGCGTGCTCGGCGCGCTCGCGATCTGGCGCCTCGCGCTGCGTACCGGCGCCCGCTTCCTGTTCGAACGCCCGATCGCGTTCTGGATCGCGCCGCCAAAGCCGAAGGCTGTGTTGCAGCCGGCGGAGTAGCCACATCCATGGTGTCGTCCCGGGCGAAGACCCGGGACCCATAACCGCCGTCCTCCATGTGAGGCACGCTGTGGCTCCAGCATGCCGCCTCATCACCGCCTGGGAGTGTAGGTCCCGGGTCGGCGCCCCGCCAGCGCTTCGCGCCGTCGGGGCTTGCCTGGGACGACAGCGGAGTTTTTGGCGCGAGCACGGCTCACAGCCGGCGCCGATTTGCGTGGGGAACGCGCCGGATTCTGCCGTTCCGAGGGTGTCAATCCCGGCCAAATTCCCTACATTGCGGCCATGCCCAAAGCTCCCCAGAAAGCCGCCGCCACGCCCGCCGCCCCTGTGCCTGCCGCCGCCAAGAATTTGGCGAAGGGCGCGGCCAAAGGCGATCATGTGTTCCTGGTCGACGGCTCGTCCTACATCTTCCGCGCCTATCACGCGCTGCCGCCGCTCAACCGCAAGTCCGACGGTCTGAATCTCAATGCCGTGCTCGGCTTCTGCAACATGCTGTGGAAGCTGCTGCGCGACATGCCCGAGACCGACCGGCCGACGCATCTGGCGATCGTGTTCGACAAGTCCGAGGTCACGTTCCGCAACAAGATCTATGCCGACTACAAGGCGCACCGGCCGCCGGCGCCCGACGACCTGATCCCGCAATTCGCGCTGATCCGCGAGGCGGTCCGCGCCTTCGACCTGCCGTGCCTGGAGCAGTCGGGCTTCGAGGCCGACGACCTGATCGCGACCTATGCGCGGCTCGCCTGCGAGCGCGGCGCCACCACCACCATCGTGTCCTCCGACAAGGACCTGATGCAGCTCGTCAACGACTGCGTCACGATGTACGACACGATGAAGGACCGACGCATCGGCGTCGCCGAGGTGATCGAGAAGTTCGGCGTGCCGCCGGAGAAGGTGGTCGAGGTGCAGGCGCTGGCCGGCGATTCCACCGACAACGTGCCGGGCGTGCCCGGCATCGGCATCAAGACCGCGGCGCAGTTGATCACCGACTATGGCGACCTCGAAGGCCTGCTGACGCGCGCGGTCGAGATCAAGCAGCCGAAGCGACGCGAGGCTTTGATCGAGAACGCCGAGAAGGCGCGGATCTCGCGCCAACTCGTGCTGCTCGACGACAAGGTCGCGCTCGAGGTGCCGCTGGACGATCTGGCCGTCCACGAGCCCGATCCGCGCAAGCTGATCGCCTTCCTCAAGGCGATGGAGTTCTCGACGCTGACGCGACGCGTCGCGGAGTATTCGCAGATCGATCCGGCGGATGTGACGGCGGATGAGCAGTTGAAAAGTGGCGCAGGCACTGCTCCCTCCGTTCCCTCCCCCCTTGTGGGGGAGGGTCAGGGAGGGGGGCGCTCCACGAGCGGTCCCTCCGGAGCACCCCCCTCCCCAACCCTCCCCCACAAGGGGGGAGGGAGCCCTCGCACCGGAGATCCGCGGATAGACAAGTCCGCAATGAGCAAGGGCACGCCCGCTGGTCTCGCCGAGACCAGGGCGGAGGCGGCCAAGAGCGCGCGGATCGATCGCGACAAGTATCAGACTGTCCGCAGCCTGCCCGAGCTGAACGCCTGGCTGGCGCGCGTGCACGATCTCGGCCGCGTCACGATCGATGTGAAGGCCAGCTCGATCGACCCGATGCAGGCGAGCCTGTGCGGCCTTTCGCTGGCGCTGGCGCCGAACGAGGCCTGCTACATCCCGCTGGCGCATCGCCAGGCCGGCGATGGCGGCGGGTTGTTCGATGCCGGGCTCGCGCCCGACCAGATCAAGGAGAGCGATGCGCTTGCGGCGCTGAAGCCGATCCTCGAAACGGCCGGGCTGCTGAAGATCGGCTACAACATCAAGTTCCTCGCCGTGCTGCTGGCGCAACACGGCATCATCCTTGCGAATGTCGACGACATCCTGCTGATGAGCTACGCGCTCGACGCCGGACGCGGCTCGCACAAGCTCGACTCGCTGGCCGAGCATGTGCTCGCCCACGCGCTGCTCAGCGAGAGCGAGCTGATCGGCAGCGGCCGGAACAAGCTGACCTTCGAGCAGGTCGCAATCGATCGCGCCACCGCGCATTCCGCGGAAGCCGTCGATGTCATCCATCGGGTCTGGCGCGTGCTGAAGCCGCGCCTCACGGCCGAGCGCATGACCGCCGTCTACGAGACCTTGGAGCGGCCGCTGGTCTCCGTGCTCGCACGCATGGAGCGGCGCGGCATCTCGATCGACCGGCAGGTGCTGTCGCGCCTCTCCGGCGACTTTGCCCAGACGGCGGCGCGCGTCGAGGCCGAGCTGCAGGAGCTGGCCGGCGAGCCGATCAATGTCGGCAGCCCCAAGCAGATCGGCGACATCCTGTTCGGCAAGATGGGGCTTTCGGGCGGCACCAAGACCAAGACCGGCGCCTGGTCGACATCCGCATCGATCCTCGATGACCTCGCCGAGCAAGGCAACGATTTCGCGCGCAAGATCCTGGAATGGCGCCAGGTCTCGAAGCTGAAATCGACCTACACCGATGCGCTGCCGACCTATGTCAATCCGCAGACGCATCGCGTGCACACCACCTATGCCCTGGCGGCGACCACGACGGGACGGCTGTCGTCGAACGAGCCGAACCTGCAGAACATCCCGGTCCGGACCGAGGACGGTCGCAAGATCCGCCGCGCCTTCATCGCCGCACCCGGCCACAAGCTGGTGTCGGCCGACTACTCGCAGATCGAGCTGCGGCTGCTGGCGGAGATCGCCGACATTCCCGTGCTGAAGCAGGCGTTCAAGGACGGGCTCGACATCCACGCGATGACGGCCTCGGAAATGTTCGGCGTGCCGATCAAGGACATGCCGAGCGAAGTCCGCCGCCGGGCCAAGGCGATCAATTTCGGCATCATCTACGGCATCTCCGCCTTCGGCCTCGCCAACCAGCTCGGCATCGCCCGCGAGGAGGCTTCGGCCTACATCAAGCGCTATTTCGAGCGCTTCCCCGGCATCCGCGACTATATGGACGAGACCCGCGAGTTCTGCCGCAAGAACGGCTATGTCGTCACGCTGTTCGGCCGCAAGTGCCATTACCCGGAGATCAAGGCGTCGAACGCCTCGGTCCGCGCCTTCAACGAGCGCGCCGCGATCAACGCGCGGCTGCAGGGCACGGCTGCGGACATCATCCGCCGCGCCATGACGCGGGTGGAAGAGGCGCTGGCGCAAAAGAAGCTGTCGGCTCAGATGCTGCTGCAGGTGCATGACGAATTGATCTTCGAGGTCCCGGACGACGAGGTCGCGGCAACTCTGCCGGTCGTGCAGCACGTCATGCAGGACGCGCCGTTCCCGGCCGTGCTGCTGTCGGTCCCGCTGCACGTCGACGCACGCGCGGCTGATAATTGGGACGAGGCGCATTGAGCTGATAACACGGCGCCCTCCTGCATCATCGACGGTTGGTGGAGGCCTCGCTGTATCGCCGCCCCCTTCTGTCGTCCCGGCCTTGAGCCGGGATCCATACCCCCAGGGAATGGTTTGAGGCGCACTGGTCATTGGCCCTTTGCCCGACACGACCGCCGCGGCGTATGGGTCCCGGATCGGCGCCGTGCCGCGCTGGCGCGCGTCACGGCTTGTCCGGGACGACAGCGGGGCGAGAAGACGCATTCACGTTTCAAACAACTGACGACAGAATAAGGACAAGGCTTTGCATTCTCGCGGCACATCGTGCCCGAGGCTTGCGAGCAGTCGGCCCTTTTGCAACGGCGCAAAGGGCGCAGGGAAGGCCGGGCCCCGACTGAGGCCCGTGGCCCGCCTGCGAAAAAAATGCAGGCGGCAGGTACCACAGGTTCAGCCGGACAGACCCGGCCCTCCCTGCGCGATGGGTTGAACGTCTGCTCCGCGCTCTTGTGTGTTCGAAACCTGCCAGAATGTGCGAACGGGCGGTTCTGACCAACCGCCCGTCGCTGGATCTGAGCCCGATCGTGCTCAAAGGCCCTAGAGCCTGTCGGGGAGCGTGGGACAGGTCCGGTGTCTTCCTTCAACCCGAACAGTTGCACGGGCTTCGAGCCCGCACCTTGCAAGGAAGGGAGCTGGATGATGGCACAGAATGATCTCGTTGTCGCGGGTGTCGATGTCGCCAAGGATAAGGTCGATGCTTGTACCCGAGCGCCCGGGTCCAAGCAGATGTTTGAAAGGACGAAGGAAGGCCAGCGCGACTTCGTGGCGTGGCTGCGCCGGCACGGCGTCACCAAGGTCGTGATGGAGGCCAGCGGCGGCTACGAGCGGGAGTGGGCCAAACTGGTGCGAGCCGCCAAGATCGACGTTCGTATCGTCGATCCAAAGCGGGTGCGGAGCTTCGCTCAATCGGCCGGGCGCCTGGCCAAGAACGACAGTATCGATGCGGACACGATCGCCTGGTTCGCCGAGACCTTCAACGAAGCTGCGGTGCAAGCCTACGATGCCGCCCGAGAGAAGCTTCAGCAGATGGTCAATGTGCGCCAAGCGACGAAAGATATGCTGGTCAGACTGAAGAACCAGGGCGAGCATAAATTGCCTGTAGAAGTACAGCGTCTGCATACGCGCATCGCCAAGGCGATCAGCGCCGAGCTGGCCGAGCTCGAGGCAGAGATCTCCGCCCTGATCGAAAGCACGCCGCATTTTGCGGAGCTCGCCGAGATCATCGAAAGCGTTCCGGGCATCGGCCGCACGACGTGTGCTACGCTGATAGCAACCATGCCGGAGCTCGGCCAGACCAGCGACAAAGCCGTCGCGGCGCTGCTGGGTGTTGCGCCGTACGATGATGACAGTGGCCGGCGTCGCGGGGATCGGCACGTCAAGGGCGGACGCCGCAGAACTCGCAACACATTCTACATGGCCTGCGTGGGCGCCGCGACGCGGTGCAATCCAGTCCTGAAGGCCTTCTACGAGCGCCTGCTCGCCCAAGGTAAGTTGAAGAAGGTCGCGCTGACCGCCTGCATGCGCAAGCTGATCTGCATTCTCAACGTCATGGTCAAACGCTGCCAAAAGTGGAATCCGGCGCTCCACGTTGTGAACGGGTCGAGCGCCTCATAGCCGCTCGGGCTCCGCCCGAGCGCACGCCAAGCCAACAGACCGGCGAGCGGACGGGGTCAAGGCCGTCAGCCGCCGAAGGCGGTGGCGCGCCTTCGCGCCAGCCTTGAGGCCGGCCGATCACCGGTCTACAAAAAAGACAGTTGCTCCCCGGGGACCGGCTTGTTTGCCCCCGTCACCAGCGCGACACGTGATGTCACGCAGGCTTGGCGCCAGCTTCGGGGCGCCAGGACCACACGGCTTGAACGTCCGCGAGCTGCCAATCGTCCAGCGCATCAGCACCTGACAGGCCCGCGGCCACCGCTCCCCGCCTCTACGTATCGTGACGACGCGTACGCCCCTCTGCATGAGGACGGGATGCACGGATCAAACCATGGTTTCGGAAAAATAGCAACAAGAAAGTTTTGGGGCGAGAACGTTGCTTGATGCGGCGGCGACGCCGGCCCCCAACCGAGGTCACTCGGCCCCCGCGGCGATTTTACCTGTCGTTAGGCACGATGAGATCGCGCCTGGTCATCCGGACGACCGGTAACACGGCGTGCAGCGTGCCCTGGCAGAGTTGGAGGGGCACCGCGTGCGCGTGATCGCGTGACGGCATCGACCAACCCTACGCCACGACTGCGCCGATGGCGCCGAACACCCTGGCCTCGACAGGCTCCCATGACCGCGATCTCATCCGCAGCCCACCCCGAGATGCGCGACCGGCGCGCGCTGCTGATCGTGCTGGCCGCGCTCGTGCTCTACAATGGCGCCTATCTCGTCAGCTGGGCGCTGTCCTCGCCGCAGCCGGCGTTCGGTGACTTCTTCGGCCTGTGGTCGTTCGGCAAGTATGCCGCGCTGTCTGGCGCCGGCATCTACGATCCTGTCGCGCTCGCGCGCTACCAGCAGACGCTGGATCCCGCCCTCGGCGGCGGCGGATTTCCCTATCCTTACCCGCCGACCTTCCTGCTGGCGTTGATCCCACTGGGGATGCTGGCGCTGCCTGTCGCCTATGTCTCTTGGATCTCGGTGACGTTCGCGCTGCATGGCCTGGCGACGCTCGGCCGCGACTGGCGCTCGCTGTCGGGCCTTGCGCTGCTCGCCGCGCCGACGACGCTGATCAACGCGATCACCGGCCAGAACGGTTTTCTCTCGGCGGCCTTGCTGATCGGCGGACTGCGCCTGCTCGCGCGCCATCCCGTCATTGCCGGCGTCCTGCTCGGCCTGCTCGCCTACAAGCCGCAATTCGTGCTGTTGATGCCGGTCGTGCTGCTGGCGTCGCGCAACTGGCGCGCCATCCTGTCGGCCATCGCCACCACCGTGATCGTCGCGGTCGTTACCAGCGCTGCGCTCGATCCGTGGATCTGGCTCGAATGGATCGTGAAGTTTCCGAGCTATCAGGCGCAATTGCAGGCCAACCAGCCCAGCCTCGATCACATGATGCCGACGGTCATCGCCGGCCTGCACACGCTCGGCGCGCCGCCGCCGATCGGCTACCTGGTTCAGCTGCTGTTGTCCTGCTCCATCGTCGTGATGGTCTGGGATGCGTGGCGACGCGGCTCAACGCAGCAGGCGATCGCGCTGGTCGCGGTCGGCAGCATCATCGCCACGCCCTATGCGATGATCTATGACATGCCGATGGTGGCGGCGGGGATCGCGATCCACTGGAAGGCGCGGAGCGACGCCGGAGAGCCGATCGCGCCGCTGGAGATCGGCGTGGTGATCGCGCTGGGCGCCTGCCTGCTCGCCATGATCGGGCACTCCGTGCCGCTGGTAGCGGCCATTCTGCTGGTGCTGCTGGCGTTGAGCATCGCCGGTGTGTTCGACCGCTCCGGCAGACGGCTGCCGGCGCTGAACGCCGCGCCGCCGCCGGCGGGCTGATTGCTCTCGGTGCAATCGATCGGATGACGATGCGTGATCGTCCGCGCTAAAGCAGGCGGCAGAGATCCCGATCATCGAGCCAGTCATGCCGCACACATCGTCCCTGCTCGCCTTCGCGCTCGTCTCGCTCGGCATGGTGCTGACGCCCGGGCCGAACATGATCTATCTGATCTCGCGCTCGATCACGCAGGGCCACGCCGCCGGCCTGATCTCGCTCGGCGGCGTCGCCACAGGCTTTCTGGCCTACATGCTGGCCGCGGCGTTCGGCATCACGGCGCTGCTGTTTGCCGTGCCGTTCGCCTATGACGCGCTGCGCCTCGCCGGCGCGGCCTACCTGCTTTATCTGGCCTGGCAGGCGGTGAAGCCGGGCGGACGCTCGCCATTCCAGGTGAGGAAGCTCGCCATCGACAGCCCGCGTCGGCTGTTCCTGATGGGGCTCGCCACCAACCTGCTGAACCCGAAGATCGCGATGCTGTATCTGGCGCTGCTGCCGCAGTTCATCGATCCCGCTGTCGGCAGCGTGCTGACGCAGTCGGTGGTGCTGGGCGCGATCCAGATCGTGATCAGCGTCAGCGTCAACGCCATGATCGCCATGGCGGCGGGATCGATCGCGCTGTTCCTGGCGACACGGCCGAGCTGGGCGCTGGTACAGCGCTATCTGATGGGCACGGTGCTCGCGGGACTTGCGGTGCGGATGGCGCTGGAGGCGCGGCGCGGGTGATTTCCATCGGCTCCTCCGTCCTGTCCGCCGAAGCTCCCTTTAGCGACGGGGGATGTGGAGGAGGCCGGCTCACGCGCCGGCATGCGACGGGGCGGGCATGTTCGCGCTAGAGCGATACCGCCCGCGTGGCTCCCCCTCCCCGGCCCTCCCCCGCAAGCGGGAGAGGGAGCGCACCGCCGGCGCGGAAGACAGCATCGCCCCCCAGCGACAGAGCAGCGGCCATCAATCCAGCTTCGCCTCCATGCCGCGCTTCACGGCGGGGCGGGCCATCAGGGTATCGTACCAGCGCTTGACGTGGGGGAAGTCGGCCAGATCGACCTTGTGGCGCGGGTGGCGCCAGGCCCAGCCGAGAATGGCGAAGTCGGCGATCGAGAGCGCGCCTGCGACGAACTCGTGCTGCGCCAGCCGGCGGTCGAGCACGCCATAGAGCCGGACCGTCTCGGCCATGTAGCGCTTGAGGCCGTAGGCGCGGTCCTGTTCGTCGGTCAACGCGATGAAATGGTGCACCTGGCCGGGCATCGGGCCGAAACCGCCCATCTGCCACATCAGCCATTCATAGACCGGGATCCGCTCGGCGACGGATCTCGGCAGGAACTGGCCGGTCTTCTCGGCCAGATAGAGCAGGATGGCGCCGGACTCGAACACGCTGACCGGCTTGCCATCCGGGCCGTCGGGATCGACGATCGCCGGGATCTTGTTGTTGGGGCTGATCGCCAGGAACTCCGGCGCCATCTGGGCGCCCTTGGTGATGTCGACCGGAATGACGCGGTAGGGCAGCGCCATCTCCTCCAGCGCGACCGAGATTTTGCGCCCGTTCGGGGTGTTCCAGGTGTACAGCTCGATCGTCATACGGGCATCCTTCCCAATCGTCCTTGCTTGGTCGCGGGCTCCCATTAGCTCGAAACTGCATCCGGCTTCAAACGTAGCGTTGTTGATGGGACATCGTGGCGGCTGGTCTCCGCCGCCCGCCCCCGATAGATTGCGCCACCCAAGAATCCACCCTCAGGGGAAACGCCGTGTCCAAATCCGCCTCCCGCGCCCGCCTCCTCGAGATCATCCGCAGGCGCTCGTTCGGCCGTGGCGAGATCACGCTGGCCTCCGGCCGCAAGAGCGACTTCTATTTCAACCTGAAGCCGACCATGATGGACCCGGAGGGCGCCACGTTGCTCGCCGAGCTCACCTATGAGGCGCTGAAGGACGAAGGCTTCGATTATATCGGCGGCCTGGAGATGGGCGCGGTGCCGCTGGCCGGCGCCATCGCCCAGATCTCCTGGATCAAGGGCCATCCGATCGCGGCCTTCTTCGTGCGCAAGAAGCCGAAGGAGCACGGCGCCAGGCTGGCGATCGAGGGCCTCGCCCGGGACGAGACCCTGGCGGGCAAACGCATCGTCGTGGTCGAGGACGTCACCACCACCGGCGGCTCGGCGATGAAGGCGGTGGAAACCCTGCGCGAGGCCGGCGCCGAGGTGGCGCTGGTGTTCACCATGGTCGATCGCGAGGAAGGCGCCGCCGAGACCTTCGCCCAGGCCGGCCTGCCGTTCCAGGCGCTCTACAAGGCGCGCGAATTCCTCTGAGGCGCCTGGCGCGCGGCGCAATTCGCCGTCCGCGCATACCGCTCATTTACCAACGCCCGTTAAGGTTACCGCAAAGCTGATGACGCCGTGCCTTGGGCATGGCGCGTTCGATCGCACATGATCGGGCGACGTGGGTTGCCGCGTCACGGCGTGGCTTTGCGGTGAAGATCCTGGCGATGGAGCGGGCGTTGCGTAGCGTGTTGTCGTTTCGGCGGAGGTCCCGCCACGTCGCTGTCGCGGCGACGGTCGGCCTCGTCGCCGCCGGCGCGCTGGCGCCGCGGATGGCGTCGGCCCAGGGCCTGTTCGACTTCCTGTTCGGCGGCTTCAACAAGCCGCAATCGCAGCGGCCAGCGCAGGGCAGCTCCTTCGATCCGTTCGGCACCAACCCGCAGGCCGCCCCGCAGCCGCGCGTGGCGTCTGGATCAGGCGCGGCGTTCTGCGTGCGCACCTGCGACGGCCGCTATTTTCCGCTGACGCGCGGCCTCGCCTCGCCGGCGCAGATGTGCCAGGCGTTCTGCCCGGCGAGCCCGACCAGGATCTATTACGGCTCCAACATCGACTACGCGACCGCCAGCAATGGCGAGCGCTATGCCGACAGCGAGACCGCGTTCGCCTATCGGCAGGCGCTGCGCGCCGACTGCACCTGCAACGGCCGCGATCCGGCCGGGCTGGCGCCGGTCGACCTGTCGCTCGACACCTCGCTGCGTCCCGGCGACGTGGTCGCCACCAGCGACGGCCTCGTCGCCTATTCGGGCACGCGCGGCAGCGGCGGCCAGCCGGCCGACTTCAAGCCGGTCGCCTCCTATCCCGGGCTGACCTCGGACACGCGGGCCAAGCTGAGCGAGATGAAGGTGGCGCCGGTGCGCGCCGAGATGCTGGCGGCCGATGCGCTCGCCGCCATGCCGCCGCCCGAGGCCAATGCCGGCAATGTCAGCGTCGCGCCGCCGATGGCAATCGCGCCGAAGCCGGCCACGGGCCGCGCCAAACGCGCGGACGTGGATTGAATTTTAGTCCTCGTCATTGCGAGCGCAGCGCAGCAATCCAGAGTCTCGCACTCCACCCTGGATGCTTCCGCCTTCGCCCTGCGGGCTTCGGCGGACACGTCGCTGCGCTCGCAATGACGGAACGCTGACCTAGCGTCCCACGATTACGCCGATGACGTTCGGCGCTTCCAGGTACTTTTCCTCGATCGCCGCCCGCGCGGCGGCGCGGTTGTCCGGCGTCAGCAGGCCGCGCTTCTCGGCGAGGATCATCCAGCAGAAGCCCCACCAGTCCGACAGCATGCCTTCGTCGTCGACCAGGTCGTAGCCTTGCTCGGCGGCAAAGATGCGCGCCCGCGCCTCGTCCAGGCCATCGAGGAAGGTGTGGTCGGTGGCCGAGAACAGGTCGTCGGAAATGTCGTCGGTGGTGTAGCCCCAGACCGACATGCACACCGCGTTGAACGCGCGGTCGATCTGGTCGTCGTCGACGGCCCGCCGCCGCGCGGTCTTGTGCAGCCGCGTCAGACTGCGCGCGAAGTCGGCAATGCGGGTCAGGGCCAGAGGATCGAAGGCGATATTGGACATGGGTGTCCTCGCGGGATGCACTGATGCCGGGGGCTGGCGGATCGAATCGCTGTAGGGATAACGATCGCTTGCTAAATTGTTCTTAATTTGTTCTATTTGAAAAAGGAAGTCAATTGTCGTCGTCCCGGCCCCCGAGCCGGGACCCAGACCCACCGCAGCCGATTGTTTGGCACGCGCTATGAGCACTGAGGCCGCATGGACGGTCTACATTCTTGCCAGTGGCCACCACGGCACGCTGTACATCGGGGTGACCAACGATGTCAGGAAGCGCCTTGAAGACCACCGTGCCGGGCGAGGGTCCAAGTTCGTCAGCAGGTACAAGGTTTTTCGGCTTGTCTATGTCGAACGTTTCGCGCGCCCGCTAGAGGCGATCGCCCGCGAGAAGCAGCTCAAGAATT
This sequence comes from Bradyrhizobium sp. HKCCYLRH2015, assembly GCF_051168215.1. Classification (NCBI taxonomy): domain Bacteria; kingdom Pseudomonadati; phylum Pseudomonadota; class Alphaproteobacteria; order Hyphomicrobiales; family Nitrobacteraceae; genus Bradyrhizobium; species Bradyrhizobium sp. HKCCYLRH2015. Next base: position 190,977 of record NZ_JBNPUO010000003.1, on the reverse strand, counting down.
GGCATCGCGACTGGAAGGTCGAGCTGATTGAGACGGACAACCCTGATTGGAGTGACTTGTCGGGCCTGATCGTAGGCCGGTGAGTCTGGATCCCGGCTTTCGCCGGGATGACGACGGTCGAGAGACCTCGATCCATCTCTCCCACGCACCCGCAGCAACAGCCTTCCGCGTTCCCTGCCCGGAACCCGGCCTGAACTTTGCATCATTTTCCATCACCTTGCTGTGCGGACCAGCCTTTCCCCGGGTTTCGGACCGCGCGCAACCATCGTATGCTTTTACCGGTTCCTCGTAGCATCACAGGTTTCCAAGGTGACAGATCAGCCGTCCCAGCGCAGCTTCGTAAGCACCGGCCAGCCCGTCGACGAATTGGCGGTCGCTGAGATCAAGAGCGACATCCTGGCCAAGCTTCGCCTCGCCATCGGCAAGGAGGCGAGCCAGGCGACGCAACAGGACTGGTATCACGCCGCGGCGCTGACCTTGCGCGACCGCATCGTGCATCGCTGGCTGACCGCGGACAAGGAGAGCTACGATGCCGGGCGCAAGCGGGTCTATTATCTCAGCCTCGAATTCCTGATCGGCCGTCTGTTCACCGACGCGCTCAACAACATGGGCCTGATGAAGGTGTTCGAGACCGCGCTCGGCGATCTCGGCGTCGGCCTGATGGACCTGCGCAAATGCGAGCCGGATGCCGCGCTCGGCAATGGCGGCCTGGGACGACTGGCGGCGTGCTTCATGGAGAGCATGTCGACGTTGCAGATCCCGGCGATCGGCTACGGCATCCGCTATGATTTCGGCCTGTTCCGCCAGGTCATCGTCGACGGCTGGCAGCACGAATATCCCGACGTCTGGCTGTCGTTCGGCAATCCCTGGGAGTTCCAGCGCCCCGAGGTGGTCTATCATGTCCATTTCGGCGGCGGCGTCGAGCATGTCGACGACAAGGGCCGCGACCGCGCGATCTGGCATCCCGGCGAAACCGTGCAGGCGGTCGCCTATGACACGCCGATCGTCGGCTGGCGCGGCCAGCATGTGAATGCGCTCAGGCTGTGGTCGGCGCGCTCGCCCGATCCGCTGAAGCTCGACGTGTTCAACTCCGGCGACTATCTCGGCGCCTCCGCCGAAGAGGCGCGCGCCGAGGCGATCTGCAAGTTCCTGTATCCGAACGACGAGAGCCCGGCGGGCCGCGAGCTGCGGCTGCGCCAGGAATACTTTTTCGTCTCGGCCTCGCTGCAGGACCTCGTCAAGCGCCATCTCGGCTCCGACGGCCAGCTGCGCAGCCTGGCGCAGAAGGCCGCGGTGCAGCTCAACGACACGCATCCTTCGCTCGCGGTGGCCGAGCTGATGCGGATCCTGGTCGACCTGCACAATTTCCGCTGGGACGAGGCGTGGAAGGTCACCGTCGCGACCTTGTCCTACACCAACCACACGCTGCTGCCGGAGGCGCTCGAGACCTGGCCGGTCGAGCTGTTCGAGCGGCTGCTGCCGCGGCATCTCGAGATCATCTACCGCATCAATGCGCAGCATCTCGCGCTCGCCGAGCAGCGCGCACCGGGTGACATCGACTACCGCGCCTCGGTGTCCCTGATCGACGAGAAGAGCGGCCGCCGCGTGCGCATGGGCCAGCTCGCCTTCGTCGGCTCGCACCGCATCAACGGCGTCTCGGCGATGCATTCCGACCTGATGAAGGAGACCGTGTTCCACGATCTCAACCATCTCTATCCCGGCCGCATCACCAACAAGACCAACGGCATCACCTTCCGCCGTTGGCTGACCCTGGCCAATCCCAAGCTGACGAACCTGTTGTGCGAGGCCTGCGGCGACGCCGTCGTCGACGATCCGACCTTGCTCTCGAGCCTCGAGAGCTACGTCGCCGACGCCGGCTTCCACCAGAAGTTCCGCAGCGTGAAGCACCACAACAAGGTGCTGCTGGCGCGCCTGATCGGCGAGCGCATGAACGTGCGCCTCGATCCGGGCGCGCTGTTCGACGTGCAGATCAAGCGCATTCACGAATACAAGCGCCAGCTCCTGAACATCCTGGAAGCGGTCGCCCTGTACCAGGACATGAAAGATGATCCGCAGCGCGACTGGGTTCCGCGGGTGAAGATCTTCGCCGGCAAGGCCGCGGCGAGCTACCGCTACGCCAAGCTGATCATCAAGCTGATCAACGACGTCGCCGAGGTCGTCAACAACGATCCCGCGATCGGCGGCAAGCTGAAGGTCGTGTTCATGGCGGACTACAATGTCAGCCTGGCCGAAGCGATCATTCCCGCGGCGGATCTCTCCGAGCAGATCTCGACCGCCGGCATGGAGGCCTCCGGCACCGGCAACATGAAGCTGGCGCTGAACGGCGCGCTTACCATCGGCACGCTGGACGGCGCCAATATCGAGATCCGCGACAATGTCGGCGCCGACAACATCGCGATCTTCGGCATGGAGGCCGACGAGGTCATGCTCCGCCGCAAGCAGGGGCTGGACGCGACCGACGTGATCCACCGGTCACCGCGGCTGGCGCGCGCGATCGACGCGATCGCGTCCGGCGCGTTCTCGCCGGACGAGCCCGGCCGGTTCGAGCCCATCGCACATGCGCTGCGCCATCTCGACCACTACATGGTCTCGGCCGATTTCGATTCCTACTACGAGGCCCAGCGCGGCATCGATGCACGCTGGCAGACCGTGCCGGCCTGGACCCGCGCCTCGATCCTCAACGTCGCGCGCATGGCGTGGTTCTCCTCCGACCGCACCATCCGCGAATATGCCGACGACATCTGGAACGTGCCGGTCGGCCCGGTGATGGCACCGGTGCACGCGCAGCGGGCGTGACGGGCCCTTCCCCTCGCCTTCAGCAATGACCCATGACGTCATTGCAGAGGCGTTCCATTGCGTTTCACCTGACGGCCATCATACGATGACCGTCGGGAGGAATGCATGACCGAACCGCCAGTTCACCTGTTCGACGAGGCCACCCGCGTCACCGCCGGTGACAGCCGCTGGCAGGGAAGGACCAGCCCGGACTACTGGGCTTTCGTCGGCCCGTTCGGCGGCGTCACGGCGGCGACCGTGCTGCGCGCCTTGATCCAGCATCCGCAAATCGCCGGCGATCCGCTGGCGATGACGGTCAACTATTGCGCGCCGATCGCGGAGGGACCGTTCGATCTCGACGTCCGGCTGGTGAAGGCCAACCGCTCCTCGCAGCATTGGTGCGTCGAGCTGAGCCAGGGCGATGCCGACGCGGTCACGCTGGCGACCGCTGTCTTCGCCGAGCGCCGGCCATCGTGGTCGCACCAGCCGGCCGTCAAGCCCGACGCGCCGCCGTTCGATCAGGTCAGGCGCTATCCTGATGCGGGAATGTCCTGGACCAAGCAGTACGACTTCCGCTTCGTGGAGGGACGGCCGGACTTCGGCAGTCGTTCAGACGAACCGCGCAGCGCCTATTCGCGGCTGTGGATCTCCGACCGCAAGCCGCGCAAGCTGGATTGCCTGTCGCTGCTGTCGATGTCGGACGCCTTCTTCGGCCGCGCGTTCCATGTCCGTGGCGAGTTGATTCCGTTCGGCACGGTGTCGCTGACCACCTACTTCCACGTCAGCCGCGAGGAACTGGCCGCCGAGGACATCACGCATGTGCTCGCGACCGCAGACGCCAAGGTGTTCAACCGCAGCTACCAGGACCAGCATGGCGAGCTGTGGTCGCCGTCCGGCCGGCTGCTCGCGACGACGACGCAGATCGCGTATTTCAAGGCGTGAGCCTGGACGCCGGCAAAATGAACGGTGTCGTCCCGGCCTTGAGCCGGGACCCATAACCACCGTCGGCAATTTGGCGAAGGCTGGAGCGGCCAGCATGCCGCATCACACCGCCCTGTGGTTATGGGTCCCGGCGTTCGCCGGGACGACAGCGGTGGATGGGGCTTGAGTTCGCCCCTCTCGTGCATCAGCAGAGGGAGCGGGAAAATAGTAAGAGCCAGCCGCAATGCGGCCGACCCCTTCGCATTTGCAGCCCTACTCCGCCGCCAGCTTCAGATCCGGCGCGGCGTTACGGACCTCGGCGTCGACCTGGGCTTCGAACTTGGCAAAATTCTTCTGGAACATGCCGACCAGCGCGCGCGCGGTCTTGTCGAACTCGGCCTTGTCCTTCCAGGTGTTGACCGGGTCGAGAATCTCGCTCGGCACGCCCGGCAGCGCGGTCGGCACCGCGAAGCCGAAATATTTGTCGGTGCGGAACTCGACGTTGCGCAAGGAGCCGTCGAGTGCCGCCGTCAGCAGCGCACGCGTCACCTTGATGGGCATGCGCGAGCCCGTGCCGTACTTGCCGCCGGTCCAGCCGGTGTTGACCAGCCAGCAGTCGACATTGTGCTCGGCGATCAGCTGCCGCAGCATGTTGCCGTAGACCGACGGATCGAGCGGCAGGAACGGCGAGCCGAAGCAGGTCGAGAACTCCGGCTGCGGCTCGTTGCCGAGGCCGCGCTCGGTGCCGGCGACCTTGGCGGTGTAGCCGGACAGGAAGTGGTACATCGCCTGCGCCGGCGACAGCTTTGCGATCGGCGGCAGCACGCCGAAGGCGTCGGCGGCGAGCATCACGACGTTCTTCGGATGCGGCGCGCGACCCGTGCGCGAAGCGTTCGGAATGAAGTCGAGCGGATAGGCGGAGCGGGTGTTCTCGGTCTTGGAGCCGTCGTCGAAATCGGGGACGCGGTTGTCCTCGTCGAGCACCACGTTCTCGAGCACGGCGCCGAAACGGGTCGACGCCGCGAAGATCTGCGGCTCGGCTTCCCGCGACAGCTTGATGCACTTGGCGTAGCAGCCGCCCTCGAAGTTGAACACGCCGGACGGGCCCCAGCCGTGCTCGTCGTCGCCGATCAGGGTGCGGTTCGGATCGGCCGACAGCGTGGTCTTGCCGGTGCCGGACAGGCCGAAGAAGATCGCGGTGTCGCCCTTCGGCCCAACATTGGCCGAGCAGTGCATCGGCATCACGCCGCGCGCGGGCAGATAGTAGTTGAGCGTCGTGAACACGCTCTTCTTCATCTCGCCGGCATAATAAGACCCGCCGATCAGGACGATCTTGCGGGCGAAATCGATCGCGACGACGTTCTGCGAGCGCACGCCGTGACGTTTCGGGTCGGCGCGGAAGCTCGGCATGTCGATGATCGTGAGCTCCGGCACGAAGGTGTCGAGCTCGATCTTTTCGGGGCGGATCAGAAGCGTGCGGATGAAAAGCGAGTGCCAGGCGAGCTCGGTGAAAACGCGCGTCTTGATGCGGAAGGTGGGGTCGGCGCCGCCATAGAGATCCTGCGCGAACAGGGTCTTGCCTTCGGCGTGCTTGATGAAATCCTGATGCAGCGCCTCGAACTGCTCGGGCGTGATCGCCTGGTTGCCCGCCCACCACATTTTTTCGGTGGAGGCGTCGCGCACCGTGAACTTGTCCTTCGGGCTGCGACCGGTGAACTCGCCAGTATCCGCGCAAAGCGCCCCGTCGGCCGACAGCACCGCCTCGCCCGCCGCCAGCGAATACTGATAGAGCTGGGGAGCGCCGAGATTCCAGTGCACCTGCTTGAGGTTCTTTAAGCCGAACTTGTCGGCACCGAAGGCGCCGTTGCGAATACCCGTCTCTTGCACGAAGATCCCTCCTGAGAGCCCGCGTCCGTTGCGCGCAGTCGCGCGCGTTGCGCGGTGACCGTTGCCGTTACATCGCCTTATCGAAGCGCGGTCGCCGACCTAATACTGATCAACGCTGGTCTTGCCAAGACGATCCGGCCCAATTGGTTATTGGCAATTCGTGATGCACGTAGCTCATCTTTTGCCGCGCCATGCACATTCCAGCAGCAGCCACCTGCGCCGCGCTCAGATGCTGCAACGCAACAGATATATCAGCGCGGTTGGGTTTCACGAGGAACGACGAACGACGCTCGAATCGACGGATTCGCGCAGGCAAACGAAGACCAAGCGACGACCGAGCATCCGGCAGCGGCTGTCGCAGCGCCTCGCGGAAACCGATCAAGGGAGGCCGCCCGAGCCGACGGAATGTGCCGGTGATCGGCCGTGTCGTCGCCACACCCGATCAGCCAGCTTCCCTTCACGATGGCCTCGCGCCTGCGGGATCACATCGTCCGATTCTCCCGGCCGCGACGTCAACGAGCTCACTCGCGCCCACGCCACGAAGTTTGCGCGACGCTCACCCTCTGCAGGACATGGAGCGCGCACATCGAGATTCACCACAAGCTGCCTTCATGCGTGAACTTCGCCGTCTTCCGTCACGGGAGATGAGCACAGTCATCAAAGTGGGCTCGAACTACACCTCACTTCGCGCGGGCCTCGTCAGCAAGCCGCACCAGCATCTTGCGCAACGCCCCGGGCGTGGTCACGCGCTCGGGAAACTCGAGCCGCAGCGTCCTGCCGTCGGCCATCAGATCCAATCCCTCCGGGTCACAGCCGCTACACCGCCACTCCGCTGCTTCGGCGCCGAGCAGCTTCGTCGCGTAGAGGGCGAGCGCCTCGCGGTGATCTTCGTTCATGTGATCGACGGCGCCCTGCTCTGCCAGAATCAGTTCGTCAGCAACGGATATATCCGTGAGAAACTGCTCCGGCTTGAGATCGACGATGCGGCCGAATCCGGCGACGAGATGCGCGCCTGACGGACGAATCACGAAGAACGAGAAGTCGGCGAATTCAGCATAGTCCGCAGCGGACGGATGCGCATTGAGATACCGACGGCGCAGCACCTCGCGATTGTCGTCGGCGGCCTGCTCGGCCTTGCCCGACAGCATGATGCGAGATCCCTCGAGCGGATCGCCCGGCGCGCGTTCATCGAGCATCAGCGACACGCGCGAATCGGCAAGTAGATTTCTGGTGTGCACAGCTAATCGCGAAATCAGGATGATCGGAGCACCATCGGACGCGGTGGCGACGTTGACGAGGGAGCAGTAGGGATCGCCAGAACCAACCATCAAGGTCGCAAGGGCGCCCTGCCGGCTTCGGCGCAGCAGGGAATGCGTGACGCGGTTAGGGTTAAAGCTCGCAGACATCGTCTTTCCCTCGTCCATCCAGTTGCAATGAAGGCCTTTTTTCGGCTAAACGGGCCACAAACCTGGGCACGGCACAAGACTTTGCCATGGTATTTGTGGAACTCGGTCACACTTCAGCCCAGCTTGCATTGCTCGTTGACCATGTTCGAAGCCCAAATACGCGGCCCTTATCTTGATTCTCGAAGTCTCGGCGTAACCAGACTCTGAAAGCAGGCTCATGCCCACAATCGCCTTGGTCGATGACGACCGCAACATTCTGACATCCGTCTCCATCGCGCTTGAGGCCGAGGGTTATCGGATCATGACCTATACCGATGGTGCGTCGGCGCTCGACGGTTTTCGGACCAGCCAGCCTGATCTCGCCATCCTCGACATCAAGATGCCGCGCATGGACGGCATGGAGACCCTGCGGCGGCTGCGCCAGAAGTCCGACCTGCCGGTGATCTTCCTCACCTCCAAGGACGAGGAGATCGACGAGCTGTTCGGCCTGAAGATGGGCGCGGACGACTTCATCCGCAAACCGTTCTCGCAGCGCCTGCTGGTGGAGCGCGTCAAGGCCGTGCTGCGCCGCTCGCAGCCCAAGGATCCGACGGCGCTGCCGAAGGAGAACGACGCCAAGGCGCTCGATCGCGGCCTGCTGCGCATGGATCCGGAGCGTCACACCTGCACCTGGAAGAACGAGCCGGTCACGCTGACCGTCACCGAGTTCCTGATCCTGCAGGCGCTGGCGCAGCGTCCGGGCGTGGTCAAGAGCCGCAATGCGCTGATGGACGCGGCCTATGACGACCAGGTCTATGTCGACGACCGCACCATCGACAGCCACATCAAGCGGCTGCGCAAGAAGTTCAAGATGGTCGACGAGGAGTTCGAGATGATCGAGACCCTCTACGGCGTCGGCTATCGCTTCAAGGAAACCTGAAGCCAAGGCCTGAAGCAGGGACCTGAAGCATTGCCTTGCGCGACGTCATGCGAAATTGCGCGCTGACGTCGCGGTCTCGATTGGATAGGCTACGCCTCCTGCGCGTTTATCCGGGCGCAGATGCCGGAACGGAGCCATTGTTGCGGCGAATTCGGGTGCGGCAAGTCGAGTTCTCACGGGAATTCGCCGCACAACCCCTACGAAATCCGGAATCGGAGCACTCACATTGCTCGATCGCACGCAGCTTGACCCAGCAGTGAATGGCCACGACGCCGCGGCGACGATCGCGTCCGACGCGGCGGAGGAGACCCCGAGGGTCTCCGGCTGGCAGCGTCCGCTGAGCTGGCTGCGCCGCGCCGGACAGTTCCTGTTCGCGCTGTCGTTCTCGAGCCTCACCCGCCGCATCGTCTCGCTGAACATCGCCGGCTTGCTCGCACTGGTTGCAAGCATTCTGTATCTGTCGCAGTTCCGCGCCGGCCTGATCGACGCGCGCGCGCAGAGTCTGCTGGTGCAGGCCGAGATCATCGCCGGCGCCATCGCCGCCTCGGCAACCGTGCAGACCAACACCATCACCATCGACCCCGAGCGCCTGCTCGATCTCAAGCCGGGCGAGAGCTACGGCGCGCCGGACGAATATTCGCCGCTCGATTTCCCGATCAATCCGGAACGCGTCGCGCCGGTGCTGCGCACGCTGATCTCGCCGACCAAGACGCGCGCGCGCATCTACGATCCGAATGGCGGGCTGCTGCTCGACAGCCGCAATCTGGAGAACGTGCTGCGGTTCGACCTGCCGCCGCCGTCGAGCGAGAAGCCCGGCTTCGTCGAGCGCGCGCTGATCTCGGTGCGCACTTGGCTCAATCGCGGCGACCTGCCGCTGTACCGCGAATACGGCCCCGAGAACGGCAACGGCTACGAGGAAGTCGCCGACGCGCTGAAGGGCCAGAAGCGCAGCATGGTCAGGGTCAACTCGCGCGGTGAAGTGATCGTCTCGGTCGCGGTGTCGGTGCAGCGCTCGCGCACCATCCACGGCGCCCTGATGCTGTCGACGCAGGGCGACGACATCGACCAGATGGTCACCGCCGAGCGGCTTGCCATTCTGAAGGTCGGCGGCGTTGCCTCCGCGGTGATGATCGTGCTGTCGCTCTTGCTCGCCAGCACCATCGCAGGTCCGGTGCGCCGGCTCGCCGACAGCGCCGAGCGCGTCCGCCGCCGCATCAAGACCCGCGTCGAGATCCCCGACTTCACCCGCCGCCGCGACGAGATCGGCCATCTCTCCGGCGCGCTGCGCGACATGACGGACGCGCTCTACAACCGCATCGAGGCGATCGAGATGTTCGCCGCCGACGTCGCCCACGAGCTCAAGAACCCGCTGACCTCGCTACGCTCGGCGGTCGAGACCCTGCCGCTGGCGCGCAACGACAACAGCCGCGCCCGCCTGCTGGCCGTGATCGAGCATGACGTGAAGCGGCTCGACCGGCTGATCTCCGACATTTCCGACGCCAGCCGGCTCGATGCCGAGCTGCAGCGCCAGGACATGACCCTGGTCGATCTGCGCCGCCTGCTGAACACGCTGACCTCGGTCGCCAACGAGACCAAGCTCGGCACCGACGTCACCGTCGAGGTCCGCTTCGAGGGCCGCGGCGCCAACGACACCTTCTCGGTGCCCGGTCATGATTCGCGGCTCGGCCAGGTGATCTCCAACCTTCTGTCGAATGCGCAATCGTTCTCCGCCGCCGGCGGCAAGGTGCGCATCACCTGCCGGCGCGTGCGCTCGGAGATCGAGATCACCGTCGATGATGACGGTCCCGGCATTCGCGAGGACGCCCTGCAGCGCATCTTCGAGCGGTTCTATACGGACCGGCCGCACCAGGGCTTCGGCCAGAATTCCGGCCTGGGCTTGTCGATCTCCAAGCAGATCATCGACGCCCATGGCGGGCGGATCTGGGCCGAGAACCGGCCCGGCCCTGTCGACGCCGACGGACATCCGACCTCGGCCGGGGCTCGCTTCATCGTCCGGCTGCCGGCGTCGTGACGAACGAAACGGCGAGCATCCATGCATCTGCCGTCCAGGTGGGGGAGCAGGCCGTCCTGATCCGGGGTCCCTCCGGTTCCGGCAAATCCCGACTCGCCTTCGATCTGATCCTCGCCGGACGCGCGGGGCAGCTGCCGCCAACGGTTCTGGTGGGCGACGACCGTGTTCATCTCGCCACACGCAGCGGGGAAATGTGGGTGAGCCCCGCGCCCGCCCTGGCCGGGCTGATCGAGATCCGCGGCCTTGGAATCCGCGCCTGCGACCATGTGTCGGAGGCGAAACTTGGGCTTGTGGTTGACCTGATGGCCGAGGACGCTGCCCGCCTGCCGAACGCCGAATCGCTTCGGATTCACCTCAACGGTATCGAATTGCCACGGATACCCGTGGGGCCGGGTTTTTCACCCTTCCCGATGGTTGTGGCGGCACTTATTACCACCCAGACTTTCATGTTCCGGTAATCTTTCGGCCGATTGTGTGGAGCAAATTGGTAACCATATCAGCCCCACTATCGCGACCGATTAGACCGCCGCCAGCTCCCATTCTGTATGCCAGAATCCGGGAGACTCGCGAATATGCCCCCTTGCGCGAGGGCTCCGGATGGTCAAAGTGGCGCGTTCGTGCGGTGCACCCAAGGCGCCCGCGAGGAGTATCCGATGATTGGCCTGGTACTGGTGACCCATGGGCGCCTCGCCGACGAGTTCAGGGCGGCGCTGGAACACGTCATGGGTCCTCAAAAACAAATCGAAGCGGTCACGATTGGCGCCGACGATGATTCCGATCTCTGTCGCAGCGACATCATCGAAGCCGTGAACCGCGTCGACACCGGCGACGGTGTCGCCATTCTCACCGACATGTTCGGCGGCACGCCGTCGAACCTCGCCATCTCCTGCATGAGCCGGCCCAAGGTCGAGGTGCTCGCCGGCATCAACCTGCCCATGCTGGTGAAGCTCGCCAAGGTGCGCGAGGAACGCTCGCTGCCCGACGCCATCGCCATGGCGCAGGAGGCGGGCCGCAAATACGTCACCATCGCCAGCCGCGTGCTCGCCGGCAAATGAGCGACGAGGATGCTCCGCAGGACAACGTCGCCGGCCCGGCCGTCCCTGCCGGAGCCCTCTCGCGAGAGCTGCTGATCACCAACAAGCGCGGCCTGCATGCGCGGGCCTCGGCGAAATTCGTGCAGATGGTCGAGAAGTTCCAGGCCGAGGTCTGGGTGACGCGCGGCGGCGAGACCGTCGGCGGGCGCTCGATCATGGGCCTGATGATGCTGGCGGCGGCGCCGGGAACCAAGATCCTGGTCTCCGCCACCGGCCCCGAGGCCGACGCCGCGCTGCAGGCGATCACCGACCTGGTGAACGACAAGTTCCACGAAGAAGGCGTGTGACCACCTAGGATCGTCATTCCGGGGCGCGCGAAGCACGAACCCGGAATGACGTGCTCTGGGTTACCTGCCCGGTCCCTGAATATACACCTTCCAAACGATTGCAGGGCCCGCCTGGCCGTGGAAGAAGCGCTGGGTGGTCATCACCAGCGGCTCGGCCTTCGGGGCCTCCTTGGCCATCCAGGCCTCGCAGGCCGCGATCCGGTTGTCGGTAGTGTCGCAGATGCCGATGAACCCCTCGCGCTCGAGGTCTTCCAGCGTGCTCAGGCCGGAACTCCAGGTTTCCTCTGCCGTGTAGGGCACGGTGAACGGCCGCGGGTGGTCCGGGCTGTAGAAGGTCATCGGCGTGTTCATCTCGGAAAAGCCGGCCACCAGCGGCCACGGCGAGCCGAATCGGGCGTGCCAGGCTTTGGTCAATTCCCGCGCCAGCTCCGAACGGGCGCCGTAGCCGGTGGCGCCGTTCGGATTGGCGGCCATCTCGCGCCGGGCAATCCAGGGCGAGGCGATCAGCGTGAGCAGCGACAATACGAGCCAAACGGCGGCGAGCCGCGGCAGCATGACCGATCGCAGCCGCAGCGCGGGGATCGCGACCAGCGCCAGCGGCACCAGGAAGAACAGCGAGATGCCCCAATCGGTCTTCATGTAGATCGTGAAAGCGAGGCCGCCGAGCGGCGGCCCGACGGCAACGATCGCCTGCACCAGCCAGACATTGATCGCCTGGCTCACATTCACGCCGGGATTGGGACCGCCGCGCCAGTTGCGGAAGGCGAAGCGCGGCGGCCAGGCCATCACCAGCGCCGCCAGCGCCAACGGCAAAGCCAGCAGCGCCAGATTGTGGCCGACATAGCCGAGCACGAGCTCGGCGGCCCGGCCCCGGTCCGACAGCGTATAGACATCCCCGGCATAGGTGATGGCGACGAAATCGACCCGCCACAGCCACACCAGATGCGGGATCATCGCCACCAGCATGGCGACGATCGCGACCCACGGCGCGGGCGACGCCAGGAAGCGCAGCCGTTCCGGGTGCAGCAGCGCGGCAAGGCCGATGGCGCCGATCATGGTCAGCACCCAATATTTGGTCATCAGCGCGGCCGCGCCGGCGAGGCCGAGCCACAGGCCGGAGGCGGCGCTGCGCTTTTCAAACGCGTTGAGATAGGCCAGCACCAGCAGCGGCAGGGTCAGCAGCTGCACCAGGTCGGCGTTGTACTTGAAGCCCTTGAAATTGAAGATCGGGTACAGCGCGACCATCACCATGACGAAGAAGGCGCGGCGGCGGTCGACCACCTTGAGGCTGGCGAGCCAGACGATGACGAGGCCGCTGCCGTTCACGGCCATCGCCAGCGCATAGGTCGCCCAGTCCTTGACCGGAAACACCGAGAACCACAGCCCGGCGATCCAGCCCGACAGTGGCGGATGCTTGCCGTAACCGAACAGGAAGCGGCTGCCCCAGGCATAGGCCTCGGCAACGTCCATGTGGACGTCCTGCGCCGCCTTCAGATTGGTCAGGATCGCGGTCCACAGCACGGCATGGACGACCACGAAGGCGATGACCACCCAGGCCGACGTTGCAGGCGCCGTGGCGCGCGCCACCAGCCAGGCGGAGATTCGCCGCGGTCCGAGACGGCCGCGCATGCGCGCCGCGAGAGGCGGAAGAGAGGTACTCGACATCCGCCCTCGGTAGCCTGTTTTCGGGCCACGGGGAATCAGCTTGGCGTGAAGAAAGGCCCTGGAAATTCAGCAATATGGTTGCTGGTTGGGGGCTCGGGATGCTATCTGCGCGACCCATGACGACCGTCCCCATTCCCAACATCCGCAACTTCTCCATCGTCGCCCATATCGACCATGGAAAGTCCACGCTCGCCGATCGCCTGATCCAGATGACGGGCGGCCTGTCGGACCGCGAGATGGCGGGCAAGGAACAGGTGCTCGATTCGATGGATATCGAGCGCGAGCGCGGCATCACCATCAAGGCGCAGACCGTGCGCCTGCAGTACCGCGCCAAGGACGGCAAGGACTACATCTTCAACCTGATGGACACGCCCGGCCACGTCGACTTCGCCTACGAGGTGTCGCGGTCGCTCGCCGCCTGCGAAGGCTCGCTGCTGGTGGTCGACGCCAGCCAGGGCGTCGAGGCGCAGACGCTCGCCAATGTCTACCAGGCGCTCGACAACAACCACGAGATCGTTCCGGTCCTCAACAAGATCGACCTGCCGGCCGCCGAGCCCGAGAAGATCAAGCAGCAGATCGAGGACGTCATCGGCATCGACGCGTCCGACGCGGTGATGATCTCGGCCAAGACCGGCCTCGGGATTCCCGACGTGCTGGAGGCGATCGTCACCCGGCTGCCGCCGCCGAAGGGCGACCGCGATGCGACCCTGAAGGCGCTCTTGGTCGACAGCTGGTACGACGTCTATCTCGGCGTCGTCGTTCTCGTGCGCATCGTCGACGGCGTCATGAAGAAGGGCCAGCGCGTCCGGATGATGGGCACCGGGGCCGCCTATGACGTCGAGCGCGTCGGCTTCTTCACGCCAAAGATGCAGCAGGTCGATGAGCTTGGGCCCGGCGAGATTGGCTTCATCACCGCCGCGATCAAGGAGGTGGCCGACACCCGTGTCGGCGACACCATCACCGACGACCGCAAGCCGGTCTCGGAGATGCTGCCGGGCTTCAAGCCGGCCATCCCGGTCGTATTCTGCGGCCTGTTCCCGGTCGACGCCGACGATTTCGAGACGCTTCGCGCAGCGATGGGCAAGCTCCGGCTCAACGACGCCAGCTTCTCGTTCGAGATGGAGACATCCGCCGCGCTCGGCTTCGGCTTCCGCTGCGGCTTCCTTGGCCTGTTGCACCTCGAGATCATCCAGGAGCGGCTGTCGCGCGAGTTCGATCTCAACCTGATCGCGACCGCGCCCTCCGTCATCTACAAGATGAAGCTGACCGACGGCGAGGAGATCGAGATCCACAACCCCGTGGACATGCCCGACGTGGTCAAGATCGCCGAGATCCAGGAGCCCTGGATCGAGGCCACGATCCTGACACCGGACGAATATCTCGGCAGCGTGCTGAAGCTGTGCCAGGACCGCCGTGGCAATCAGAAGGAGCTCACTTACGTGGGCGCCCGTGCGATGGTCAAATACGACCTGCCGCTGAACGAGGTCGTGTTCGATTTCTACGACCGGCTGAAATCGGTCTCCAAGGGCTACGCCTCGTTCGACTATCATTTGACCGACTACAAGCCGGCCGACCTCGTCAAGATGCAGATCCTCGTCAACAACGAGCCGGTCGATGCGCTGTCGATGCTGGTGCACAGGACCCGCGCCGAAGGGCGCGGCCGCGCCATGGTCGAGAAGATGAAGGACCTGATCCCGCCGCACATGTTCCAGATCCCGATCCAGGCGGCGATCGGCGGCAAGGTGATCGCGCGCGAGACCGTGCGCGCGCTGCGCAAGGACGTCACGGCGAAGTGCTACGGCGGCGACATCACGCGCAAAAGAAAACTTCTGGAGAAGCAGAAGGAAGGCAAGAAGAAGATGCGGCAGTTCGGCAAGGTCGACATCCCGCAGGAAGCCTTCATCGCCGCGCTCAAGGTCGATAGCTGAGGGCGGATCGCCACCCGCTCGATCGACCGCAGGGCTATCGCCCATAGACCGGCTGGGCAGTCGCGACGAGCCAACCTGCCAATTAGTTACTCCGTCATGCCCGGGCTTGTCCCAGGCATCCACGTGGTTGTCAGCGTGCCGAACGACGTGGATGGCCGGGACAAGCCCGGCCATGACGACGTCGTGACGGAAGACCACGACACCCCGATCGTCCAATGCGATCGACGGGAACGCGGAACGTGGGACGCCCTCGGCTGAATCGGTGTTCCCGTACAACTACGGTATCTGTTCCTTAATGGTATTCTGGGACCCTTGCTGCAAAGCAAGGAATGCCCCAATGTCCCGCCTCCGATCGATCTCCGCCCGCCTGATCATCGCGCTCTCGCTCACCGTCGCCATCGCCTGTGCCGTGCTCGGCACCTTCTCCGTCATCCAGCAGCGCGCCCTGACCCGACTGGCGCTGGAGCAGCAGTTGAAGCTGCAGTTCGACAGCGTGTCGGCCGGCATCGACTATGAAGGCCGCGCCGCGCTGGCGGTGAGCTCCACCCTGGCGGCGCTGCCGCCGATCGCCGATGCCTATCTCAAGGGTGACCGCGACGCGCTCGGCGCCCTGCTCGGCGGCGCCATGACGTCGCTGAAGGCGCAAGGCATTCCGCTGGTGAACGTATGGGCGCCGCCGGCCACCAATTTCTATCGCGTGCATGAGCCGAAGGTGTTCGGCGACGACACCTCGAAGCGCCGCATCACGGTGGTGCAGGCCAACCAGACCGGCCGCCTGATCGCCGGCGTCGAGCAGAGCCGGCTGTCGCTCGGCATCTTCGGCATGACCCCGATCGTGCGCGACGGCAAGGTGATCGCGACCGTCGACGTCGGCGCCGCCTTCGGCAAGGAATTCGTCGAGCGCGCCAAGCAGCGCTTCGGCATCGATCTCGCCGTCTACTGGATCAACGACGGCCAGCCGAAGCGGCTGTCCTCGACGTTCGGCGACGAGACCGTCGCCACCCCGGACGAGGTGCTCGCAGTGTTCAAGGGCACGGCGCTGCTGCGCGATGCCACCCTGGCCGGCAAGCCCGCCGCCGTCTATGCCGGCCAGATCAGGAACTACGCCGGCGACCCGATCGCCGTGCTCGAGCTGATCAAGGACACCACGGCTTACGAGGCCGCCGCCGCCAGCGCGCAGCAGCAGCTGATCATCGGCACGGTCGTGATCCTGCTGCTCGCCGTCATCGTCGCGCTGTTCGTCGCCCGCGGCATCTCGCGTCCGCTGGTCGCGATCACTGCCGTCATGCACCGGCTGTCGAGCGGCGACACCGAGGTCGCGATCCCCGGCGGCCAGCGCAAGGATGAGCTCGGCACGATGGCGCAGGCGGTCGACGTGTTCCGCCGCAACATGATCGAGACGGCCAGCCTGCGCGAGTCGCAGGAGGCGACGCAACACCGCGCCGAGCAGGAGAAGCAGGCGCTACAGCGACAGATGGCCGACCGGTTCGAGGCCGACGTCAAGGGCGTCGTGTCCTCGGTCGCCAAGGCGACGGCGGACATGGAGCGCGTCGTCCACGAGATCACGGTCAGCGTCAACGGCACCTCGCAGCGCACGGCGGCCGCGGCGGCGGCGTCCGAGGAAGCTTCCAGCGGCGTATCGACCGTCGCCGCGGCCTCGGAGGAGCTCGCCTCCTCGGTGACCGAGATCGGCCGCCAGGTCGCGCATTCCAGCAAGGTCGCCGACGGCGCCGTGGTCAAGGCGCGGCAGACCACCGAGATGGTCGAGAGCCTCGCCGCCGCCGCCGAGCGGATCGGCGACGTGCTGCGCCTGATCGACGCGATCGCGAGCCAGACCAACCTGCTCGCGCTCAACGCCACCATCGAGGCGGCGCGCGCCGGCGAGGCGGGCCGCGGCTTTGCGGTCGTCGCCGCCGAGGTCAAGGAGCTGGCGGGTCAGACCGCCAAGGCGACGGAAGAGATCGCCGGCCAGGTCACCTCGATCCAGGCCGCGACGTCCGACTGCGTCAGCGCCATCGGCGGCATCAGCGGCACGATCCAGGAGATCAGCGGCATTGCCGCGACCATCGCCGCCGCCGTCGAGCAGCAGGGCTCGGCGACGCGCGAGATCGCGCGCAGCGTCCAGCAGGCAGCGTCCGGCACCAACGAGGTGTCGCAGAACGTCGTCGGCGCCAGCGACGCGGCCGAGCAGTCGCGCCAGCTCGCCGATCACGTCATGGTCGCGACGCGCGACCTCGGCAAGCATGCGAACGACCTGTTCAAGAGCGTCGACACCTTCCTCGCGGGCTTGCGCAAGGCGGCATAGTGATAGTTGCCGACGCTGCGCCTCCGAAAACCGGTGTCGTCCCGGCCCCTTGAGCCGGGATCCATAGCCACCGGCTGGCGTGAGGCAGACAACTGCCAGCCCCCGTCCCTCGATAGCTCCCGCGGTATGGATCCCGGCGTTCGCCGGGACGACACGGAGGATGGCGTAAGAACCGGGTGCTCAGGTTCAATCGCCGGCCGTGAGCGCAAAGCCCTCGTCGAGCCAGCCGGTGATGCCGCCGATCATCATCTTCACGGGCCGTCCCTGCCGCGCAAGCCGGATCGCGGCGCGGTTGGCGCCGTTGCAGTGCGGGCCGGCGCAGTAGACCACGAACAGCCTGTGGTTCGCGTACTCGGCCATCCGCTCCGCGGTCATGGTCCGGTGCGGGATGTTGATGGCGCCGGCGATATGCCCCCTGGCAAACGAGGCCGGACCCCTGACATCCACCAGGATGAAGTCCGGAGCTGCTGCATGCAGACTCTCGTGCACGTCCCAGCAATCGGTCTCGAAGGAGAGCATCGCCTCGAAATGGGCGAGCGCCTGGGCTGACGGGGCTGCGGGCACCTCGGTGACATCGGTCGTCATCGTCTCTCTCCTGCGACGTTGCGTCAGCTCCTCCAATCTCGCGCGCTGCGCCGGGCGACCCAAGTGACGGATCGGACAAAGTCCGGTAGGTTTCCGCCAATGCCGTCAGCCGCAGCCAGCAGCCCTCCGCACGATCCCGGCCTCGTCGCCGTCATCGCCTATGACGGGCTTTGCACGTTCGAGTTCGGCATCGCGGTCGAGGTCTTCGGGCTGCCACGGCCGGAGTTCGATTTCCCGTGGTACCGGTTCAAGGTGGTTTCGGCCGAGGGACGAAGGTCACGCGCCATCGGCGGCATCGTGGTCGAGGCCGGCGCGCCGCTTGCGCGGCTGAAGGATGCCAGCACGATCATCGTGCCGGGATGGCGCGATCGCAACGAGCGGCCGCCCGAGCGCCTGCTGCGCGCCATCGCGCAGGCGGCGGCGCGCGGGGCGCGGTGCCTGTCGATCTGCTCGGGCGTGTTCGTTCTGGCGGCGGCAGGGCTGCTCGACGGCAGGCGCGCCACCACGCATTGGCGGCACATCCCCGACCTGAAGCGACTCTATCCGAATATTCGCATCGAGGAGGACACGCTCTATGTCGACGAGGGCAATGTCGTCACCTCGGCCGGCAGTGCGGCGGGCATCGACGCCTGCCTGCATCTGGTCCGGCGCGACTTCGGCAGCAAGGTTGCGAACAGCGTTGCCCGGCGGCTGGTGATGCCGCCGCACCGGGACGGCGGGCAGGCGCAATACGTCGTCGCACCGGTCCAGATCCGCCCGGGACGGACGATCGGCGACGTCATGGATTGGGCACGCGCGCGACTGGCGCAGCCGATCGCGATCAGCGCGATGGCCAAACGCGCCGGAATGAGCGAGCGGACCTTGCTGCGGTCGTTCAGGGACAGCACGGGCGCGAGCCCCGCGGCCTGGCTACAGCAGGAGCGCATGACGCGGGCGCGGGAGCTGCTGGAGAATGCGACGCTCTCCCTGGCGGACATCTCCGCGCAGTGCGGCTACCGGTCGCTCGAAACCTTTCGCGTCGCTTTCCGGCGCATCGTCGGAACATCACCCGCGGCTTATCGCCGGCGCTTCGAGGCGCGTCCAACAGCGGCCAGCGTCGCTCGCTCAAGCCACCAGCGCGTTGCCGGGTGAGGCGCCGTCCATGGCGTCCCGCTGCGCCTGCAACAGCCGGACGATGTCGACATTGGGCCGGGGCCGGCTGAACAGATAGCCCTGCCCTTCATGGCAGCCCTCGGCGCGCAGACAGCGGAGCTCCGCCTCCGTCTCGACGCCCTCGGCCGTGATCGTCACGCCGAGCCCCTTGCCGAGGCTGACGATCGAGCGGACGATCGCCTGCGCCTCGCGATTGGCGGCGAGACCGCGGATGAAGGACTGATCGACCTTGATCTTGTCGAACGGAAAGCTGCGCAGATAGCTCAGGCTGGAATAGCCGGTGCCGAAATCGTCCATCGAAATGCGGACGCCCAGCGCGCGCAACGCATGCAGGGTGGCCAGCACCTGGCCGCTCTTCTCCAGCACCAGCGTCTCGGTGATCTCGAGCTCGAGCCGGCTCGCCGGCAGGCCCGACTGCTTGAGCACGTCCATCACCAGCGACAGCACATTGCCGACGCGGAACTGCAGCGGCGACATGTTCACGGCGACACGGACGTCGTCCGGCCATTTCGCCGCGTCGTTGCAGGCCTGGCGCAACATCGCGCGGCCAAGCGCCGAGATCAGGCCGGTCTCCTCGGCGACCGGGATGAACTCCGACGGCGGGATCATGCCGCGCTCGGGATGCGGCCAGCGCGCCAGCGCCTCGAAGCCGGTGATGCGTCCGGTCGAGAGGTCGATCAGCGGCTGATAATGCGGCTGTAGCAGGTCGCGCTGGATGGCCTCGCGCAGCTCGGATTCGATCTTGCGCCGGCTCTGCGCCCGCGCATCCATGCCGGACTCGAAATAGCTGAAGGTGCCGCGCGTCTCGTTCTTCGCGCGCGACAGCGCCATGTCGGCATTCTTGAGCAGCTTCTCGGCGTCGTCGCCGTCGTTCGGCGCCATGGCGATGCCGATCGTGGCGCCGATCGTCACCGAGCTGCCGTCGATGAGATAGGGATCGGCGATCGCCTCCAGCAGCCGGCGGCAGAGCTGGGCCGCATCCTCCGGCCGCGCCTGCCCTCCCTGCACCACCGCGAACTCGTCGGAGTTCAGTCGCGCGACGATGTCCTCCTGACGCAGGACCGAGCGCAACCGCTTGCCGACCCCGCGCAACAGCCGGTCGCCGACCGCGTGGCCGAGGGTATCGTTGATCGACTTGAAATTATCGAGGCCAAGCACCAGCACAGCGATCTTCTCGGAGCCGCGCCGCATCTGGGCAAGCTTGTCATCGATCTTCTGGCGCAGCAGGTTGCGGCTCGGCAGGCCGGTCAGTGCGTCGTGCTGGGCGAGGAAGGCGAGCCGCGCCTCGGCGCGCTTGCGCTCGGTGATGTCCATCAGCGCCAGCAGCACCGCGGGCTGGGCGTTGTGGACAAGATGGCGCGAATAGATCGCGAGATCGATCAGGGCGCCATCGGCGCGGACATGCTTCCAGGTGCGCGCCGCCTGCTCCTCGCTGGACTGCTCGCCTGCCCAGGGCGGCTCGCTGTCATAGGCCTGCAGGCTGCGGATGCTGAGCCGCTCGAAGGCGTCCCGGCTATAGCCGTAATGCTGGGCCGCCGCTTCGTTGACGCCGAGCACGCGCCCATCATCCGTCGCGCAGACGATCATCGGCACCGGATTGCCGTCGAACAGCAGGCGGAACGACTCCTCGCGCTGCTTCAATTCGGTAATGTCGACGCGCAGGCCAACGATGCCGCCATCGCCGGTCAGACGCTCCTCGATCAGGATGGTGCGGCCGTCCGACAGCTTCTGCTCGTGGCGGCCGCTCGGATGAAACAGCTTTTCGAGCCGTTCGGCGATCCACTCCTCCTCGCGGCCGGCGGCTTCCGGATAGTCGCCGCGGGCAACGCCGATCCGGATCGTGTCCTGCAGCCGGGCGCCGGATTCGAACAGGTCCGAGCTGCGGTTGTAGATTTCGGCGTATTTCTTGTTCCAGAGGATGTAACGGCCGTCGGCGTCGAGGAACACGATCCCCTCGGGAAGAAGGTCGATCGCTTCGATCAGCCGATCATGCGCCTTCTTCGCCTCCGCCATCGCCATTTCGGCGCACTTGCTCCCATCGCCAGGGCCAAGCTTGCGCAGGTTGTGCCGCCGCAATTTCGGGCTTGGCTTGACCGGGTGAACTGCATCGCGGGCGCTTGGCACGCGATTGCGCTTTTTTGCCGTGGGTGGCCGAACGGGCCGCATCGCGTGCCTCACTCTCCTTCTCAAAAGGCAGTTTTCAGCCACGTTTCTGAAAAAATGGTATCTTGATGCAGAACACGACAGCCATTGGTTACGGGAATAGGGAGATGCACTCGCGTATTTGGAGAGTTGAGCCTTGCGCCGAGGATCAACCAAGGGCTGCGGTACAACCAGCGATATGTGACGTCGGTTGCCACCGGCCAGAAAAGACCCGCATACCGTGCAGTGGCCTTGCGCTTATTGTTCATTTACCGAACGAACTCACGCAATTGAACCGAGTTCAGCCAGTTCCGCCAATCCGGCAGCAGGGTTAGAGCCAGGTTAAAATAGCTTGAATGACCTGCTGTTGACGTAGAATTGGGCAACTCGGCCGGTCGGCAAACGCTACACTGGCTTCATGCATGTCCGCCTGATTCTGGTCGCCATCATCAGTTCGGCCGTCATTGCCGCGGCGACCCCGGCCCATGCCCAGGACAAGGGCAGCGTCGAGCCAAAGGCCCTGCCGCCATTGGCGCATCCGGACGATCCGAATACGCCGGCCAAGGAGCTGTTCGCTCGCAGGATCCTGCCGTCGGCGCAACCGACCAAGGTGATTGGAACCTACAATCGCGGCTGCATCGCCGGCGCCGAGCGAATGCCGATCAATGGCGAGGGCTGGCAGGTGATGCGGCTGTCGCGCAACCGCAATTTCGGCCATCCCAACCTGATCGCGCTGCTGAAGCGGCTGGCGACCCGCGCGCACAAGGATGCTGGCTGGCCCGGCATCCTGGTCGGCGATATCGGCCAGCCGCGCGGCGGTCCGGCGCTGAGCGGCCATGCCAGCCATCAGATCGGGCTCGACGCCGACATCTGGCTGACGCCGATGCCCGACCACAGGCTGTCGCGCAACGAGCGCGAGGAGATGTCGGCGGTCATGATGGTTCGGCCCGATCGCCTCGATGTCGATCCGCGCGTGTTCACGAAGGGCCACCTCGCCGTGATCCGGGCCGCCGCCCAGGAGCCGTCGGTGCAGCGCATCTTCGTCAACGCCGCGATCAAGAAGGCGCTGTGCCGGGACGCCAGGGGCGACCGCAGCTGGCTCACCAAGGTGCGGCCGTGGTGGGGACACGACTATCACTTCCACATCCGCATGGTGTGCCCGCCGGGCAACCCGGACTGCCACGGCCAGACCAACCAGGAGGGCGGCGATGGCTGCGGCGACCTCGACTATTGGTTCTCGGACGCGGTGCTGCATCCGCTGCCGCCGAAAGAGCCACCCAAGCCGCCGCAACCGATTACGATGGCGCAACTGCCGCCTGGCTGCCGAGCGGTGCTGCATGCGCCGGACGCCAAGAATTGATTCAGCGACGGCTGACGCGGCGCAGGAATCGCAGTAAGGCTGAATCGCAGTAAGGCTGGATTGCTTTAGAATGACATCGTTCGCGCCGTGAGCGCGACGATCGAAGGGGATGACGGTCCCTCCACCTCCTGTTATCGCGGTATCGAAATGCCGCGCGCCGCTGCGCGGCGCAACAGTCGCGAGTCCGTCATGATCCTGATCCGTCCCGCCACGACTGCCTTCCTCCTCACGCTGGCCGCGAGCTCGGCTGCGGTTGCCGCCGAACCGAGCGGCTGCGACAAATTCAAATGGGACATCGCGCGCGAGCGTGCCGCTCTGACCGCGGCCAACCGCGAGAAGCTGGTATCGGGCGCCGAGATCGCCGCCATCCCGGCCACCGGCATGGTGCTGGAGCTGCGTCCGACGGCCGAGGCCAGGCTGGCGATGCCACCGGAACGCGCGCCCAAGGACGGCACCTTCGCCGGCCTCACGCGGATCACCGCAGCGCCCAAGGCGGGCGTGTACACGATCAGCCTGTCGGCCGCGGCCTGGATCGACGTCGTGCAGGACGGCAAGATCCTCAAACCCGCCGGCTTCAGCGGCGCCACCGATTGCGACGGCATCCGCAAGACCCTGAAGTACGAGCTGGGATCGCATCCCCTGGTGTTGCAGGTCAGCGGCGCGCCGGACAATGCGATTTCGATCGCGGTCCTGCCCGCGGCAGAGTGACGCTCACACTCCCGCAACCGACGACCAGACTTCGGCCAGTCTGCGCTTCATCCGCTCTTTGCGCGTCAGCACCGGCACCTCTTCTTCGTCCTCCGGCAGGCGCAGGCCGACCACGTTGACGCGGCCGCCGGAGATCGAGCGGGCGACCAGCACGATGGTGTCGAGCGCCACGGTCGCGCCTTCCTTCGGCGCGTTGTCGAGGTGAATGTCGAAATAGTCGGCCAGCGTCAGCTTGTCCTCGCCCTCGCCGAGCTTGACGCCATAGATGCCGGCGACCTCGTCGAGCGTATGCTCGGCCGAGACCATGAAGTCGCCGAGCAGATGCGGGTCGGGCGCCGCCGACGGCGGCATGTCGACGAAGAAGCGGTCGAGCGACTCGGCCTTTTCCGGCGGCGCCAGCAGATAGAGGTAGTCACCCGGCGCGATCGGCTCGGCCTCGGGCGGCGACAGGATCTGCTGGTTGCGGATCACCAGGGTCGGCTTCGACCAGGACGGGATCAGGCCGCGGCGGAAGTACAGGCTCTTGGAGCGGATCGAATAGCCGACCAATTGCTGCTCGAGCTGGCCGGGCAGATCGAGCTCGATGCGGCGCGGGCCGCGATCGGTGCGCGGCAGCGCCACGTGCAGCTTGCGCGCGGCAATGCCGAGCGTCCAGCCCTGCGCCAGCAGCGAGATGATCACCACCACGAACGCGACGTCGAAATAGAGATAGGCGTTGGACAGGCCGACCAGCAGCGGGATCGAGGCCAGGAAGATCGCGACCGCGCCGCGCAGGCCGGTCCAGGCGATGAACGCCTTCTCCCGCCAGTTGAACCGGAACGGATAGAGGCAGAGAAACACCGCGACGGGTCGCGCCACCAGCATCAGCATCAGCGCGACGGCAATCGCCGGCAGCAGGCTGTCGAGCAGCCGCTGCGGCGACACCAGCAGCCCAAGCAGCACGAACATCACGATCTGGGCAAGCCAGGTCGCGGCATCGAGGAAGGTGACGACAGAGTTGTGCGCCCGCGTCGGCCGGTTGCCGACGATCAGACCGGCGAGATAGACCGCGAGGAAGCCGGAGCCGTGGGCGATCTGCGCCATGCCGAAGATGACCAGCGCAGCGGTGGTCACGAACGGCGCGTGCAGCCCCTGCGGCAGCGAGACCCGGTTGAGGCCGATGACGACGAGGCGGCCGCCGACGATGCCGAACAGCGTGCCGAGCACGGCCTCGCGGACCAGCTCGAACACGAAATGTCCGATACTGCCGTGGCCGACCGAGATCAGCTCGACCAGCATCAGGGTCAGGAACACCGCGAACGGATCGTTGCTGCCGGATTCCGCCTCCAGCGTGGCGCCGACGCGCGGGCGCAGCCGCAGGCCCTGGGCGTGGACCAGCAGGAACACGGCCGCCGCATCCGTCGAGGCAATGACGGCGCCGACCAGCATCGCCTCGGTCCAGCCGAGGTCGAGGGCATATTTCGCCACCGGCGCGGTGATGAAGGCGGTCATCAGCACGCCGACGGTCGCAAGCACCATCGAGGGCGCCAGCACGGTGCGGATGCTCTGGAAGCGCGTGCGCAGGCCGCCATCGAACAGGATCAGCGCCAGCGCGACGGAGCCCACCAGATAGGTGGTACGAACGTCCTGAAACTCGATATGACCAGGGCCGGAATCGCCCGCCAGCATGCCGATCACCAGGAACACCAGCAGCAGCGGTGCGCCAAAGCGCAGCGCCAGCAGGCTCGACAGGATGCCGGCCATGACGAGGACCGCACCGAGGAGGATTGCAATGCTGACGGCGTCGAGGGATGTCATGAAAAAACGTTGATGAATCCGAGTTTTACATCCTTATCGTCGCCACACTTGCACGCCAACCGGATTTGCTCTTATCGCGGCGATATGCCCATTTTTCCATCCTTGCCCGCGTTCGGGGTATATTTCGCGGCAATCGCCCGTGACGAAAACGAACTAAATCCCGCTGATCCGGCCAACCCGCGCCCCTGTTCCCCTCCGAGACCCCGCTGATGGACCTCGACCTGAAAGACGTTCTCGAATTCCTGCAGACCGTTGGCCGCTCGATCGGCGCCGAGGTCACTTCGCCGTGGTTCTATCTTCAGCTCGGGCTGGTGCTGAGCGGCGCCGGCATCGCCTTTGCCGCCAGCGCTGCCGTGCGCGCCCGCATCGACATGACCTCGCTGGCGATGGGCTGGCCGGGCCCGCTGCGGCAGCTGCTGCGGGTGCTGCTGGAGAGCGTCACCACGGTCGTGTTCGTGATCCTGATGCGGATCGCCCGCACCGGCATGTTGCTGTGGACCTGGCCGAGCCGCAGCTACCTGCTCGCCGTCGCGCTCAAGCTGGCGCTGGCCTGGCTGGTGATCCGGCTGATCACTTCGGTGATCCGCAGCACCTTCATCGTGCAGATCGTGTCGATCTCGGCCTGGCTGGTCGCGGCGCTCAGCATCATCGGCCAGCTCGACAATGTGGTCGACGCGCTCGATTCCATCTCGGTCGTGCTCGGCGGCCTCAGGTTGACGCCGCTGCTGGTGATCAAGCTCGGCGTGCTGCTGCTCGCGGTGCTGTGGCTGACCAACGTCGCCAGCAATTTCGTCGAGAGCCGTATCACGCGTTCGACCGACCTGACACCGTCGATCCAGGTGCTCCTGATCAAGATGGTCCGCATGGGCCTGATGATCCTCGGCGTTGCGATTGCGATCAGTGCGGTCGGCATCAACCTGTCGGCGCTCGCGATCTTCTCCGGCGCCGCCGGTGTCGGTATCGGCCTCGGCCTGCAGCGCATCGTCGCCAATTTCGTCGCGGGCATCATCCTGCTGGCTGACAAATCGGTGAAGCCGGGCGATCTCGTCACCATCGGCGACAGCTCGGGGCGCATCAGCGCGATGAACACGCGCTACATCTCTGTCGCCGCCGGCGACGGCCGCGAGTTCCTGATCCCGAACGAGGATCTTGTCACCCAGAAGGTGACCAACTGGACCTACACCGACAAGAACACGCTGGTGAAGGTCAATTTCGGCACCAACTACGACG
The DNA here is from genome assembly GCF_051168215.1 of Bradyrhizobium sp. HKCCYLRH2015. NCBI lineage: Bacteria > Pseudomonadati > Pseudomonadota > Alphaproteobacteria > Hyphomicrobiales > Nitrobacteraceae > Bradyrhizobium > Bradyrhizobium sp. HKCCYLRH2015. The sequence goes on along the minus strand of NZ_JBNPUO010000003.1, from coordinate 164,763 downwards.
CCGATCCCCGCGTCGTCTGCAAACTCGCCACCGAGATCGCGGCCGAGACGCCGCGCACCTTGAAATCGAAGGCGCCGAACTGCCTGCTGACCGAGTTCACCGAGGCCGGCATGAAGTTCTCGCTGACCACATGGATCGCCGATCCCAGCTACATGGACAGCGTCAAGAGCGAGGTGATGCTGGCGCTGTGGGAGGCCTTCAAGCGCGAGGGCATCAGGGTGCCGTATCCGGTGCGAGAGCTTCGCGTTCGCGGCGGCGCGCTGCCGGTCGAGACCACGCTCGAGGTGCCGACCGGCTAGGGCGGCAGATTCAACCGTACAGACCCGGCTTGCACCGGGCGGCACGATCATTAAATTAGACGATCACCCCGCGACATGTTCGAGAACGAAACAGGCCCATGAACTATATCGAAGCGACCGACGCCGCTGCGCGCAAGAACGGCCAGATCAAGCTGCACGGCCCGAGCGGCTTTGCCGGCATGCGCAAGGCCGGCGCGCTGGTGTCGAAGTGCCTCGATGCGCTCACCGACATCGTCAAGCCGGGCGTGCCGACCTCTCGGATCGACGATTTCGTTCGCGACTTCGCCTTCAGCCATGGCGCCTATCCGGCGACGCTGATGTATCGGGGCTATCGCTACTCGACCTGCACGTCGATCAACCACGTGGTCTGCCACGGCATGCCGAACGACCGGCCGCTGAAGGAAGGCGACATCATCAATGTCGACGTCACCTTCATCGTCGACGGCTGGTACGGCGATTCGAGCCGCATGTATGCGATCGGGCCGATCGCGCGCAAGGCCGAGCGGCTGATCGAGGTGACCTACGAATCGATGATGCGCGGCATCGCCGCGGTGAAGCCCGGCGCCACCACCGGCGATATCGGCCATGCGATCCAGAGCTTCGTCGAGCCGCAGGGCATGAGCGTGGTGCGCGACTTCTGCGGCCACGGCCTCGGCCGGCTGTTCCACGACGAGCCGAACATCATCCATGTCGGCCGTCCCGGCGAGGGCGTGCTGCTCAAGCCCGGCATGTTCTTCACCATCGAGCCGATGATCAATCTCGGCAAGCCGCATGTGAAGATCCTGTCCGACGGCTGGACCGCCGTCACGCGCGACCGCTCGCTGTCGGCACAGTTCGAGCACTCGGTCGGCGTCACCAATGATGGCGTCGAGATCTTCACGCTCTCGGAGCGCCATGGCGAGAAGCCGCTGACGCAGGTGTGAGCGGGCTGCCTGGCCCAATGGCCGTCGGGCGTCCGATTGTTGCCATCTCCGGCTGATCGACTGCCGCTTCCATCGCATGCGAGCGCGGGAGGCTGCTCTGACCAACGCAACACGCCGTGGCGTCCTCGGCCTGCTCTCGGCGGGCGCAACGCTGCTGACGCCGCCGGCCCGCGCAGCGTCGGAGACGGCTCCTGCATCGGCGAATGCCGACGAGGCCTGCATCCTGACGCCGCAGTCGGAATCGGGGCCCTATTATCTCGATCCCAAGCTGGTGCGCGCCGAGATCGCCGAGGACCGGCCGGGCGTGCCGCTCAGGCTGCGTCTTCGCGTCATCGAGGCCGGCACCTGCGCGCCGGTACCAGGCGCGCGCGTCGACATCTGGCACTGCGACGCCCGCGGCATCTATTCGGGCTATCCCGGCCAGAGCGACACCCACAAGCTCGACCAGAGCGGCAAGACGTATCTGCGCGGCACGCAGATGGCCGATGCCGCCGGCTGGGCCGGCTTCAGGACGATTTATCCCGGCTGGTATGCCGGCCGCGCCACCCACATCCACTTCAGGGTGTTTGTCGACGAGACCACGGTGCTGACCGGACAGACGTTCTTTCCCGAGGCGCTGAACGAGTTCATCTACACCAACGTGCCCAACTACACCGGACGGCCGAAGCAGCGGCTCGTCATCAATGCCAATGACCGCGTCGCGACCGAAGCCGATCCCGAACACCGCGCGCATTGCGCGGTGAAGGAGGAGCGCGACCATTATCTCGCGACCCTGACGCTCGCCGTGAGCCGCAACCCGGCCGCCGCGGTCGAGATGCCCACCGGAAAGCTGCCGCCGGCGCCATGGATCAAGGACCGGCTCGCGGCGCTGGTGCCCGGGCTCAAGCGCAGCCCGTTCTGATCATTTCGGCTCGGTGAACTGATAGGCCAGAGCGGCGAGCGGCAGCGCCGTGCCGAGCGCGGCGGCGGCTGTCCAGCCGCCATGGGCGTATGCCCAGGCGCCGAGGCCGGAGCCGGCGGCGCCGGCGACGAAGAAGGTGGTCATATAGAGCCCGTTCAGCCGGCTGCGCTGGCCGGGGCCGAGCACGAACAGCACGCGATAGCCGAGGATCAGGCTGAGCTGCGCGCCGCAGTCGATCGCGATGGCGGCGATCACCAAAGTCGCCAGCGACCAAGGGGTTCCGAGCGGTGCCGCCAATGTCAGCGCGAAGCCGAGCGCGCACATCAGCATCGAGGCGATCGTCGCCGGCCGGGTCCAGCCACGGTCGGCGATGCGGCCGGCGACCGGCGCCATGATCGCGCCGGCGACGCCGGCCAGCGCGAACAGTGCGATGCCGGTCTGCGACATCCGGAAATCGGGCCCGGCCAGCAGCAGCGGGGACGTGGTCCAGAACACGCTGAAGCCGCCGAACAGCGCGGCCTGGTACAGCGCACGGCGGCGCAGCGCCGGCGTGTCGCGATAGAGCTCGACCATCGAGCCGAGCAGCTGGCCGTAGCTCAGCCGCGCCTGCGGCTCGCGCGGCGGCAGGGCGAGGCGCAGCACGACGGCCAGGATCAGCATGGCGAGCGCCGAGGCGGCATAGATGACGTGCCAGGACGCATGCGCCGCGACGAAGCTCGCCAGTGGCCGCGCCAGCATGATGCCGAGCATCAGGCCGGTGGTGACGTTGCCGACGGTGCGGCCGCGGATCGCCTCCGGCGCCATGTGCCCGGCATAGGGGATCAGGATCTGCACCGCGACCGAGCCGAAGCCGATCAGCAGCGCCGAGAGCAGGAACGTCGACGGGCTGGTCGCCAGCGCCGCACAGCCGAGCGCGGCCGCGCCGACGATGATGGTCGTGATGACGAGCTTGCGGTTCTCGATGAGATCGCCGAGCGGCACCACGAACAACAGACCCGCGCCGTAGCCGATCTGGCTCATCGTCACCAGCAGTCCCGCGAGCTGCGGCCGCAGCCCGAGGTCGGCGCTGATCGGCCCGATCAGCGGCTGCGCGTAATAGATGTTGGCGACGATCAGCCCGCAGGAAAAGGCCAATAGCAGCGTGATCCAGGCCGACAGCGAGTCGCCGGAATCGGACGTGATGGTGGTCAACGTGGATCTCTCTCGGGGAGGAACGGCAGGCCATAGGGCCCGATGAGAACGGAGGCTGTCGATCTGCGATTTTGCATCGCAGCATTCAAGCCCGACATAGGTGCTGAGGTCCCCCGCTCCAATTCACGTCTGCGTGGGCGCTGCATCGAGCAAGTCCGCAATCAAAGGCGAGCGCGCTCGACGAGGCCCTGGCGACGTCGAGCCCGCGCCGGCTACTGCGCGCCGTGCGCCTCCGTCTCGGTCTCCGCGGTCCGCCGGCCGCCGATCAGCCGTGGCAGCAGCATCGGCACCTGCCGGCGATAGCGCTGGTAGGTGTCACCGAACTGGGCGACCAGATCGCGCTCCTCGAGTTGCAGCCCGACCAGGATGTAGGCTGTGCTGAGGGCGGCGAACAGCAGGTGGCCGAGCGACATCTCAGGCGTGGCCCAGAAGGCGAGCAGGAAGCCCAGCATCAGCGGGTGACGCACCAGCCGATACAGCAGCGGCGTTCTGAAAGGCTGCGCTGTCCCGGCGCTGCCGCGAAGCGCAAGGACCGCCTGGCGCAGGCCGAACAGGTCGAAATGATCGATCATGTAGGTCGAGGACAGCGCGATGATCCAGCCGAGCCAGTGGAGGCCGGTCAGCACGCCCGCGGCAACACCCTCGACGTGCCAGACCGGATTCGGGATCGGACGCCATTGCCAGAACAGCAGCAGCAGGATCAGGCTGGACAGCAGCACATAGGTGCTGCGCTCGACGGCCGCCGGAATGATGCGCGTCAATGCGCGCTTGAAGGCCGGCCGCGCCATCACGCTGTGCTGGATCGCGAACAGCGCGAGCAGCAGCACGTCGACGACGACGGCCTCGGTCACGGCGCTGGACACGCCGACGTCGATCGACTTGGCCGTGAGATAGTTGTAATTGCCGACGAAACCGACCGCCCATACGAACGACCCAAGAAAGACGGCATAGCTCGTGATGGCGTAGAGCATGATGAGGAGGCGTCCGGACATGAATGTTTCCTTGTTGCATCGAGGACGGCATGGCCGTGATCGAGACGCCCGATCCTGGGATCGGTCACGTCTCGTGCGAGCCTGAGCCCTTACCAATCGACCGTCCCCCGAGCGTCCCCCGGACGCAGCCATGCAGGTCGCATCCCGATGGTTCAGTTCCGCGTCCGGACATTTGGCTTCCCCGAGCTGCATCGCGACGGTCAGCCATGCCCGCTGGCGCTGCGCAAGGGCCTCGCCCTGCTGGTCTATCTGGCGGAAGCCAAAGGCCCCGTCGCGCGGGACGTGCTGGCGACGATGCTCTGGCCCGAGAGTTCGGAAGAGGTGGCGCGCGCAAGGCTGCGCCGCCTGCTGCACCGGCTCCAGCTCACGCTCGGCGACGGCTGCCTCACCATCGATCGCGCGACGGTTCGATGGGCCGCCGCGGTCGAGCTGGAGGTCGACTCGGGGTTGTTCGAAACGGCCTGCGACCGCGGCGAATTCGAGCTGGCCTGCCGCCTCTATTCCGGCGACTTCCTGGACGGCTTCACGCCCGGCGACTGTCCGCAGTTCGAGGAATGGGCGTTCTTCCGGCGTGAAGCCCTGCGCGGCCGGGCAGTCCAGGCGCTGGAGCGCGTGGTGCAGGACCGAAGCGCGGCCGGTGATCATGGCGCCGCCACGGTCCATGCCGCACGCCTCGTCGCGTTCGATCCGCTCAGCGAGGTCTATGGCCGCGCCCTGATCCGCAGCCTGCTGCTGGCCGGCGACCGCGCCGCCGCCGAGCGCCATCTCGGCGCCCTGACACAGCGGCTGCGCGACGAGCTCGGCGTGCCCCCCGAGGCGGAGACGCTGGCGCTGCTGGCGCAGGGCGTCGCGGCCCACGGCGAAAGCGCGCCGCCGACGCGCTATGTCCTCGGCGACGGCGTTCATCTCGCCTATCAGACCTACGGCGCCGGTCCGCTGGACATTCTGCTGCTGCCCGGCTTCGTCTCGCATGTCGAACGGATCTGGGAGGAGCCGCGCTGCCGGGCCTTGCTGTCCGCGCTCGCCAGAATCGGCCGTCTGATCCTGTTCGACCGCCGCGGCATCGGGCTCTCCGACCGGGTCGGTTTCAGCCCGAGCGTCGAGGCGACCGCGCGCGACATCGCGACCGTGCTCGACGCCGCCGGCAGCCGGCGCACGGTGCTGCTCGGCGCCTCCGAGGGCGGACCGGCCTGCATCACCTTCGCGGCCGACCATCCCGAACGTGTCGCCGGGCTGATCCTGTTCGCCTCGCTCGCCAAGGGCAGCGCTGCGGCCGACTATCCGCATGCGCTGCAGGCCGGCCAGTACGGCATCTGGCTGCGGCAGCTCGTGGCCGGATGGGGCGGACCGGCCGGCATCGAGACGTTCGCGCCGAGCCTGGCCGGCGATCCCCAGGCGCGCGCCTGGTGGGCCGGACTGCTTCGCGCAGCATCCAGCCCCGGCGCCATCAAGGGCCTGCTCGAAGCCTTCAGCGATATGGACGTGCGCCACCTGCTCGCACGGATATCCGCACCGACCCTGGTGCTGCACCGTCGCCACGATCGCGCGGTGGTCGTCGGGGCCGGGCGGCATCTCGCCGGCCAGATCCGCCACGCACGTTTCGTCGAGCTCGACGGCGCCGACCATTGGATGTTCGCCGGCGACCAGAGGCCCGTCCTCGCCAGCATCGAAGCCTTCCTCCGCGGTCTGCCATTGTAAGCAGGATCGCCGGACTGGCAAAATGGACGTCGTCCGGTGCCCCAGGAGGACTCGATCGCCATGGCCGAGGATGCAGCATTCCATCGCGAGCAGACCCAGGTCGCCGCCGGCATGGCCGCAGCCGCGCTGATCGCGATCGCGGCCATCGGCGTCGCGCTGTGGCGAGGCGACGGCCCTGCGGAGCCCGCCGCAGAGCGCCTCGCCATCGCGCTGCGGCTCGATCTGTTCGTGATCGTCTGGCTGCTCGCCGCGATCGGCAATGTCGCCCGGCTGCGCTTCTTCTCGGCCCAGGACATCGCCGGCAGCGCGACCACGGTCGCGAGCGATGCGGTCCGCAGGGGAAATGCGATCCTGCAGAACACGCTGGAGCAGGCCGCGCTCGCGGTCACGGTGCATCTCGGCCTGGCGGCGACGCTGCCTCATCCCGCGCCGCTGCTGCTCACGCTCGTGATCCTGTTCGGCCTCGGGCGGCTGCTGTTCTGGCTCGGCTATGCCTGGGGCGCGGCGGGCCGCGCCTTCGGCTTTGCGCTCACCTTCTATCCCACAGCGTTTTCGCTCATCGTCGGCCTCGCCGTCGTGCTGACGGGACGCGCGGCCTAGCAAGGCGCGCCCCATGGCGCGCGAGCACTTCGAGGTTGCAAAAATGCGGCATCACGGCATGCTGACGCCGATGCCCGAGAAAGCCCCTCCTTCCAACGATACGCCGCCGGACACGCCGCACTATCACGGCCACCGGCAGCGGCTGCGCGAGCGCTTTCACAGCGCCGGCCCCGACGCGCTCAACGACTACGAGCTGCTGGAGATGGTGCTGTTCGCCGCGCTGCCGCGGCGCGACGTCAAGCCGCTGGCGAAGGCGCTGCTGAAAACGTTCGGATCGTTCGCCGAGGTGATCCACGCGCCGGAGCCGCGGCTGCGCGAGATCGACGGCGTCGGCGACGCATCGATCACCCAGCTCAAGCTGATCGCCGCCGCCGCGCACCGCATCGCCAGGGGCGAGGTGCGGCAGAAGCACGCGCTGGCGTCCTGGCAGGACGTCATCACCTATTGCCGCACCAGCATGGCGTTCGCCGACAAGGAGCAGTTCAGGCTGTTGTTTCTCGACAAGCGCAATCAGCTGATCGCCGACGAGGTGCAGCAGACCGGCACCGTCGATCATACGCCGGTCTATCCACGCGAGGTGATCAAGCGGGCGCTCGAATTGTCGGCCACCGCGATCATCTTGGTGCACAACCATCCCTCGGGCGATCCGACGCCGTCACAGGCCGACATCCGGATGACCAAGACGATCGTGGAGATCGCCAAGCCCCTGGGAATCACGGTTCACGACCACATCATCGTCGGCAAGAACGGCCACACCAGCCTGAAGAGCATCGGGGTGATGTGAAGGCTACGCGGATGCGATGACCTCCTGCCCGACGGCGGCGCAGCTCCGAGCGGCATTTGCGATGCCTCGTACGGCGAAGGCGGCTCAGGCTATGTCAGCGCACCCGCGTCCTCGAGCGCCGGCAGGTCGTGCACGATGATGCTGCCCTCGCTGATCGTCAGCATGCCACGATCGCGAAACTGCGCCAGGATGCGGCTGACGTGAACGGTGGTAAGGCCGACCGTGTCGGCGATGTGCTGCTGGCGCAGCGGCAGCGAATATCTTCGAGATTGATCGAGCCGGCCCGCGTTAGCCCGTCTCATCAGGCTGAGAATGAGAAAGGCGATCCGGCCTTCGGCGGGGCGCTGTCCCAGAACGCTCGCGAGCTCATACGCGTCCGACCTCTCCTGCAAGAGCAGCTCGAACCCGAGCGCCACCAGGGAGGGATCAGTCAGGCACTTCCTGCGCAAGGCGCCGGCGTGGAAAGCGCAAACTTGGACATCCGAGAGCGACTTGACGGAAAAATCCGCACGCGACGGCACGTTCGAGAAGATCATCCGGACGGACGCAAAATCTCCCGTGAACAGGAACTTCACGATCTGCCGCCTGCCGTCGCTGAACGGCAGATAGCGGAACGCCCATCCACTGCAGAGGACGATGATGTCCGAGTCGGTTCCTACGGGATGGCCGGCCGCGACCGTGAAGAAGCGTTGATCCAGCTCCTTGAAAGCCGCTCGATCGCCGCACGACGCAAAGATAGCTCCGCAAAATCCCTTGTCGCTGGCAGGACAAGAGGCACATCTCGTCGGCGGTCCGATGTCCTGTCTCCCCATCAGGGGCGCTTCTCTGTGCGCATCACGGCAGCATTAAATCAGGAACGATCCCGAGCACAAGTGCATAACATTCGTTAAACGCCGAAGCGCAAATCTTAAGAAGATTTCGCCACTTTCGTCGATGTTAGCTGGCTCGCGAACGACGCGAATCTCCCCTGCTAAGAGCCGAGATGCTGTCGGCTGAATTAGTTCAGTGTGCCGGAAGGTTCGACGGCAGGTCGTTCGTTCGAGCCGTCCCCTTCTCTGCCGCCGGTAGATGCGTACAGCTAACAACCCGCAAATACCATCATCGAATTCGCTCCCATCTGGAAGGACTCCGCTCGATGTTCGCTCGCAAGACCGCTGGAGGCGCAGAGGCTCAACTCGCTGCCATCAGCCGCTCCCAAGCCATGATCGAATTCGACATGGACGGCACTATCCGAACGGCGAACAAGAACTTTCTCGACGCACTTGGCTACCGTCTCGAGGAGATTCAGGGCAAGCATCATTCGATGTTCGTGCCCGCGGATCAGCGCGAGAGCGCGGACTATCGCGCGTTCTGGGCCGCGTTGAACAAGGGAGACTTCCAGGCTGCGGAATTCAAGCGGATCGGCAAGGGCGGCCGCGAGGTTTGGATCGAAGCCTCGTACAATCCGGTTCTCGACGCCAAGGGCAAGCCCTGCAAGATCGTCAAGATCGCCATCGACATCACGGCCAAGAAGATCGCCCACCTCAAGGACAGTGGCAAGATCGCCGCGCTCGACCGCTCTCAGGCCGTGATCGAGTTCAACATGGACGGCACGGTCACCACGGCCAACGAAAACTTCCTGAAAGTCATGGGTTATGAGTTACGGGAAATCCAGGGCAAGCACCACAGCATGTTCGTCGAGCCCGCCGAGCGCGACAGCGCGGCCTATCGCGACTTCTGGGCCAAGCTCAATCGCGGCGAATACCAGGCGGCCGAGTACAAACGGCTCGGCAAGAACGGCAAGGAGGTCTGGATTCTCGCGTCCTACAATCCGATCCTCGACGAGCGGGGCAAGCCGTTCGCGGTGGTCAAGTTCGCGACTGACGTCACGGCCGCAAAGCTGAAGACCGCCGATCTGGCCGGCCAGATTGCGGCGATCGGAAAGTCGCAGGCGGTGATCGAGTTCAACATGGACGGCACGGTGATCACGGCGAACGACAATTTCCTGGCCGCGCTCGGCTATACACTCGGCGAAATCAGCGGCAAGCACCACAGCATGTTCGTCGAGCCAATCGAGCGCGACGGCGCCGGCTATCGCGACTTCTGGGCCAAGCTCAACCGAGGCGAATATCAGGCCGGCGAATACAAGCGGATCGGAAAGGGCGGCAGGGAGGTCTACATCCAGGCGTCGTACAATCCGATCCTCGATCTGAACGGCAGGCCGTTCAAGGTCGTCAAATACGCGACCGACGTCACGAAGCAGGTTCTGGTGCGAATGGGCAACGAGCGCGTGCGCGGCATGATGGAATCGGTTGCGGCCGGCGCCGAGGAGCTCAACGCCTCCGTGCGCGAGATCTCCGAGGCCATGACCAAGTCGCGGGAAACCGCGATGGGCGCAGTCGATCGCGTCGGGGCGGCGGACACCCAGGCGCAGCATCTCTCCGCCGCGACGCAAGCGATGAGCGGCATCGTCGAGATGATCGACAACATCACCGGGCAGATCAATCTGCTGGCACTGAACGCGACGATCGAATCCGCCCGCGCCGGCGAGGCCGGACGCGGCTTCGCCGTCGTGGCCTCCGAGGTGAAGAGCCTCGCCAATCAGGCCAAGCACGCCACCGACAAGATCGGGCAGGAGATCGAAGGTCTCAACAACATCTCGGGCGAGGTGGTGCTGGCGCTCGGCGAGATCAAGCAGGCCATTCACAATGTGAGCGAGTATGTGACCTCGACGGCGGCAGCCGTCGAGGAGCAGAGCACGGTGACGACCGAGATGTCGAACAGCATGCAGCGCGCGGCGAGCGAAGCCGCCAAGATCGCCGCGGGATAGACGAGCGGGATAGACGAAACGTCGGGCCGGTTTGAACCGGCCGTCTTCCCGCGCCGGCTAATGCTGGCGAAGCGTGGAGAGGAACGACGGATGCGCGCGGCCTTCATCGGACTGATCCTGGGCGTCCTGCCCCTCACGGCGGCCGCCGCCTACGACGCCAACGATCCCGCCAATTGCAATGGCGTCGGCTGGGATGATGCGCGGCCGCTCGTCGTGGCCAAAGTGAGCGGCCAGCCGCGGGTGAACTTCGTCAAGAGCCCCTATGACGACGACTTCAAGGCCGCCAGCTGTCCCGCTGCGACCGACGCCTGCCGGAAGAAGGCTTACCTCGTCCGCGACGACCTCGTGCTGGTCGACAGGACCCGCGGCGCTTTCGCCTGCGTCAGCTACCAGCAGCCGCATGCGAAGGCACAGATCTGGACCACCGGCTGGTTGCCGCGCGCTGCCCTCACCGCCGTCGAGCCGATGGCCGCGCCGACGACAGCCGACTGGACCGGAAGCTGGGAGCACCCTGGAGGGGGGCTGACGATCAGGAAAGAGGCCGGCAACCGGCTCCGGATCGAAGGCGATCAGGTGCTGCCGGCCGGGCGCGAGTTGCGCAACGGATCGCTCGGCGCCACGGCAGAGCCGAAGGGCGGCCTCATTGCCTTTGTCGACGACGGCAGCACGCCGTTCGAGCGGCCGAATGCCGGCGACGAGTGCCGCGTGCGCCTGCAGCGAATCGGCGCGCTTCTGCTGGTCGAGGACAACAATGATTGCGGCGGCGCCGGCGTCAGCTTCACCGGACTCTATCATCGCAAATAGCCGCCGACGGCTTACGCCCAGCGGCGCGCCATCGCCACGCAGACGACGACGATTCCGGCTGCGGCAATCATCGTTGCCGACACCGGCTCATGCAGCAGCAGGCTCGCGAAACCGAGGCCAAGGAAGGGCTGCAGCAGTTGCAGTTGGCCCACCGTCGCAGTGCCGCCACGGGCGAGCCCGCGGTACCAGAAGGCGAAGCCGACGAACATGCTGAAGACGGAGACATAGGCGAGGCCCAGCCACGCCGCGGCCGTGATGTCACGGGATGCGGCGGGCAGCGTCAGCACCGCCATCAGCAGCATCAGCGGCGCGGACAACAGCAGCGCCCACGAGATCACCTGCCAGCCGCCGAGCCTGCGCGTGAGCATGGCGCCCTCGGCATAGCCCAGGCCGCAGACGATGATCGCGGCGATCATCGCGAGATCGCCGATCGGCGACGCGACGCCATCCTGCGACAGGGCGAAGCCCGAGACCGCCGCAGCCCCGAGCGCAGCGAACAGCCAGAACAAAGGCCGCGTCCGCTCGCCGCCGCGCAGCACGCCGAACAAGGCGGTCGACAGCGGCAGCAGACCGACGAACACGATCGCGTGGGCCGAGGTGATGTGCTGGAGCGCCAGAGCGGTGAGCAGCGGAAAACCGATGACGACACCGAGCGACACGACTGCCAGCGACACCAGATCGCGCCGGCCGGGGAGCGGCTGACGCAGCAGCATGAGACAAAGCGCGGCCAGCACGGCCGCGAGCGTCGCGCGTGCGCCCGTCAGGAACAGCGGCGAAAAACCCTCCAGTGCCGCCCGCGTCGCCGGCAGCGAGCCGCTGAAGATCGTCATGCCGACGATGCCGCTCCCCCAGCCTTCGATCGATCCCTTCATGCACGGCTCCTCCTCGCAGATCCCATAGCCCGACCAGGCTTGTTGCGGCAGCGACAGACCGATACAATTTCCACAATCTGTATTGGTGCAAAGGGCGACACACTTGGGAGAAGTGACGCGCGATTTCCGCCGGGGCGGCACGCGGACCATCGCCGTGGTCGATGCGATCCGGCAGCGCTTGGCGACGCGCGCGCTCAGCGCCGGCCAGCGTCTGCCCTCGATCCGCGCCTTCGCCGCGGCGATGGGGGTCTCGCCAGCCACCGTCGTCGAGGCCTATGACCGACTTGCCGCGGAAGGCGTGATCCGCGCCCGGCGCGGCTCCGGCTTCTATGTCGCCGATACGGCGCTGCCGCCGCTGGCCCTCGGCGATCGCGAGCCGCGCCGTCCGCGCGCGGTCGACCCGTTTTGGGTGTCGCGGCAGTCGCTCGACGCCGGGCCGGGAACGCTGACGCCCGGCTGCGGCTGGCTGCCGGCCGAGTGGATGCCGCAGGACGCGCTGCGGCGCGCGGTCCGCGCGCTGGCGCGCGGCGGCGGGCGGGTGCTGAGCGACTACGGCGCTGCACGCGGACCGGCGGCGCTACGGCGGTTGCTGCAGGGCCGCCTTGCCGCTATCGGCATCGACGCGTTCAGCGAGCAGTTGGTGCTGACCTCGTCCGGTACGCAGGCGATCGACCTGATCTGCCGCATGCTGCTGCGTCCCGGCGACGCCGTGCTGGTCGACGATCCCTGCTACTTCAACTTCCTCGCCCTGCTGCGCGCGCATCAGGCGCGGATCGTCAGCGTGCCGATGACGCCGGGCGGACCCGACATCGCCCGGTTCGAGGCAGTGCTCGCGGCCGAGCGCCCGAGGCTCTACATCACCAATTCCGGTCTGCACAATCCGACCGGGGCGACGCTGTCGCTGCAGACGGCGCACCGGCTGCTCAACGCCGCGTCAGCGCATGACACGATCATCGTCGAGGACGACATCTACGGCGATTTCGAACCCGCGCCGTCGCCGCGGCTCGCCGCGCTCGACGGGCTTGCGCGGGTGATCCTGGTCGGCAGCTTCTCCAAGACACTGTCGGCCTCGGTGCGCTGCGGCTACATCGCGGCGCGCGCGGACTGGATCGAGCCGCTGATCGACCTGCAGATCGCGACCGGCTTCGGCGGTCCCGGACAATTCGCCGCGGAGACGTTGACCCAGGTGCTGACCAGCGGCAGCTACCGCAAGCACGTCGAGGACCTGCGGGCACGGCTTGCGCGAGCGCGGCCGCGGGTGGCGGCACGGCTGCAGCGCATCGGTATCGCCCCATGGCTGATGCCACGCGGCGGCTTTCATCTGTGGTGCAGGTTGCCGGACGGCTGTACGGCGATCGAGGTGGCCCAGGCCGCGCTCGAGGAGCACGTGGTGCTCGCGCCCGGCGACGTCTTCAGCGCGGCGCAATCCGCCGCGACGATGATGCGCTTCAACGTCGCGCATTGCGAGGATCCGCGCGTCATCCAGGTGCTGGAGCGCGCAACCAAGTCGCCGGCCGCGCGTTCATCGCGCGGCCAAGCGGCCAATTCGGCCGACGGATAAGGCTTAGTAGCAGTAGCGCGGATGCGCGCGAACCCAGGAGCCGTCGCCGCGTTGCAGATAGCAGCCGTTGCGATAGGAATAATAACCGCCACGACGGCGCTCGCCGTCGGCCGCGATGGCAGCTCCGGTGCCGGCCCCGATCACCGCGCCGATCGCAGCACCACGGCCGCCGCCGATCGCGCCGCCCAGAATCGCGCCGCCGGCGCCGCCGAGGATGGCGCCACCCAGCGCGTCCTGCGCGGCAGCCTGATGCAGCGGCGCTGCGACCGAAAGCATGAGCAGCGCGGCAGCGCCAAGGCGGGTGGCGAAAGGAATCCCCAGACGTCGGATCATGAACAGGTCTCCGTTTCGGGCACGCTATTCCACCCGGCGAGGCCGTTCTTGATGCAGATCAAGGCGACGTCAAGGCGGGGGAATCCCGGACGTTGCCAGTGACGCATCATGCTGCCGCGCGCTGATCCTGCGTGCGGTCCTCGATGATGCTGAGCAGATATTTCGGCTCGCCCTCACCGATCGAGACTGGCAGCCGGCGCACGACGATGTCGCGCGGACCGTTTCCGGGCGTGAGAATGCTATGGGCTCGCGGCTCATCGTCGCCGCGCCCTGCGAGCTGTTCGCGGGCGGCTTCCTCGAGGATCGCGCCGGTCGGCGGGGAGAACAGCTCGGCCGGCGTGCGGCCGATGATGTCCGTGCGTGGCACGCCGAACAGACGCTCGGCGGCGCGATTGACGAACATGTAACGCAGCGACTGCGCCTCCTTGGCCAGCACCGCCTGCGGGATGTTCTCGAGCAGTGCGGCGAGGAAGTATTCGGCGCGCGCGAGCTTGCGCTCGGCCCGGCGCTGCGCGGTGAAGTCCTCGTGCGTGGCGATCCAGCCGCCGCCATCCACAGGGCGTTCCGAGATGCGGATGATGCGGCCGTCGGCGAGCTCGACCTCGAAGATCTCGGCCCGGCGCTCCTTCATGCGCTCGCGGAGCGCGGCGAGATATTCCGACGGCTTCTCCCGCAGCAGACCGACCTTGGCGCGATGCGCGAGGATCTCGCGCACATGTGCACCGGGTTTTGCGATCGAAGCTGGAACGTTGTACAGCCTGCGGAACTGGTCGTTGACCATCAGCACGTAGCCGAAGCTGTCGAGCATGATCAGGCCCTGGGCCATGTTGGCGACCGCCGCATCGAGCCGCTGCTGGCTGCTGATCGCGCCCTGCTCGAGCTGCTCGTGCTGGCGCAGGATGTCGGTGTACTGGCGCTCGATCTCGACCTCGTGCTGCTCGAGCTCATGCAGGCGGAATGCACCGTCCTGATAGGTCGCGACGGCCTGCGCGACCCGTCCGATCTCGTCATGGCGCCGCGCGTGCGGAATCTTGAGCTTGATGCGGCCGGCGGCGATGCGGTCGGTGACGCGGGCGATGTCGAGCAGCGGCATCAGCACGCCCCGGCGCAGCGCCAGCGCCGCGGCCGCGATCAGCGTGATGATCACCGCTCCGAGCGCCCCCAGATAGAACGCGGCCATGCCGCGCGCATCGGCCGTCTCGCCGAGCTCGCGGGTGCGGTCGGCATAGAGCCGCGACAATTTCTCGAGGTCCTCGTTGAGCGCGGTGCGCACCGCGCGATTCTCGTCATTGTCGCCGAGCTCGCGCGCCGCGGACGATCCGACCGAAATCGTCTGCCGCGCCATCTCGGTGCGGAATGCGACGAATTGTTCGATCCGCTTCTTGAATGGGGCGAACAGCGCGGCGTCACCGTCGGCGACCTGGGCTTCCCACTCCTCCACCACCTTGCTCAGCTGCGCCAGCTTCACGAGCTGCGCATCGGCATAGCGCCGCGCGACGGTGCGGTCCGCCGACATGTAGATGCCGCGCGATTCCATCACGACCGCGTAGATCAGCGCGTTGGTCCGCTCGGTGTTGCGGGACGCCGCGGCAAGCGCTTGGAGTCGGTCGTAGAACAGGCGCTGCTCGCGCAGCGCCGACAGCGCGCCCAAAGTGGACAGCATCACCAGGACGGCGAATGCGGCCGCAGCCGCCGAGATCTTGTCGTTCAGGCTGAACGACGGCAGCGACCTGTTGAACCGGCGCAATAGCTCACGCATGGCGGGCTCCCTCGATGAAGCGCAACCATCAGACGCAAGATGCGTAAACAACAAGTTCCGATTGGTGGAACAGGCACGCAACCAATCGTTAACCAAGTCCGATGCCGGACGAGGCCTGACTGCCGCGGGGCAGGGACGCTCAGCAGCGCGCGTGTCGTCTACTGCCTGAGCATGATCAGCGGATTGGCGCTGTCGGGCACGAGCCGCCACTGCGCATTGTCGTCCGCTTCGAACCGCCAGGTCTCGCCACGGTCCGACATCAGCATCATCTGGCCATGCTCGAGCCGCCATTGGCTCGGTGCGAACGCCGCGACGGCGGGATCGCATTTCGGCTTCACGAACACCTGGAAATTATCATTGCCGGCGTCGTTGTTGGTCAGCACCAGGCTGCAGATCGTGGCGCCGTTGCCGCGGACCATGGCCCAGTCGCCGATCATCTGGTCCATGGATTTCGCCAGCGACCGCGCCGCCGCCAGATTCTGCAGGATGTAGACGCCTTCGCCCTGGCGCAGTCCTTCGAAGATGCCGGCCTCGACCTCGGTGAAGTCGATCACCGCCTCGCCATTGGCGGCCTGGAGACTGACGATGTCGAGGCCCTTCACGTTCCAGCCGGCGATGTCCTTGGTGAAGGGCAGCGCGGCGGCGCAGCCCGGCTCCAGCTCGAGCTTCTGCCCGCGCGGCGCGACGTCCGGCTTCAGGGTCACGACGCAGGTCTTGCTGCGCTCGGTGGTCGCGAGCTCCCACTGCCCGATCATCGCCTTCTTCAGGCTGGCGGCGTCTTGTGCGACGACAGGGACGCCCGCCACCGACAGCAGCGCGATCAGCAATGGGAGCGGACGTTTCATCGGCGACCTTTCACCGGCGTTTCCGGAACGGGCGTCAGCGGCGGCTTGCCGGCAAACCAGACCTTGAGGTTGTCGACCACCAGCTGATCCATTGCGTTGCGGGTTACGATGGCAGCCGAGCCGATGTGTGGCAGCAGCACGACATTGTCCATCGCCTTGAGCGCGTCCGGCACCGCCGGCTCCTTCTCGAACACGTCGAGGCCGGCGGCGAGAATCGTGCCGGACTTCAGCGCTTCGACCAGAGCCTGCTCGTCGATGACCGAGCCGCGGGCGACGTTGACGACGACGCCGCGCGGTCCGAGCGCCTTCAGCACCTCGGCGTTGACGATTTTGTTGGTGCCGGCACCGCCAGGCACGATGACGACCAGCGTGTCGACGTCCTTGGCCATCGCGAGCAGGTCGGGATAGTGTTTGTTGGCGACGCCCGCCGCCGGGTTGCGCGAGTGATAGACGACGGGGACGAGCGACGCTTCGAGCCGGCGCGCGATCGCCTGGCCGATGCGGCCCATGCCGACCATGCCAACGGTGCGGTCGCGCAGCGAGCCGACGCTGAGCGGATAGGGCTTCTCGCTCCACTCCCCCGAACGAACGAAGCGATCGGCCTTGATGAATTCGCGGCACGTCGCGATCAGGAGCCCGAGCGCCACGTCGGCGACCTCCTCGGTCAGCACGTCCGGTGTGTTGGTGACGATGATGCCGTGCTGTCCGGCGTGCGCGGCTGCGATGTGGTCGTAGCCGACGCCGAAGCTTGCGATCATCTCGAGCTTCGGCAGCATCGCCATCACGGCGGCGTCGGTCTTCACGGTGTGGAAGGTCACGGCGATGCCGCGGATCCGGCCCTTCACGTCCGCCGGCAGCGCTTCGAGATCGGCCTGCGTCGTCGCATGGTGCACGTTGAAGCTGTCCGGGAATCCTTTTTCCAGGATCGGCCGCAGCGGCCCATAGACCAGAACATCGATCTTGTCAGACGAAGTCGCCGCCATCAGTTGTCCTTTCCAAGCGCGCTCTCATGCCAGCGCCGTAAAACGAGGTGCGAAACTAGCGCCAGCAAGCCATAAATGACAATCCCGGCGACCGACAGCAGCACCAGCGCTGCGAACATGCGGGGTATGTTGAGACGATAGCCGGATTCCGCGATGCGATAGGCGAGACCGGATCCGGCACCAGCGCTGCCCGCCGCGATCTCGGCGACGACCGCGCCGATCAGCGACAGGCCGCCGGCGATGCGCAGGCCGCCGAGAATGTAAGGCAGCGCCGCCGGCAGCTTCAGATAGCGCAAGGTCTGCCAGCGCGAGGCGCCATAGAGCTGGAACAGCCCGGCGAGATTGCGATCGACCGAGTTGAGGCCGAGCGCGGTGTTGGACAGCACCGGGAAGAAGCCGACGATCCAGGCGCACACGACCACCGCCGTCTGCTGCGGCAGATAGATCAGGAGCATCGGCGCAATCGCGATGACCGGTGTCACCTGCAGCACGACGGCATAGGGAAACAACGCCCATTCCAGCCATTTCGACTGGTTGAACAACAGCGCCAGCGCGATGCCGCCGAGCGCTGCGGCGATGAAGCCTTCGAATGTCGTGATCAGGGTCGTCAGCAGCGATTGCGCGAGAATGTCCCAATCGGCGACAAGCGTCTTCAGCACCAGCAGCGGCCCGGGCAACACATAGGGCTGGATGCCGTTGAGGCGCACAACCAGCTCCCACGCCGTCATCGCAGCGACGAACACGATCGCGGGAAAGGCGAGGCTCGCAAGCCGCGCGCCCGAGAGGGACGATTCTCGACCCTGCATGCTCACAGCGCATGCACTCCGGTATAGGCCGGTGCGAGCGCGTCAGAGACCCGGCGGCAATCATCGGCATAAGCCGGCGAGGCACGGAACGCATCATCGCGCTGGTCAGCGTCGATCCTGATCTCGGCACTGAGCCGGCCGGGTCGCGCCGTCATCACCAGCACGCGCTGCGACAGATAGACCGACTCGAACACCGAATGGGTGACGAACACGACCGTCATGTTCAGCCTGCGCCACAGCTCCAGCAGATCATTGTTGAGGCGGAAGCGCGTGATCTCGTCGAGGGCAGCGAACGGCTCGTCCATCAGCAGGATGCCGGGGTGCGTGACGAGCGCGCGCGCCAGCGAGGCGCGCATCTTCATGCCGCCGGATAGTTCGCGCGGAAAGGCGTCGGCAAAATCAGCGAGACCGACCTGCTCGAGCGCCGCATCGATCCTTGGACGCGCCTGGCTCGCCGGCACCCGCGCAAGCTTCAACGGCAGGCCGACATTGTCGCGCACGCTGGTCCAGGGCATCAGGGTCGGCTCCTGGAACACGAAGCCGACGCGATCGCCGGGATGCGCCTCTGACGAGGCGGCGACATCCACCGTCCCGGCGCTTGGCGCCACCAGACCCGCAATCAGGCGCAGCGCCGTCGACTTGCCACAGCCGGAGGGGCCGAGCAGCGAGACGAATTCGCCTTTGGCGATGGTCAGATCGATCGGCCCCAGCGCGGCGACGCCGGACTCGTACACCTTGGTGACGCCGCGCAGGCATACCGCGGTCGCAACGGCGCGCTCGGACGAAGGGGGTGAGCTCATTTGCTGAAAGCGCCGCTCGAGCGTCCTACTTCTTCGGCCGGAGATCGATGCCGACGCCCTTGTTGACGAAACGCAGCGTATACGACTTGCGATAGTCGATCGTCGACTTGACGACGCCGGCCCGCACCATCTTGTCGAAGAAGCTGGCGACGCGCTCGTCCGTCATGGCGCCGATGCCCTTCTCCACGCTGTCGCCGGAATCGACGATGCCGTACTCCTTCATCTTGGCGACCGAATAGGCAAGGAGATCATCGGTCATCTCCGGGTTCATCTTCTTGATCAGCGCGTTGCCCGCGGAATTGTCGCCGTAGATGTAATTGTACCAGCCGATGATCGAAGCATCGACGAAACGCTGCACCAGGTCCGGCTTGCTCTCGATGAGGTCGCGCCGCGTCTCGATCAGGGTCGAATAGGTGTTGAAGCCGTTGTCCGCGAGCAGGATCACGCCGGGCTTGAAGCCGGCGGCGCGCTCGACCGCGAACGGCTCCGACGTGACATACCCCTGCATTGCGCTCTGCGGCGTAGCGATGAAGGGCTGCGGATTGAACGTGTAGGGGCGGACATTCTTCTCGGAGAAGCCGTATTCCGATTTCAGCCATTGATAGTAGCTGGAGATGCCTTCCTTGGAGACGAACAGGGTCAGCGGCTTCAGCTCCTCGAGCTTGGTGATCCTGGACTCCGGATGGGTCAGGAACACCTGCGGATCCTTCTGGAACATCGCCGCGATCGACACCACCGGCACGTTGTTGGCGACGGCGTCGAACGACATCAGCGTATTTGCGGCCATGAAGAACTCGATCTTGCCGGAGATCAGCAGCATGCGGTTGTTCTCGTTCGGACCGCCCGGCACGATCGTCACGTCCAGTCCGTAGCGCTTGTAGGTGCCGTCGGCGACCGCCTGGAAGAAGCCGCCATGCTCGGCCTCGGCAACCCAGTTGGTGCCGAACGAGACCTTGTCCAGCATCTGGGCCTGAGCCGCCGAGATCAGTCCGGCTACGACCAGCGATGCCGCCATTAACGTTCGCGACAGAAGCGCCTGCGCCATGTCTGGTCTCCCCGGTTCTTTCTGGCTGAACATGCTAAGATCAATCGGTGATAACTACCCTGCCCGACGGACGAAGGAAATGGCCCGCGCGATGACCGTGCCGCCCCGCGACTGGACCGAGCTGCACTGGCCGGATTTTGGAGCGCCCGACTCGGGAACGCCCGAGACCGCGCGCTGGATCGCGGTGCTGCCGCTCGCCGCCACCGAGCAGCATGGGCCGCACCTGCCTCTCGGCACTGACGTCTACATTGCCGAGGCTTATCTCGCGCGCGTCCGCGCGCTGCTGCCGCCGGCGCTGCCGGTGACGGTGCTGCCGGTGCAGCCCGTGGGGATCTCGACCGAGCATATCGACTATCCGGGCACGCTGACCGTGCCGACGGAGGTCGCGCTGCGGAGCTGGCGTGCTCTCGGCGACAGCGTCGCGCGCGCTGGACTCAGGAAGCTCGTGATCGTCACCAGCCATGGCGGCAACAGCGCTGCGATGACCCTGGTCGCGCAGGATCTGCGCGCTGATCACCGCATGCTGGTGGTGACGACGTCATGGTCGCGCTTCGGTGCGCCCGATGGGTTGTTCTCGGCCGATGAGCTGCGGCACGGCATCCACGGCGGCGCCGTCGAGACCTCGATCATGCTGGCCTGCCATCCCACGCTGGTGCGCACCGATGCCATCGCCGCTTTCCCCTCGCGCGGCGCTGAAATGGAAACCACCTGCAAGGTGCTCTCGACGCAGCGGCCGGCGCCGATGGCCTGGCAGACGCAGGACCTGAATGCGAGCGGTGCGGTCGGCGATGCCACGCAGGCTTCGGCGGAGAAGGGCGAGCGCGTGCTGGACCACGGCGCGCGGGCGTTCTGCGCGCTGCTGGAGGACGTCGATAACTTCGACGTGAACACGCTTCGCCGCGGCCCGTTGCCGGGCTGCTGAACCGAGGCCAAGCCCCTGTATCAACGAACGAATTTTCAGGGCGCCGGGCACCTCATCCGGCGATTCGAACCGGTTTCGAAAAGGCTCCGTCCAATTTGGCAAGCGGCCGACGCCGGCCGCCCCAATAGCAAACAGGAGCCTTCGACCATGTCGATCAAGACCAAGATTGCCGCCCTCGCACTGACCGCGCTCGCCGTCACCGGCAGCATCGCGGCGACGTCGACGCCCGCTGCGGCCAACGGCTTCCACCATCATCACTGGGGCTGGGGCGTCGGTGCCGGCCTCGTCGGAGCCGCCGTCGTCGGCAGCGCCATCGCCGCCAGCAACGACGGCTACTATTACGGCGGTGGCTATCGGTACTGCCGCTGGGTGCCGCAGTACAACGTCTACGGCCAGTATGTCGGCCGCGTCAGGGCCTGCGGCTATTGATGCTGGGCGCTCGCCTCGCCCCGCCCTGGCCAAGGTCCGCCTCGCCAATTCGCCACGGCCGGCGTCCACCGCCCCGATCCGCGATCTCGACAACCCGCCCGGCCGCCCCGGGCGGGTTGTTTGTTGCGTCGGCGCCACACCCTCAATCAGAAACCGGATCAGACAGCCCTCGCGCTTGCTGTTGCGAATTAATCGCAATATAAATCATCCACAAATTGCCGCGTGCCGTCCACACTTCTGATCGAACATCGTCTACTCCGTAATCTTCTCGTGACTGTGCTCGGGCAATCAGTTGTGACGTTGCCGGTGTCGTCGTGTGCCTCGCCTTGGGAATCTGCCGCCATGATCCGTTCGAACTGCACCAGGGAGATGATCGCAGCCGCCGCCATGACCGCCGCGCTCACCGCCCCCGCCGCCGCCGCCGATCTGCCGGTCAAGGCCCGGATGGCGCAGACGGTGTTCGACTGGACCGGCCTCTATGTCGGCGTCCACGCCGGCTATACCCGTGACCATGCCCGGGCGACCCTGACCGACCCGAGCGGGACGGCCAGCGCCGGCAGCCCGTTCAGCGGCCTCACTGGCGGCGTGCAGGCCGGCTACAACTGGGTCACCCGCTCCGGGCTGCTGCTCGGGCTCGAGGGCGATTTCAGCTTTCCGAACTATCTCACCTCCAACCACACCGTCGCGATGCTCGGCACGCCCGGCTCGAACGTCTCGGAGCTCTGGGACTATGTCGCCACCGCCCGCGGCCGCGTCGGCTACATCAGGGGCGACTGGCTGGTCTATGCCACCGGCGGCCTTGCCTGGACCGGCGGCCGCTTCATCAACACCAGCGCAGCCGGCGACACCGAGAAGCTGCTGACGACGCGGCTCGGCTGGGCCGCCGGCGCCGGCATCGAACGCAGCTTTGCGCCGCATTGGAGCTGGCGCCTCGAATATCTTTACAGCCATTTCGAGAACGGCGGCGTCCGCTTCTCCAACGGCGCCAGCTACAATTCGCAGCTCGACTTCCAGACCCTGCGCGTCGGGCTCAACCGCAAGCTCGACTTCGCCAGCGGTCCCGATCTGAAGCTCAAGAGCGATCCGTCCGATCCCGAATCCGACCGCTGGGAGATCCACGGCCAGGCGACCGTGATCGGCCAGGGCTATCCGGCGTTCCGCGCCGCCTATACCGGCGCCAACAGCCTGACGCCGGCGCGCCAGTTCCAGGAGACCTGGAGCAACAGCCTGTACCTCAACGCGCGGCTATGGGACGGCGGCGAGGTCTACTACAATCCCGAGCTGCTGCAGGGCTTCGGCCTCAGCAACACCGTCGGCCTTGCCGGCTTCTCCAATGGCGAGGCGCAGAAGTCGGACTTCCCCTATCCCCACTACAACACCTCGCGCCTGTTCCTGCGCCAGACCTTCGGCTTCGGCGGCGAGCAGGAGCAGCTCGGCAGCGGCCAGTTGCAGCTATCGGGCAAGCAGGACGTCTCGCGACTCACCGTGCAGATCGGCAAATTTCCCGTGCTCGACGTGTTCGACGGCAACGCCTACGCCAAGGACGCGCGCAAGGACTTCATGAACTGGTCGGTGTGGGCGCCCGGCGCCTTCGACTACGCCGCCGACAAGCTCGGCCTGACCTACGGCGCGACAGCCGAGCTCAATCAAAAGAGCTGGGCGCTGCGCGCCGGCTATTTCCTCATGGACGCAGTATCGAACTCGAACAATTTCGACATGAACGTCTTCCGCCGCGGCAGCTACGTCGTCGAATTGGAAACGCGCTATCAGTTGTTCTCGCAGCCCGGTCACCTACGCACAATCGGCTGGTTCAACAGCGTGTTTTCCGGCAGCTATCGAGAGACGCTCGACGATGCCGCGCTCAATCTCGACATCAGCCAGACGCGGCGCGGCCGCAGCAAATACGGCTATGTCGTCAGCTTCGACCAGGCGCTGACGGACGATGTCGGCCTGTTCGGGCGCTGGAGCTGGAACGACGGCAAGACCGAGATCATGGCGTTCACCGACATCGACAACAGCCTGTCGCTGGGCAGCTCGATCAAGGGCACCCGCTGGGGCCGTCCCGACGACACGATCGGCCTCGCCGGCGTGACCAACGGCCTGTCGCGCGACCACCGCGCCTTCCTCGCCGCCGGTGGCCTCGGCCCGCTGATCGGCGACGGCGCCCTGAACTACCGGCGCGAGAACATCATCGAGGCCTACTACGCCTATTCCATCAACAAGTACCTGACCTTCACCGCCGACTACCAATTCGTCAGCAACCCCGCCTACAACGCCGACCGCGGCCCGGTGTCGATCTTCTCCGGGCGGCTGCACGGGGATTTCTGAGGAGCGGTCGCGCAGGCGTTGCGCCCTGCGGCCTGACGCCAGTGAGAGCCGAAACTGGCGCTCCACAAAAGGTGTCGTCCCGGCGAACGCCGGGACCCATACCGCGGACGCCATCGAGGGACCTCGCTGGCAGTTGTCCTGCCTGATCGTCAGCGCCCGTGGTGGCGGCAATTCGTCGCCGTTCCGAGTGCCTTCGATAGATCACGCGGTATGGGTCCCGGCGTTCGCCGGGACCCATACCGGAGGTTCAGGAGCTGCCCGTGCCTCAAGCGAACCAGCCTCCCACTTTCAGCCCTCCCATGCACGCCACCTCCGCACACCGGCATTGGGCGCTTGCCGTCCCCATATGCTAGGACCTGTCCCCATCCTGCCCCTCCGGGCGCCAGACAAGGTCGAAATGCTCTCCGTCGAACTCGCCATCATCGTCGTCCTCATCGTCGTCAACGGACTGTTATCCATGTCCGAACTCGCGATCGTGTCGTCGCGTCCCGCGCGGCTGGCGCTGCTGGCGGAAAAGGGCGTTTCCGGCGCCCGTCGGGCGCTCGCGCTGGCGTCCGATCCCGGCCGGTTCCTCTCGACGGTGCAAATCGGCATCACCCTGGTCGGGGTGCTCTCCGGCGCATTCTCCGGCGCCACGCTCGGCCAGCGCCTGACACAATCGCTGCTGGAGCTCGGCCTGTCGGCTTCGGTCGCCGACATCGTCGGCGTCGGCCTCGTCGTCACCATTATCACCTATGCCACGCTGATCGTCGGCGAGTTGGTGCCGAAACAGCTCGCGCTGCGTGATCCCGAGGCGATTGCCGTCCGCGTCGCGCCGGCCATGCAGTTGCTCGCCAAGGTGTCGCTGCCGCTGGTGGTGCTGCTCGACCTTTCCGGCAAGCTGATCCTGACGCTGCTCGGCCGCTCCGGCGAGGCCGAGGAGAAAGTTTCCGAAGAGGAGATCCACCATCTGGTGCGCGAGGCCGAGACCGCCGGCGTGCTCGAGCCAGGCGAGAAGGAGATGATCGCCGGCGTGATGCGGCTCGGCGACCGTCCGGTCGGCGCCATCATGACGCCGCGGCCCGAGGTCGACGTCGTCGACCTCAACGACGACCCCAAGGCCATTCGCGAACTGCTCGCCAAGAGCCCGCATTCGCGCCTGCCGGTGTCGGACGGCGAGCGCGACCGTCCGATCGGCGTGCTGCAAGCCAAGGACCTGCTGGCGGCGTATCTGCGCGATGAGACGCCGGACCTGCGCAGCCTGGTGCGCGAGGTGCCGATCATTCCGTCCACCGTCGATGCGCGCGACGTGATCGCCATCCTGAAGGTGGCGCCCGTGCATATGGGGCTGGTGCACGACGAATACGGCGCGTTCGAAGGCGTGGTGACCGCGGCGGATATCCTGGAGTCGATCGTTGGCGCGTTCTCCTCCGAGGAGGGCCCGCCCGAGCCGGCCTGCGTCCGCCGTGACGACGGCTCGCTGCTGGTCTCCGGCTGGATGCAACTCGACGAGTTCGCCGACGTGCTGGCGATCGAGGTGCCGCCGCATCGCGGCTATCACACCGTCGCAGGCCTCGTGCTGCAGCACTTCGGCAGCGTGCCCGAGGTCGGCCAGAGCTTCGAGCTGCAAGGCTGGCGCTTCGAGATCATCGACCTCGACGGCCGCCGCATCGACAAGATCCTGGCGACGAGGCTCGCGCCGGACGGCGGCGAGCCGAACGTGGGGTGATTGAGCCCCACTGCTGCGGCCCGACCAGTGCGCTCCCTCTCCCGCTTGCGGGGGAGGGTTGGGGTGGGGGCGCCACAGCGGCAGTCGCTCCCGGAGCATTCCCTACCCGCATCGCACCTGACGATGCGATGCGACCTCCCCCGCAAGCGGGGGAGGCGCTGACCGTCGTCGGCGCGACAGATGTGACCCGGCGTCTCCGTACCGATGGAGCCCCAAGCCAAGCCGCATCTGCGTTCGACTAGCCTCGTCGCGGGAACGTGAAGAGGCTGCCTGCGTATCCTTTGATAGGCCGGACCGAGAGGCCGGATCCCGACCGCTCCGCTTGATATCAAACCATCACACAGGGCACTTAGGGTGCGGATTCGGCCGGCACTGTCCGGCCGACCAGCCCTCAAGCCATGACACGGCCACGTCCGCAGCCTCCGCCGATGGTTGCGGCCGACCAGACGAGACATGCCGATGCTGCTCCGGGACATCAGGACGACCGTGCTGCGCGAAACCGTGCGCCCCAATATCTGGGACGTCGTCGCGCTGATCATCGTGGTCGGCGCGATGGTGCTGATCGTCTATGGCGGCGAGCAGACCACCCAGCCCTTGTCCGCGCTCGACACCGCCCCTGTCTCGCTCGATCCGTCCAACCTGCCGCTCTACGCGCTGCGCACCACCTTGCGCATGCTGCTCGCCATCGCGTGCTCGCTCGTCTTCACCTTCGTCTATGCGGCGCTCGCGGCCAAGAGCCGGCGCGCCGAGATCGTGCTGATCCCGCTGCTCGACATCCTGCAGTCGGTACCGATCCTCGGCTTCCTGACCTTCACCGTCGTGTTCTTCATGAACCTGTTTCCGGGCCAGGTGCTGGGCGCCGAGCTCGCCTGCGTGTTCGCGATCTTCACCAGCCAGGCCTGGAACATGACCTTCAGCATGTACCAATCGATGCGCAACGTGCCGAAGGACCTGGAGGAGGCGACGCGCAGCTTCCACCTCTCCGGCTGGCAGCGCTTCTGGCGGCTCGACGTGCCCTATGCGATGCCCGGCCTGATATGGAATGCGATGATGTCGATGTCCGGCGGCTGGTTCTTCGTCGTGGCGTCGGAGGCGATCACGGTCGGCAACACCACCGTCACCCTGCCCGGCATCGGCTCCTATGTCGCGCTCGCCATTCAGCAGAAGGATCTGGCGGCGATCGGCGCCGCGCTGCTGACCATGCTGCTCGTCATCACCGCCTATGACCAGCTGCTGTTCCGCCCGATCGTGGCCTGGGCCGACAAATTCCGCTTCGAGCAGACCGCCTCCGGCAATCCGCCCACCTCCTGGATGCTCGATCTGTTCCGGCGCACCCGCGCCCTGCGCTCGCTGTCGATGCCGTTCGCTGCGCTCAACCGCACCTTCTCGAACCTGCGGATCAACTGGCCGAAAGCCTGGAGCGGCCCCGTGCGCCACGCGCCGCCGTCGCAGATGGTCGACGGTCTCTGGCTTGCCGTGGTCATCCTCGGCTGCGTCTATGCCGGCTGGAAGACCTATCTCTATCTCTCGGCGACGCTGGCGCTCACCGACGTCCTCACCGCGATCGGCTACGGCCTGATCACGCTGATCCGCGTCGCGGTGCTGATCGCGCTGGCGTCGCTGATGTGGGTGCCCGTCGGCGTCTGGATCGGGCTGCGGCCGAAGCTCGCCGAGCGCATCCAGCCGCTGGCGCAATTCCTCGCCGCCTTCCCGGCCAACCTCGCCTTCCCGGTGTTCGTCGTGCTCATCGTGCGCTTTCGCCTCGACGCCAATGTCTGGTTGAGCCCGCTGATGATCCTGGGCACACAGTGGTACATCCTGTTCAACGTCATCGCCGGGGCCAGCGCGTTCCCGACCGACCTGCGCGAGGCCGCCGCGAGCCTGCATCTCACCGGCTGGCGCTGGTGGTTCAAGGTCGTGCTGCCCGGAATCTTCCCCTATTACATCACCGGCGCCATTACCGCCTCCGGCGGCTCGTGGAACGCGGCGATCGTCGCCGAGGTCGCGAGCTGGGGTGATACCCATCTCACCGCAAGCGGGCTCGGCGCCTACATCGCTGCGGCCACCGAGCACGGCGACTTTCCGCGCGTCGTGCTCGGCATTGCCGTGATGTGCATTCTCGTCACTCTGTTCAACCGGCTGCTGTGGCGGCCGCTCTATGCCTTCGGCGAACGCCGGCTGCGGCTCGGCTGACCGGGAGAATTGTCATGCGCGACCAGGTCAAGGACTCATCGCTGATCGAGATCAAGAGCGTCAGCCGGCTGTTTCCCAAGGGCAGCGGCGAGGATCTCGTCGTGCTGGAGAAGGTTGACCTCACGATCCGCGCCGGCGAGATCGTCGGCCTGCTCGGACGCTCCGGCTCCGGCAAGTCGACGCTTCTGCGGATCATCGCCGGCCTGGTGTCGCCATCCTCGGGCGAAGCGCGCTGCCGCGGCGAGATCATCGCCGGCCCGCCCGTTGGTGTCGCCATGGTGTTCCAGTCGTTCGCACTGTTTCCCTGGCTGACCGTGCTGCAGAACGTCGAGCTCGGCCTCGAGGCGCTCGGTGTCGACAGCGCCGAGCGGCGCAAGCGCGCGCTGGCCGCGATCGACCTGATCGGTCTCGACGGTTTCGAATCCGCTTTTCCAAAGGAGCTCTCCGGCGGCATGCGCCAGCGCGTCGGCTTCGCCCGCGCGCTGGTGGTGCATCCCGACCTGCTGCTGATGGACGAGCCGTTCTCGGCCCTGGACGTGCTGACCGCCGAGACACTTCGTACCGACCTCGTCGATCTCTGGACCGACGGGCGGCTGCCGATCAAGTCGGTGCTGATGGTGACGCACAACATCGAGGAAGCGGTGCTGATGTGCGACCGCATCCTGGTGTTCTCGTCCAATCCCGGCCGCGTCGCCGCCGAGTTCAAGGTCGACCTGCCGCATCCGCGCAACCGGCTCGATCCGGCGTTCCGCCAGCTCGTCGACAGTCTCTATGCCCGCATGACGCAGCGGCCCGAGCCGAAGCTGCCGAGCACCGCCAGCGCCGGCGTCGGCATGGTGCTCAGCCACGTGTCGTCGAACTCGATCTCGGGCCTGATCGAGACGCTCGCCGGCGAACCTTATAATGGGCATGCCGACCTGCCGGTGCTGGCGGGCCATCTGCAGCTCGAGGTCGACGAGATCTTTCCCTTGGCCGAGGCGCTGCAGCTCCTGCGCTTCGCCCAGCTCAGCGAAGGCGATCTGACCCTGACCGAGGCCGGACGGCGGTTCGCGCATCAGGAGACCGACGAGCGCAAGAAGCTGTTCGCGCAGCATCTGATGGAGAACGTGCCGCTGATGGGGCTGATCCGCCGCGTGCTCGACGACCGCCCCTCGCACGCCGCGCCGGCCGCGCGCTTCCGCATCGAGCTCGAGGACTACATGTCCGAGCACTATGCCGACGAGACGCTGCACACCATCGTATCATGGGGCCGCTACGCCGAGCTGTTTGCCTATGACGAGCAATCCGAGACCTTCAGCCTGGAAAACCCGCATTGAGGCCAGCGGCGTCACGGCGCGATCGTCAGGGTCGCCTTCATGTTGGGGTGAAAGCGGCAGTAGTAGTCGACCGTGCCCGCCTTCTTGAGGACCGAACTCACCGTCTTGCTCGGCGGCAAAATGACATCGAATGCGCCATCCCGCGCCGTCGCCGTATGAGCCAGCGCATCCTTGTTGACCCATTCGACGGTGTCGCCGACCTTGGCCGAAGCCGCGGCCGGCGAGAATTCGAGCTTGTCCACCACGATCCGGATCGTGGCCGCGCGCGCCGGAACGCTCACGGCGGCGAGCACAACCATGCTCACGAGAGTGATGCGTCCCGACAGCATCGGATCGTCCTACTTCAGATCCGCCGCGACATGCTCGGCGTGCTGCTCGTGGCCCTGGAACAGCTTCAGGCCGGTCTGCAGCAACTCCTTCAGCTCGGCGTTGGTTGCGGACGGAATGAGCTGCGTCTCCAGCGCGCCGTTCACCGTCTTGTGGTAGGCGACCTCGTTGGCGATATAGGCCTTGTCGAAGGCCGCGCCCTTGA
This sequence comes from Bradyrhizobium sp. HKCCYLRH2015, assembly GCF_051168215.1. Classification (NCBI taxonomy): domain Bacteria; kingdom Pseudomonadati; phylum Pseudomonadota; class Alphaproteobacteria; order Hyphomicrobiales; family Nitrobacteraceae; genus Bradyrhizobium; species Bradyrhizobium sp. HKCCYLRH2015. The sequence goes on along the minus strand of NZ_JBNPUO010000003.1, from coordinate 135,330 downwards.
GCTTGCCGAGCTCGTCGAGCTTCTCGCTCGCCTGCTTCGACAGTGCGCGGCTGGTGTCGTTATCCTCAGGCGTGACTTTCAACTTCTTGACGAGGGCGAGGGCCTGCTTGTTGACCGCCTCGTGGTCACGCACCATGCCTTGGGCGAACTCCTTGACTTCCTTGCTCCCGGATTTGTCCAAGGCCTGCTTCGCCGCCTTGATGTCGATTTCGCCGGCTGTGTAGGCGATATGCGCGATCTGCGGATCGCTGAGCTTGGCGCCCTGCGACAGGGCGGCGCTGCTCGTGACGCAGAGCGCGACGGCGATCGTGCCGATATGCTTGAACATGGTTCTCATCTCCTGTGGCGCCGGACCTCGTGGCCGGCGGGTGAATGGCTGCACAGGGATTGGATGAAAAGCGGGAGCCGACGTTCCCGGGAATCTTCACGCCGGACGTCGAAGACGATCGAGCACGGCGTCGGTCAGCCGCTCGCAACGCGGGCCGGCGAAGGGAAACGCGTCCAGAAGGACGGGACCGATCTCCTTTTCGACGTTCTCGCGCAACATGCCGCGGGCGCGATGCAAGCGCGTCTTCACGGTCTCGGGCTTCAATCCGAGCAAGTCCGCCGTCTCGTCGATGCTCATCTCCTCGATCACGCGGGCGATGAACACCAGGCGAAACGGCTCGGACAGGTCATCGATCGCCCGTTCGACGACGGCCTGGATCTGGCGCTGCGCCACAGACTTCTCCGGATCGCTCGACGTGGCGGGAAATTGGATCACCTCGGCCCCTGGCCTGTCTTGGTGCTGCACATCCAGTTGCAGTGCGGGCCGTTGTCCGCGCAGGCGTCCCATCGCCTCGTTCATTGCGATGCGGACCAACCAGGTCGACAGGCTGGACTGGCCGCGAAACTCGTCGAGATGGGTGAGCGCCCGGACATAGGTCTCCTGCACGACGTCCTCCGCCTCACTGTCATTGCACAGGATGCCGCGGGCGATCCGGAACAGGCGACGGTTGTTGGCCTGGAGGATGGCCCGGATGGCGGTCTCGTCCCGGGCTTTTGCCCGTCGGATCAGGTCATCCTCGCCGCTCGTCGCCGCGGAGACTGTGGTCGCTGTGGTCCAAGGCATTGTCGATCATCCAAGCTGAGCACGCGTGGCTTAGATGGAATTGGAGCCGGAAGGTTCCCAAGAACAATCACGCAAGGCGTTTTACTGCACCGCCGCGAACGTATCGGCTCGCGCCATCGCCCAGGCGTCGCGGAAGCGGACGTCCTGGGTGCCGTCGAGCAGCTCGCCAGGACGCAGCGCCGGATACAGCTTGGCAAACGAGGACACCTCAGTGGTCGACGTCCGCTGTGAGAAGTGGATCGGCCGCAGGTCCTGCGGATGTTCGAGACCGGCGGCGGCGAGCAGCTCGGCCAGCGCATGCAGGGTCGCGTGATGATAGTTGTAGACGCGGTCGAGCTTGTGCGGGACGACCAGCGCGCGAGCGCGCGTCGGATCCTGGGTGGCGACACCGGTCGGGCATCTGTCGGTATGGCAGCTCAAGGACTGGATGCAGCCGAGCGAGAACATGAAGCCGCGCGCCGCGTTGCACCAGTCGGCGCCGATCGACATCGCGCGCGCCATGTCGAACGCGGTGGCGATCTTGCCGGAGGCGCCGATCTTGATGCGGTCGCGGATGCCAAGGCCGACCAGCGCATTGTGCACGAAGCTGACGCCCTCGCGCATCGGCATGCCCAGATGGTCCATGAACTCGAGCGGCGCGGCACCGGTGCCGCCTTCATTGCCGTCGACCACGATGAAGTCGGGATAGATGCCGGTCTCCAGCATGGCCTTGCAGATCGCGAGGAATTCCCAGGGGTGGCCGATGCACAGCTTGAAGCCGGCCGGCTTGCCGCCCGACAGTCGCCGCATCTCGCCGATGAACTGCATCATGCCGATGGGCGTCGAGAACGCGCGATGCGCCGGCGGCGAGATGCAATCCTCGCCCATCGAGACGCCGCGGATCTTCGAGATCTCCTCGGACACCTTGGCGGCCGGCAGCACCCCGCCATGGCCGGGCTTGGCGCCCTGGCTGATCTTGAGCTCCACCATCTTGATCTGGTCGTGGCTCGCGACCCGCGTGAACGCCTCGGGATCGAACGTGCCATCATGACGCCGGCAGCCGAAATAGCCGGAGCCGATCTCCCAGATGATGTCGCCGCCCATTTCGGCGTGATAGGGACTGAAGCCACCTTCGCCGGTGTCGTGGGCGAAGCCGCCCTTCTTCGCCCCGCCATTGAGGGCACGCACCGCATTCGGGCTCAGCGCGCCGAAGCTCATGGCGGAGATGTTGAACACCGAGGCCGAATACGGCTTGGTGCAATCCGGACCACCAATGGTGATGCGGAACTTCTCCTCCGCATGCGGCTTGGGCGCGATCGAATGGTGCATCCATTCGTAGCCCTCGCGGTAGACGTCCTCCTGGGTGCCGAACGGGCGCTTGTCGAGCTCCATCTTGGCGCGCTGATAGACCACCGCGCGGGTGTCGCGCGAGAACGGCATGCCGTCCTTTTCGCTCTCGAAGAAATACTGCCGCATCTCGGGCCGGATCTCTTCGAGCAAGAACCGCATATGCGCCGAGATCGGATAATTGCGCAGCACTGCGTGGCTCTTCTGCACGAGATCGCGGATGCCGAGCAGGGTGAGCGCACCGAAGATCAGCAGCGGGATCAGGACGAGATCGAAGATCTTGCGGTCGTAGATACCGAGGATCAGCAGCAGGGCGGTCGCCGTGGCGCAGATCGTCAGCACGATGAAGCGCGGCGAAAACGGGAGCAGCAGCGTATCCATGGGAGGCCTCGGGGCAGCTCGTGGAAGATCCGGTGTCACGATAGTACTGATATCGCGAAGCAATCGTTACACAAGCGCGCGCAATCGGCCATCGATGATATCACAACGTCGATAGCCCTAGGCTATCGGCTGCGGCACTGCGAGATCGGTCCGCAGCGCCGTAGCGGCCTCGGCGCCTCCCCGCCGAGACACGCGATCGCCAAAGGCAGCTGCTTACCCCTCCGCAAACAGCCCCGAATGCGCCTCGCGCAACTGACGCTTCAAGAGCTTGCCGCTGGGATTCTTGGGCAGCGCATCGACAAACACGATCCGTTTCGGCGTCTTGAAGGTGGCGAGCCGTGCCGAGGCCTGCTTGAGCACCACCTCCTCGGTCAGCTCGCAGCCGGACTTGACCACGACCATCGCCACGACCGCCTCGACCCAGCGTGGATGCGGCAGGCCGACGACGGCGACCTCCGACACTTCCGGAATCAGATACAGCGCCTCCTCGACCTCGCGGCTGGCGACGTTCTCACCGCCGGTCTTGATCATGTCCTTCTTGCGGTCGACGATGGTGATGTAGCCTTCGTCGTCGATGGTCGCGAGATCGCCGGAATGAAACCAGTCGCCGTGGAAGGCGGCGGCAGTGCGCTCGTCGTCATGGAAGTAGCCGAGCATCAGATGCGGCGAGCGGTGTACGACCTCGCCGACCTCGCCCGGGGCGACATCATTCATGTCGTCATCGACGATCCGGGTCTCGACGTTGAGCACGGCGCGGCCGCAACTGCCCGGCTTGCGCAATTGATCGTCGGGTCCGAGCATCGTCGCCAGCGGCGCGATCTCGGTCTGGCCATACAGGTTCCACAGACGCACCTTCGGCAGCCGCTGCGCCAGCTCGCGCAGCACCTCGACCGGCATGATCGAGGCGCCGTAATAGCCCTTGCGCAAAGTGGACAAGTCGGTGGTCTCGAACAGCGGCGAGCGCAGAATCGAGATCCACACCGTCGGCGGCGCGAAGAACGAGGTGATGCGATATTTCGCGATCAGCGGCAGCAGATTGTCCGGCGTCGGAAACGCGGTGATGATGTTGGTGGCGCCGACATAGATCGACGGCCCGAAGAACACGTCGAGCTGCGCGCAGTGATACAGCGGCAGCGCGTGGAGGGTGACATCGTCGGCGGAAATGCCGGCATCGACGATACAGCTGACATACTGCCAAATGACGGCGTCATGGGTCAGCATCGCGCCCTTCGGCAGCGACTCCGTGCCGGAAGTGTAGACGATCTGCGCGACGTCGCCTCCGGCGATCTCGACGGCAGGCACCGTCGCCGTCGAGGCCGCGAGCTCGGCAAAATCGATCATGTCGGCCTGCCGCTCGCTCGAACCTTCCGACGGCAGCCAGATCAATTGCTCGACCGCCGGCACCAGCGCCTTGGCAGCACGTGCCACGCCGGCAAAGCCGCTGTCGGTCGCGAGCAGCCGCGCGCCCGCATGCTTGAGGATGTAGGCGACCTCCTCCGGCTTGAGCATGAAATTGATCGGCACCAGGACAGCGCCGAGCCGCGCCAGCGCGAAGCGCAGGGCGGCAAAGGCATGAGAGTTGCGCGCGAGGATGGCGACCCGCTCGCCCTTGCCGACGCCGCGCGCGGCGAGGCCGGCCGCGAGGCGGTCGACGATGGCGTTGAACTCGGCGTAGGTCCAACGCGTATCGCCGCAGATCACCGCCGTCTTGCCTGGCGTGCGCGCCGCGCTCCGCCGCAGGAGGTCACCGAGCGTCTGTCTGCGAACGATGGAATCCATGGCCGTACCCCTCATTGTATCGGGGATGGCCGCCGCTCGGGCAATCCAAGTCCCCTCCCTGTGTCGCGCCGGACGTCTGCAGGTCCGGTCTTGCTGCCGAAAATCGCACGGCCGCTTCGAAACGCGCAAGGAGGATATTGCCAACGAAAAGAGCGCCCCGATTGCGTCGAGGCGCTCTTTCGAAAGTGTCAAAGTCGGAAGCTTGGCGGCTCAGCGCTCGACGAACGCTTTCTCGATCACGAAATGGCCGGGTTCGTTGCCGCTGCCTTCGAGGAAGCCGCGGGATTCGAACATGGTCTTGAGCTCCTCCAGCATCGCCGGGCTGCCGCACATCATGATGCGGTCCTTGGCGATATCGAGCTCATGCTGGCCGATATCGTTGAACAGCTGCTGCGACGAGATCAGGTCGGTGATGCGGCCGCGGTTGCGGAACGGCTCGCGGGTGACGGTCGGATAATACTGCAGCTTGCCGTCGAGCAGCTCTCCGAACAGCTCGTCCTCGCGCAGCTTGGCGACGACGCTCTCGCCATAGGCGAGCTCGGCGACCTGGCGGCAGCCGTGGACCAGCACGATGCTCTCGAAACGCTCGTAGACGTCGGGATCCTTGATCAGGCTGGCGAACGGGGCAAGGCCGGTGCCGGTCGACAGCAGCAGCAGCCGGCTGCCGGGCAGCAGGTTGTCGGGGATCAGCGTCCCGGTCGCCTTGCGGCCGACCAGGATGGTGTCGCCTTCCTTGATCTTCTGCAGCCGGGAGGTCAGCGGACCGTCCTGCACCTTGATGCTGAAGAACTCGAGTTCCTCCTCGTGATTGGCGCTCGCCATGCTGTAGGCGCGCAGCAGCGGGCGGCCCTCGACCTCAAGGCCGATCATCGCGAACTGACCATTCTGGAAGCGGAAGCCCGCATCGCGGGTGGCTCGGAAGGAGAACAGGGTGTCCGTCCAGTGGTGAACGGAAAGAACTTTCTCTTTATAGAACGCGCTCATGTCGTTTGTTTTTTCACGTGGGCTGAAGTTGGAAGAAACAAGTCGTGACGGAGGCAGGACCGCAAAAACCCTATAGATCCAGCGATTTCGGCGCCTGATGTACGTGAAAACAGCGAATAATCAACCCGCGTGGACGCACCATTGATCACGATCAAATGCATGCCGGCTGATGCCCGGAATCGCCTCGATCGGCCGTTCATTCGTACACAAACGATATGGGTAATTTACTTGCCGAGATTCCGATTTTCCAGCACTTTAATTCCGCATCTCCGGCCCAATCCTTGAGCAATGATTAACCATCCGCAGACCCAGCTCTCCGCCGTCACCCGCTACTGCGCCGAACGAGGCATCGCGCTCGACGTGCGGGAAGACGGCTGGTTGCAGGTGCTCGAGGATGCCACCCGGCGTCACCTGATCTTCGGCTACGATCTCGGCCTGAACAGTGCGGTGGCGCACAGACTGGCGTGTGACAAGGCGGCGACCTCGGCGCTGCTGAGAGCCGATGGGATTGCCGCGGTTCCACACGTATTCTTTCTGGCTCCAGCCCTCGGCGGCCGGTCCGGCCAGACGGCCGAGGCCGTGCTGGCGCTGCTCGAAACCCATCCGCGCGGGCTGGTGGTCAAGCCCAACGAGGGCACCTCGGGACGATCGGTGGTCCGCGTCACCGGGAAGGATGAGCTGCTGCACGCGGTGAACGGCATTTTCGAGACCGGCGCGAACGTCGCGATCGCGCCGCTCATGGATATCGTCGACGAGGTCCGTGTCGTGCAGCTCGATGACGCATCCATGATTGTCTATCGCAAGCTGCGCCCCATCGTGACCGGCGACGGCCTGAAGTCGCTGCTCGACCTCGCGCTGTCGGCCACTCCGGCCGCGGGGCACGCACAACTCCTGCGGCGCCTCGACGCCGAATTCGACGCGTCTGCCCTGCGCGCCGTCGTGCCGCACGGCGAGCAGCGCCTGCTGAGCTGGCGGCACAATCTCGAATTCGGGGCTCAGCCCGTGCTGCTCGAACCCGGCGCACAGCGGGACCTCTGTGCCGCGCTCGCCACCGCGGCGGCCCGCGTCATCGGCATCCGCTACGCATCGGTCGACCTCGTGCTCGCCGATGGACGCTGGCAGGTGCTCGAAATCAATTCGGGCGTGAAGATGGAGGCGCTCGGCCGGCATGCGCCGGAGCTGGTCGAGAGCACCTATTTCGCCGCGCTCGACGCGATCTTCGGCAGAGGCCCACCGAAATGACCTGCGGCCGGCGGCCCGATCTCCAACAATAAGATTTCGCTGGCCTCGATCGAGATGAGGGATTAGTCTCCGGTCCAAAATAAACAGTATACTGTCAATTCGGAGGACGCCCTTGCGCATCGCCGTGCTCGGCGGCGGCCCTGGCGGGCTGTATTTCGCCTATCTCTGGAAGAAGCGGCACCCCGCCGCCGTGGTCGATCTGTTCGAGCAGAACCCGGCCGGAGCGACCTGGGGCTTTGGCGTCGTGTTCTCCGATCAGGCGCTGGAATTTCTGCGCGCCGACGATCCCGACACGGTGGATGCGATCGCGCCGCGCATGGAGAGCTGGCGCAACATCACGCTCAATCTGCGCGGCGAGACCGTCGAGATCGATGGCGTCGGCTTTTCCGCGATCGGCCGGCTCGAACTGTTGAAGCTGCTGCAGGCCCGCGCCGAGAGCGTCGGCGTCGTCGCCCGCTATGGCACGACCGTCCAGTCGCTGGACCAGCTCGCAGGCTACGATCTGATCGTCGCTGCCGATGGGCTGAACTCGCTGGTCCGCCGCAGCTTCGAAGGCGATTTCGGCTTCTCCGTGTCCTACTCCAGCAACAAGTTCGCCTGGTACGGCACGTCGAAGACCTTTGCCACGCTGTCGCAGACCTTCGTCGCGACCGACCGCGGCAGCTTCAACGCGCACCATTATCGCTATGCGCCGGACATGAGCACGTTCCTGGTGGAATGCGATCGCGCCACCTGGCACGCCTATGGCTTCGCCGAGATGTCGGTCGACGAATCCCGGCGCGTCTGCGAGCAGGTGTTTGCCGCCACGCTCGATGGTCACGCGCTGGTCTCCAACCGATCGGTATGGCGCAATTTCCCCTGGGTCTGGAACGAGCACTGGTGGCACCGGAACATGGTGCTGATCGGCGACGCGCTGCATACCGCGCACTTCTCGATCGGCTCCGGGACGCGGCTGGCGATCGAGGACGCGATCGCGCTCGCCAAGGCGCTCGATGCCGAGAGGAGTCTCTCCGACGGCCTCGCCCGCTATCAGGCCGAGCGGCAGCCAATCGTGAAGAAGCTGGTGACGGCGGCCCGGACCAGCAGCGACTGGTATGAATCCTTCCCGGCCCACATGACGCTCGGCCTGTTGGATTTCGCCTACAGCTATATCACCCGGTCCGGGCGCATCGATGATTCCAGGCTGCGGGCGATGGCCCCGCAATTCATGGCCCGCTACGAGGCAGCTCGGCGCACGGGAGCGCACGGATGACGAACGAGATCGCCGACAAGGTTCCGCGCGACAGCGCCGGCGCGCGCGAGATCGGCTTCGCGATTCCCGCCCGCTACAATGCCAGCCGTGTGCTGTTCGACAATCTCGCCAGAGGCAACGCCGACAAGGCTGCGCTGATCGGTCCCGCAGGCCAGCGCAGCTATGCCGAGCTGTGTGCCGACGCCTGCCGTTGGGGCAACGGCTTCACCGCGCTCGGACTCAGCCGCGGTGACCGTGTCCTGCTGTTCCTCGACGATACACCAGCCTATCCGGCCGCGTTCTTCGGCGCAGTCCGCGCCGGCTTCGTGCCGCTGCTGATCAACACGCTGACGCCGCCGGATCTGCTGCAATTCTATCTGGCTGATTCCGGCGCCAAGGTCGCGGTCGCCGACGCCGAGTTTGCCGCACGGTTCGACGCGCAGGCCTGCGCCGAGACCGCGCTGCGCACGCTGGTCGTCGTCAATGGCGAGGCGCCGGCCACCGCCGTCGCGACGACGGTCGCGGCCGATGCCTGGCTGCCCGACTTCACCGATGAGCTGGCGGAGGCCGACACCCACCGCGACGAGATGGCGTTCTGGATGTACTCTTCCGGCTCCACCGGTCGCCCCAAGGGCATCGTCCATCTGCAGCACGACATGGCCTATAGCGAGCAGGCGTTCGCGCGCAACGTGCTGCGGCTGACGCCGGACGACATCTGCTTCTCGGTGCCCAAGATCTTTTTCGCCTACGGTTTCGGCAACACGATCACCTTTCCATTCTCGGCCGGAGCGACGACGCTGCTGCTGCCCGGCCAGCCGAAACCCGCCGCCATCTTCGATGCGATCAGCCGCTTCCGTCCCACCGTGTTCTTCGGCCTGCCGACGCTCTACACCGCGCTCACCAAGGCCGAGGGTGCGAAGGAGGCGGACTTCTCGTCACTGCGGCTCGCGGTCTCCGCGGCCGAGGTGCTCTCGGCCGAGGTCTTCAACGGCTGGAAGAGCCTGACCGGCCTGGAGATCGTCGAAGGCCTCGGCTCGACCGAGGTGCTGCACGTCTATCTCTCGAACCGCGAGGACCGCAAGAAGCTCGGCGCCGCCGGACTGCGCGTCCCCGGCTACGAGATCGCGCTGCGCGACGGCGAAGGACGCGAGGTCGCCACCGGCGAAGAGGGCATTCTCTGGGTACGCGGCGACTCGAACACGCCGCTCTACTGGAACCGTCCGGACAAGACCGCGGAGACGATCCGCGATGGCGGCTGGATCTACACCGGCGACCGTTTCGTGCGTGATTCCGACGGCTTCCATTTCTTCCGCGGCCGCGCCGACGATCTGGTCAAGATCTCCGGACAATGGGTCTATCCGCTCGAAGTCGAGCTCTGCCTCGCCGAGCATCCCGATATCCGGGAGTGCGCCGTGTTTGCGCACGAGTTGCCGGATCGTCGCATGAGCCTGAAGGCCGTGGTGGTGACCAACGGCAGATCCAGGGACGAGCCCGCAACGGTCAAGGCGCTGCAGGACTACGTGAAAACGAAGCTGCTGCCTTACAAATATCCGCGCGAGATCGTGTTCCTCGACGAGTTGCCGAAGACAGGCACGGGCAAGATCGATCGCCAGGCGGTGATGCGGCTGTGAATCGACGCCGTCCGCCCGAGAGCCGCGGAGCTCCGCGATCAGCCGGCCTTGCCAAGATGCTCCAGTGCATCCTCGGCGCGCAGCGGCACCCGCGAGACCTCGTTGTTGAGATCGACGAGTTGCGCCAGCAGGGCCATCAGCATCTTGCGATCCGCGGCCTTCAGCGGCGCCAGCATGCGGGCCTGGGCGCGATCAACCGCCGGCATGATCGCACGGAGCAGTGCGCCACCCGTTCTGGTCAGGTAAAGGAGCTTGACGCGCTTGTCCTCGGCCGACGGTTTGCGCTCGATATGGCCCTTGCTCTCCAACCGCTCGATCACGCTGCCGAGCGTCGAACGGTCGAAGGCGATCACCGCCGACAACCGGGTGGCATCGATGCCCGGGTGCGTCTGGATCGCGACCAGCGCTGCGTATTGCACCGGCGTCAGGTCGAACTCCCGGCACTCCTCGACGAAGATCGACACCGCAATCTGCTGCATCCGCCGGAACAGATAGCCCGGCTTGGTGTAGACTGCATCCATCGTGATGTCGGGCGGCCTACTCGGCATCGGGCTGACGCTCCGGAGCAGCATCGGCAAAGGCCGGCAGCGCCTTCGCCGCGGCTTCGACCTGCAGCAGGCGAGGGAACGCTGCGACATCGACGCCGAAGCGGCGTGCATTGCCGAGCTGCGGCACGAGACACAGATCCGCCAAGGTCGGCGTCGCACCGAAGCAGAATGGGCCAGGCTCATGCTTGATCAGCGCTTCGCAGGCAGCGAGCCCCTCGCGGTTGGCCCAGCCTGCCCAGGCCGTGACCTTGTCCTCGGGCAGGCCGAGCTCCCGGAGCCGCGCCAGCACCTTCAGGTTCTGCACCGGATGGGTGTCGCAGGCGAGCACCTGCGCGAAGGCGCGGACCTGGGCGCGTCGCAACGGATCCTTCGGCAGCAGCGGCGGCTCGGGATGGGTCTCGTCGAGCCATTCGATGATCGCAAGCGACTGGATCAACGTGGCGCCGCTGTCGTCCTCGAGCGCCGGAACCAAACCCTGCGGGTTGAGCGCGAGATAGGCGGGCGCGCGCTGCTCGCCCTTGCGGAGGTGATGCGGCAGGTGCTCGGCCGTGAGACCCTTGAGGTTGAGCGCGATCCTGACGCGATAGGATGCGCTGCTGCGGAAATAGCCGTGCAGCTTCATCATGGCAGTCCTCCCGATGCGATAGCTCTGGTTGTATTTGACGGTAATCAAATTGGCAGTATACTGTCAATCAAGAACGACATCTGATCACGGGAGGCGCGCATGGCCGCGGTTTCGACACCGGAGCGCGAGGCGTTCTACAAGAAGATCGACGGCGAAAACATGACGGCGCTGTGGACCGTGATGAGCGATCTCATCACGCCCGAGCCGAAGAGCGCCTGTCGGCCGCATCTGTGGCAGTTCGCGGCGATCCGCGACTATATGATCGAGGCCGGGCGGCTGATCACGGCGAAGGAGGCCGAGCGGCGCGTGCTCATCCTGGAGAATCCCGGGTTGCGCGGGCAATCCAAGATCACCACCTCGCTCTATGCCGGCGTTCAGATGGTGATCCCGGGCGACGTCGCCCCCGCCCATCGGCACAGCCAGTCCGCATTGCGCTTCGTGCTGGAAGGCAAGGGCGCCTTCACGACCGTCGAGGGCGAGCGCACCCTGATGGAGCCGGGCGACTTCATCATCACCCCGTCGATGACCTGGCACGATCACGGCAATGAGACCACCGAGCCGATGTTCTGGCTGGACGGCCTCGACATTCCGCTGGTGCAGTTTCTCGACGCATCGTTCGCGCAGGGCGCGCAGGAGGACCAGCAGAAGGTCGCGCGCCCCGCGGGCGACAGCTTCGCGCGCTACGGACATAACCTCCTGCCTGTCGACGCCAAGCGCAGATCCAGGACATCGCCGATCTTCAACTATCCCTACGTCTATACGCGCGAGGCGCTGGAGAACGCGAAGCGGAGCGAGGAATGGGATGCCTGCCACGGGCTGAAGCTGAAATTCTCAAATCCTGAGACCGGCGATTTTGCGATGCCGACGATCGGCACCTTCATCCAGCTGCTGCCGAAAGGCTTCAAGACCGCGCGCTATCGCTCGACCGACGCGACCGTGTTCACCGCGATCGAGGGCAAGGGCCGCAGCCGCATCGGCGACCAGACCTTCGAATGGGGCCCGCGCGATCTGTTCGTCGTTCCGAGCTGGCAATGGGTCAGCCACGAGCCGGACGAGGATGCGGTGCTGTTCTCGTTCTCGGATCGCCCGGTGCAGCAGAAGCTCGACCTGTTCCGCGAGGATCGCGGCAACGCGTGACGCCGGTCCGTCACCGCCAGCGCAGCAGCCGCGCTTCGAGCATGCTGATCAACCGGCCGACGGCGAGACCGAACAGCGACAGGATCAGGATCCCCGCCATCAGCTGATCGGTCTGCATCAGATTGCCGGCCTGCAGCACGAAAGTGCCGATGCCGGTCTCGGCGCCGATCATCTCCGCCGAAACCACCAGCATCAGCGCCACCGACGCGGTGATGCGGAAACCGGCGAGGATCGATGGCAGCGCCCCGGGCCAGATCACGCGGCGGACGATGGTCGGGAACGGCACGTCGAAGCTCTGCGCCATGCGGATCAAATTGCGCGGCACCGCATCGACGCCGCTATAGACCGAGATCGTGGTCGAGAAGAACACGCCGAGCGCGATCGTCGCGATCTTCGGCTGCTCGCCGATGCCGAGCCAGAGAATCAGCAACGGCAGCACGGCAATCTTCGGAATCGGAAACAGCGCAGAGACGAACGTGATGCCGATGCTGCGCGCAATGCGCCAGAGGCCGATCGCGAAGCCGACGACGATGCCTGTGGCCGTGCCGAGCGCCCAGCCGGATACGATGCGCACGAACGAGGCCGAGACATGCTGCCAGAGCGCGCCGCTTTCGGCCAATCGATACAAGGCGCGCAGGATCGTCAACGGCGTCGGCAGGAACAAGGGATTGACCAGCGCGAGGCTGCCGACCACTTGCCACAGGCCGAGCGCCGCCGCGAGCGCGAGCCAGCCGGCCCAGCGGCTCGCGGCCGGAGTGAAGCCGCCACCCCGGAACGGCACCTTCCGGCTCTGCGCACCGGCGACCTCGGGCGGTTCGGCCGGGGATCGTTCAAGCATTCTGGACCTCGCGCTCGGCATCGATCGCCTCGCTCCGGATCAGCCCCCAGAGCTCGTTCTGCAGGTCCATAAGTTGCGCGCGCACTCCGGCGTCACCGCGGCTGCGCCGCGTCGCCGGGACGCTGACGACCCTCCGGATGCGGCCAGGACGGCGCGACAGCACGACGATGCGATCGGCGAGCCGCACCGCCTCCTCGAGATTATGCGTGACATAGATCGCCCCCATGGTGCCGTCGGCCAGCAGATCGACGAAATCCTCCATCAAGAGCTCGCGGGTCTGCGAGTCCAGCGCCGACAACGGCTCATCCATCAGCAGGATTGCCGGGCGGACCGCCAGCGCCCGGGCAATGCCGACCCGCTGGCGCATGCCGCCCGACAACTGCTTGGGATAGACGGTCCGGAAGTCGGCCAGCCCGGTCCGCTGCAACGCATCGTCGACGGCGGCGGCGCGCTGCTGCGTCGACAGCGATGTATGGAGGAGCGGAAACGCGACGTTATCGGCGACGCTCGCCCACGGCAGCAGCGCGAAGTCTTGGAACACGAACGTCAAGGGATTGAGGCTGCCGGGCGGCGGGGCTCCGCGCAGCAGGGCCTGCCCCTTGCTCGGCTGCAACAACCCGCCGAGGATCGACAGCAGCGTGCTCTTGCCGCAGCCGGACGGTCCAACGATGGCCACCACCTCGCCGGCTCCCACCGTGAACGACACGCCATCGAGCACTTCGAGCGCGTCGAAACGGTGGCTGATGGCCTCGGCGATCAGGTCCATGTCAGACGATCCCGCTGCAGGTCCGCACCGTGCCTGCCTTCATCAATCCGGCTTCACGAGGTCTTTGGCGATGATCGCAGCCGCATCATAGCCCTGGTCCGCGAAACCCTGCGCCTGAAGCCATTTGATCTGGCTGTCGATGTTCTTCACGTCGAGCTTGCCGTCGGGATCGATATAGGCGCAATTGCCCACCACCTGCTCGACCGGCAGGTTGGTGTACTTGCCGATGATCTCCAGCAATGGCCTGGTCTTGTCGTCGATGGCGGCAGTGCCGTCCTTGACCGAGGCGAGCACGACATCATGATACTCGCGCTCGGCGCGCTGAAGCGATGCCAGCAACTTGCCGACCAGGGCCGTGTTGGCCAGCGTCTTCGGCCCGGCGAACACGCCGGAGACCTGCCACGGCGTCTCGTCGCCGACCCAGCCGAGATGTTTGACGGCACCCTCCTCCATCAGCTTGCGCGCGACGGAAACCGGCATCAGCGCCGCGTCGACGGTTTCGCCCTTGATCGCGGCCGACATGTTGGACATCGACTGCAGCGGCACGATCTTCACGTCGCCGAGCTTGAAGCCGTATTTGTCGGCCAGCAGCCCCACCGAGTAGTGAAAGCTCGACCCGACCTGGGTCATCGCCACGCGCTTGCCGGCAATGTCCTTCGGCGTCTTGAGACCTGCCTCATAGGCCTTGTTGCTGGCAAAGTAGCCGATCAGCGGAAAGCCCGGGCGGTCGCGGCTCATGCCGGCGATGATCTTCAACGCGCCCTTGCCTGCAAGGTTGTACAATCCCGCGGTGAAGGCGGTCACCCCGACATCGACGTCGCCCGTGGCCGTCGCCACGGCGATCGGTTGCGCTGCATCGAAAAACTTCAGCTCGACGTTGAGGCCGGCGTCGCGGAAGTAGCCCTTGTCCAGCGCGATGAACACCGGCGCGGACGAGGATAGCCGGAGAACGCCGATCCGGAGCTTGGCGTCGTCGGCCAGCGCAGTGCCGATTGCTACGAGGCTCCAGAGCAGCCCCAGGACGAAGCCAACGCATCGGAACATCACACTCTCCAAGATCTGGCGACCCGCACATCCGGCCCAACGATGACGCCGACTTGTTGCAATATTTCGAGCCTGATGTCGCGCCAAATTTTCAGGGATCGCAGCCTCAGAGGCCGGGCATCTTGCTCCCAGCCGCCTTGGTGCCGGCTGCCTTGGACTCGGTTGGCGTGGTCTCGACTGCCTTGGTCTCAGCGGAAAACCCATCTTCGAACCGCCCAGCTTCACTGCCCGCCCGACAGGTCAAGCCCGACAGAGCGCCGGCCATATTTTTCGCGCGGCACATCCCCTTGGCCGTGAGCTTGCGGATGTCACCATCCACCTTGAAGATGATCATATCGACGGGATAGGCGCGCGCGCTCGCAGGCCACCGTTGTTCGACATCGCCGGGGCTCGAGACGGTCATCATCCCTCCGTCGAGCATCACGAAGTAGAAGCCGGCTCGTCCATCACTGTAGCGCGTATTGAGCAAGACACCCTTGCAGTCGGCGGTCCGGTCCTTTGCCGCGAGTACCACACGGTGGCCGAATGACGACGGGCGACGTCGCGACGAAGCCTCCCGCTGGTTCATCCTGCCTGTGCACAGGGTGACGGCCTCAGAACGTCTGCATCACCGGCTTCTCGCCATTGGACAGAAACAGCCCTTCAAAGCGGCCGATCTCGCTGTCGGCCGCGCATTCGATCAGGTCGGGTCCCTTGAATGGATTGCCGTGGCGGCACTGCCCCTTGGCCATCACCCTGTTGATCGCCGTCCGACTTTGGCCAAAGATCATCATGTCGACCGGTGTGACGAACTTGTCGGGGCCAGGTTGCTCCTGCAGATCGCCACGATTCGAGAACGTGACGATGCTGCCGTCGAGCAAGGTGAAGTAGAAGCCGGTGCGCTGATCGTCATAGTCGGTATTGAGCAGCGCGCCCTTGCATTCCGAGCTGCGATCCTTTCCAGCGACGATGAGCTTCTGGCAAGTTCCCTTCACGGTCAGCATGGCGGTCAACCGGGCATCGGCGAACGATGGAGTTGCAGATTGCATCAGCACGCCGAGCGCACACACCGACACTGCCAACACCGCTGACTTCATCGGACTCCCCTCCCATGCCCTTGAGTACGACTATGCCTCAACCTCTGACGACATGGAAGTTCTATTTTTGTTCTCATATCACTTTTTCAGAAACGGCCGCTGCGGGGCGTCAGCCGGCACGGGCTTCGAGCGCCTGAAGCCACACCGCAAATGCCCCCGTCAATTCGTCCATGACGGCCTGATCATTCCGGCCGGAGCGCGCAGGCACGTGGAAGGCGTGGTCGGCCTGATCGAGCCAATGCAACGTCGCGCGCGGTCCCAGCCGCCTCACGACGGGCGCGAGCAGCTCCATCTCCGCAAGCTTGTCGCGCGTCCCCTGCAGGAACAGCATCGGGACCTCGATCGCGTCGAGATGATCGGCGCGCGCAATGGAGGGCTTGCCGGCGGGGTGAAGTGGAAAGCCGAGAAAGGCGAGCCCGGCCACGCCCGGCAGCGGCGCTGCACTCTGCGCCTGCGACGTCATGCGCGCCCCGAACGACTTGCCGCCCGCAAAGAGCGGCAGCCCCGGACAGAGCCGCGCGGCCTCCGCCACGGCAGCCCGCACCGCGGCGTGCGCGACGGCGGGCGGATCGGGGCGTTTGCTGCCCTTCTCCATGTAGGGAAACTGAAAGCGCAGCGTCGCGATGCCGCGTGCGGCAAGGCTTGCGGCGGCCTGACTCATGAAGACGTGGGCCATGCCGGCGCCCGCGCCATGGGCAAACACGAAACAGGCGCGCGGCTGCGGCGGAGCCATCAACAGCGCGGACACGACGCCCGCGCCGTCGACGGGAAACGCAAGGGAACGCGGCTGGTGCTCGATCATGCCCCAGAGTGTGAGCCTGCGTCCCCTGCGTCAACTCCAGCGACCGGCTTGCGGCTCACGCCGCGGTCCGGATCGTCCGCAGGAAGTCAGCGACATTGCTCCTCAGTGAAGCGGCCTGCTGCTGCAGCGCCGCGGCCGCCGCCAGCGCAGCTTCAGCGCCGGCATCGGTCTGGCCGGCCACATTGCGCACGTCGCCGATCTCCTGCGTCACCGCCGCCGTGCCGCTGGCCGCCTGCTCGACGTTGCGGGCGATCTCGCTGGTCGCGGCCCCCTGCTGCTCGACCGCGGCGGCGATCGCATTGGATATCTCGGCGATCTCCCGCACCGTCGTGCCAAACTGCGCGATCGCGCCGACCGTCTCCTGCGTCGCGCTCTGGATCGTCGCGATCTGGCTCGAGATCTGCTCCGTCGCCTGTGCGGTCTGCGACGCCAGGTTCTTCACCTCGCTCGCGACGATTGCAAAGCCGCGGCCGGCCTCGCCGGCGCGCGCCGCCTCGATGGTGGCGTTGAGCGCCAGCAGGTTGGTCTGGCTCGCGATCGCCTGGATCAGCTGCACGATGGTGCCGATCCGCTCCGCCGCGCTGGACAGCCCGTCGATCAGCTCTGATGTCCGCTGGGTCTCGTGCGTCGCCCGGGTCGACACCGTGACCGAGCGCTGCACCTGGGAAGAGATCTCCCTGATCGAGGCCGCGAGCTCCTGGGTCGCCGAGGCCACGGTCTGCACATTGACGGACGCCTGCTCGGCCCGGCTGGCGACCGCTTCCGCAAGGCCGCGGCCGCGTTCGGCGACGCGTGCCAGCTCGCTGGCGCTCTCGCCCATCTCGGTCGCACGCCCGCCGACGCCGGTGATGACACCCTGCATGCCCTGCTCGAACCGGCCAGCCAGATCGGACATCATGCGGGCGCGCTCGGCCTCCGCAGCTTCACGCTGTGCCGCGGCCTCCTGCTCCATGCGGCGGACAGCAAGCGCATTGTCACGGAAAATCTCCACGGCTCGCGCCATCCGGCCGATCTCGTCGCGCTGTTCACCACCGGGAATCGGCTGATCCAATTCGCCGGCCGCCAGCGACTGCATGCGGTCGGTCATGCCGCGGATCGGCGCCGACACGCTGGCGCCGATCAGCCAGGCCAGCACCGCTCCGAATATCACCGCTGCGGCTGCCGTCACGACGACGGTCTGCTTGGTATCTTCGACCGCGACGCCGGTCCTCGCGGCCTGCTCTGCACGCGCGGTCCCAAGCTGCCGGTTGATCTGGCTGACCTGGGTATCGATCGAGGCGCTCGCCTTGGCGAGTTCCGCCTGCTTGGCGCGCAGGTCCGCGGCCACCTTGATCACATCCTCGAGCGCAGCGGCATCGGCCGTCAGAGCCTCTTTCAGCGCAGCAACCAGCGCCTTCAGCTTGGCATCATCGACACCCGCGATCTCGGCTTCCGTATCGGCAATCGCGAGCTTCGCATAGACGAAGGTGAGCCTGGCATCGTCGGCATCGCCATTCGACAACGTGTTGGTATAGCGCATCACCGCGATGCGAACCGCGTCGACGACGCTGGCCAGACGCAACGGATTCATCAGCGGCTCGCTGCCAGCGCGATTGGCGAGGGCCACCTGGATGCCGCCGATGTTGATGCCGGCAACGGCGCCCAATGCGTCGGTCTTGGTGGTCGCCGCGCGCAGCCGGTCCACGGCCTCGGCCGCGGCAACGAACGATGCGCGATAGGCGGCCAGCGCGCTTCGCACCGGTCCCACGCCGTCAGCCAGCACCTTCAGACGGCCGGACTGCTTCTCGACCTGATCGGCGAGACCGCCGACGGCGTCGATCGCCTTGCTGGCCGCATCCTTGTCACCGACGTTCCAGGTGCGGATGAATCTCTCGACCGCGCCGTTGGCACCGAGCAGCGCGGCGCGCACCTGCGACATGCCGGCGTCCCCGGCCGCGCTGGTGACGAGCTCATCCACGGTGCCGCCGATGCGCCCGACCTGGATCATGGCGAAAACGCCGAGCAACACCAGGAAGCTCAGGATCAGGGCGAAGCCGCCGAAGATTCGCGGGCGGACACCGATCCAAGACATCAGAGAAGACAGTTTCATCGATTTGCCCGGCTGTTTCACGGAGTGGACCTGATGGTGGCGAGCAGCTCCTTGCCGAAGCGCTTCTCGAAGTCGGCATCGAGCGGCCTGACCGCATCGACGAAGGTCTTGCGGTCGAACGTCTCGATCACCTCCATGCCGGCCTTGCGCAACTCATCGAGCTTCTGCGCATCGAGCTGGGCCTGCCAGGTGACCTCCGCAGCCGCCTTGGCGGCGGCAACCAGCGCGTCACGGTCCGCCGCATCGAGATGGTCGAACATCGCGCGGTTGGCGACGAAAGCGATCGGCGCGAAGAAATGCCCGGTGAGCGTCAGATATTTCTGCACCTCGTCGAAGCGATTGGCCGCGATGGTGGCGACCGGATTTTCCTGACCGTCGAGCCGGCCGTCCTTGAGCGCGGCATAGACCAGTGGGAAATCCATCGGCATCACGTCGGCGCCCAGCGCCTTGAAGGTCATCTGGTAGACCGGATTGGGGATGACGCGGATCTTGAGGCCCTTGACGTCATCGACGGTACGGACCGGACGCTTTGAGTTGGTGAGATTGCGAAAGCCCTGCTTGCCGAGCGCCAGCAGCACCAGTCCCTTGTCGGCGAACTTGGCGCCGATCGCGGCGGCGACAGGCCCTTGCGCAACCGCCTTGGCATGCGCGGTGTCACGAAACAGGAACGGGATGTCGAAGACGCCGAGCTCGGGCACCACCGCGCTGGCGATGCCGCCGGACACCACGGCCACGTCCACCGCGCCGCTCCGGGTTGCAGCCAGCACCGCCGCCTCGCTGCCGAATGCGTTGCCCGCACGCTCATCGATGATGAGCCGCTTGCCGGCCAGCGCCTGCAGCTTCACGCGAAATTCGTCCGACCCGACCTGCTGCGGATTCTGAACCTGCGAGTTGAAGACCAGCGACACCATTCGCGGAGACGCCGTCGCCGCTTGGGATCCGAGGAGGGTTCCCACCAATGCCAAGAAACAAAATTCAAGCAGCTGTCTGCGCATGAAACACCGGGCTCGTTTTTCCTCGATGCACAACTAACAGCCAGATATGGTTAAGATGTTAAGACCCCGACAGTCGCAGGCGATGAGCCGTATAACTACGGAGATCGCCGAACCCACCAATCGAATTCGATTTTTCATAAATGGCGAGACCAGGCCGCTACGCAAGAGCGGCAGGCTCGATCATCGGCGCATGGCCCCTGACAGCATCACTCGCTTGCCGGCAACTGTAGGAACAGCCATGAGCAGCGCGTTGGCGACGTCCGCCGCGGCGATGGGCTTGTAGTTCGCCGGGATCAGGAAGCCGATGATGTTGTTCAGCCTGTTGCCCCATTCCTCGCCCGGCCGGCTCGGCTGTCCCAGCTCCGTCCGCGCGCCGACCAGCAGCGAAGGCCGCGCGATCACCAGTCCCTCGAAGGGCAGCGCGGTGAGCTCATCCTCGAGCTCACCCTTCACCCGGCTATAGAAGACGCGCGACGTGCTATCTGCCCCCATCGCGCTGACCAGACCGACGCGCCTGGTGCCGCTCGCGAGCGCGGCCCTGGCGACGGCGAGGTTTGCGTCGTGATCGATGGCGCGGAAGGCGGCCTGGCTCCCGGCCACCTTGATCGTGGTCCCCAGAGCCAGATAGAGCTCGTCGGCCGGCGGCAGGGACGGCAGCGCGGTGAAATCCACGACATGGGCCGTCAGCTTGGGTGAAACGTCAGGGGGCGCACGGCGGCCGACGACGTGCACATGATCCACGGTCGGATCGGCGAGCAGACCGCGAAGCAGCTCCCGTCCCACCAGCCCGGTTGCGCCGGCCATGATCACGGTCCGGT
Organism: Bradyrhizobium sp. HKCCYLRH2015; assembly: GCF_051168215.1. NCBI lineage: Bacteria > Pseudomonadati > Pseudomonadota > Alphaproteobacteria > Hyphomicrobiales > Nitrobacteraceae > Bradyrhizobium > Bradyrhizobium sp. HKCCYLRH2015. The sequence goes on along the minus strand of NZ_JBNPUO010000003.1, from coordinate 114,907 downwards.
TCGTCATGCGCGGTCCCCACTCACAACCCGCCGACCAATGTACGCGTGGCCGCGGAGATAGGGAAGGCGGCAACGACACGACGCCGAATGCCACGACGCCGAATGCCATGGCGCCGCAGAGATGGCGCCGCAGACGAGACATGCCCTCCGCGGCGCCTCATCACCATCCGCCTCAGGCGCCCTTGCGCCGCTCCGCGGCCTTGGCCATCGCCGCGGCGAACGCGCCGCCGCCGGACGGCTTCTCCTCACGCGTGGTCATGCGCCCCGCAGGCGGCCGTGCGCTGGTCCGCTTCTCGCCCTTGGCCGGCAGCGGATCGGACAGCCGAAGCGTCAGCGAGATGCGGTTGCGCGGCACGTCGACGTCGAGCACCTTGACCTTCACGACCTGCCCCGGCTTCACCACCTCGCGCGGATCGTTGATGCGCTTCTCGGACATCGCCGAGATGTGGATCAGGCCGTCCTGGTGCACGCCGATATCGGCAAAGGCGCCGAAAGCCGCGACGTTGGTGATGGTCGCCTCCAGGATCATGCCCGGCTTGAGATGGGTGATCTTCTCGACGCCCTCCTGGAAGGTCGCGGTCTTGAATTCCGGACGCGGATCGCGGCCCGGCTTCTCCAGCTCCTTGATGATGTCGGTGACCGTCGGCACGCCGAAGCGCTCGTCGGCGAACTTCGCCGGATTGAGCGTCTTCAAGGTCTTGGTGTCGCCGATCAGCACCTTGATGTCGCTCTTTGTCGTCTCCAGGATCTTCTTCACGACCGGATAGGATTCCGGGTGCACGCCGGAGGCATCGAGCGGGTTGTCACCGTCGCGGATGCGCAAAAAGCCGGCGCACTGCTCGAACGCCTTCGGACCCAACCGCGGCACCTCCTTAAGCTTGTCGCGGGTCGGGAACGGACCGTTGGCATCGCGATGCGCGACGATGTTCTGCGCCAGGCTCTCGCCGATGCCCGACACCCGCGCCAGCAGCGGCGCCGAGGCGGTGTTGAGATCGACGCCGACGGCGTTCACGCAGTCCTCGACGGTGGCATCGAGCGCGCGGGCCAGCTCATACTGGTTGAGATCGTGCTGATACTGGCCGACGCCGATCGAGGCCGGCGGCACCTTGACGAGTTCGCCGAGCGGATCCTGCAGGCGGCGCGCGATCGAGACCGCGCCGCGGATCGAGACGTCGAGATTGGGGAATTCCTTGGCGGCGAACTCCGAGGCCGAATAGACCGACGCGCCGGCTTCCGACACGATCGCCTTGGTCAGCTTGAGATCCGGCTTCAGCTTCATCAAATCGTTGACCAGCTTCTCCGTCTCGCGCGACGCCGTGCCGTTGCCGATGGCGACGAGATCGATGCCGTGCTTCACGCAGAGTTGCGCCAGTGTCAGCATGCTCTCGTTCCACTGCCGCTGCGGCTCGTGCGGATAGATCGTGGCGTGATCGACGAACTTGCCGGTGCGGTCGATGACCGCGACCTTGACGCCGGTGCGGAAGCCGGGATCGAGCCCGAGCGTGGCGCGGCCGCCGGCGGGGGCGGCGAGCAGCAGATCGCGCAGGTTCGCCGCGAACACGCGCACCGCCTCCTTCTCCGCCTCCTGCCAAAGACGCATGCGGATATCGAGCGCCAGCGAGGTCTTGATGCGGGTGCGCCAGGCCCAGCGCACGGAGTCCGACAGGAACTGATCGGCGGGGCGGCCCTGGCGCGAGATGCCGAACGTCACCGCGATGCGGTTCTCGTACAGCGACGGATCCTTCGAATCCTCCGGCTCCCCATCGCCGAAATCGAGCTGCAGCACCTCTTCCTTCTCGCCGCGCAGCATCGCCAGGATGCGGTGCGACGGCAGCTTGGTGAAGGGCTCGGCGAAATCGAAGTAGTCGGCGAACTTGGCGCCCTCGGTCTTCTTGCCATGACGTACGGACGATTTCACCGCGCCGCGGGTCCACATCTCCTCGCGCAGCGAGCCGACGAGATCGGCATGTTCGGCGAAACGCTCGACCAGGATCGCGCGCGCGCCGTCGAGCGCGGCCTTGACGTCCTTGACCGGATTGTCGCCGTCCTTCTTGATGAACGCCTTGGCTTCGACCTCCGGCGCCTTCATCGGATCGCCGATCAGCATGTCGGCAAGCGGCTCGAGCCCGGCTTCCTTCGCGATCTGCGCCTTGGTGCGGCGCTTCTCCTTGAACGGCAGATAGATGTCCTCGAGCCGGGCCTTGGTGTCGGCGGTCGCGAGCGCCAGCTCGATCTCCGGCGTCATCTTGCCCTGCGACTTGATGCTCTCGATGATCGCGGTGCGCCGTGCATCCATCTCGCGCAAGTAACGAAGCCGCTCCTCCAAGGTGCGCAGCTGCGTGTCGTCCAGCATGCCGGTCGCCTCCTTGCGGTAGCGCGCGATGAACGGCACGGTCGCGCCGCCGTCGAGCAGGTCGATCGCGGCCTGGACCTGGGCATCCCTGACGGCGAGCTCAGCGGCAATGATGGAGGCAAAATTCGACACGGTGTTCTTCCGAGATTCGTGACGGGGCTGATTGGATAGGAGTGCACGCGCGCCAGCGCAAGCGGCTGGCGGACGCTCTGTGGGCAACCGTGGCAAAAAAGACCGGTTGCGAATCATGTAAAACGCTGTCGCGACCGGGCCATCGCGTTGCACATGCGGCGCAAATCACTGATTCTTGCAGGTTGAGGGACGATTCGTGCAGGCCACGGCTGCGACATATCTCGACGATCTCAATCCGGAGCAGCGCCGCGCCGTCGAGCATGGCGGTGCCTGCGCCGCGCCGGGCCCGCCGCTGCTGATCATTGCCGGCGCGGGCTCGGGCAAGACCAACACGCTCGCGCATCGCGTCGCACATCTGCTCGTCAATGGCGCCGATCCGCGCCGCATCCTGCTGATGACGTTCTCGCGCCGCGCGGCGAGCGAAATGAGCCGCAGGGTCGAGCGCATCGCCCGCAAGGTGCTGGGCGGCCAGGCCGAGGCCGTTACCGCGGGCCTGACCTGGGCCGGCACGTTTCATGGCCTCGGCGCGCGGATGCTGCGCGACTACGCCGAGCGCGTCGGCCTCGACCCTGTGTTCACGATCCATGATCGCGAGGATTCCGCCGACCTGATGAATTTGGTGCGGCATGAGCGCGGCCTGTCCAACACGCAGCGGCGCTTCCCGACCAAAGGCACTTGCCTTGCGATCTACTCGCGTTGCGTCAACGCCGACATGCCGCTGGAGGAAGCGCTGGTGCGGCATTTTCCGTGGTGCGCGGAATGGGCCGGCGAGCTGAAGGGCCTGTTCGCCGCTTACGTCGAGGCCAAGCAGGCCAACGCCGTGCTCGACTACGACGATCTGCTGCTGTACTGGGCGCAGATGATGGCGGACGACACGATCGCGCGGGAGATCGGCGATCGATTCGATCACGTGCTGGTCGACGAATATCAGGACACGAACCGGCTGCAGTCGCAGATCCTGCTCGGCTTGAAGCCGACTGGGGCGGGCCTCACCGTGGTCGGCGACGATGCGCAGTCGATCTACGCCTTCCGCGCCGCCACGGTGCGCAACATCCTGGACTTTCCCGATCAGTTCAGCCCGCGCGCCGACATCGTCACGCTCGACCGCAACTACCGCTCGACCCAGCCGATCCTCACGGCGGCCAATGGCGTGATCGGGCTGGCGCGCGAGCGCTTCACCAAGAATCTGTGGACCGACCGCACGAGCTCGCGCAAGCCGCAGCTCGTGACCGTCGGCGACGAGACCGACCAGGCGCGCTACATCGTCGAGCAGGTGCTGGCGAAGCGCGAGGAAGGCATCGTGCTGAAGCAGCAGGCCGTGCTGTTCCGCACGTCGTCGCACAGCGGTCCCCTGGAGTTCGAGCTCACGCGCCGCAACATCCCGTTCGTGAAGTTCGGCGGGCTGAAGTTCCTCGATGCCGCTCACGTGAAAGACGTGCTGGCCTGCCTGCGCTTCGTTGCCAACCCACGCGACCGCATCGCCGGCTTCCGCGTGCTGCATCTGATCCCGGGCATCGGCCCGGCGTCGGCGCAGCGCCTGCTTGATGCCGTGAGTGAAAGCGCCGATCCGATCGCGCGGCTGTGCGAGCAGCCAACGCCGGCGCGCGCCGGCGAGGACTGGACCGCGTTCGTGCGCACGCTGGAGCAGTTGCGCGTCTCGGAATGGCCTGGAGATATCGAGCGCGTCAGGCACTGGTATCAGCCGCATCTCGAGCGCGTCCACGACGACGCCGAGGTCCGCACCGCCGATTTGCTGCAGCTCGAGCAGATCGCGAGCGGCTATCCCTCGCGCGAGCGCTTCCTCACCGAGCTGACGCTCGACCCGCCCGACGCCACCTCCGATCAGTCCGGCGTGCCCCTGCTCGACGAGGACTACCTGATCCTCTCCACCATCCATTCCGCCAAGGGGATGGAGTGGAATTCCGTACACGTCCTCAACGTCGTCGACGGCTGCATGCCATCCGATCTCGGCGCCGGCTCCAGCGCCGAATTGGAGGAGGAACGCCGGCTGCTCTATGTCGCGATGACCCGCGCCAAGGACGATCTGCATCTCCTGGTGCCGCAGCGCTTCTTCGTCCACGGCCAGCCGGTGCGCGGCGATCGTCATGTCTATGCCTCGCGCACGCGGTTCATTCCGGAGGCCCTGGTGCCGCTGTTCGAGCGCACCAGCTGGCCGCGGATGCAGAGGGGCGCGGCGGTGGCGAGCCAGGGCCCGCGGATCGATCTCGGCGCTCGCATGCGCGAGCGGTGGCGGTGAGCTAACGGGGCAGCAGCGCTCGCACGGTGCTCATGACTGCGCCCTCTCCCCTTGTGGGAGAGGGCATCGATACTATCAGCATCATACTCGCTCGGGTGAGGGGTCTCTCTCCATAGCAAGACCGTCTCTGCGGAGAGAGACCCCTCACCCGGCATGATCGAGCGTTGCTCGATCATGCCACCCTCTCCCACAAGGGGAGAGGATGCACCGTCTGCGCGGCGATAGGTCGGGCACAAACTCATTTGCTTCCGAACTTCGTTCCATCAAACTGATCGCGAAACCAGGCCCAGGTCTGCCGCGTCACGGCGACGTAGCCCTGCCCGCGATACTTGATCTCGCCGTCGACGATCGCATGCAGCTTCGGCAGCGCGTGGAACGGCACCGCCGGATAGGCGTGGTGCTCGACGTGGTAGGGCATGTTCCACGCCAGCCAATGCACGATCCGCGTGGTGAAGGTGGTGCGGGTGTTGTGGAAGGCGCTTCTGGTGTGATCACAACCGGTGTGCTCGGCGTAGAGATAGGGCCGGAGGATCAGTTGGCCCAGCAGCAGCGGCAGCACCCAGATCCACAGCAGCAGCGCGCTGTGCAGCGCGACCGAGCCGAGCAGGAGCAGCGCGTAACCAGTGGCATAGGCGCGCGCCTCGCGTACGATGGTGGCGCGGCGACCGGCAGGCACCCACGGCACCGTCACCTCGCCCGTCACCGCATGCTTCAGCAGCAGCCGAAGCCGGCCGGCGACCTGGAGCAGCCCGGAATAGGCGATGGCGAGCTGGGTCTCCGAGCGCGGCTTGGGGCCGACGATCAGCTCCGGATCGCGGAGGGGATCCTGGGTGTGGCGGTGATGCTCCCAGTGGAACAGGCAGTAATATTCATAGGGCAGTCCGATCAGGAAGCCGGAGAGATTGCCGATCGCGAGGTTGAGCCTGCGGCTGTCGAACGCGGTCTTGTGCGCGGTCTCGTGCACCGCCATGAACAGGAAGGCGATCAGCACGCCCTGCACCGGCAGCAAGGGCAGCGCCCAGAGCACACCATGCGTTGATGCGATCACTCCGATCAGCGCACCCACTCCGATGATCGCGCCGTAATGGCTGAGCGTGCGGAGCGCGCCCTGCAGGTTGGAGCGCGTGCAGAGCTGCTGCAACACCGGCGGTGTCAGCAGCTTCGGGCGGGGCGCGAATTCGTCGGTGGGCACGTCGGTCATGTCGAACTCGGGTGTCAGCTCTGGAGAAGCGCGGAAACGTTGGCCTTGATGAAGTCGTGATCGGCCGGGATGCGGACGGGATTGCCGGCCCGGTGGCCGTGGATCGAGGGGATCGGCCGCAGCACGGCGGAACGGGCGTTGACCAGTTTCGGCAGCTCGCGTTCGTTGTCGCGCCAGTCGAAATAGCGGTCAGTTTGCCCCGGCATCAGCAGTATGTGCGCGCTGATCGCCGCCAGCGCCCGATCGAGATCGCCGCCGAACGCCGCGCAATTGCTGATGTCGCCACCCTGCCAGATCGCGATCTGCGCCAGCAGGTTGTCGGCATCGCGATGCGCGAACGCTAAGTCCCAGGTCGCGGCGAGATAGTCCTCCTGCGAGCCAAAACCCTGCTCGCGCCAGGCCTCGTCGCGGTAGAACTCATAGGACATCGCCCAGCCGGCATAGATGCGGCCCATGGCGCGCAGGCCGGCGACAGGCTTCTCGACGAAGCGGCCGTTGCGGAACGCGGGATCGGCCGTCAGCGCCGCCTTCACGGCGTCCAGGAACAGATGGTTATACGGCGAGCAGCGCGCGCTGCCGCACACCACCGCCGCACGCTCCACCATGTCCGGATGGCGCGCGGCCCAGTGATAGGCCTGCATGCCGCCCATCGACCAGCCATAGACCAGCGCGATCCGGCTAATCCCGAACTGTTCCTCCACGAGCCGGCGCTGCACCGCGACCGCGTCGTGATAGTTGATCGACGGGAACGGCGCGTCGCCGAACAGTTCGCGCGTATTCGAGGGCGACGACGACAGGCCATTGCCGAACAGGTTCGGAATGATGATGAAGTAGCTGCTCGGATCGAGCGCGCCGCCGGGCGCGACCAGCCACTCGGTGTCGACGTGCTGGGCGCCGAACGAGGTCGGATAGAGGATGACGTTGTCCTTGGCCGCGTTCAGCGTGCCATAGGTCTTGTAGGCGAGCCGCAGTGACGGGAACGTCACGCCCGATTGCAGCACGACGTCGCCTGCCTCGAAGATCTGATAGTCGCTGCCGGTCGCCATGTGCGTCATCCCGTGTGATCGATGATCGGAGCCTAGGTGATGCGCGGCCGCGCCACACGCCCATTTTTTGGCATGGCATGACCGCACAACAGGCGCGGCCGGCCATCGCATCGGCCGAGGTCATGCGTTCGCGCTCTCGCGGCCGCGCTAGCCCGAGCCTTGTCCGGATCGTTCGCCCTCGGAAACGTGAGGGCGCAGGGAAGACCGGGAGCTCGCCGCCCCCATGGCCCGCCTGCGAAAAAAATGCAGGCGGCAGGAACCACAGGTTCGGCTGGAACATCCCGGCCTTCCCTGCGCGATGGTTTTACAGCTGCTTCGCGATCTCCCTGGGGACCGGCTGTCTTGCCCCCATCGTCGGCGCGCTGCGCTTCCGCACCGCCGTCCGGCTTGACCTCAGCATCGGGAGGCCAGGACCACGCGACTTGACTGTCCGCATCGGATCGTTCGTCGGCGCGACAAAGTCACGCTGCGACCCGCTGCGGCCACCGCATCCCCGCCTCGCGTCTCGTGACGACCGCGCGTACGCCCCTCATCGATGAGGCAGGATAGATGCAATAGAGCACACTTTCTGGAAAAACGAAAGAGAATTTTTTTGCCGCCTTGACATTCACGCGGACGGTGACCGAGCCGCCTTCTCCCCCTCCCTCCACCGTCATGGCCGGGCTTGTCCCGGCCATCCACGTCGTTCGCCGGATGTCGATGGGCGTGGATGCCCGGGGCATGACGTGCCTCAAGCCAACAGGCGAGCTCTCCACAGGGGATTCTGTCGTTGCCGCAACATCGAAACCCTGTGTTTCGTCCCAGCCGCTTGCAATCCGGTTCCGCCCCTTCCAGCTGACAGCGGGACGCCGTATGACGGCCCGACGCAATGGAATGAGACATGATCACACCAATCGAATTCGGCCTGGACACGTTCGGCGACGTCACCCGCGGCGCTGATGGCGACATGGCCTCGCATGCCCAGGTGATCCGCGACGTGGTCGAGGAAGCGGTGCTGGCCGACCAGCTCGGGCTCGATTTCATCGGGCTCGGCGAGCACCATCGCGGCGATTTCGCGATCTCGGCGCCCGAAGTGGCGCTGGCCGCGATCGCGGCGCGGACCTCGCGCATCAAGCTCGGCTCGGCGGTGACGGTGCTGAGCTCGGACGATCCGATCCGCGTGTTCCAGCGATTTTCGACGCTGGACGCCGTCTCGAACGGCCGCGCCGAGGTGATCCTCGGCCGCGGCTCCTTCACCGAGTCCTTCCCGCTGTTCGGCTTCGATCTCAAGGACTACGAGGCGCTGTTCGAGGAGAAGCTCGATCTGTTCGTCAGCCTGCTGCCGCAGCAGCCGCTGACCTGGCAGGGCAATCTGCGCCCGCCGCTGCGCGAGCAGCTGGTCTACCCGCCGGTCGAGCACGGCCGGCTGAAGGCCTGGATCGGCGTCGGCGGCAGCCCGGAGTCCGTGGTGCGCGCGGCGCATTACGAGCTGCCGCTGATGCTCGCGATCATCGGCGGCGATCCGAAACGCTTCGCTGCCTATGTCGAGCTGTACCATCGCGCGATCAAACAGTTCGGCCGCGAGACGAAGCCGATCGGCGTGCATTCGCCCGGCTATGTTGCCGACACCGACGAAGTGGCACGCGAGGAGCTGTGGCCGGACTACAAGACCATGCGCGACCGCATCGGCCGCGAGCGCGGCTGGCCGCCGATGGGCCGCGACGAATTCGTGCAGGAGGCCGACCACGGCTCGCTCTATGTCGGCTCGCCGGAGACCGTGGCGCGGAAGATCGCCGCGACGATCAAGGCCCTCGGCCTGTCGCGCTTTCAACTGAAGTATTCGGCCGGCCCGCTGCCGCATGCGAAGCTGATGCGCAGCATCGAGCTGTATGGCCGGGTGGTGGTGCCGCGGGTGCGGGAGTTGCTGGCGGAGCAGTAGGCCGCCTCCGCGGTTCTTGACCATGTCCGCAACCGCGCCTGGCTCCTGCATCACGGGACCTGGATCAAAGGCGGGCGGCTCGTTCAGGACAATCCAAGCGAGCCGATTAAGAGAGCCTTCGTGACACGCAGCATAAGCTCGACGTCGCGCACGCCTGCTCCGATCAAGGGGGCGCAATCCGATCGGCTGCCCGGAGGCAGACGACGATCTCGCGGGCCTGGGAACGAACTGATGTTGCTGAAGATCATCGCGGTGGTTTACGGACTCTGGTTCGTCCAGGCCGCCCTGGACTCCGGCTTCTACGATACGCCGGCTCACATGGTGAGCTCGACGCTCGCGCTCGGCGGGTTGCTCGCGCTGTTCGATCATGCCTTCAGGATGGGCTTGCTCTCCGCCAACATCTGGCGGGTGGTTGCGCTTGTCTACGTCGCCGACGGCCTGGTCCACGTGGTACCGAGCGCCAAGGCTCTGATCGAGGCGCAACGTTTCGAGGTGCTGGCAGGCGCTGCGGCGATCAGCTTCGTTTTCCAACTCCCGATGCTGTTCAGCTTGTGGCGATTGTCGTTTCCGTCCACGCGCTCGGATCAGACCGGTCTCGCACGCATGGCCACGCGATAGGCGTCGGGCCTCATAAGCCTTCGACGTCCGCTCTCGGCCTCATACCCGGCCCGGGCGACAGCAGCCCGCGCTCACCTGCTACCAGCCGCGCAAGCTCCCCGGCCGTCCGCGCCAGCACACCATCCCAGGCCATCGGCTTGTCCTGGCGGAACAGCCGCATGGTCGGATACCACGGGCTGTCGGCGCGGTCGCGCAGCCAGCGCCAGTCGAGCGCGTAAGGCAACAGCACCCAGACCGGGCGGCCGAGCGCGCCGGCGAGATGCGCCACCGACGTGTCGACGGAGATGACGAGATCGAGCGCGGCGACGGCAGCTGCGGTCTCGGCGAAGTCGCTGAGCAGCGGCCCGAGATCGATGACGTCGGTGCCAAGCTCGGCGAGCCCTAGCGCATCGCCCGGCCGCGGCTCCTTCTGCAAGGAATAGAGCTGCACGCCCGGCATCACCAGCCGCGGCAGCACCGCCTGCGCGGTCAGCGAGCGCTGCCGATCGCCCTTGTGCCTGGGATTGCCGGCCCAGACGACGCCGACCTTCAACGACGGCGCGCGCCCGAGCACGTTGCGCCACGCGGCCATCTTGATCGGATCGGCGGCGAGGTACGGCACCTCGGCCGGGATCGTCTCCAGCGTGGTGCCGAAGATGCGCGGCAGATCCATCAGCGGCGCCTGCAGGTCGATTGGCGGCAGCGGCGCGCCGCGCGGCACCACGGTCACGCCCTCCAGACAGCGCAGCAGGGGCGCGATCGCCGGCTGCACCTGCAGCACGACCGGGCCGCCCATCATCCTGACGCGATCGACATAGCGCACGAATTGCAGCGCGTCGCCGATGCCATATTCGGCGAACAGCAGCAGCGTGCGCCCGTCGAGTGGTGCGCCCCGCCATTCCGGCGCGTCGAAGCGCGGCATGCCCGCGGACAGATCCGGACAGTCGCGGCCCCAGCGGTGCTCGGCAAAGCCGTTCACGAGGTCGCCGCACATCAGCAGGAAATGCGCGTGATTGTAGCGCGCCAGCGCATCGTCGGGCGCGAGCGCGACCGCGCGGTGCGAGGCCGCGAGCGCCGCGTCGATGTCGCCGGCGTTGCGCAGCGCCACCGCGAGATTGGCGTGGCCCTTGGCATAAGCCGGATCGGCGGCGACCGCACGGCGATGCGCCGCGACGGCCTCGATGGTCTCGCCGCGCATCTCATGGATGATGCCGAGATTGGTATGCGCCGGGGCGTGATCGGGCAGCAAGGCCAGCGCGTGCTCGCAGGCGGCCATCGCCGCTTCGATCTGGCCGGTCCCGCACAGGCAGGCGGCGAGATTGCTGAGCACGACCACATCGGTGGGATCGAGCACCGCGGCGCGCCGATAGGCCTCGACGGCCTCGGCCGGGCGGTCGGCCTCGTGCAGCGCGTGCCCGAGCAGCCGTGCAGCGTTGGCATCACCGGGCGCGAGATCGCAGGCCTGACGATAATGGGCCGCGGCCTCGGCAAAGGCGCGCTGCTTGTAGAGCACATCGCCAAGGCTGAGATGCAGGCCGGCATCGTCCCGCCGTGCGGCGAGCGCATGCTGATAAGCCGGCACCGCCGCCGCATAATCTGCCTGGTCGGCGAGCACATGCGCCAGCGCCCGCCACGCGTCGGGGTGGGCCGGGTCGCGTTCGAGCAGCACACGGTAGACGGCTTCGGCCTCCACGAGGCGGCCCTGACGCGTCAGGGCCAGCGCGAGATTCCAGCGCGCATGCGCGAGCGCAGGATCGAGCGTCAGCGCGCGGCGATAGGCCGCTTCGGCCTCGGCGAAGCGCGACAGCTCCAGCAGCGCACTGCCGAGCCTGCTGTGAATCGCCGCATCGCGCGGCCGCAACGCCGCTGCGCGCGCGAACGCATCGGCGGCGCCGTTGCGCTCGCCTTTCACCGCGAGCGCATCGCCGAGCGTGACATAGGCCGCCGCATGGCGGGGATCGCGGGCGAAGACGCGCCCGAGCAGCTCCGCGCCCTCGGCCATGCGGCCGTCGGCAAAGGCGAGGATCGCGGACAGATGCAGCGCCGGCAGATGATCCGGCACCGCCTGGAGGATGTCGCCGCACAGTGCCTTGGCCGGTCCGGCGCGCCCCGCATTGTAATGATCGGCCGCCTCGATCAGCAGCCGATCGACAGCCACAGCCCCCATGATGTCCTTGACCTCTTGCACCCGGATGCAAGCTTGAACGGGCGGCCGGGTGATTCCAGGCGAGACTCGAGGCCGAGCCGGCTCAGCCTGCCGCCGCCTCCATCCGCGTCGGGACGTTGCGCGCGCGCTCGACGTCGGGCGTGCGATAGGCCGCCTCCGGAATGGTCCCGAGCCGCGACTCGTGAAGGCGCGGGCCGAGGCCATAGAACTGCTGGAAGCTCATGATCAGCGGCCGCCATTTGTCGGGGTCGATTCGGTCGCGCGCGCCGTCCATCAGGAGGGTCTCGTCGACATGAACGCGCTGGACGCGGACCTCGAAGCACAGGATGTGCCCCTTCAGCAGCGCGTCGTCATCGGCGATGCCATGCACCGCTTCGACGCGCGCTTCGAGCTGGACCGGGCATTCGGCGACGCGCGGCGCGGCCACCGTTTCGGACCTGACCGCGGTGAGACCGGCCGCGGCGAACTTGTCCGGCTCATGGCGGTAGCCCTTGCGCTGCTTCATCGGCGGCACCGGGGCGGATCCCGTGGTCAGCGCCAGGCGATCGACCGCGGCCACGAGATCGACCGACGGCAGGTTCAGCACGCATTCGCCGGTACGCCGCATGTTCTGCGGCGTCTTCGATCCCGCCGCGAGGCCCAGCATGCAGCGCCAGCCGAGCCAGAACGCCGACGACATCGGCGCGAGATTGAAGCCGCCATCCTCATTGACGGTGCTGATGAGGACGACGGGCGTCCCGAAATAGAGGATGCCCGGCTCGATCGTCGTGTGCATGGATAGCTCTCCAGGGTGATACATTCGGCGGCGATGGCGCGCCGCGCGGACGGGGCTCAGGCCGCCGTCTCACCCGGAGAAGCTCCTCGATCGCGGCGGCGCGCTCCACCCGTTTCCCGAGCGGATCGCACGCGCGACGGTTTGTTCTGGAGAGGTCTGCGCGCGCAAAGGCTGCGGCGGCAGATGGCGATCCCGGCATGACTCGAACATGCGACCTACGGTTTAGGAAACCGCCGCTCTATCCAGCTGAGCTACGGGACCGGAGCCTGCACCGAAGTGCACCTGCTTCGCTGCCTCCATAGCAGACCCGGCCACCGACCGGAAGCCTCTCCGGTCAATGCCTGGACCGGACAGCCGGCCGTGGCACAACGACGCTCGGGTCCTGCGATGGGAAGACGGTGGGAACGCGGCCGCGCGATCCCGGTTGAGGCGGCGCCGACCGATCACACCCCCGTTTGGGAGGGGCGGTTTGACTATCCGGACGGCAGCCGATGGTCTAAGAGAACGGCGCCGATCCGGAACCCGGCCTCGGGATTGCCGTATTGGTCGTGCCTGAGCGCATCTCGTGGCCGGGCCAGCCGGCCGGCGCCGCGAGATCCGACTTGATTCAAGCGCGCCTGCCCATTTCAGCCGAGGGAAACGATTAAGTCGATGCTCATCCGGTCGGTCATTTCAGGCGCGCTCGCAAGCTTCCTCTCCATCGCCGCCGCAGGCGCGCAGGACACCCGTAATCTGCTGGAGTCCAAGGAGTCGCTCTACAACAACATCTATGTCTATGAGCAGCCGCCTTACCGCAGCATGACCTTCGGTCACAACCGCCGCATCTATACCGAGAGCGTCTACAACACCCGCGACGAGCTCGACCTGCCGGTCGACTATACCCGCTTCATGACCGCGAGCGTGATGTACGCCAAGAATGTCAGCTCCATTCTCGAGATCGGCTTCGGCGGCGGCCGCACCGCGTGGTACCTGCACCGCTTCCTGCCCAAGGTGCAGGTGACGTCGGTCGAGCTCGATCCGACGGTGCTGGAGCTCGCCAAGAAATATTTCGGCATCAAGGAGGAGCCGAACTTCCACGTCGCCAACCGCGACGGCCGGCTGTTCGTGCAGGAATCCAAGGACCGCTACGACATCATCCTGATCGACGCCTATCGCGGGCCGTTCGTGCCGTTTCATCTCCTGACCAAGGAATTCTACCAGCTCGTCAAGGACCATCTCGCCGAGGGCGGCGTGGTGGCGCAGAACGTCGAGCCGTCGACGATGCTGTTCGACGCCGCGGTGAAGACCATTCACAGCGTGTTCCCGCAGGTCGACTTCTACGAGGCCGGCGGCAACATCGTCATGGTCGCATATCCCGGCGACGAGCGGAAGGCGGAAGATCTCGCCGGCATCGCGCAAGAGCGCGACAAGGAATTCGGCTTCCGCTACAAGCTCGCCGACATGCTGGCGCAGCGCAAGCGCATCGACATCGACAACGGCCAGGTGATCGACGCCAAGGCCAAGGTGCTGACCGACGACTTCGCGCCGGTCGAGGCGCTGAAGAGCATCGAGCGCCACAACAAGAAGCTGCCATGAGCGAGCACGTGTCCCGCGCCGGCATGCTGGCGATCTATGTCTGCTCGTTCCTGGTCGGCTGCGTGCTGATGGGCTTCGAGATGCTCGGCAGCCGCTACCTCAACCCGTATTTCGGCAGCGGCATCGGCGCCTGGGCGAGCCTGATCTCGACCGTGCTGTGCGCGCTCGCGATCGGCTATTTCGCCGGCAGCGCCATCGTCGACCGGCAACCGTCGACGCGCACCATCGGCACCATGATCCTGATCGCCGCCGCCTACATGGCGCTGGTGCCGGCGACCGCCGATACCGTGATGGCCGACATCCTCGACAGCATCGGCGACGGGCCGATGGCGACGCTGATGGCCTCGACCGCGCTGCTGCTGGTGCCGCTGACCCTGCTCGGCACCTTCTCGCCGATCGCCGTCAGCCTGCTGACGCGCTCGGCCGGCGAGGCCGGCCGTGTCGCCGGCCTGGTCTACGGCGTCTCGACCATCGGCAACGTCGTCGGCACGCTGGTCACGACGTTCGCGCTGATTCCGACCATCGGCTCGCGCGCCATCACCTATTATTTCGCCGTGGTGCTGGCTGGCTGCGCCGGCATCCTGTTCATTCCCTTCGGCAAGAAGCCGTCCTGACATCGTTGAAGAGCTTTTCGGATGACCGAGTTCTGGCCCCGCCTCGCCGCCACCGCGACAACGGCCGCGTTGCTGCTGACGTCGCCGGCCGCCCACGCCGCGGACGCAAAGATCGAATTGTGGGACGGCCAGCGCGCGATGTCCGTCATCGCCGATCTCTTGCGCTTCACGCCGCGCTCGATGGGTGAGCCGGGGCATCAGAAAACGATCGACTACATCAAGGACGCGATGGCCAAGAGCGCGGCGGATGCGGTGCTCACGCAGAGCTTCTCCGCCAAGGGTGACGACGGCAAGGCGATCCCGCTCACCAACATCATCGCCCGCTTCCAGGTGCAGAACCCGCGGCGCGTTATCGTCGCGACCCATTACGACAGCATCATCAAGGCCTATCGCGATCCGAAGTCGCCGGATGCGCCGATGCCGGGCGCCAACAACTCCGCCTCGGCGGTGGCGCTGCTGCTGGAGACCGCCCGCGTGCTGTCGCTGTCGCCGCGGCCCGACGTCGGCATCGACCTGATCTTCTTCGACGGCGAGGAAGGGCCGAAATCGCTCGGCGCCGGCGATCCGACCTGGCGTCCCCTCGGCTCGCCGCATTTCGCGGCCAACCTGAAGACCTATTATCCGACGCACAAGCCGGAGAAGGCGGTCGATTTCGACATGGTCTGCGACAAGGATCTCAAGCTGCAGCCGGAGCCGTCGTCGCTGGCCTCGGCGCTGCCGGAGGTCAAGAAGTTCTGGAGCATCGGCAGCCGGATCGCGCCGCAGGCGTTCTCGCCGGAGCCCACGACGTACCCGATCAGCGACGACCACACGGCGCTGCAGCAGGCCGGAATTCCGAGCTTCCTGGTCATCGACTTCGACTACGAGCCCTATTTCAACACCACGCAGGATACGATCGAACAGTGCTCGGCGCAGAGCCTGGAGACCGTCGGCCGCACCCTGCTGCGCTACCTCTACACGCCCTGATCGCCGCGCTCATGCCGCCTTCGGCGGCGCTGTCATTGCGTCCGATGCGACATCTGATACGCGCGCCAGCAGGCCGGGCACGAGCGCCTCGGCCGCCTCCGCGCCCGAGATCACCACGGCCTCGACGCCGGCTCCGGCATTGCCGCCGCCGGCGATGACGAGATTGCGCACCGGCGCCTTGGCGCCCTTCAGCCGTCCCGACCGGGCCACGCCATAGATCGCGCCGGCACTGGCGAGGTCGTAGCGCGCATAGGTCACGGGGCTGGCGTCGGTGCGGTAGACGATATGCTGCGACAGGCCGGGAATGATGGTCTCGGCGGCGGCGACCATGGCATCGCCGAGCTGCTGCTTGCGCGCCTCGTAGTCCGGCGAGCGCCGCCACGCCTTCCAGTCGTCGCCGCCCTCGTCGGGAAACCAGCTCTTGGCCTGTTCGTGAGGAACGAGGGTGATGATCGTCATCGTCGCATGGCCTTCCGGCGCCGCCGACGGATCGAGCTTGGACATTACCGCGAGCCCGATCCCCATCGGGGAGTCGAGATGCGCGGCGGGCGCGACGTCCGGCACCATGTCGAGGCCGAGATGCACCGAGAAGCACGACGTCGCCGGTACGAGGGCACGGGCGCGCTCGCGAAAGCCGGCCGGCAGATCGTCGGCCTTCAGAAGCTCGGTGAAGGTGCGGCCGAGATCGGCATTCGAGACCACCGCCTGCGCGCGAACCGTGCGGCCGTTGCCGAGCACGACGCCAACGGCGCGGCCCTCCTCGACCAGAATGCGCGTGACCCTGGATTTCAGATGCACCTCGCCTCCCCGGGCGGTGACCGCCTCTGCGAGCACGTCCGCGAGGTGGCCGGAGCCGTCGACCGGATAGAAGCCGCCCTTGAAATAGTAGCCGAAGATCGGGACCATCTGCGCGCAGCTCAGCGTCTCGCTGCCGTCGCCGAGATAGCCCGACAGCGCATTGAGAGTGGCGATCAGCTCGGGATCGGAGACGTGGGCGGCGACGAGCTCGTCGAACGGGCGGTTCATCCAGCGGTACGCCTGCGGATGCTTGCGCGGGAAGGCCAGCATCTCCTCCAATGTGGCGGGCATGCCGGGAATGCCGCTGCGACCCTGCCCCGTCGCATACATGCTCTCGAAGATGGCATGGATGGTGTCGAACAGCCGGGTCAGCCCGTCCGCGCTGGCTGGAAACATCTCGCAAAGCAGTCGGACATAGGCGCGCCAGTCCTCTGGCACCTCGATGCGCCGGCCGGCGAGACGGTAGGAGTGGGTGACCCGCCGCCATTGGATACGGTCGGCGACGCCGAGCCGGCGCAGCACGCCGTCGACCGGCCCGCCGGGCCAGACGCCGGAGAAATCGTGCGGCCCGGCATCGAAGCGATACAGCACCGGCTTGTTGTCGTGGTGCGCCTTGCGAAGATAAGTGTGGCAGAAGCCGCCGGGCACGACGTGGTGGTCGAACACCTTCACCTTCAGCCCGGACTCCGCGAGCAGGGCCGCGGCCGTCAGCCCGCCGATTCCAGCGCCGATCACCGCGACATCGCAATCGGTCTCGGCCGCGGAGGCGAAGCCCGGCGCCGGCCAATGGCACTCCTCGCGCGCGGCCCGCATGCGCAGCAAGGCCTGGCGAATTGCGAAGCGGGGGCCGAAGATCGAGATCAGCGCGCCGCCGATGACGATCGCCGTCGTGATCCAGGAGGCGACGCTGGCCCAGCGGCACAGGCCGAGCACGAGGAACAGGACGCCCCAGAGCCCGGTCATCAGCATGTTGATCAGGTGGAACTGGGGCGTCGAGGCGCTGTCGGCATAGGCCGACCGGGAATAATCCCCGGTCCAGGGGCGGCCGACGGCGAGCGAAGCGAAGCTGATGAGGCCGAGCCCAGCGAAGGACAGCCACAGGGCATTGCCGGCCGTCCAATTCGGCGCGACGTCGTTGGCGATCGCCAGCACGACGAAAAGGGCGAGGCTTCCGAGTTCCAGCAGCGCGAGCTCGCTACGGGAGGCGCGCCAGACATTGGCGGCCAGCGCCAGGGCCAGCGCGGACCACACCGCCCATGCCGGCTGATGCCAGGCCAGCAGGGTCCAGAACACGACGAACGGCAGCAGCGCCAGCTTGACCGTGAGGAACACCTTCATCGCAGCCTCCTCCGCGCCGGGCGGCGCAATCCATCTTTCCAGTGTCAAGATATTCATAGGAGCGCTTGTGCGGTCCAGTCAACACCAATCTTTCCATCGTCAAGATTAGTTTCGTCAACTACGGCGGGATGAAAATGGTGGAAAAAAGCTGCGTATCGTTCCGGCGCCACAGCAAGGTGCGATTCACGAACGGCGCCGCCGTCATTGCCGACCCGACTGTGGCAACGAGATCACGGAACCACGGCAGATAAAGAAGAAAGTCGCAAATTACGCAGCATTGGAGTCACACATCGCCGCAAATTGGCGACAATCTCCCGTCATCTGAGGCGGGGAGCCGCTGAGGATTGCCGTTCGTGTACCGACCCCACTTGCCAATTCTGGTCTTTGCAGCGATCACCTGCCTGCCTGCGGTGCAACCTCAACGCGCGCATGCGGAATGGTGGAGCCGCTCCCCGACGGATTTCGAGGAGTGCGCCGACGCCGCCGAGAAGTCCGCCTCCAAGGAGGAGAAGACCGCGGCGCTGGCGCAATGCAACGCCAAATTTGCCGGGAGACGGAAGCCGGGCGGCGGCTATGTCTACTACGACTTCATGCAGGACCGCAGCTTCGACATCGCCGGGCCCAATCCCACGGCCGAAGAGCAGAAGTTCATCGACCAGCAGTATACGCAATACCTCGAGCGCCAGCGCCACGCCAACATGAGCTCGGCAATGATGTCGCGGCCGCAGACGCAGGACCTCCAGCCCTCGCTCCGGGACATGACGGCGCGGGCCGCGATCGAGCCGCCGAAGCCGGCCATGCCGGCGCCGCCGCCGCAACGGCCGAGCAAGCCGCCGGCCGCGACCGCGCAGGGCGGCTTGCCACCGCCGGCGTCGAACGTGGAGGCACGCGCCCGCATCAAGGCAGCGCAATGCGCCAAGGATGGCTGGCGGCGCGATTCGTTCTCGTGCAACTTTCCGGTCCTGTCGGAGAAGCTCGACGAGCTGAAGCGGATGTTCACCGGCCCGAGCCAGACCGCTGCCGCACCGCCCGGAGCCAAGGCGCCGAAACGGGCCGAAGCCCGGAACTGAGCCGCGCGCGACACGTTCCCCTGTGCGACCCTTCTGACCGCGGCTTGTAACGCTCCGTGCAAGCCAATAGCTTTGTCGGCGTGGGGCGCAGGAGGCAGGTCATGGGTCTACTCGATATCCTCAACGGCATGCAGAACGGCCCGAATGGGCCAAGTCATCCGGCCACGCAGAAGAGCGGCGGCATGTCGCCAATGACGATGGCGATCCTCGCTTTGCTGGCGTGGAAAGCGGTGAAGCATTTCTCGCAGAATGGGCAGCAGCCGAATGCGGCGCCCGCGCCGGTCCCGCCGTCTCAGCCGACCGGGAATCAAGGCGGACCGCTCGGCGGTGCGCTTGGTGGCGGATTGAGCGGCGGCCTCGGCAACATCATCGCTGGCGGACTCGGCGGCCTGCTCGCCGGCGGCGCCGCCGGCAGCGTCTTGTCCGGCGGGCTCGGCGATCTGCTGCGCCAGTTGCAGGACAAGGGCCATGGCGACACCGCGAACTCCTGGGTCTCCCCCGGCGAGAACAAGCCGATCTCGCCCGGCGACCTCGCGAATGCGCTCGGCGCCGACCAGATCGATCAGCTCACCGCGCAGAGCGGGCTGTCGCGCGACGAGCTGTTGAACGGGCTGAGCCAGTACCTGCCGAAGGTGGTCGATCAGCTCACGCCGGACGGGCGGCTGCCGACCGAGCACGAGTTGGCGAGCCGGATCTGAGCGCGACCTTCAGGCAAGGATCATGTCATGCTCTATATTTTGATCGTCGGGCTGGTCGCCGGCTTCCTCGCCCGGCTTCTGTCGCCGGGACCGAACAACCCCTCCGGCTTCATCCTGACCGCCGTGCTCGGCATCGTCGGCGCATTCCTCGCCACCGCGGTGGGACAGGCGATCGGGCACTATGGTCCGAACCAGGGCGCCGGCTTCATCACCGCGACGATCGGCGCCGTGGTGGTGCTGTTCATCTGGAACAGGCTGGTCGCCAGCGGCACGATCCGCGATTTCAATCGCTAGCGCGCTCGCTCCAAGCGCTCTCACTCCAAGTCATTGCCAGCCAGGCGGCGACGCAATCCAGCACCAACAAGGTCTGGACTGCGCCGTCGCGTCGGCTGTTCACCACGACGGCGTCGCCCCAAGAAACGGCGTCACCCCAACAGATGCATCCCCGCATCCATGCGCACGACCTCGCCGGTCATGTGGCCTGACGCCGGGCTCGCCAGGAACGCCACGAGCTGCGCGATATCCTCGGCGGACGAAGCCGCGCGCAGCGGCACCCGCGCCACCACCGCATCGCGCACCTGCTTGGCGCCGGCCTCGCCGCGGCCCTTGGTGAACCACGGCGTATCGATGTAGCCGGGGCAGACGGTGTTGATGCGGATCGCTGGCGCCAGGGCGCGCGCCAGCGACAGCGTCATCGTGTTCAGTGCGCCCTTGCTGGCGGCATAGGCAACCGACGAGCCGACGCCGCTGATGCCGGCCACCGACGAGACGTTGACGACCGCGGACGCACGCGCCGTCGCCTTGGCCGCAGCTTCCAGCAGCGGCCGTGCGGCGCGCACCATCTGGAAGGGGCCGATGGTGTTGACCGCGAAGATGCGCTGGAAATCCTCCGCCGAAAGGCCGTCGAGCTGATCGTGCGGGACGTGCTTGGTGGTGCCGGCATTGTTGACGAGGGCATCCAGCCGGCCCCAGGCCGCGGCGGCGGCGACGATCTTGCGGCAATCCTCGTCGCGCGACACGTCGCCTTGAATGACGACGACCTCGACTCCTTCCTTGCGGCAGAGATCAGCGGTCTGCTCGGCTTCACTCTTGCTGTTCGAATAGTTCACGACGATGCGCATGCCGGCCTTCGCCAGCAGCAACGCGGTCGCGGCTCCGAGGCCGGACGCCGACCCCGTCACGACCGCGCACAGACCTTCAGCCATTCCGCACCTCCCTGTTTGCCTTTGCCTGTTACCTTGCTTCTTCTTAGCCAACATCGCTGCATCTGCAAAATCGGCAAAATCTCCGCAGCGCGGAAATCGCTCGCCTCCATGCGGCGAGCGGACGGGGCCCTGCAGCGCGCTACGCTTGTCAGGGCCATCGCTTGCGCCCATCATGCCGGCAAGACATCGCCGGCGCGCGCAGGACATGGCGCGCCGAGACCGACGATAACGAGGGCGAGGAGCGCTGTGGCGGAAGCTGAGAACATCGTCGTTGCGACCGCGGAGAGGATCTTCGCCGATCTCGCCGACCCGCAGACGATCAACCACGACAAGGACGGCCGCTGGACGGCGCCGCTGTGGCAGGCGCTGAGCGAGGCCGGCCTGACGCTCGCCTGGGTGGGCGAGGAGTTCGGCGGCGCCGGCACTGACCTCGCCGACGGCTTCGAGATCATCAATGCCGCCGGCCGTTTTGCGATTGCGGTGCCGCTGGCCGAGACGCTGCTCGCAGGCTGGCTGCTGCAACAAGGCGGCATTGCCTCGCCCGACGGCGCCATGACGATCGCGCCGGCTCATCCGAGAGACCGGATCACGCTCGACGCTGACGGCACCTTGTCCGGCCATGCCCGCGGCGTGCCGTTCGCCAGAGCCGCGCAGCATATTGCCGTGCTCGCGCAAGGCGGCGACGGCGTGTCGATCGCGCTGGTCGAGACCGCGCGGCTGCGCATCGACGCGGGCCTCAACCTCGCCAACGATCCCAGCGACACGGTGACGTTCGACAAGATCACGCCGCTGGCATGCCGGCCGGCGCCGGCCGGCTTCGACGCCACGACATTGATGCTGATGGGCGGCGTTGCCCGCGGACTGCAGATCGCCGGCGCGCTGGATCGGCTGCTCGCGATCAGCGTCAACTATGCGGGTGAGCGCGTCGCCTTCGAGAAGCCGATCGGCAAATTCCAGGCGGTGCAGCACAATCTCGCACGGCTGGCCGGTGAGAGCGCCGCTGCGAGCGCGGCCGCGACATCGGCCGCCGATGCGATCGCGCGGGCCGCCGCATTCGACGACGCGGTGTTTCTCGAAGCCGCAGCGGCCAAGATCCGCTGCGCCGAGGCCGCCGAGAAGGGCGCGGCGATCGCGCATCAGGTGCACGGCGCCATCGGCTTCACCACCGAGCACATCCTGCATCGCTTCTCCTTGCGCGCGCTGGGCTGGCGCGACGATTTCGGCTCCGAGAGCCATTGGGCCGTCGAGCTCGGCAGGCGCGTCGCCGCACACGGCGCCGATGAGCTGTGGCCGCTGGTCGCCTCGCGCTGACGACGAAGAGGATTGCCGCATGACCGCACTTCGTTTCGATCCGATCCGCCTGCCGAGAGAATGCGAGGAGCTGCGCAAGGAGGTGCGCGCCTTCCTCGCTGATGAGATCGCGGCCGGCACCTTCAACCCGTACCAGCCCAAGCGCGAGGATGCCGACGCACGTGAGTTTGCGGCCCGCGTCGGCGCGCGCGGCTGGATCGGCATGACCTGGCCGAAGCAATATGGCGGCCACGAGCGCTCGTTCCTGGAACGCTACGTCGTGACCGAGGAGATGCGGGTCGCCAATGCGCCTGTCAGGCGCTTCTTCGTCGCCGACCGGCAGAGCGGGCCGATCCTGCTGCGCTACGCGCCCGAGCATATCAAGATGGACATCCTGCCGCGCATCTGCCGCGGCGAGCTGTGCTTCGCGATCGGCATGAGCGAGCCGAACTCGGGCTCCGACCTGTTCGCCGCCAAGACGCGCGCGACCAGGACGGACGGCGGCTGGCTGATCAACGGCTCGAAGATCTGGACCACGTCGGCGCACATGGCCGACTACATGATCGCGATCTTCCGCACGTCGCCGGCCACCAAGGAGAACCGTCGTCATGGCCTGACGCAGTTCCTGGTGAACATGAAATCACCGGGAATCAAGGTGAACCCGATTGGGCAGATCACCGGGCAGAAGGAGTTCAACGAGGTCGTCTTCACCGACGCCTTCGTGCCGGACGATCATCAGCTCGGCGAGATCGACGGCGCCTGGAAGCAGGCCACCTCCGAGCTCGCCTATGAGCGCTCGGGGCCCGAGCGTTTCCTCGAAACCTACTATGTGCTGACCGAGCTGGTGCGCGCGGTCGGTCCCAACCCCGACACGCGCAGCGCGGAGGGCATCGGTCGCCTGGTGGCGCAGCTACACACGATGCGGCGGATGTCGGTGTCGGTCGCCGGCATGCTGCAGGCCGGCAAGGAGCCGGTGGTCGAGGCCTCGATCGTCAAGGACGTCGGTACGGTCTGGGAGCAGCAGCTGCCGCACCGCGTCCGCGACCTCGCCGCGTTCGTCGAGGACAACGCAGGAAATCGCGAGACCTTGGAGAGCCAGCTGACCTTCGCGATGCAGACCGCGCCGAAGCTGACCATCCAGGGCGGCACCACCGAGGTGCTACGCGGCATCATCGCGCGCGGGCTGGGGTTGAGGTGATTGTAGGAGCCAATTCGGCTTGCTCGGTGCACCCTCTCCCCTTGTGGGAGAGGGTGCCGGAGATGCGAAGCATCGGAGGCGGGTGAGGGGTCTCCATCCGCACGGCCAACTGCCGAGAGAACCCCTCACCCGGCTCGCCGTCGCTTTCGCGTCGGCGATCCACCCTCTCCCACAAGGGGAGAGGGTGCACCGGCCGTACCGCTGCATTAGGTAACTAATCAGGAGACCCCACCATGACCCACTTCCCTGACATCGGCGTCGAGATCCACGGCCATGTCGGCCTGATCGAGATTCGCCGGCCGCCGCTCAACTTCTTCGACATTTCACTTATCAACCAGATCGCCGATGCGCTGGAAAGCTTCGACCGCGACATCGAGATCCGCGCCTCAGTGCTGGCGGCGCAAGGCAAGGCGTTCTGCGCCGGCGCCAACTTCACCGATCCGGCGCGCCAGGCGCAGGAAGCGGCCGGCGCCAAAGGCGATCCGGCCGACAGCCTCGGGGCGATCAACCATCTCTACATGCAGGCGGTGCGGATCTTCCGCTGCAAGAAGCCGGTAGTCGCCGCGGTGCACGGCGCCGCCATCGGCGGCGGGCTCGGCCTCGCCGTCTCGGCCGACTTCCGCGTCACCTGTCCGGAGGCGCGGTTCTCGGCCAATTTCACCAAGCTCGGCTTCCATCCCGGCTTCGGGCTGACGGTGACGCTGCCGGAGCTGGTCGGCAAGAACAACGCCGAGCTGATGTTCTACACCAGCCGCCGTGTCACCGGCGAGGAAGCGCTCAGAATCGGCCTCGCCAATGAATGCGTGCCGCAGGACCAGGTGCGGACGGCCGCGATGAAGCTCGCCGCCGAGATCGCCGAATGCTCGCCGCTCGGCCTGCTGTCGACCCGCGCCACGATGCGCGCCAACCTCGCCGACCGTGTGATGGCCGCGACCGAGCACGAGCTCGCCGAACAGACCCGGCTGCGCGCGACCGAGGATTTCAAGGAAGGCGTCAAGGCGACCGAGGAGCGGCGCTTCGCGAACTTCAAGGGGCGGTGACGAACCGCGAGCTTCGATCGTCGTCATGGCCGGGCTCGTCCCGGCCATGACGATCGACTAGTTGGCGACCGCCCCCTGCAACGCGAAGGCAACGCCGCCAATTGTGAAACAGCCGCCTGAAACTGCATAGCCACGGGCGCGCGCAGCGTCGGCCACACGCGCAGCATCGGCGACGCGGAACGTCAGGCCGCTCATGAGCTCGCGCTCGCCGGGTTCGACACGAATACCGGCGTTCGGCAATTTCAACTGCTGAACACCATCTCGGGCAGACGGCACCACATCGAGAATGCGCCCCCAATGCCCGGCGAGCGCGGCCGGCTCGGGGCTCTGCAGCACCACCTCGGTCATCGCCGTCGTCACGTCGCTGCGAATCGCGCGCGTCCAATCCGGCCCAGCGGGCGGATAGGCGCCGAGCACATCGTCGCTGCCCGCGGTGTGATTGAGCTCGATGAAGGCGGCGCGGCAGTCGCGGGGATGTAGTTGCACGCCGTGATAGGGCGGATGATCGATCACGTTGGCGGTGCGCACGCCCATCGCATTGGCTCGGGACGCGCGGCCATCGGGATCATCGCAGGCGAAGATCGCCATGTAGCCGCCGCGGCCGCCGGTCTTGTCGAGGAAGCGTCCGGCCGCGGTGTCCTCGCGGGTCGGCGCGATCACCTCGAGCAGGATCGGCCCGACCGGCAGCAGCGCGTTCTCCAGCCCGTATTTGCCGACATGCGGGTCGCGATAGCAGATCTCGATGCCCATGATCGCGGCGATGTCCGAGACGACGGGCTCGAGGCTGCGGGCGACGAGACAGATCTGGCGCAGGTGGAGGTAAGGCATGCAGTCCTCCTCGAGGCTTTGCCTGTTCACACAGGCCAGCGGCCTCAGCAGCGTCATTGCAAGCGACGCTACCGTCCCTGAAACAGCGGCGCGCGCTTCTCGACGAAGGCTTTCGCCGCCTCCCTGTGGTCCTCGGTGTCGCTGCAGCGCGAGTGATGCATCGCCTCGGCGTCGAAGCAGGCCTCCAAGGTCATCGTCTCGGCATTGTTGATGTTGCGCTTGATGTAGCCAAGCGTCACGCTCGGCCCCTGCGCCAGCGACATCGCCAGCGCGCGCGTGGCGGCTTCGACCTCGGCGTCGGGCACGACCTTGGTGACCATGCCCAAGGCGAGCGCCTCCTGCGCCGTCAGGACCGGCGAGGTCAGATACAGTTCCCGCGCCTTGGCGCTGCCGAGCAGTTGCGTGAGGAAGTAGGTGCCGCCGAAATCGCCCGACAGCCCGACCTTGGCGAAGGCCGTCGTGATCTTGGCCGACTCGCCGGCCACCCGCAGATCGCAGGCCAGCGCGATCGACAGGCCGGCGCCGGCGGCGGCGCCGTCGATCTGCGCCACCACCGGCTTCTGCATCTGGTGCAGCAGCCGCGACACCTCCATGCGCTCGCGCAGGGTCGTCACCTTGGTCTCGAACGAGGGCGCGGTCTTGGCTTCGGCCATCGCCTTGACGTCGCCGCCGACGCAGAACGTGCCGCCGGCGCCCTTGAGCAGCACGGCGCGCACCTCCGGATCATCGGCCGCGCGATGCGCCGCCTCGACCAGGCCCTTGGTCAGGTCGCTGTTCAGCGCGTTGCGCCGCTCCGGCCGGTTCATCGTGATCGTGAGCAGGCCGGCCTCGACGTGCTGCAGGACGGTGGTGTTGGTGGTCATGGTAGCCGCTCCGCTGTTGCTCGTGATGGTCTCGTCATTCCGGGGCGACGCGCGAGCGTCGAACCCGGAATCCAGAGCTGATTGTCTCACATCGAGATTCCGGGTTCGCGCTCACGCGCGCCCCGGAATGACGGCCGTTCGGCCGTTACTTCTTCACCAGCGGGCAGCGCGACGCTTCCAGCGGCTGGAACGCCTCGTTGCCCGACACGGTCGCGAGCAGCTTGTAGTCGTCGGACTTGGCCTTCGACTCCGACGGCTTCTTGACCTCGAACAGATACATGTCATGCACCATGCGGCCATCCTCGCGGATACGGCCGCCCTTGGCGAACATGTCGTTGATCGGCGTCGCTTTCATCAGCTTCATCACGGCGTCCGCGTCGGTCGTACCCGCGGCCTTCACGGCCTTCAGATAGTGCGTGACGGAGGAATAGACGCCGGCCTGGGCCGAGGTCGGCACGCGCTTGGTGCGCTCCATGAAGCGCTTGGTGAAGGCGCGGGTGTCGTCGTTGAGATCCCAGTAGAACGCTTCCGCGACGAGCAGCCCCTGCGCCGTCTCCAGCCCGACGCTGTCGATGTCGGAGACGAAGGCGAGCAGCGGCGACAGCTTCTGTCCGCCCTTGGTGAGGCCGAATTCGGCCGCCTGCTTGATCGCGTTGATGGTGTCGCCGCCGGCATTGGCAAGCCCGATCACCTTGGCCTTGGAGGCCTGCGCCTGCAGCAGGAAGGAGGAGAAGTCCGAGGTGTTGAGCGGATGACGCACGCTGCCGAGCACCTTGCCGCCCGACTTCACCACCACGGCGGTGGTGTCCTTTTCCAGATCCTGGCCGAACGCGTAGTCGGCGGTCAGGAAGAACCAGCTGTCGAGGCCGGACTTCACCGCCGCCAGGCCGGTGACGTTGGCCTGCGCGAAGGTGTCGAACACGTAGTGCACGGTGTAGGGGCCGCAGGCCTCGTTGGAGAGCCTGACAGAGCCGGGACCGTTGAAGATGATGATCTTGTTGCGCGCCTTGGCGATCTCGCCTGCGGCCAGCGCGGTGGCGGAAGCCGCGACATCCCAGATCATCTCGACGCCCTGGTTGTCGAGCATGTCGCGGGCGATGTTGGCGGCGAGATCGGCCTTGTTGAGATGGTCGGCCGCGATCACCTCGATCTTGCGGCCGAGCACCTCGCCGCCGAAATCCTCCACCGCCATCTTCGCCGCGGTCTCGCTGCCCGGACCGGTGATGTCGGCGTAGAGGCTCGACATGTCGAGAATGCCGCCGATCTTCAGCGGCGGCTTGCTCTGCGCATGCGCCACGCCTGCGGACAACGTCAGCGCCGACGCCAGCATGAACAACGACGCCGCCGCGCCGCGGATGGTTCTGCTCATCGATATCCTCCCTGCCGGGCACGTCGCTACATGGCGACGGCCTCTTTGATAGTTCTCATCATGGCGCACGCATGCGCATGCGGCAAGCGCTCAGCACGCTCAGCAAAGGCGTCGCCGGTCGCCGCTTTCCGCTCAGTGGAATGGAAATTTCGTGCGATGATGCAGCATGGCGAGAGTGCGCGGAATGCAGAGCGGACGAAGGCTGGTTGCGCTCGGTGCGAGCGTGGCGGTCATCGCAATGACGTCGGCGAGTCACGCCACACCGTGCATGCTCGCGGAGCTCGGCGAAGGCCACGTCAGCGAGATCATCGATGCACGCGGCTTCCGTCTCGATGACGGTCGCGAGGTCAGGCTCGCCGGCATCGAGGTGCCGCCGGAGGAGCAGCGCGCGACGTCGGTGGATGCGCTGGGCGCGCTGCTGCGCGGCCGCGACGTCGTGCTCCGCGGCGAGGACGACACCCCCGACCGCTACGGCCGGCAGCGCGCCTTCGTCTTCGTGGCCGGCGCGGACCAGCCGGTGCAAAGCGAGCTGCTGCGGCAGGGCGCCGTGCTGCGCGGGATCGACCTGCCCGACCGGGATTGCGCCCTCAGCCTGGGCGCGGCGGAAGCCGAGGCCCGCAACGCCGGGCGTGGTCTCTGGAAGATTGCGACCGTCATAAAAAACACGGAAAGTCCAGACGATATTTTGTCTCGCGTAGGGCTATTTACGGTTGTCGAAGGGAAGGTGTTGTCCGTACGACAGACGGGGACAACAACTTATCTGAACTTCGCTCGTAACTGGACACGGGGCTTCGCGGTGACTATTCCAAAGCGTATGATGGCGGTATTGGAAGGTGCCGGCATCGACGTCAAATCACTTGCGAATCGGCAGGTTCGCGTGCGCGGTTGGATTGAAGCGCATGCGGGTCCGAGACTGGAACTGACGCAGACCGCCCAGATCGAGATTTTAAGCGGGAATTGACCGCTGAGGTACATGAGTAGCGACGTGAACCTGTCTGTTCGAAAGCGCATGACGGTGATGAACTGCGGTTCGCGGATCGCACCGGCGCTGCTGTGCCTGGGGCTGGCGCTGGCCGGTTGCAGCGACATGGGCAAGTTGCAGCAGGCGACGGCGCCGTTGCCGACGCCGCGGCCGAAGCCGGCGATGGTGCAGACGACGCCGGCAAGCGATCGCGAGCACGAGCGCATTCTTGCAACCTATGGCGGCGCCTATGAGGATCCTCAGCTCGAGGGCCTGATCTCCAAGATCGTCGACCGGCTGGTGGCTGTGTCCGATCGCCCCGACCAGGGCTACAAGGTCACGATCCTGAACTCCGGTGCGGTCAACGCTTTCGCGCTGCCGACCGGCCAGCTCTACGTGACGCGCGGGCTGATTGCGCTCGCCAACGACACCTCCGAATTGTCCTCGGTGCTCAGCCACGAGATGGCGCATGTGCTGGCGCGCCATGCTGCGATCCGCGAGGACCAGGCGCGGCAGGCTGCGGTCGTGACCCGCGTCGTCTCCGACATGGGCAACGATCCGGACCTGACGGCGCTGGCGCTCGCCAAGACCAAGCTGACGATGGCGAGCTTCTCGCGCACCCAGGAGTTCGAGGCCGACGGCATCGGCGTCGGCATCTCCGCCAAGGCCAAGTTCGATCCCTACGGCGCGGCGCGCTTCCTGACCTCGATGGAGCGCAACGCAGAGTTGAAGGCCGGCAAGGTCGCGATCGACCCGCGCGCGCAGGACTTCCTGTCGTCGCATCCGGCGACGCCGGAGCGGGTGCAGAACGCCGCCGCCATCGCCAAGCAATACGTCTCCCCCGAGGCCAGGGAGCATGACCGCGAGACCTACTTGGCTGCAGTCGACAACATCGTCTATGGCGAGGACCCGAGCGAGGGCTTCGTGCGCGGCCGGCGCTTCCTGCATCCGAAGCTCGGCTTCACCTTCCAGGCGCCGGAGAACTTCACGCTCGACAACACCGCGCAGGCGGTGATCGGCGTACGCGAGGGCGGCGCCCAGGCGATGCGCTTCGACGTCGTGCGCGTGCCGGCGCAGCAGACGCTCGGCGACTATCTGAACTCCGGCTGGATGGAGAACGTCGACAAGTCGGCGACCGAGGAGCTGACGATCAACGGCTTCCCGGCGGCCTCCACGACGGCGAGCGGCGATCCCTGGCAGTTCAAGGTCTATGCGCTGCGCGTCGGCAGCGACGTCTACCGCTTCATCTTCGCCTCGCGGCAGAAGACCACCGAGAGCGAGCGCAATGCGCGGGAGACGGTGAACTCGTTCCGCCGGCTCAGCCTGGAGGAGATCCAGTCGGCGCGGCCGCTGCGCATCAAGGTGATCACCGTGCAGCCGGGCGACACGGTGGAATCGCTGGCGCACCGCATGACCGGCGTCGACCGCCCGGTCGAGCGCTTCCGCGTGCTGAACGGCCTCGACGCCCGCGCCCAGGTCAAGGTCCGCGACCGCGTCAAGATCGTGGTGGAGTGAGCGCGATTTCCCCTGAGCAAACCCTCAGGGCTGCCGCTCGCTCGAGCAGCTCGGCTGATCGGTCGAGGGGCGGACGGACGAGTGAACGCCCCCCTAGTCGAAATACGCCGGCGCGTGCGCAAGCCCCGCCGACTGCGCCGTATCATGGTTGAGCCACAGCTGCGCGCGCTCTGCATCGACGATGGCGGCGATCCGCTCCATTGATGTCAGGGTCGCCTCGGCGCTTGCATTCATCGTAGGCACGCAGCGATGCGCCATGTTGTAGCGGTCATGCGCGGCGTCGCCCGATAGCAGGACCGCCCCGGAGCCGGCGAGCCGCACCAGCAGCGAGCAGTGGCCCGGCGTATGGCCAGGCGTTGAGATGACGCGCACCGAACCGTAACCGAACAGATCGACATCCCCGTCCATCAATTCGAGGCGGGCTTGCCGGAGGCAATCGTAGAGCAATGGCGCGTAGCCGAAGGTGCTGAAGTCCTTGCCGAACATCGCCGCGTGCTCCCGCCGCTGGATGTACCAGCGCGCATCGCGGAACAGCCTGGCATTGCCGATGTGATCGAAATGGGCATGGGACAGCAGCACCATCGCGACATCGGCCGGCGCGAGGCCGATTTCAGCAAGCTGAGCAGTGAGAGGCTTAGCGACGAGGCCTCTGATGCCGTGGGCGATGATCCGGCCTTCCGGCGCATCGGCCAGCCTCTCGTCGATCCCGGTGTCCCACAGGATCCATTCGCCCCGTCGCTGCAGCAGATAGGCATGGCAGCTCAGCGTCACCGGCTCGCCCTGCCATTTGCCCGGCGTATAGACGGACCGATCCGGCGCGATCGCCTTGCCGGCATCGAGCACGTACAGACGATTGATCGTTCCCGACTGTCCAGTCATGGCGCTCACGGCAATTTCCTGCTTGCGGGCTCGATCAGATCGCCTGGCCGCCGGAGACTTCGATTCGCTGCGCATTGATCCAGCGGTTGTCCTCGGACAGCAGGCTCGCGATCATCGGGCCGATATCGTCGGGCACGCCGACGCGGCCGAGCGCAGTCATGCTGGCGAACACCCTGTTGATCTCGGGATTGTCGCGCACCGCACCGCCGCCGAAGTCGGTTTCGATCGCCCCTGGCGCCACGGTGTTCACCGCGATGCCGCGGCTGCCCAGCTCCTTCGCCAGATAGAGGGAGAGAACCTCCACTGCACCTTTCGCGGCCGCATAGGCCGCATAACCTGGAAACGAGACCCGCGTCAGGCCGGACGACAGATTGACGATGCGGCCGCCATCGGCAAGTAGCGGCAGCAGCGCCTGGGTCAGGAAATAGACGCCCTTGAAGTGAACATCGACCAGTCGGTTGAACTGCGCCTCCGTTGTGTCGGCGATCAACGCATGGTCGCCATGGCCGGCGTTGTTAACGAGGTGGTCGAACGTGTCGCGCTGCCAAGTCCGGCGCAGCGCTCCGCGCAGGGTCTCCGCAAACGGCGCAAAGGCGGCGACATCACCGGTGTCGAGCTGGAAGGCCAGCGCCTTGCGGCCCATCGCCTCGATCTCTTCGACGACGGCCGCCGCGTCCTCGGCCCGGTTCTGATAGGTGAGGATGAGGTCACTGCCGCGATGGGCAATATGACGCGCGGCGCTACGGCCGAGCCCGCGGCTGGCGCCGGTCACGAGTGCGATCCTGGTCATGATTTTTCTCCGGTCGGGTTTGACTGGTCGGATATTGGACACCGACCACCGGCGGAGTTGCCGGAACCGCGCCGTTCCTTGCCTGATCCTCCAAATCGGGTGTGTGGAGAGCGAGAGCGGGCTAAGTTGCGGACATGACCAGCCTGCTCAATGCCGTCGGCCGCTATGCGGCTGTCCACGCCGATACAGCCGGGATTGCCAGGACCCCGATCCCCGGACTCACGACGGTGCGCGCGACCGCACCGAGCGAGCTCGTCTACGCCATCTCGCGGCCGCTGGTGTGCCAGGTTGTGCAGGGCAGCAAGCAGGTCACGATGGGGCTGCAGGGACTGACGTTTTCCGCAGGCGATTCGCTGATCATCACCGCCGACGTGCCGACCGTCAGCCAGATCACGCGCGCGACCCGCGCGGCGCCCTATCTGTCGCTGGTACTGGAGCTCGATTCGGCGCTGATCGCGGAGCTAATCCTGCAGATGGACGGCACGACGGCGACGGACGGTCTTGCCGTCCGGGTCGAGCCGACCGACGCGGAAGTGACGGACGCGGCGCTACGCCTGATGCGCTTGCTCGATCGTCCTGCCGGATTGCAGGTGCTGCAGGCTCAACTCTTGCGCGAGATGCATTATTGGCTGCTCGCCGGCCGGCACGGCGCGGCGATCCGCCGGCTCGGTGGCCCCGACAGCCACGCCCAGCGCATCGCCCGTGCGGTAGCCCTGTTGCGCGCCGAGTTCACCCAGGCCCTGCCGGTCGAGCGGCTCGCGGCTGTCGCGGGTATGAGCCTGTCCTCCTTCCACCAGCACTTCCGCAGACACACCTCCCTGTCGCCACTGCAATTCCACAAGCAGCTTCGGCTGATCGAGGCGCGCCGGCTGATGTTGGCCGAAGGCATCAGCGCGAGCAGTGCGGCGTTCGCCGTGGGTTACGAAAGCGTGCCGCAGTTCACGCGCGAATATCGTCGCCTGTTCGGCCGTCCGCCGGTGCAAGACATCAAGGCGGCACAGGCCAAAGTCGAAGCTGTTGCGTGAGCTGCGTGCGGGTGCCGTGCCGGGGACTTGCCGGTCTCGACAGCGTCCCCTTTGAGCCAGGCAAACAAAAAGCCCGACCTTGCGGCCGGGCTTTCGTAAGCAACTAATTCGAAAACGCTTGAACGGTCGATCAGGCGGCCTCGTCGGCCACGGCGGTGTCGTCGCCGTCGATGTCATCACCCTCGCCTTCCGCATCGCCCTCGGCGACCGCATCGGCTTCGGTCTTGGCGCCGCGGCGCGGGCTCTTGGCGAGCTGCGTCTCGATCTCCTTGACGGCCTCGGTCTCGGTCGAGTGCTGCACGACCGCGATCTCGCGCGACAGACGGTCGAGCGCGGCTTCATAGAGCTGGCGTTCGCTGTAGGACTGCTCCGGCTGCGACTCCGAGCGATACAGGTCGCGCACGACCTCGGCGATGGCGACGATGTCGCCCGAATTGATCTTCGCTTCGTACTCCTGGGCGCGGCGCGACCACATCGTGCGCTTGACGCGGGCGCGGCCCTTCAGGGTCTCCAGCGCCTTCTTGACCAGCGCCGGGTCGGACAGCTTGCGCATGCCGACATTGGCGACCTTGGCGGTCGGCACGCGCAGCGTCATCTTGTCCTTGATGAAGTTGATGACGAACAGCTCGAGCTTCGCACCCGCGATCTCCTGCTCCTCGATGGCCAGGATCTGGCCGACGCCGTGAGCCGGATAGACGACGAATTCGTTGGTCTTGAAGCCCTGGCGCTGGGTCGGCAGCTTCTTCTCCTCGACGCGCGGCGCGGCCGCGACGGGAGCAGCCGGCTTGGCGGCGACGGCGGGCTTGGCAACAGGGGCAGCAGCCGCAGGAATGGCGGTCTTGGTGGCAGCCTTGGGCGCAGCGGCGGCCTTGGCGGGCGCAGCCTTGGCAACAGAGTCCTTTGCAAGAGTGGTCTTCGCGGCGGATGCTTTCGCGGCAGTCTTGGCAGTCTTTTCAGGCATTGCGCTTCTTTTGTTCTTGGTGGACTTGGCAGCCGAGGCCTTCGCGGCAGCCCGAATCTCCTTTACAGGAGCCCGGGCACGGCCCTTGGAAACGCTGCGGCTGGCCGCGGCGGCTTTTTTTGTACTCTTGGAAGCACTCTTTTTACGCGTTTTCTGTGACACAGCCTGCGCGCGGAACTGCCACGCCCCTGTTTGATGTTGCGGGAACCTAAAAGGGCGGCCAAAAAAAGTACGCATGGCCGGGTTCGGCTCTGAGAATGTGCTATATATAGCACATTTACCGCAAAAATCAATGATTTAGAGGCCGCAGGGGCGGTATTGTGACGGGTCCACGAAGTTAGGGTTAAGTGAAGCGTGCCGGAATAGAACAACTCATGCGGCGGTTCCCGCTCGCCGCAATCTCGTTCTAGGCCATTGTTTCCGCGTGGCGATTCCAATCAGCCACGGCCAGCGGCAGAATTGCCGGCGCCGCTCTCGCGCCAGCGCAGAGGTGACCCGTCAGTCTCCGGCGCCCGGCTTCGATGAAAAATACTTCTCGAATTTTCCGTCCTCGCCGTCGTGCTCCTTGGCATCCGCCGGCGGGTCCTTCTTCTGCGTGATATTGGGCCAGGACTTGGCATATTCGGCGTTCACGCCCAGCCATTTCTCCAGCCCCGGCTCGGTATCCGGCTTGATCGCGTCGGCCGGGCATTCCGGCTCGCACACGCCGCAATCGATGCATTCGTCCGGATGGATCACCAGCATGTTGTCGCCCTCGTAGAAGCAGTCTACCGGGCAGACCTCAACGCAATCGGTGTATTTGCATTTGATACAGTTTTCGGTGACGACGTAAGTCATCCAGGGCTCCGGAACGGATCGACAAATCGGCTGGCTTGGACTAGCGCAGGACGTGGTGTGCCGCAAGTGAAGCGGGGCGAAGAACTGAATTGGAATTGCGCCGGCGCAACCAATCAACTTCGGCCGCGACCTTCGAGGTCGTCGTAGAGCCCGCGCACGGACGCGGCGTCGCCGCGACGCGCGGCAAAGCCGGTCACCTTGAGCACGCGCACGCTGCGATCGAGCGCGATGGTCAGCACATCACCGGTCTTCACCCCATGGCCCGGCGAGGTCTCGCGCACACCATTGACCCGGACATGCCCCGACGACACCAGCGCCGCGGCGCTGGTGCGCGCCTTCACCAGCCGCGCATGCCACAGCCATTTGTCGATGCGCTGGCGCTCTGACGGGGTGTCGGACGTCGGCGTTGTCCTTCCAACCAATCTTGCCAACCGATCTTGCCGCTCAGTCCTTGCGGTTGTTCCCCGCGAGCTGCTCCTTGAGCGCAGCAAGCTTGGCAAACGGCGAATTGGGATCGACCGGACGGTCGCGATCCCGGCCGCCGCCGCTGCTCGATGCGTAGGGCCGCAGCGCCGGGCCGCTGTCGCGCTTGTCGCGGCCGCCCTTGCCGAAGTCGCGGCCACCGCGCCCCTCGCGGTCGCCCCCGAACTTGCCGCCCTTGTTGCGATCCCGGTTCTGGTCGCGCCCCTTGGCATCATGATCGCGGCGCGGCCCGCGATCCTCGCGCGCCGGCGCCGATGCGCCCTCGGCTGGCGCCGCACCCGCCTCCGGCGGACCCTTGCGGAAGTCCTTGCCGAACTCTTTCATCCGGTCGCGCCGGCCATGGCCGCGGTGATGGCGCTCGCGCGCCTCGCCGCCCTCGGCCGGAGCGGTCCCGGCCGATGCCTGACCGCCGCCGCCCCCCTGCCCGCGCTCATGCTGCGGACGGTTGGGCCGGCCGCGATGATGATGGTCGTGGCGCGGCCTGCGCTCCTCCGACCGCCCGCCCGGCCGCCAGACCTCGACCAGGACGGGCTCGGCAGCAGGCGAGGCCTCGGCGGGAGAAGCCTCGGTGGCGGTCGATCCAGCAGCAGTTTCCGCCGCGGCAGCTTCAGCCGAAGCGTCGCCGATGCTTGTTGCCTCGTTCGCAACGGCCTCCGCGGCTTCTGGCTGCGGCGCATCCGCAGCGACGGCGGTTTCCGCCTCGGCGACGACGCTTTCGGCAGCCGTCTCGGCCATGGAAGCGGCGTCCGCCACATCCGGCGTGACGAAATCGACGGTCGGCAGCGATGCCAGGGCCGATCCCGACGTGGTTTCCGGCTGCTCCTCACCGACCATCGCGGGCACGGCGACGGCCTGCTCGGTCACCGGAGCGACGGCGGCCTCCGCGACGGTGGGAACCTGCTCGTCGGCCGGCTCGCCGGCGACAACTGCGAGGTCCTCGCCCGGCACAGCCTGCGCATCTGCCGGAGCGGCTTCGGCAGCAGCAGCTTCCGCGATGGCAGCAGCCTCGACGGGCTTCTCAATCGGCTTGGGCGGCAGCGGCGGACGCTTCTCCATGCGATAGCCGAGCGCGCGCAGGATGGAGGCGAAGTCCTCGCCGGCCGAGCCGGTGAGCGAGGTCATCGCCTGCGTCACCACGAAGCCGCGGCCGTCGAAGGCGCCGGCCGGCTTCTCGCCCGGCGCATTGTCGCGCCAGGCCAGGGCGGGACGAATCAGGTCCGCCAGCCGCTCCAGGATGTCGACGCGCACGGCGCGCTCGCCGGCCTGCTTATAGCCGAGCACGCGATAGGCATCGCGCGGCAGCGCCTTGTCGACCGGGAACGAGGTACGGCCCGAGCTCGCCAGATGCTGGGCGCCGGTCAGCGCGGACATGTCGACATTGCCCTGCTTCTCGGCCCACAGCAGCGCGGCGAGCGCGCGCGCCGCCGGCTTGAGCAGTGCCGGGACGTAGATGTGATAGGCCCCGAAGCGCACGCCATATTTGCGCAAGGTGGCGCGCGACGGCTGGTCGAGATCCTTCATCTCGGCGGCGATCTTGGCGCGCTCGATGACGCCGAGCGCCTCCACGAGCTGGAACGCGATGCCGCGGCCGATGCCGGTGATGTCCTCGGCCTTGGACAGCTCGAACAGCGGGCCGAGCAGCTTCTCGATATGCGTCTTCAGCCACAGATCGAGCCGCGCCTGGACTTTGTCGCGCGCAGCACCCGTCAGCCGCTCGTCGGCGATGATGCGCAGGCGCGGATGCAGCGCGTCGTCGGCCGCGACCAGCTTGGCGACCGCGTCGCCGGTCCAGCGCATCGTGCCGTCGGCGGTGAGCACGATGTGCTCGTCGGGCGCGCCGGACAGCTTCTCGGCGCGCGCCTCGATCTCGCCGGCCAGCGCCTTCTGGGCAGCAGCCTGCAAGGCCTTGGCCTCCGAGCCGGCTTCGGCGGCGTCGGGCGCGAAGGTGAATCCATCCAGGCGGCCGATCGCGTGCCCTTCAACGATCACTTCGCCGGTCTTGCCGATTTCCGTATTCAAAACACTGTTCTCCCGCAGGCGCCGCATCAATACACTGGTACGACGATCAACGAAACGCTCCGTGAGCCGTTCATGAAGGGCGTCTGACAATTTATTTTCGAGTTCGCGGGTAATCCCCTGCCAATAATCAGGGTCGCGCAGCCAGTCGGGCCGGTTGGCCACGAAGGTCCAGGTGCGAATCTGTGCAATCCGCCCCGACAGCGTATCGATGTCGCCATCGACGCGGTCGGCCTGATCGACCTGGGCCGCGTACCAGGCGTCCGGAATACGCCCCTTCTGCATCAGGAAGCCGAACACGGTGGTCACCAGCTCCGCATGGGCAGCCGGCGACAGCCTGCGATAGTCGGGAATCTGGCAGGTTTCCCAGAGACGCTCGACCGCTTCAGCGCCATGCGCCATGTCGCGCACCTCGGCATCGCGCGCGGCATGATCGAGCACGCGCAGATCCTCCGCGGTCGGCGCGCGCGTCAGCGCGTCATGCCCCGGCGTAATCGCCAGGGAGACCTGGAGCGCGCTCAAGGACGCGAAATCAAGCCTGGAGTTGCGCCATTGCAGCACCTTCACGGTATCGAAGGTGTGGTTCTGGAGCGCATTGACCAGCTCGGGCTCGAACGGCGCACAACGTCCGGTGGTGCCGAACGTGCCGTTACGCGTCGCGCGTCCGGCACGGCCGGCGATCTGGGCAAACTCCGACGGCGTGAGCCGGCGGAACTGATAGCCGTCATATTTGCGGTCGGATGCGAAGGCGACGTGATCGACGTCGAGGTTGAGCCCCATGCCGATCGCATCGGTGGCGACGAGATAGTCGACGTCGCCGTTCTGGAACATCGCCACCTGCGCGTTGCGCGTGCGCGGCGACAGCGATCCCAGCACCACGGCGGCGCCGCCATGCTGGCGGCGGATCAGCTCGGCGATGGCGTACACCTCGTCAGCCGAGAACGCCACGATGGCGGTCCGGCGCGGCTGCCGCGTGATCTTCCGGTCGCCGGCGAATTCGAGCTGCGACAATCGTGGCCGTGTCACCATCGACGCACCGGGCAACAGCCGCTCGATGATGGGGCGCATCGTCGCAGCCCCGAGCAGCAGCGTCTCGTCGCGCCCGCGGCGATTGAGGATGCGGTCGGTGAAGACATGGCCGCGCTCGAGATCGGACGCGATCTGGATCTCGTCGACGGCCAGGAACGACACGTCGAGATCCCTGGGCATCGCCTCGACCGTCGACACCCAATAGCGCGGGTTCTTCGGCTTGATCTTCTCCTCGCCGGTGATCAGCGCGACGGCCTCGCTGCCGACGCGATCGGCGATCTTGTTGTAGACCTCGCGCGCGAGCAGCCGCAGCGGCAGTCCGATGATGCCGGAGGAATGCGCGAGCATGCGCTCGATCGCCAGATGCGTCTTGCCGGTGTTGGTGGGGCCGAGCACGGCGGTGACGCCGCTTCCGGGAGCACGGTCGGACGTGCGCTCGAAAGGCGAGGCAGCCGAAGAGGACGAAAAAGCCATTCGTTAAATGTGGGTCTCGAAGCCGGCGTTGGAAGCGCGTCGTTCACGCGCGACGGATGCGGAATTGTCGTGTGTCTGGAGAGGCTGAGATGCTGACCCCTGTCTCACATTGTGACGCATATAGTGCCGCAGCTTAAGCTTCGGAACGCCTTGAGAACGAATCGCGAAGGAATCGCTGACTCTGTCGGCTTTCAGGCTTCGTTCACCGCAACATCTCGCGCTCTGCGATCAAGCCAGCACTAGATCAAGTTTTCGCGGGCTCCACAAGCAACGCTTTCGCGATGGAACTGGCGCGCATTTCAGGGCGTCCCGAGTCGAATCAGAATCAGGGAAGAGTCAAACGGATTCACGCGCAGCAGACAGCATCCATACGGGGACCGGCAAATCGGAGGTCAACGCGGAATCTCCATCGCATTCAAGCGAGAGCGGACGGCATGCCGCCAGACCTTCACGCCACGGCCGCTGTTGCGGCTCAGCCGCTGACGGGGCCGTGCCACAGCGACGAGATTCGGATGTGGAGGAGCAGCGATACGAGGCGCTACTGGGTCTTGGCGACGTGCGGCGCCGCCTGGGTGATGAACGACGTCGCCTCCAGCATCGCGGTCCCCAGCGGGGTCGGGATCACCATCTTGAACGGCACCAGCACGCGGGTGCCGGCGATCGGCACGAAGAAGATCTCCATGTTGCGGGCCTGAGCCAGATATTTGATGACCGGCCGGTCCGGGATGTAGCCCGCGACCGGCGTGAAGTAGATCGCGCAGACCAGCGCCGGACCGCGATAGCCCTTGTCAGCCTTGACGTTCTCCATGCGCTTGTAGTCGAGCTTGAGCTCGTAGCGCATGCGGCCGTCGAACACGGGCGCAGCGCCGCGGCAGGAGTCCGGCGACAGCAGTTCGCCATTGCCCGGCACCCGCACCAGAGAGGCCGTCATCGGATCGAGCACGCCGCGCTTGTGGGCATCCGTCACCGGAATGCGGTCGGGATCGACTGGAGGCGCCGGCTCGATGGCGAAGTCCTTCACGGTGCCGTTCTGCAGATTGATGCGGATCTGCTCCGATTTCTTTCCCGTGGAGGTCGAGGCCTGGTAGCTCTGGCCGACCAGGGCGCCGTTGACGACGCGTCCCTGCACCGAGCCCGTGCCCGATCCTTGCGAGAAGCTCTTGAGCAGGCCGGCGGTGCCGCCCTGAGCCGCAGCACCATACTGATCATCCCCGATCTCGACCGCCCAGGTGCCCTTGCCGACGGGGATGCCGGCCAGGGAAGCCTCGTATTGAGCGTCCAACCGAGCCTGCGCCTGGGCGCCTTGCGCCAGCAACAACAGGCAGAGCGCTGCCCCGGCCGCGGCCAGGCGGCCCGAGAGAAATGAGGGAACCGAGATGATGGTCACGTGACGAATGATCCTGCCGATCCGCCTGCCTGAGCGCCGGACCGATCCGACGCGCCGTCCTTGCTACTTAAGCCAAAAACGCCTTCAAACAACGCGAACCGTCCGACAATGGCGGTTTGTCCAGCGCTTTGCGCCTGAACAGCACTCAGAACCGTCGTCCGCAGCGCTGCCGGAACCGAGCCGCGAACCTCCGACCGCGCCAGCATGCCGCCATTCCAGACCGTTCGCGGGATATCCATCCATCACGTCCGAATGCGCCCTTTATATGGTCTAAACTGCCGGCTATACTATTGATTACACGCCTGCTTTTCTGCTGGTCGGCGATTTCGGCCCGACCAGGAGGAGGCATGGGTCGCGTCCTC
Organism: Bradyrhizobium sp. HKCCYLRH2015; assembly: GCF_051168215.1. Classification (NCBI taxonomy): domain Bacteria; kingdom Pseudomonadati; phylum Pseudomonadota; class Alphaproteobacteria; order Hyphomicrobiales; family Nitrobacteraceae; genus Bradyrhizobium; species Bradyrhizobium sp. HKCCYLRH2015. The sequence goes on along the minus strand of NZ_JBNPUO010000003.1, from coordinate 74,890 downwards.
CGGGTTCGCCGGCCCGGCTCCCTGTATTTGCTGCGGCCTTCAAAACCTTGACGAAAAGCCGCATCCCCCCTATAGGACCGCATCTCCCAGAGACGAGCTGGACGAGTTTTGGACCCCCGCGGCCCGCCGACATAGGCGGACGAAGGGTGCGGGGATGAGAGAGGATTTATTGCCATGTCGCGGCGCTGTGAACTGACGGCCAAGGGTCCCCAGGTTGGCCACAAGGTCAGCCACTCCAACATCAAGACCAAGCGGCGCTTCCTGCCGAACCTGTGCAACGTGACCTTCATCTCGGATGCACTCGGCCGCAACGTGCGCCTGCGCGTTTCGACCAACGCGCTCAAGAGCGTCGACCACAATGGCGGCCTCGACGCCTATCTGCTCAAGGCCAACGCCGCGACCCTGTCGCCGCGCGCGCTGGAGCTGAAGCGCGCCATCGAGAAGAAGGCGGCGGACGCTGCCCCGGTCGCGAAGGCGAGCTGAGAGAGCCAACCGAAATTCAAGATTGATGCAGAAGCCGGACGCGTCACGAGCGGGGCTTCGAGCTGAACGAGATGTCGAAACGGCCGGGTCGAGAGATCCGGCCGTTTTGCTTGCGGATGCCGTGACCAACTGACAACTCTGGACAAGGCAGCCGGCGCGGGGCGGCAGGACAAGTCGGGTGACCATCCGTTCGTACAACGGCGTCCAGCAGTCACTCCGCCATGTCGGCCGCGCCGCGCGCAACAGCGACCCAGACGAAGTGCCATAGGGAACCGACCTCCCCAACACCAGCCGGATGCTCTACACTCGTTGCGGTAGCATTATTGCGGACATTCCTTTGCCATGAAGAATATTGTCATCTGCTGCGACGGCACCGGCAACGAGATCAGCGAGAACATCTCGAACGTACTCAAGCTCTATCGCTGCCTGCGCAAGACCGACAAGACGACACCGCATCAGGCCGTATTCTACGATCCCGGCGTCGGCACGCTGACCCAGCCCGACACCTGGCACCGCTTCAAGGCCAATTTCAACATGGTGCTGGGGCTCGCGACCGGCTACGGCCTCGACGACAACGTCATCAACGCCTACTCCTTCCTGGCCACGCATTACGAGGACGGCGACCGCATCTTTCTGTTCGGCTTCTCGCGGGGCGCCTACACCGTGCGCGTGCTGGCCGGGCTGATCCACAAGATCGGGCTGATCTCGCCGGGTCAGATCAATCTCGTCGGCCCGGGCGTAATCGCCTACAAGAAGTACTCCTCGGACAATCCGAAGGCCGGGCGCGGCATCACCAAGGAGCTCGAGAGCACCGAGGAGGACGGGCCGATCCCGGAGAGCCGCGACGACCACGCCGCGCAGTTCGCGCGGATCACCTCGGCGCGCTGGCCGACAATCCATTTCGTCGGCGTGTGGGACACGGTGGCGAGCGTGATCGTGCCGCGCACCGACCGGCTGTTCGCGCTGCCGAGCCTCGAGGAGCTCGCCTTCACGATCGAGAACCCGAGCGTGAAGATCTTCCGCCAGGCTGCGGCGATCGACGAGCGCCGCTGCATGTTCCGGCTGAAGCCGTGGGGCATGCCGCAGACCTTCACGCCAAACCGCTTCAACAAGGCGCAGGCGCGACCGCAGGACGCCAAACAGGTGTGGTTCGCCGGCGTGCATTCCGACGTCGGCGGCGGCTATCCCGAGGTCCGGTCGGCGGCTTCGAAATATCCGCTGCTGTGGATGATCGACGAGGCGGTCGAGGCCGGGCTGACGGTCAATCCGCGCACGGTGAATCAGCTCGCCTGGGGCGTGCAGCGCAAGAACAGTCCGTTCTCCTATGTGGCGCCGAGCGTCCAGGGACCGCTGCACGATTCGATGACAGCGGCCTGGCGGGTGCTCGAATGGCTGCCGAAGAGCGCGACGTACAAGGAATGGCCGGAACGCAAGGCGCATTTCGGCTTCTACATTCCGAATGGCGAACCGCGCTTCATCCCCGACGGCGCCTTCGTTCATGAGAGCGTGCTGATGCGGATCGCGGAATCGAAGGACTATCGCCCCGTCAACCTGCCCGCGTCCTATGAGCGCATTCCGCTTCCGGTCAAACAGAAGGCGGAGTAGCAGCAACAGCGCGTTGCGCGTCGGGCAGGGCCTTCTGAGGCCCGCGTGTGGCGGATCGCCTCAGATCATGCGCAGATGGATGACGCCGTCGGTCACCTCGCCACGGGCAAACTGCTCGCGCGCCATCTGCTCGAACGCCGTGCGGTTCCGTTGCAGATAGGCGAACGCCTGGTTGCGCGTGCAGAAGCAGGTCTCGAGATGACAGACCTGCCGTGTTGCGCCGATTGCGAGCGCGAATGCGATCGTCTGGGCTCCACGCTGCGTCTCATCCTTGGCAATGCGAACGTCTGTAGCGGTCGGCTTGGCCACGTCAGCCTCCTCGGTACGAAGGTCGGGTCTGTACGCGGGACACGGTTGGGGCGTAGTAATCAGGCATGGATCGCCCGTCTGTTCGAGCACCGGCAACGAAGTTCCGATAATTCCACCGGGCACCCGACGCCGGAAGGCGAGATGAAGCAGCCCTAGCGAACGACCTTCTTGCGCCGCTTCGGCGCAGGCGCCGCATCAGACCCCGCTTGCGCAGCTTCCGCTTCCTTGGCGAGCCGCAACACGCGCAGCCGCTCCATGTTCTTGCGGACCGCCATCGCGCGCTGATCCCATTCGGCGCGCGCCTTCGCCCCGTCCTCGGCGGCGACGCGCTGGCGCTCCGACCGCGCGATGCTTTCGGGGGAGCGCTCTGACATCTTCTTGGTAGCCATCGACTGATCCTTCCGGAGATGCGGGTTACCGTCGAGACGCAGAAAGCCCGCTCAATACAGGATCGAGCGGGCAAACCAGCCATTTCAGTACATCCGTGAAATGGCCTAAGACGTCAGAGACGTCTGATCAGTACGGTCAGACCAGCGCGAGATTTTCTGCGCTGGTTTTACCGCGCATCTTGTCCGTCTTGACCTCAAAACTGACTTTCTGGCCCTCAGCCAGACCGGCGAGACCAGCGCGTTCAACCGCGCTGATGTGAACGAACACGTCGTTCCCGCCATCCTGCGGCTGAATGAAACCAAAGCCCTTCTGGCCATTGAACCACTTGACGGTACCCTGCATGTCTATCTCCAAATCATTCATCGCGCGACCATCACGCGATCTCATTCAACTGAGCGATGACTTTTGGAAATAGCCCACAGGCACATTCAGAAAGGCACAGCGGCTAATCGAACTACCTCAAGGTAGAGATTTTCTGGGGGATTACAAGGCCGCGCGGCGAATATAGTTTGCCGAGGGCCGGAACCGTTGAGTCGGCTCGCGCTGGCAATATCAGCAGATTGCCCTTATCTTCACAGCACCATCGGTAACGGCCTGGCCATCGATGGCTGAGAGACACTCGTGCTCCCGCCTTCCGACGAAGGGGATCACCGTGTCTCGCACGCATCGTGCCTCATCACATTGTGAGCAACACGTTTCATTGGTGCCGCTCAGCTGAGCGCGCCGCTCTCCCCGCCGCAGCGCCGATCGGCTTCGCCAACCGAATTTCATCGATAGAGATGAAGACAAGGAGGACACTTTTGCAGGTTCTTGTTCGTGACAACGACGTCGAGAAGGCGTTGCGCATCCTGAAGCGGAAGATGCAGCGCGAAGGCGTATTCCGCGAGATGAAGCGCCGTAGATCCTACGAGAAGCCATCGGAGCGCAAGACGCGCGAGAAATCCGATGCGATCAGGCGCCAACGCAAAGTCGCGCGCAAGCAGGCCATCCGCGAAGGCTTGCTGCCGGCGCCGGTCAAGAAGGTGCCTGCGGCGCGGCCGGGCGCGCTCCCCTCAACGACCTCGACGCGCACCGATCGTGAACGGCCGCAGGGCCAGCTCACCGCTACGCCTCCGCGCAGCTGAGCGAGCGACGGCATGCCCGCCGAAATCGACGGGACGAGGCTGGCGGTTCACGCCAGCTTCTTCGGCTGCTTGCCGGCGCTGTCAGCCGCTTCACGCGCCAAGCGCTCGGCCTTCAGCCGCTCGCGGTTCTGATCGAACGCGGCCTGTGCCTTTTCATAATCGCTTCTCGTCGGCTCGGCCGGCTTGAAGGCTTTTTGAGCCTCGCGCACGGCGGCCGTTGGCTTGCGCTCCGACATGATGAGAGTCCTCGTTGGGATGGTGAACGCCGCTGCGACATCCTGTCGAGACTGACGCTTCATGGGCACGGTTCAATGACAGCCTCGGGTAGAGGGAGCACGAGCCCGCTGTCTTGGCGCGGACCAGCTAGGGCGACCACCCTGCGGCCTCATCGGGGTCCAATGCTATTATAATCCAAATACGCCGAAGATGTTGCAAGTAATTGAACCCGGCCCGGCACGATGCGCCATGGTTCCGACCGGCGGTCGGTTTACGCACAATCACGCCATTCCGTGCTTGCGGCCGGGAACGGCAGCGAGCAGCTCGCGCGTATAGGCGTGTTCGGGATTGGCGAACAGCGCGGCGGTCGGCTTCAGCTCGACGATCTCGCCCTTCTGCATGACGGCGATCCGGTCGCAGATCTGCGCGGCCACCCGCAGGTCATGCGTGATGAACAGCATCGACAGACCAAGGCGCGCCTTCAAATCTTCCAGCAGCCGCAGCACCTGCGCCTGGACGGACACGTCGAGCGCCGACACCGCTTCGTCCGCGACGATGATCTCCGGATCGAGCGCGAGCGCGCGCGCGATGCCGATGCGCTGACGCTGGCCGCCGGAGAATTCGTGCGGATAGCGGCCGATCGCGCCCGCGTCGAGCCCGACCATGCCGAGCAGCTCCTGGGCGCGCTTCAGCGCGGCATCGAGCGGCGTGCCGCGCGCGACCATGCCGTCGGCGATGATGCGGCCGACCTTGCGGCGCGGGTTGAGCGAGGCGAACGGATCCTGGAAGATCATTTGGATGCGATGACGCTGCGCACGCAAGGCGCCGCCCTCCAGCGCCGTGAGATCGACGTCGCCGATCCGCACCGTGCCGCGATCGGCCTCGATCAGCCGCATCACGAGACGCGCGACGGACGACTTTCCCGAGCCGGACTCGCCGACGAGGCCGAGCGTCTCGCCCTGATGGATCGCGAAATTGACCGCATGCGCAGCGCGCGTCTCGCGCTTCGGGCGGAACCAGCCGGTCGGCGTCACATAGGTCTTGTCGAGGCCGATCACGTCGATCGCCTTCGGAACGTCCTCGCGGGATTGCCGCGGCGGCGGATCGAAAGAGGGCACCGCGGCGAGCAGCGCCTTGGTGTAGTCGTGCTGCGGATTGCCCAGCACGGACTCGGCCGCGCCTTCCTCCACCACCTTGCCATGGCGCAACACGACCACCTGGTCGGCGATGTCGGCGACGACGCCGAAATCATGGGTGATGAACATCACCGCCATGTTGTGGCTGGCCTGGAGGCTACGGATCAGCTTGAGGATCTGCGCCTGGGTCGTCACGTCGAGCGCGGTGGTCGGCTCGTCAGCGACCAGCACCGCCGGCTCGAGCGCCAGCGCCATTGCGATCATCGCGCGCTGGCGTTGGCCGCCGGAGAGCTGATGCGGATAGGCGCGGATGATCCGCTCGGGATCGGGCAGCCCGACCTCGCGCACCAGCGCCAGCGCCTTGGCGCGGCGCTCGCGGGGGCTCGGCAGATCATGCGCCTCGAACACCTCCATCAGTTGGTCACCGATGCGCATCAAGGGATTGAGCGCGGTCATCGGCTCCTGGAACACCATGGCGATGCGGCGACCGCGCAGATCGCGCCAGCCGTCCTCATCGACGGCAAGCAGGTCGTGCCCTTCGAAGCGGATCTCGCCGCTCTCGACGTTCACCGTATCGGGCAGCAGCCCGAGCAGCGCGTGCGCGCACATCGACTTGCCCGAGCCGGATTCGCCGACCACGCAGACGATCCTGCCGGCGGTGAGATCGAACGAGACGCCGTCGACCGCGTGGGTGCGCTCGGCGCCTTTGGGCAAGGCGATGCGCAGGTTCCTGATGGCAACGACAGAGTCAGCCATGGCTCACCGCCACAGCGTCGTAGGGTGGGCAAAGCGAAGCGTGCCCACCATCGGCAGATGAGGTCGAAAAATCGGTGGGCACGGCGCGGTGCGCCTTTGCCCACCCTGCGGACTCATGGTCGATCATGGCCTCACCTGCCCTCGCGCGACAGGCGCGGGTTGAGGGCATCGTTCAGGCCCTCGCCGATCAAATTGAGGCCGAGCACCGACAGCAGGATCGCGACGCCGGGAAACACCGTGATCCACCACGCTTGGCGAATGACGGTGCGGCCGGCGCCGACCATGTAGCCCCAGGAGATCAGGTTGGGATCGCCGAGCCCGAGGAACGACAGCGAGGATTCCAGCAGGATCGCGGTCGCGACCATCAGCGAGGCCAGCACGATGACAGGCGACAGCGCGTTGGGCAGGATCTCGCGCCAGATGATCCAGGCATTGCTCTGGCCGGTGACGACCGCAGCCTGGACATATTCGCGGGTGCGCAGGCTCAGCACCTCGCCGCGGACGAGACGCGCCACCGGTGGCCAGCTGACGAGGCCGATCGCGGCGACGATCGAATAGATCGAGGGCTGCAGGATCGCCACCAGCACGATCGCGAGCGCGAAGCTCGGGATGGTCTGGAAGAACTCCGTGAAGCGCATCAGCGCGTCGTCGACACGGCCGCCGAAATAGCCGGCGATGGCGCCGAGCGGCACGCCGACGATCAGCGCCACCAGCGTCGAGACCAGCCCGACCAGCAGCGAGACGCGAGCCCCGAAGATCAGGCCGGCCAGCACGTCGCGCCCGAGCGCGTCGGTACCGAGCGGGACCTTGGACAGCGTGAACGGCGGAACGAACGGCCGCTGTACCATGCGCCACGGCGAGTTCGGGAAGTAGAGCGGTCCGGCGACCGCGATCACGATCGCGAGCACGAGAATGATCAGCCCGATGACGCCGCTCGGGCTGCGCAGCATGGTGCGCCAGAACTGCCTCATGAGGCGTACTCGATGCGCGGATCGACCAGACGGTAGACGAGGTCGGTGACGAGGTTGAAGATCAGCACCATGGCCGAGGACACCACGAACACGCCGAGCAGGAGATTGTAGTCACGCTGGATCAGCGCGTCGTACATCAGCCGGCCGATGCCCGGCCATGCGAACACCGTCTCCGTCAAGACCGCGCCGCCGACCAGCGTGCCGGCATGAACGCCGGCCAGGGTCACCACCGGCAGCAGCGCGTTGCGCAGCACGTGGCGGCGCAGGATGACGCCGTCGCGCAGCCCCTTGGCGCGCGCGGTCTTGACGAAATCGAGCCGCTTGACCTCGAGCATGGAAGCGCGGGTCATGCGGGTGTAGGTCGCCATGAAGAACAGCCCGAGCGTCGCAGCCGGCATGGCGAGATGCGCGGCGACGTCGAGCGCGTGGCGGACTCCCGTATAGCCGGCACCGATCGTCTCATAGCCGAAGCTCGGCAGCCAATCGACCCAGACCGAGAACAACAGGATCGCGATCAGCGCGATCCAGAACAGCGGCGTTGCGTAGAAGATCAGCGCGAGCACCGTGATCGCGGTGTCGAGGATGGTGCCGGCGAAGCGCGCGGCGAGCACACCGAACAGGATGCCGAGACCGAGCGAGATCGCGAACGCCGTCAGCGTCAGCAGCAGCGTCGCCGGCAGCCGCTCGGCGATCAGCCTGGCGACCGGCGCCTGCTGGCGGAACGAGAAGCCGAGATCGAGGCTGGCGATGCCCTTGACGTAGATCAGCAGCTGCTCCGGCAGCGGACGGTCGAGGCCGAACTTCTCGCGCAACTGCGCCACGAAGATCTGGTCGGAGGCGCCGGCCTCGCCGGCCATGACCACGGCCGGATCGCCCGGCGCCAGCCGGATCAGGAAGAAATTCAGCACGATGATGGCGAGAAGGACGATGATGCCTTTCACGACGCGCTGAGCGATGAAGGAGAGCATGAAAGGTCCGTGAAGGTCAGCTCGGGAGGACAGCGAAGCACCGGAGCGCGGGGATCATGGCCGCGCCCCGGAGTGCACCGCTATTTGTCGAGCCAAGCGTCGCGGAAGCCGTCGTTGACGCCGATGCCGGTGGTGATCAGGTTCTTCACCTTGCACTTGGTGATGGTCGGGAACTGGAGCTCGAGCAGCCAGGCCACCGGCACGTCCTCGGCCAGGATCTTCTGCACCTTGTCATAGGCCTCCTTGCGCTTGGCGTCGGTCGGCGCCGTCGCGCCCTCGGCGAACAGCTTGTCCACTTCCGGATTGGAATAGCCTTCGACATTGTTGAACAACTGGCCCTTGGCGATCGCCGAGGTGATGTAGTTGCGGGACACGCCGAGCGCGGGATCGCCGTACTGATAGAGATAGGTGAAGGCGATGTCGTAGTCCCACTCCATGATCTTCTGGTTGCCGCCGGGCACGTCGGTCGCGATCGTCTCGATGTTCATGCCGACATCCTGCAGGTTCTGCTTCACCGCCTCGCCCCAGCGCTGCCAGGTCTCGCCATAGGCGAGCGGCAGCATGCGGATCTTCTCGCCCTTGTAGCCGGCTTCCTTCAAGAGCGCCTTGGCCTTGGCCGGATCGTACGGATATTTCGGCACGTCATCGGAATAGAACTTGATGGTCGAGGCCGACGGACCGGTCGCCACCTTGCCGAGGCCGTTCCAGATCACGTCCTTGGCGAAGTCGCGGTCGATGGCATACATGATCGCCTGCCGCACCTTCTTGTTGGCCAGGATCGGATGCCGGTTGTTGAGCCACATCCAGGCCAGCGGCGAGAAGAACTCCCAGCCGGCACCGGTGACGCAGGCGCCCGGCAGCTTGGAGACGCGCGGCACGTCGAAATTCTCGATCGAGCCGCCCGGCAGCACATCGACCTTGCCGGTCTCGAAGGCCACCGCGCGCGCCGCGGCGTCGGGAATGATCTGCCAGTAGACCTCGTCGAGATAGGGCTTGCCCTTCTCATGGTAGTTCGGATTTTTCACCATCCGGATGAAGGAGCCCTTCTGCCATTCCTTGAACATGAAAGGGCCGGTGCCGATCGGCGCGTTGTTGTTCGGATTGGTCTTGTAGTCGGTGCCTTCATACAGGTGCTTCGGCACCATCGGCATCGAGCCGACCTCGAAAATACCGATGAAGGGACCGAACGGCTCCTTCAGCGTGAACACCACCGTGAGATCGTCCGGCGCCTCGACCTTCTCGACGATTGCGAGGTTGTTGCGGGCGCGCGCATGCGTCTGCTTCAGCATCTCGATCGAGAACAGCACGTCGGCAGATGTGAACGGCTTGCCGTCGTGCCAGGTCACGCCAGGCTTGAGCTTGAAGGTGTAGACCTTGGCATCCGGGCTGATGGTCCAGCTCTCGGCGAGGCCGGGCAGCGGCTCGAGCTTGGGGCTGTAGCGCAGCAGGCCCTCAAAGATGTTGCCGGCGACCATCTGCGTCGGGCCGTTCTGGACCATCGCCAGCATCAGGCCCGGCGGCTCGGGCTGAATGACGGCATTGACCACGCCGCCGACCTTCGGCTCCTCCGCTTGCGCCGCGGACAGTCCGCAGCCAATGACCACACCCAGCAGCACCCGTTTCAACATGATGAACTTCCCAAATGTCCTTGCCGCCTGCAATGCATCAAGCGCGCCAACGCGCGCGGAATCGCCATGCGGCGTTTTGATGCTGCGCTTGCTCTGGGCGCATGGACGCCGGCTTTGTCGCGACCCCGCGCCGAAATGCAGCCTGATCATTTGCCGGATCACCGGCCGGCAAGTTGGCTCGCCGACGGTGCCGTCGCTGCTCAGTATCAGCTAGTTCCGCAGAGCAGAACTCAACGAGGAGCCTATGCGCCACCTGTTCGCCGCAAGATGAAACTCGCGACAGCGTCAGCCCAAAAATTGAACAGGGAAAATCAGCGCCGCAGACGCGCGATCGCGCCGGCAACGATCTGCATGATCACGCCGATGATCCAGCCGACCATGATCAGCGACGTCCAGACGATGTGCGGATCTTCGCGCAGGATGATGATGGCAACGGCGAAGAACGCCGTGAGGGTTGCGAGGAAGGTCCCGACGGCGCTCAGAAATTCGGCCGTGTCGATCTTCGTCTCCGTCGGCGAGTTCTCGTCATGAGGATGAAAAGGCAGTTGCGGCGTGTCGATGCCGAGATAGAAGCCCAGCGCCCCAGACAGCATCATCACGATCAGGAAGCCCTGCGTGGTCAGCAACGGAACGCTGGAGCCGACATGGGCCCCGACGAAGACGCCGCAGGCGGCGCCTGCCAGAGCCAGACCCGAGCGTTCGAGGATATGGGCAAACTTCCTGACGCGAAACCGCATGACCTGCCCCCAGATGTCAGACCCGCCACGCGCATGCAGCGGATTCGACGCCTGGATCCGTCCTAACGGCAAGACCGTCACCCAAACGTCAAATCTGAAGCTGCACTCGCGCGAAAATTTTAGCTACATTTCTTTTGACGCCAGCATTGCCCGAAAGGGAGGGGGAATGCTGGCGCCAAGATACTAGGACGTTACTAGGCGGCCTTGGTCAGGCCGGCATTGAGGTGGCTCAATCTCGGCATCACCTCCTGCTTCAACAGGCGCAGCGAGTTGTGCCAGGCTTCCGGCTTGTGCTTGTAGTCGAAGCCGAACACGCACAGCGTCCCGAAGCCGCCGACCTCGTGCCAGATCTTCTCGATCTTCTCGGTCACCGTGGCCGGCGAGCCGATGATCCAGTTGCGCTTGGCGCAATAGTCCACCGTCACGTCGGAATCCGGCACCTCGGGTGAGTGCTTCAGATAGTCCTTGAAGCCGAAATGGCCGAGCAGTGGCAGGAAATATTCGCCCATCATCCGCCCCATCATGTCGCCGGAGGACAAGCGCCAGGCTTCCTCGTCGGTCTCGGCGACGAACACCTCGCGCACCAGCCGCCAGTCATTGCGGCTGGGCTTTCGCCCGGACTTGGCCGCGCCGGCCTCGACCGAGTCCCAGTGCGACGACACATAGGCCGGGTTGAGGTTGAGGCTCATCGGGATGAAGCCGCGCTCGCCGGCGAGCTTGAGCGTGTCGGAGTTCTTCGACAGGCCGGCGACGCCGATCGGCGGATGCGGCGCCTGCACCGGCTTGATGTGCGGCTTGAGGAAGTCGAACATCACGTCGGGCTTGGTCACCGTCCAGTATTTGCCCTTGTGCGTGAACGGCGCCGGCTCGGTCCACAGACGCAGGATGATCTCCAGCGCCTCGCGCGTCATCTCGCGGTTCTGGCCGCTCATGCCGTCGACGTTGAACATCGCCCAGTCGCTCGGCAGACCGGATGCGGCAATGCCGAAATTGAGCCGGCCGTCGGACAGATGATCCAGCATCGCAACGCGGTTGGCGAGCTCGGCCGGGTGATGATAGGGCAGAAGGAAGCCGCCCGGCCCAAGCCGGATGTTCTTCGTTTCACGGAAGGCCTGCGCCAGAATGAGATCGGGTGCCGGGTGCGGCTCCCAGGGCGCGGTGTGATGCTCGCCGATCCAGGCTTCCTGATAGCCGAGTTCGTCGAGCCACCGCAGGACCTGCAGGTCCCATTCCTGCCCCTCCTTCAATCCGCACTCCGGCGGATGCGAGGGCATCGTGAAGTATCCGATTTCCATGGCGCTTTCCTCTCGCGTTTGTATTGCGGCGCATCTTTGTGATGCGCTCATCGTCACGCGAGACGAAACACGACCAGACGAGTCGGCATCGCCGCACGTGGTCTGCGAAGTCTAGCACTTCGTCCGACAGCGACAATCGTCAGCCGTGTCGCGGGCGGAATGATGACCGCAGAATTTTGCAACGCTGGTGCGCAACATTGCGGTCATCAATTGCACGTCAGCGTGCGCCGAACGTCGTCTTGCCGAACAACTCCTTCTGCGTCGACGGCTGCGAGCGCCAATATTGCGGAGGTGCGGCGACCTGTCCGCCGAGCTCCGCTGCCGCGTGCCAGCCCCAGCGCGGGTCATAGAGCATGCCGCGGGCCAGCGCGACCATGTCGGCCTTGCCCGAGGCCACGATCTCCTCGGCCTGCTGCGCCTGGGTGATGAGACCGACCGCCATGGTCGGAAGCCCCGTCGCCTGTTTCACGGCCGCGGCAAACGGCACCTGGTAGCCGGGTCCGAGGGCGATCTTCTGCAACGGCGACACGCCGCCCGAGGAGACGTCGATCCAGTCGGCGCCGCGGCGCTTCAGCTCTTGCGCAAATATGATGGTCTGCTCGAGATCCCAGCCGCCGTCGACCCAGTCGGTGGCCGAGACACGCATGCCGACCGGCTTGTCCGCAGGCAAGACGGCGCGCACCGCATCGTAAACTTCGAGCGGAAAGCGCATGCGGTTCTCCAGAGACCCGCCATAGCTGTCGGTGCGCTGGTTGGCGATCGGCGACAGAAACTGATGCAACAGATAGCCATGCGCGCCGTGGAGCTCGATCGCGTCGATGCCGAGGCGCGACGCCCGTTGCGCTGCAGAAACGAACGCATCGCGAATGCGGGCCAGGCCCGCGAGATCGAGCGCCTCCGGCGCGAGCTCGCCCTCCTTGTGCGGCAAGGCCGATGGCGCGACCGTCTGCCATCCGCCGTCCGCGAGCGGAATCTGCTGTCCGCCATCCCACGGCTTGTAGCTGGAGCCCTTGCGGCCGGCATGGGCGAGCTGCATCGCAACCGCGGTCTTCGAATGTTTGCGAACCGAGGCCAGGATCGGCTTCAACGCAGCTTCCGTCACATCGTCCCACAGCCCGAGACAGCCGGGCGTGATGCGCCCGATCGGCTCGACATGCGTCGCCTCGATACAGAACATCGCCGCGCCCGACAGCGCCAGCGTGTTGATGTGGGTGAAGTGCCAGTCATTGGCCGCGCCATTCTCGGCCGAGTACTGGCACATCGGCGACACCATGATGCGGTTGGCGAGTTCGAGACTGCGCAGCTTGATCGGAGTGAACAGGGCGCTCATGCTGAGTTCCAGGTTGTGACGGTTGACGCGATGATCCGATGGCCGCGAGTGTCGATCATGGACGAGCCGCGGTCAACGCGAGCCGCCGCAGCGGTATCGCTGCTCACTCCATCAGCGTGAACTGCAGCAGCAGCGTGCGCTGGATCATCGAGAAGTTGTCGTCGGACACCAGCGTCAGCACGGTCTCGCCGTCCGGCGTGACATGCGCATCGATGCCCTCGAGATTGTCGATCTCCTGGCCGAGATCGGCGGAGAAGATCGCCGGACCATCGACCAGCGCGCCCGGCGCGATCTGCGCTAGCGTCAGCCGGCGGATTCGAATGCCGACCCCGTTGAACAGCGAGAACTTGCGTTCGAGCACCAGAAGATCACCGGACGGCAGCAGCACGGCATCACTGACGTCGAACTCGTTGCTACGGACGATGCTGAACTGTCCCGCGGCCGGTCCGCCGATCAGGAAGGCCAGCAGATTGCCGTTCGCGTCCAGACCGCGCTCGGACAGCGCGATCAGGGTGCCGGCGAGCGGCAGGCCCTTCGGCACGACCACCAACGCCTCCAGTCCCTTGTTGTGGGGCAGCCGTCTGGCGGCCGGCGGCAGCGGCACGATCTCGCCGCGCGCGCCGGTTCCACCCTTGGCGAAGTCGTAGCGCAGGAGCTGGTTGACGCGTTCGAGGCCGACATAGACGATGTCTCCATCGCGCGCGAGCGACTCGGAATCATACCAACCGCGATCGGTGATGGGCCGTCCGTCCGGACCAAGCAGCGGCGCCGCTTCGACGTCGGCGAGCCCCGCGATCTCGCGACCGGAATAGGCAATGCGGCCGGTGAACCAGCCGCCCTTGTCGCTGACCGCGAGGAAGCGTTCACCCTTGGCATCGAGCCGGATGCCGGACAGGCCACCGAAGCCGGGAAAAGACGAGGTCAGCGCCACGCCGCTGCGATATTGCAGCATCCCGAAGCGCAGATGCGTCCGATCACGGAGGTCGAACGAGGGCAGCGGTCGCGCGTTGACCTCGATCTTGACCGCCGATGTGACGGAGTGCTCGTCGATGGTGACGCGTCCGCGGACCGGCGCCGGCGCAAGCTGCGCGCGAGCCGTCCTGGACCATGCGAATGCCGACACTCCGCCGATGGTCAGCGCGAGAAAGCGCCTGCGGTCGGCAATCGCCTGCAGCGACATCGTCAGCGGAGCCCCCTCCCCCACCTCCTCCAAGACGGAGGAGACGCAGCCGGCCGACGGCCGCTTACGAATGCAGCCTGCGCTTTGGTCCCGGCGCAGGCTGCGGTGCCGCGTGGGTCTCCGTGAACAATTCGGCGAGCTTCTCGGTGATGGCGCCACCGAGCTCCTCGGCATCGACGATGGTCACCGCGCGACGGTAGTAGCGGGTGACGTCGTGGCCGATGCCGATCGCGATCAGCTCGACCGGCGAGCGGGTCTCGATCTCCTCGATGATGTGGCGCAGATGCCGCTCGAGATAGTTGCCGGGATTGACCGACAGCGTGGAGTCATCGACCGGCGCGCCGTCCGAGATCATCATCAGGATCTTGCGCTGCTCGGCACGCCCGAGCAGGCGCTTGTGCGCCCAGTCGAGCGCCTCGCCGTCGATGTTCTCTTTCAACAGCCCCTCGCGCATCATCAGGCCGAGATTCTTGCGCGCCCGCCGCCACGGCGCATCAGCCGATTTGTAGATGATGTGGCGGAGATCGTTGAGGCGGCCTGGATTGGCCGGCTTGCCGGCGGCAAGCCACGCCTCGCGCGACTGCCCGCCCTTCCAGGCCCGCGTCGTGAAGCCGAGGATCTCGACCTTGACGCCGCAGCGCTCCAGCGTGCGGGCGAGGATGTCGGCGCAAGTCGCGGCCACCGTGATCGGCCGGCCACGCATCGAGCCGGAATTGTCGAGCAGCAGGGTCACCACGGTGTCGCGGAAGGTCGCTTCCTTCTCGCGCATGAACGACAGCGGCTGATAAGGGTCGATGACGACGCGCGACAGTCGCGCCGGATCGAGGATGCCCTCCTCGAGGTCGAACTCCCAGGCACGGTTCTGCTGCGCCATCAGCCGGCGCTGCAGCCGGTTGGCGAGCCGCGCCACGATGCCCTGCAGATGCGCGAGCTGCTTGTCGAGATAGGAGCGCAGCCGCTCCAGCTCGTCATGGTCGCACAGGTCTTCCGCGGCGATGACCTCGTCGAATTTCGGCGCGAAGGCGTGATATTCCGGCCCGCGCGGCTCGTTGGCGCCGCCGCGGTTCGGACGCGTCGCCTCGCCCGGCGTCTCGTCGTCGCCGAGCTCGCCGTCGTCGAGCGTGTCGGACGCCGAAGCCTGGGCGGCCTCCATCGCGCTCTCCGACATCTCGTCCGACGTCGTCTGCGCCTGGTCTGCGCTCATCTCCTGCGCGGCGTCGGATTCGGGCGAGCCCTCGGCGCCGGACTGGTCGTTGTCGCCGTCGCGGCTGTCGTCGTTGTCCTCGTCCTCTTCGGAATCGGCGTTGCGCTCGTCGCCGAGATCCAGCGCCGACAAGAGATCGTGCACGAGGTCGCCGAACTTCGCCTGATCCTCGGTGAAGCGGCCGAGCTCATCGAGACGCTGGCCGATCCTGTCCTCCAGGAACGGACGCCAGAGATCGACCACCTTGCGCGCCGCGTTCGGCGGCGCCATGCCAGTGAGGCGCTCACGCACCATCATGGCCAACGCATCCGACAGCGGTGCGTCGGCACGGTCGGTGATCTCGTCATATTTGCCGCGATGGAAGTGATCATCGAGCATCGCCGTGAGATTCTTGGCGACGCCGGCCATGCGTTTTGCACCGATCGCCTCGACACGCGCCTGCTCGACCGCCTCGAACACGCCACGCGCCTGCGGATTGCCCGGGATCAGCTTGCGATGGATTTTCGGATCGTGGCAGGCGAGCTTCAGCGCGATCGAGTCGGCATGGCCGCGCACGACGGCGGCGTCGCGCTTGGTCATCTTGCGCGCCGGCTCCGGCAGCCGGGCCTTGCCCGGCGCAAGGCCGGGACGCTCGGCCGCGAAGGAGACTTCGAGCTCAGGCGCCCTGGCGATCGCGCGCAGGCACCCCGTGACCGACCTCTTGAAAGGTTCCGTCGGTGCTTCCTTGACGCCAGGACGGGGCTTGTTGCTCGGTGTGGTCATCTGGTTCCTGCGGCTATCGTCCCGGCGAACGCCAGGCCCGATAACCACCGGCGTTCGTTTGTTCGCACTCGCTCTCCCGCATCACCCCACGAGAGAGGCCGCGGCGTATGGGTCCCGGCCCGAGGCCGGGACCACGCCGTTGTGTCAGCTCAGCGCCACGTTGATGGAGGATTCCGGCAGCTCCGCATTGAAGCAGCGCTGATAGAATTCGGCGACCAGCGGACGCTCGAGCTCGTCGCACTTGTTGAGGAACGTCACACGGAAGGCGAAGCCGATGTCACCGAAGATCTCGGCGTTCTCGGCCCAGGTGATCACCGTGCGCGGGCTCATCACCGTCGACAGATCGCCATTGGCGAAGGCGTTGCGCGTGAGGTCGGCGAGCCGCACCATCTTGTTCACGATGTCGCGTCCCTGCGCGTTCTGATAGTGCTTGGCCTTGGCCAGCACGATCTCGACCTCCTCGTCATGGGCGAGGTAGTTGAGCGTGGTGACGATCGACCAGCGGTCCATCTGGCCCTGGTTGATCTGCTGGGTGCCGTGATAGAGGCCCGAGGTATCGCCAAGGCCGATCGTATTGGCGGTCGCGAACAGGCGGAATGCCGGGTGCGGCTTGATCACCTTGTTCTGGTCGAGCAGCGTCAGGCGGCCCGACACCTCCAACACGCGCTGGATCACGAACATCACGTCCGGACGGCCGGCGTCGTATTCGTCGAACACCAGCGCGACGTTGTGCTGCAGTGCCCAGGGCAGGATGCCGTCACGGAACTCGGTCACCTGCTTGCCGTCCTTGACCACGATCGCGTCCTTGCCGACGAGGTCGATACGGCTGATGTGGCTGTCGAGATTGACCCGCACGCACGGCCAGTTGAGCCGCGCCGCGACCTGCTCGATATGGGTCGACTTGCCCGTTCCATGGTAGCCGGTCACCATCACGCGGCGGTTCTTGGCGAAGCCGGCCAGGATCGCCAGCGTGGTGGCGCGGTCGAAGCGGTAATCGGCATCGACCTCGGGAACGTGCGGGTCGGTCGCTGAAAAAGCCGGCACCTCAAGGTCGCTGTCGATCCCGAACACCTGCCGCACCGACACCTTCATGTCGGGCACACCGGTCATCTCCTGCGCATTGGTCGTAGCGGCGGTCGTCATTCATCCTCCGAGGTCCCGGGCATTCCCGAAACCAGATTTCATGTTTGGCTGCGGTTGAAGGGCTTCGACGCCAGCCTAGCAGAGAGCACGCGCGGGCAGAAGCCTAAGCCTTGATCAAAGTTCCGTCGTTATATCATCGAGATAGGCATGGGTGGCCGTTTTCGGAAGGCTGCCCTGCGAATCGTGCCACCTTTTCGCCCGCCGGCTCTTCCCAGGAATCTCGACGTGGCACCCGGGGCCGGGGTTCCTACTTATCGGGAAGTCCCCGCCCCACCCTCTCCACCAACAGGAACCGCGTGGCCCATCTGCTCGACCCACTCATTGCCTTTGTCTCAGCGCATGCGGGACTGGCCTATCTCACCCTGTTTCTGGCCGCCTTGCTGGAGGCGATCCCGATCGTGGGCTCGGTGATTCCGGGCACGACCATCATCCTGGCGCTGAGCGCGCTGATTCCGGGCGGCGAGCTGACCCTGCAATGGGTGCTGGCGGCGGCCGTCCTGGGCGCGGTGCTCGGGGACGGCGGGGCGTTCTGGGTCGGCCATCGCCGGCAGCGCGAGATCCTGGCGAACTGGCCATTCTCGAACTATCCGCGCCTGGTGGCGCAGAGCGAGGCCTTCTTCCACCGGTTCGGCACCCTGGCGATCTTCTTCGCCCGCTTTGTCGCGCCGATCCGAGCCGTCGTGCCGATCACGGCCGGCGCGCTCGACATCCCTCCGCTGCGCTTCTACGCCGTGAACATCCCAGCCATCGCGCTGTGGGCCTGCGCCCACGTCCTGCCCGGCGTCTTCGCGGTGCAGCTGTTGCACCGTTATGGCGGGATTCCGCATCATAGCCATATCGCCAAGTCCACCTGGATCATCGCGGCTGTCGCGGGCACGATCGTGGTCTGGCTGGTCCTCAGATTGGTGCGGAAGCGGCGCGAGTCTGAGCTCGCCGCTGGCGTCACGGATTAGAACGCTACAGCGCATCCAACATGGCTCCGCGGCCGGGTGCGGGTCCGATATAGCGAGCACGTGGGCGGATCAGGCGGCCGTGCTGCAGCTGCTCGCAGGCATGGGCGAGCCAGCCGACGCAGCGTGCCATCGCGAACAGCGCCAGCTCGCTGCCGGCAGGCAGCCGCAGGCTATGCACCAGCACCGCCAGCGCATAGTCGATATTGACGAACTCGCCGGTCGCCTCGGCGATCCGCTCCGGCACCTCGCGGGTGAATTTGCGCGGCGCGCCGGCGCGCGTCAGCGCCTCCAGCAGCGAGATGGCGCGGGGGTCGCCGTGCTTGTAGACGCCGTGGCCGAAGCCGGCGAAGCGCTCGCCGAGCGCCACCCGCTCGCGGATCAGCGGCGCGGCATCGCGATCAACGAGGGTCTTCACCAGTTGCGACGCCAGGACGCCGGCGCCGCCGTGCTGCGGTCCTTTGAGCGCCGCAAGACCCGCGATGACGGCATCGTAGAGACTGAGGCCCGTCGACGCCGCACAGCGGACGGTGAAGGTCGACGCGTTCAGCTCATGATCGGCCAGCAGCACCAGGGTGCGGCGGATCAGGTCCGGCGCATGTTCATGTCCGGGCGCCCAGCTCCGCGCGACCTGAACATGCAGCGGATCGGCTGAGGCGGGCTGGTTCAACATGGTTGCGACCACCAGCCGGACGATGCGCGCGCCGACCAGCGCCCGACCATCGGGAGCGCGGTTGAACGCCGCGGGATCGGCATGTGTCGCCAGCGCCAGCACCGCGATGGCCCGGTCGATCGGCGCCGCGCGCCGCGCGGCATCGGCGATGAAACCCATCTCCTCCGACACGGCCGGAAGGTTGCCCGGCGCAAACGGATCGAGCGCGGTCACGTCCCACAGCAGGGTCGCAGCATGTTCCAGCGTGCCGCGCACGGCTAGGTCGACGCAATTGACGCCTCGATAGATCGGACCGGCTTCGGTGATTGTCGACACGGCGGAATCGAACACGGGGAGGTCCGCATCGAAGCTGCGGAAGGCGCGCGGCTCGGGGGCCGGTGCGCGCCGCTCCTTCAGGGCCCGGATGTCCTCGGCGCGATAGCGGTTGCTGCGCGAATTCGGCGACGGCTCGGAGCGGACCAGTCCGCGGCTGACATAGGCGTAGAGGGTGGCCGGCGAGATCGCCAGTTCAGCCGAAGCTTCGCGCGCAGATAGGTAAAGACCGCTGTCTTTTTTCATATTGATCAGCTTAATCAAGATTGATCAAGTTGTCGACTGGGCGGATCTTGGCAGCGTGACCATTTCTCGAAGGAGACCCGCCATGACCATCCAGCTCGGCAAGACCCCCATCGGCCTCGACGGAATCGCCGCCGCCGAGACCGTGCTCAGCAACGTCGACGGCCAGCAGGGGGAGCTCATCATCGCCGGAGCGCGTGTGGCCGACCTCGCCGCCGCCAGCGGCTTCGAGGGCGTGACTGCCCGACTATGGAGCGCGGCGACGAAGCGCAGCGTCGGCGAGACGGATGTCCGTGCCAGCCTCGGCCAGGCCCGCGCGCGCGCCTTTACGCGGCTGCCCGAGCTGCTCGCCGCGACCTCCGGCCTGTCGATCATCGACGGCTTCCGCGCCGCCATCGCGGCGCTGCGGTCCGAGCCCGGGCTCGACGACGAAGCCACGATCGTCGGCGCCTGCCCGGTGATCGCCGGCGCCCTGGTCCAGCGCGCACAGGGAGCACAGCCGATTGCGCCCGATCCTGACGCCAGCCACGCCGCCGACACCCTGCGCATGGTCCGCGGCGATACGCCTGCGGCTGGCGAGGTGGCGACGCTGGACACGTATCTCGTCACCGTCAGCGATCACGGCATGAACGCCTCGACCTTCGCCGCGCGCGTCGTCGCCTCGACCCAGGCCGACCTGTTCGCATCGGTGACCGCCGGCTATTGCGCGCTCACCGGCCCGCTGCATGGCGGGGCGCCGGAGCCGGTGCTGGAGATGCTCAACGCGATCGGCACGCGCGAGAACATCAAGCCGTGGGTCGACGCGGCGCTCGGCCGCGGCGAGCGACTGATGGGGTTCGGACATCGGATCTATCGCGTGCGCGATCCGCGGGCCGACGTGCTCAAGGCCGCGATCGAGCGGCTGGCGGGCAGCGGCGCCGACCTGCCGTTTGCGAGCGAGGTGGAGGCTTACATCCGCCAGGCGCTGCGGCGGAAGAATCCGGAGCGGGCGCTCGACACCAATGTCGAGTTCTTCACCGCCATCCTGCTCGATGCGCTGAAGATTCCGCGCCAGGCGTTCACGCCGATCTTCGCGGTGGCGCGGGCCGCCGGCTGGACCGCCCATGCGCGGGAGCAGCAGCGGACGGGGCGGTTGATCCGGCCGAGCTCGGCCTATATCGGGCCGAAGCCCTGAGACCTTCGACGCAACGCGCGGCAGCCTCACGCGCTGCCGCGCGTCAGCCCTTCACCACCGTCTTCAGGTAGTTGTAGGCCTTGATGATCTCGATCAGGCGATCCTCGGTGGAGCGGTCGCCGCCATTGGCATCGGGATGGTGCTGCTTCACCAGCGCCTTGTACTTGACCTTGACATCTTCCAGCGTCGCGTCGGGACCGAGGCCCATCACCTGCAGCGCCTTGCGCTCGGCGTTGAACACCTTGCGCGTCTCGGCCTTGGGGGCCGACCGGGGATCCGGACGCCAGCTGCCGCGGCCGTTGATCTCGGCGAATACGCTGAACGGATCGGCGGCATCGCCAAGATCGCCCTCGGCGCTGCCGGTGCCGCGCTTGGCCGACGTGTTGGCCCCCATCTTCCAGGTCGGGCGGTGTCCGGTCAGCGCATCCTTCTGATAGCGCGCGACCGCCTCGGCGTTCATCCCCGAGAAGAAATTATAGGACTGGTTGTACTCGCGCACGTGATCGAGACAGAAGTGCCAATACTCGCGCGCGTTCTCGCGTCCCTTGGGCGCGCGATGCGAGCCCTTGTTCTTGCAGTCCGGCCACTGACAGGGCTGGGCCTCCTCGCGCACCACCGGCTGCCGCGCAGCCGCCTTCTTGGGCTTGATGCGGATGGAGTCGAAGAATTTGTTTGAATCGATCGGCATGGCGGACTTTGACTACGCAACGCGAAAAGCTTCAAGTCTTGACATTGCGAATACCTCGGGCGGGGACCGCCGATTGACGAAAAATAATTTGATGCGTATTTCCAGAGACCATGCGGACCCGAGATGCTATCATCAAAAAGTTGCGCGAAGCTTTCTCGCCCGAAAGCCTCGATGTTCAGGACGAATCACATCTGCATGAAGGCCATATGGGCCACCAGCCGAGCGGTGAGACCCATTTCCGCGTGTATATTGTGTCGCAGGCCTTCGCGGGCAAGAGCCGTGTCGATCGCCACCGCCTGATCAACGCCGCATTGGCAGCGGAACTTGCCGGCTCGGTGCACGCGCTCGCGCTGCATGCGAAGGCGCCGGGCGAGGCTTGATCCCATCGCTTTGTTTGAGCATGATCTCTTCGGAAAACCGGCTTCCACTTTTCCGGATCATGCTCTAGCTAGAACGCCGTGCCTGCACGGCGCGGCCGCGTCTCCTCGGTTTCGCCGCGCGGCACCGGTACGATGCGCAGCGCAGTGATGCGATTGCGCTCCCGGCGCAGCACGCGAAACCGGAAGCCGTGGAACGTGAAGCTCTGGCCGCGCTCGGGGATCGAACGCGCCTCGTGAATGACGAGACCGGCAACTGTCGTTGCTTCCTCATCCGGCAGCGTCCAGTCCATCGCGCGATTGAGATCGCGGATCGGCACTGAGCCATCGACGACGACGGATCCGTCCGGCTGCACGCGCACACCCGCGACCTGCACATCCTGCTCGTCGGAGATGTCGCCGACGATCTCCTCCAGAATATCCTCCAGCGTGACGATGCCTTCGACCTCGCCATACTCGTCGACCACGAGCGCGAAATGCGTCTTGCGCCGGCGGAACGCCTTCAGCTGTTCCGACACGGACCGCATCTCGGGTACGAACCACGGCGGCAGCGCCAGTGAAGCAACGTCGATGTGCGACACGTCGCCCTCGGCGGCGCGGATCGCACGCAGCAGGTCCTTCGCATGCAGCACGCCGATGATGTTCTCCGGCGTGCCGCGCCACAGCGGGATGCGTGTGTATTCGGTGGCGAGCACCTCGCGCACCAGTTCTTCCTGCGGCAGGTCCGCATTCACCATCACCATCTCGGTGCGGTGGACCATGACGTCGGACACCTGCAATTCGCGCAGATCGAGCAGGCCGCCGAGCATGTCGCGATCCTGCTTCTCGACCTTGCCTTCATGATGCAACAGATCGACGGCGCCGCGCAGGCGTTCGGTCGGCGACAGGATCGGCTGATTGGCCCCGACCTTGAAGCCGATCAGCCGCATCAGCCCGCGCACGATCGCTTCGATCACGGCGAGCACCGGACCGAGCACGATCACCGCCGCCCGCATCGGCCTGGCGACCGCGAGCGAGACGCGATCCGGCGCGTTGATCGCGATCGTCTTCGGCAGCACCTCGGCAAAGATCACGACCAGCGCGGTCATCACGCCGGTCGCGTAGAGCACGCCGACCTCACCGAACCAGGCGGTGAAAATACCGGTCGCCAGCGCGGAGGCGCCGATATTGGCGATGTTGTTGCCGAGCAGCAGCGCGCCGATCAGCCGTTCGCGCGTGTCGAACAGGCTCGACACCACGTCGGCATCGCGATTGCCCTGCTTCGACAGCCGCAGCATCGAGGCGCGAGAGGCGCCGGTCAGCGCGGTCTCGCTCAGCGCAAAGAAGGCGGAGGCGGCGAGGAGGAGAATGACGACGGAGAGTGTGAACCAGTCCATGACGCCGATGTCGCTCTGGAGGGAGGCAGCCGATGATCCGTTGGCACTGCTCAATACGGCGTAAAGCCCGGGATCAGCTTCTGCTGCGCAATTTGGCCTGGAGAAAGTCGCGGACCCGCGCCGGATCGACGTCGTTCGCGATGACGGCGCGGCCGATGGCTTCCATCAGGATGAAGGTCAACTTGCCGCGCTTGACCTTCTTGTCCTGCGCCATCAAGGCCAAGAGCCGGTCGGCGTCGCCGATCCCCTCCTGGGCAAAGCCGGCGATGTCCTGCAGATGGGTCGGCAGGCCGACCGCAGCAAGGTGACGCTCGATGCGCACGACGTCGTCCGGCGGCAGCATGCCGAGCTCGGCCGAGAACTGCGCCGCCAGCACCATGCCGACGGAAACGCCCTCGCCGTGGAACAGGCGGTCGGAGAAGCCGGTGACGGCCTCCAGCGCATGGCCGAAGGTGTGGCCGAGATTGAGCAGCGCGCGGTCGCCAGTCTCGCGCTCGTCGCGGGCCACGATCGCCGCCTTAGCGCGGCACGAGGTCGCGACCGCGTGCTCGCGCGCGGCGCCGCCTCTGACGATGTCGGCGTGATTGGCCTCGAGCCAGGCGAAGAAGCTGGCATCGCCGAGCAGGCCGTATTTGGCGACCTCGGCATAGCCGGCGCGGAACTGGCGCGGCGACAGGGTATCGAGCACGGCGGTGTCGGCGATCACCAGCACCGGCTGATGGAAGGCGCCGAGCAGGTTCTTGCCTTGCGGCGAATTGATGCCGGTCTTGCCGCCGACGGAGCTGTCGACCTGCGCCAGCAGCGAGGTCGGCACCTGCACGAAATCGACGCCGCGGCGCAGGATGGCGGCCGCGAAGCCGGCGAGATCGCCGACCACGCCGCCACCGAGCGCGACGACCAGATCGTTGCGTTCGATCCTGGCAGCGATCAGCGCCTCGCTGACCTTCTCCAGGCCGGCATAGGTCTTGGAGCCCTCGCCCTCATCGACCACGATCGTGGACGCCGGGATGCCCGCCTCCGCCAGGATCGCCTCGGTCGGCTTCAGCCAATGCGCGGCCACGGTACGGTCGGTGACGATGGCCGTGCGCACGCCCGGCCGCAGCGCCGCGATGCGCTGGCCGAGCGAAGCCAGCACGCCGCGGCCGATGACGATGTCATAGGCGCGCTCGCCGAGCGCGACGTCGACGATGATCGGATCGGAATGCTTCAGAGGTGCTGTCATCGGAGCGCGCCCATCGCGTGCGGAGGATCGGGTTGAACTGGATCGGGTTGCGGTCCGGCCGGCCCCGCCTCGGTCTCCGGTGGCGAGAAGAACGCCTGCAGCGCCTCAATGCAGTCCTCGACAACGCGATCATGCGGCACATCGCGCGAGCAGATCGTGAGATCGGCAAGCTGGTAGACCGGCTCGCGCTCGACGAGCAGGCGAGCGACCGTGCCTTTGGGATCGGCGGTCTGCAGCAGCGGCCGGTCGGCCCGGCGCCGGACGCGGCGCATGATCACGTCGGCATCGGCCTTCAGCCAAACAGAGACCGCCTTCTCATGGATGCGCCGCCGCGTCTCCTCGCGCATGAAGGCGCCGCCACCGGTCGCCAGCACACCAGGCCCGTTTTCGAGCAGCCGGGCGATCACCCGGGCCTCGCCGTTGCGGAAATAGTCCTCGCCGCGCGATTCGAAGATTTCCGGTATGGTCATGCCGGCCGCGGTCTCGATCTCGGTGTCCGCATCGACGAAGGGCAGCCGCAGCCGCGCCGCGAGCCGCCGGCCCACGGTCGACTTGCCGACACCCATCATGCCGACCAGCACGATCAGCCGCTTGCCGAGGCCTGCGAGAATCGCGGCCTCCGGAGCGGCTGGGCTTGCAGCGGGTTGGGACGTGTCGGTCATATGAAGGCTTCTAACCCAGCCCCTGCTGCTTTCAAAGGCATCCTGTTCCGCGACACGCAACCGGTTCTCCCCGCGGACGTCGTTCCGGGGCGCGCGCAGCGCGAGCCCGGAACCCATACCCACAGGATGCTGTGAGAGGCAGGCTGGCTGTTGGCATCTCGCCGACGACATCGTCCTGCGGTGATGGATTCCGGGCTCGCCGCGCTGCGCGCGCCCCCCCCGGAATGAGGGAGCAAGCAGAACCGACCTCCGGACGAACGGTGGAGAGCGCCGGACTTGCCAGCCGGGTGCGAACATGTTGGATGAAACTATTCCTTCCCTGGTGGCCCGCGCGACCCCGATGCCCAGCCTGTTCCGCTTCCTGACCGTGATCGCCGTCATCGTCGGCGTGGTCTATGGCGCGATCTACGCGCTGGCGAATTTCGTCAGTCCCAAATCGCGGGAGATGACGGTGACGATCCCGCCGGACAAGTTCCAGAAGAAATGATCCGGCACGCGAGCGCGAACTCAAAAGCCACACGGCATTGATTAAGCATTTTGCGCTTCTCTGAGGTGGCCGGGCGCCGCGATATCGGCCAGATTTGCAGTCACCGCTCGATGTGCCCCGGCGAATACCTCGTAGTGATTCGATCGCCTCGGACGCAGCGGATTTCACGACATGAAGGTCAAGGCCTCCGACGCCAGGCTGATGAGCCTGTTCCTCGACATGATGGCCGCCGAGCAGGGCGCCGGTCAGAACACGCTGGACGCCTATCGCCGCGACCTCACCGATCTCTCCGAATTTCTCGGCGGCAAGGCCAACAGCTTCGCCACGGCCGACACCCAGGCGTTGCGCGACTATCTCGCCGACCTCGATACCAGGGGCTTCAAGTCCTCCAGCGTGGCGCGGCGGCTGTCGGCGATGCGGCACCTGTTCCGCTTCCTGCTGAGCGAGCGCATCCGCAGCGACGATCCCGCCGCCATCCTGTCCGGCCCGAAACGCGGCCGTTCCTTGCCCAAGGTGCTGTCGATCGGCGATGTCGACCGGATGCTGACCAGGGCCAAGGAGCTCTCCGAGGTCGGCGAGGCCTCGTCGGCGCAGCGGCTGCGCGCGCTGCGGCTGTATTGCCTGCTCGAGGTGCTGTACGCGACCGGCCTGCGCGTCTCCGAGCTGGTGGCGCTGCCGCGCACCGCGGCCCGCAACGACGCCCGCATGATCGTGGTGCGCGGCAAGGGCAACAAGGAGCGGCTGGTGCCGCTGAACCAGGCCTCGCGCCAGGCGATGGCCGACTATCTCGCCGCCCTGGATGCGCTGAAGCCTGAGAAGAAGGCCAGTGCGACATTCGGCAAATGGCTGTTTCCCTCGTTCGGCGAGAGCGGCCACCTCACCCGCCAGCACTTCGCCCGCGACCTCAAGGAACTCGCGGTGGCCAGCGGCCTGCCCGCCCGGCTGGTGTCGCCGCACGTGCTGCGCCACGCCTTCGCCAGCCATCTGCTGCACAACGGTGCCGACCTGCGCATCGTGCAGACCCTGCTCGGCCACACCGACATCTCGACCACCCAGATCTACACCCACGTGGTCGAGGAGCGGCTCAAGAGCCTGGTCCGCGACCTGCACCCGCTGGCCGAGACCTGACCTCGCTTCACACCTTCCCGAAACCAAATCCGCCGGCGTGACGCCCGGCCGGCTTGACTTCGCGCCCGTCTGCCCCGAAAGAGCGCCATCCTGCCCGCGATCCCGGCGCGATGCCTGGAGGCTGGGCACCGATCGTACCCTAAGCTCCTGAAGTCGTTCGGCTTCAGGTCCGAAGGCCGAACCGATTTCGTCTCCCAGCGCTCTTCCTTCAGCTCTTCCATGCCGGATCCCATGCGCAGCTACCTCGATTTCGAAAAGCCTGTTGCCGAGCTCGATTCCAAGGTCGACGAACTCCGGGCGATGGCCGCCTCCGGCACCGATATCGGCGAGGAGGTCAGCCGGATCGAGGAGAAGGCCGGCCAGGCGCTGGCCGAGCTCTACGCCACGCTCACGCCGTGGCAGAAGACCATGGTGGCCCGCCATCCGCAGCGGCCGCACTTCACCGACTTCGTGGGCGGCCTGATCACCGAGTTCACCCCGCTCGCCGGCGACCGCAAGTTCGGCGAGGACGCCGCTCTGCTCGGCGGCTTCGGCCGCTTTCGCGGCGAGCCGATCTGCGTGATGGGCCAGGAAAAGGGCGCCACCACCGAGTCCCGGCTCAAACACAATTTCGGCATGGCCCGTCCCGAAGGCTACCGCAAGGCGGTCCGGCTGATGGAGATGGCCGAGCGCTTCGGCATCCCCGTGCTGTCGCTGGTCGATTCCGCCGGCGCCTATCCCGGCATCGGCGCCGAGGAGCGCGGCCAGGCCGAAGCGATCGCGCGCTCGACCGACGCCTGCCTGGCGCTCGGCGTCCCCAACATCGCGATCATCACCGGCGAAGGCATGTCGGGCGGCGCGATCGCGCTGACCACCGCCAACCGGGTGCTGATGCTGGAGCACGCGATCTACAGCGTGATCTCGCCGGAAGCCGCCTCCTCGATCCTCTGGCGCGACGGCACCAAGGCGCAGGAAGCCGCCAACAGCATGAAGATCACCGCCCAGGACATGCTCCGCTTCGGCGTGGTCGACACCATTCTCAAGGAGCCGGTCGGCGGCGCTCACCGCGATCCCGCGGCAATGATCGCGGCGACCGGCGAGGCGATCGCCCAGGCGCTCGACGAGCTGAAGGGCCTCGACGCCGACGCCATCCGCAAGCAGCGCCGGCAGAAGTTCATCGAGATCGGCCGCAAGCTCGGCTGACCGGGCTTGCGCCCGGGCCTCGGCGCTCGCGGTTTTGTGAGTCTTTCCAGCCGTTTGGCCGCATTTCGGCCCCGCCGACGGGGTCTGCTGTTTAGAAGTTGTTGACCAAGGCGGCCGGGGCCAGGTGGCATCGCCGGAGCGCGGGTTGCGAGGCCTGGGGTCAAAGGCTACAATTTTAATCGATGGTTTGACGGCATGACGCAGGGTCGACCCGTGATTTATCCAGCTTTCGGGCCGATCGGGTGAGATGAGACTGGGGTGTTGCGGCATGCGGGGTTTGCGGGGAGCTTTGCTTTGATCAACCGCGCTTTCGTCCGGGTTCTCCTGACCTCGGCGGCGTTGGCCGCCGGTGCGCTGCTGACCGGTTGCAACAGCGATCAGGTCGGACTCGCCACCAACGCCAAGGCCAACCAGCCGGTGCCGCCGAAGCTCGTCGCGACGATGGGCGAGAAGGATATGGATCTGCAGTCGCCGATCCTGGTCCGCGTCTTCAAGCAGGAGGCCGAGCTCGAGGTCTGGAAGCAGGACCGCTCGGGCAAGTTCGCGCTGCTCAAGACCTATCCGATCTGCCGCTGGTCGGGCGATCTTGGACCCAAAGTGCGCGAGGGCGACCGCCAGGCGCCGGAGGGCTTCTACTCGATCAATCCGAGCCAGATGAACCCGCAATCGGCCTACTATCTGTCGTTCAACACCGGCTATCCGAACGCGTTCGACAAGGCGCTCGGCCGCACCGGCTCGCAGCTGATGGTGCATGGCGACTGCTCCTCGCGCGGCTGCTTCGCGATGACCGACGAGCAGATCGCCGAGATCTATGCGCTCGGGCGCGAGTCGTTCTTCGGCGGCCAGCGCGCCTTCCAGTTCCAGGCCTATCCGTTCCGGATGACGCCGGTGAACATGGCGAGGCACCGCAACAATCCGAACATGCCGTTCTGGCGCATGATCAAGGAAGGCTACGACGCCTTCGAGGTCACGCGGCAGGAGCCGAAGGTCGACTTCTGCGAGAAGAAATACGTCTTCAACGCCCAGAAGCCGCCGGGCGCGACGCATGATCCGGTGTTCGACGCCTCTGCCAAGTGCCCGGCCTATGTCGTGCCCGACGAGATCACCGCCGCCGTGCGCGACAAGCAGCAGGCCGACGAGGCGGAATATGCCAAGCTCGTCGCCAAGGGCACGCCGGTCGCCAAGCTCAACACAGGCATCGACGGCGGCATGAATCCGATCTTCGCCAGCCGCGTGCCCGGAGCCTCCACCGGCCTGTCCGACGCCGGCGAGGCGCCGGGCCTGTCGCTCGCCAACTTCCAGGCCGCGCCAGGCACGATCCCCGGTCACGTCAACCCGCCGCGCGCGCCCGGCGCCGACGAGGTCGCGATGCCGGCCAGTGCAGCGGAGGCGCCGGTGAGCGCGCCGTCGACCCGCGTGGCGGCCGTCAGCGCGCCCGAGAAGCCGAGCTTCATGTCGAGCCTCGCCCGCAAGGTCGGGATCGGCGGCAATGCGGCGGCTGAGAGCACGGCGACAGCCAAGCCCGCGCCGAGCAAGACCGCAGAGGCGAAGCCCGCCGAGACCAAGCCAGCGCCGAAGCCGGTCGCGGCCAAGCCCGCCGAGACCCGGCAGGCTGCCGCGCGGCCGCCGTTCAAGCCCGCGACCAGCGAGGCGCCTGCCACCACCGCTTCGGCCCCGGCCCAGACCCAGACCGCGCTGGTCTCCGGCGCCGTCCCGGTGCTGCAGTCGAACTCGTTCGACAGCCGGTTTTCGGGATTCAAGTAGGTAGGACGTCGGCGCCGCCATTTGCGCGACGCCGCCGGCTCGCGAGAACCGGGCCGCATGCATGACGCCACCCTCCCCTGGAGGGGAAGCACCGCGTTCGTGGTGCCATCGTGGTCAACGATCTCAAACTGCATCTGGGGATGCGCGTCTCTGTTCTCGCGGCGCATTCGGCGTCCGAGTGATGCATCGATCTCACCCTCTTCAAGACCGAGGGTGCAGGGAAGGCCGGACCTCGACTGAGGCCCGTGGCCCGCCTGCGAAAAAAATGCAGGCGGCAGGAACCACAGGTCCAGCCGGACGATCCGGCCCTCCCTGCGCGACGGTTTGAACGGCTGCTTCGCGCTCTCCTTGGGGACCGGGCTGTCTTGCCCCCATCACCGGCGAGATGCACGAGGCATCATCAGCCGGCTTGACCTCAGCGTCGGGAGGCCAGGACCACGCGACTTGACCGTACGGACCGGTGTTGTTCGTCGGCGCGATCAAGTCACGCTGCAAACCGGCCCGCCCATCACATCCCGCACTCCACGCTTCGTGACGACCGCGCAGCGCCCCTCGTCGATGAGGCGGGATGGAATGAATAGATCACGAATTTCCGAAATTGCGAAGCGGAATATTTTTGCTCACGGGACTGGACAGCCCAAATCAGCCTGAACGCGCAGGCGAAATCCGGTTTTCCGCGCCAGAGACTTTGCGGCGGATCGGGGGAATGAACGCGCCCGCATTCGCGACGAGCAGCAGGACCGAGTCGCCCGACGGGCAGACACGACAGCATCGCCCAAGGCCGCACGAAGGCAGGCCGGTTGACGTTCCGGGCATCATGTCATATTAAAAGTTACATGAGACCCAACAGCCAGTTGTCCGGCATCCTCCATGTCCTGCTCCACATGGCGGAGCACGACGGTCCGGTCACCTCCGAGGCGCTCGCAGCGATGATGCAGACCAACCCGGTCGTGATCCGCAGAATCATGGCGGGGCTCCGGGACAGCGGCTATGTGCGCTCCGAGAAAGGCCATGGCGGCGGCTGGACGCTCGCCTGCGATCTGGCGGCCGTCACCCTGCGCGACGTCTACGATTCGCTCGGACGTCCGTCGCTGTTCGCGATCGGCCATCGGAGCGACAATCCCAACTGTCTCGTCGAGCAGGCGGTCAATGCCGCGCTCGACACCTCCATCCGGGCCGCCGAGACGTTGCTGCTGTCCCGTCTCGGTGCCATCACGCTGGCGGCGCTGAGCGCTAATTTCCACGACCGCCTCGAACGACGCAAGCGACCTCGCAAGGGAGACATTTGTCATGCCGGCTGACATTGCCGACGGCGCTCAGCAGTTCATCCGCGCGTTTTCCGATCCCGAATTCGTCGCGCGCTACACCGATGGTCCACGGCGCTTCGTGCCCGGTCTCGACGGGCTGCACCGCATGACGGCGGTTCTGCTGGCCGAGCGGGCGCCCGACCATGCGCGGGTGCTCGTGCTGGGCGCGGGCGGCGGGCTCGAGCTCGATGCGTTGGCCGAAGCGCACCCATCGTGGACCTTCGTCGGGGTCGATCCGGCGCCGCAGATGCTGCGACTCGCCGAACGCACGCTCGGCGCGCGGATCAGCCGGGTCGAACTGATCGAGGGCACCATCGACGCTGCGCCGGCCGGCCCGTTTGACGCGGCGACATGCCTGCTGACGCTGCATTTTCTGGCAACGCCGGAGCGTTTGCAGACAGTCCGCGCCGTGCACGACCGGCTCCGCCCTGGCGCGCCGTTCGTGGTCGCCCATAGCTGCCTGCCGAAGGAGCCGACTGAGCGGGCTCTGTGGCTGGATCGCTACGCGGCCTATGCCGTTGCGTCGGGCACGGACCCCGAGCAGGCAAGGACGATGCGCGCGACCGTCGATGCCAGCGTCAACATGCTGAGCCCCGAGGAGGATGAAGCGATCTTGTGCGACGGCGGCTTTCGCGATGCCCGTCGCTTCTTTGCCGCGCTGACCTGGCATGGCTGGATCGGCCACGCCTGAACCGCGGCTGAGCATCACACCGATGCCCCCCTGAACGATCGCGATCAGGGCCTGCTAATGAGTTGCCCGGCCTAAGCGGGCATCCACGTATTCCCTCCCTGCGGCCACTGAAGAGGTGGATGGCCTGGCCTTGCGGACAGGCTTCGCGCCCGAGCCCTGCCACCTCTCAGCTTGCGTGACGTCGCGCACGGAGCGCGGGGACGCGATCTGCGACAAACGGCGCGTCACCCGAGGCGAGGTGACGCAACCGAGAGGAGCAGGTCATGAGCTTTTGGGATGATATCGGAGATGCCGTCAGTTCCGCAGTCGATGACGTGAAGGACGTCGCGAAGGATGTGGCGGGTGCGGTCGGCGGCGCGGCGGGTGCCGTGGTCAACACGGTCGAGCACGTCGCCGGCGATGCCGCGCATGCCGTGGGCAGCGTGGTGCACGGGATCGGCGCGCTCGGCGGCGAGGCCATCCATACCGTCGGCGGCGTGCTCGGCGCGATCGGGCATGGCGCCGAGGCGATCGGCGGCGGCCTGCTTCACACCGTCGGCGACGTCGCGTCGACCGTGGTCCATGTCGGCGGCGACGTCCTCCACACCGGGATCAACGTCGTGAGCGACGTGGCGTCCGGCGTCGGCCACCTGGTGCATGGCGACCTCGACGGCGTCATCAACGACGTCAAGCATATCGGCGGCGACATCGTCGACGGCGGGCTCAAGGTCGGTGGCGACGTGGCGCATGGCGCCCTCGACGTCGCCGGCGACCTCGCGCACACCGCGGTCGGCCTCGGCGAGGCCGGGCTGGAGGCAGCGGGCGCAGTCGGCCACGGCGCGCTCGACATGGCCGGCACCATCGTCGGAACGGCCGGCGAGGTCGGCATGGACGCGCTCGACGCCGCAGGCGCGGTGGTGAAGGGCGGCTTCGACGCCGGCGTGGCGGTGGCTGACGGGGCCATCGGCGTGGTCACCGACACGGCGTCGGCGGCCGGCCACCTGATCGGCGGACCGATCGGCGAGGCGATCTCCGGCATCGCGCACGGCGCCGATGCGGTCGGCACCGGAATCGTCGATGGCGTCGGCCACTTCGTCGGCGAAGGCCTCAACGGGCTGGCACAGACCGCGGGCGATTTGAGCCACTCGCTGGGTCAGCAGCTCGACGCGATCGGCCACGACCTCGGCTCGCTGGTCAACGACCTCAGCCATGGCGATCTCGGCGCTGCGATCGGCGATATCTTCAAGCTGGCGCAGGACGGCTTGCGCGGCGACGGCATCGCGGTGGCCCATGGCGGGTCCGAGGGCGGCAGCCATGGCGGGTTCTGGGACTCGATCGCCTCGGCGATCCAGCAGTCGGGCGACAACGCCCAGGGTGGCCAGGGCTCGGGCTTGGGCTCGGGGTTCGGCTCCGGTCCGCTGCACGGCGAAGGCTCGTCGCACAACCCGATCATCGTCGACAATTTCGGCGACCATGGCCACCCCGGCAACACCGGCATCGTGCCGCCGAATTTCGATCACGCGCCCGTGGCCGTGCACGATGCGCCGCACGCCGACTACAGCCACATCGTCCAGATGGACGATTCGCATCACTTCGCGATGCATGGCTGAGGCAAGCAGGACATCCCGCCGTGACCGTCACGGCGGGATGTCGCGTCAGGACCGATCGGCGCTCTGCTGGACGATGGCCGGCGGCGCGCCGGTCGCCTGCGCGCGATCACGCGGCAGGTGATCGTTCATTGCCGAGAGTGCGCACAGCGCCAGCGAGCCCCAGACCGCGGCGCTGAAATACAGCGACATCCAGGCGATCTCTTCCTTCCAGTGCTCGAACTCGTGGGTGACGGTCCAGCGCGTGGCGGAGTCGCGCAGGCCGGCGAGCGGATGCAGCAGCGGCGTGCCGGCGGCGCGCTCGATGCGCCAGCGCTTCACATACATCGGGACATCGATCACGACGAGGAAGGCGAGATAGCAGGCGATGCCGACGAGGCCCGCGATCAGCAGGCCGCGCACCACGCCATCGAACTCCGGCAGCAGCCGGCCGAGCCCGATGCCGACGAGCAGGAAGGCCACCGCCCACAGCGAGTTCTCGATCGCGTTGTAGAGGAAATTCCGGGTGACGACAGCGTACCAGGAACAGATCTCGGCGATGACGATCAGCGGCACGATGATACGGGCCATATTCACCGCGGTCTCGGCATCGGCGATGGCGCCGAGCTGCGCGAGGATGATGGCCCACTGTGCCGCGAAGGCGATCTCGGCGATGGTCGCCACGGTGCGGCCGACGAACACGCTCGACAGCCAACTGTCGACCAGGCAGATGCGCTGCACGTCGGCGCGCGGCAGCACCGAGCGGAAGGCGCAGCCGAACACATAGGCCGCCGACAGCGCCAGCATCGAACCGGTCTGGGACGCCTGCCCCGCCGAACTGCTGCCGCCGTTGAGCTGGCGGTACAGGATGAACCAGAACACGATGTTGGCGAGGCTGACGAGCGTCAGCATCGCCCACCACAGAGCGACCGGGTTCGACAGGGCTCGCGACTGCGCACGCATCCGGGCACTCCAATTTTCATGTGACTGACATGGGATCGTATTAATTCCGTCACGGAGCGGCAACCCGGTCCGGCCACGGAAGGCGCGCAAAAGGCCGTGTGCCGGGAGGGAGATCGGCGACCGCGCGGCGGCCCCATCCCGTGCCCTGCACGGCCAGGAACTTCCGCCCTTCCTCGCCGTTCATGACGCGGCTGCGGCGTCGCGCCGCGGCCTGTCATCATCAGCCTGGAGCCGCGCAATGGCCGCAGCCCGCCATCTGCAGCGCGCGCCGCTGCTCACCTTCACCGCGATCGTTGTCGGCCTGATGGGCCTCGCGCTGCTCGCCGGCGGGGCGTGGCTCGCCGCGATCGGCGGCTCACCGTATTACCTGGTCGCAGGCCTCGCGCTGCTGGTCGTCGCGGTGCTGCTGTGGCGGCGGCATGCGGCGGCGCTGTGGATCTACGCGGTGCTGCTGCTGGGCACGATGATCTGGGCGATCTGGGAGGTCGGGCTGGATTTCTGGTCGCTGGCGCCGCGCGGCGACGTGCTGGTGCCGCTCGGCGTCTGGCTGCTGCTGCCATTCATCACGGCGCATCTGGTGGGCGACATGCGCGCGGCGCGCTGGGGGCTCGTGGCCGTGCTTGCGGTGGCCGTGGTCGTGCTCGGCGCCTCCCTGCGCGGCGATCGTTTCGGCGCCGATGGCGCGCTGCCGCAGGCCGCGGCGGCGACGGCCGGCACCGATACCGCGCCCGCCGAGGCGCAGGCGGACTGGACCGCCTATGGCGCGACCAATTTCGGCACGCGCTTCTCGAGCCTGAAGCAGATCACACCCGACAATGTGAAGACTCTCAAGCTCGCGTGGGAATTCCGCACCGGCGACCGCAAAGGGCCCGACGATCCCGACGAGTTCACCAACGAGGTCACGCCGCTGAAGATCGGCGATCTGCTCTACACCTGCTCGCCGCATCAGATCGTGTTCGCGCTCGATGCCGCCACCGGCAAGCAGCGCTGGACGTTCGATCCGAAGATCGAGCATCACAAGAATTTCCAGCACATGACCTGCCGCGGCGTGGCCTATCACGAGACCAAGCCGGGCGCGGTCGACGTGTCAGGTGCCGCCGCGCCCGGCGAATGCGCCAGGCGCATCTTCCTGCCGACCAATGACGGAAGGCTGTTTGCGCTCGACGCCGACAGCGGCAAGCCATGCGAGGGCTTTGGCGAGCACGGCCAGATCGATCTCAAGGCCGGCAACGAGATCACCACGCTCGGCTTCTACGAAGGCACCTCGCCGCCGGTCGTCACCGACAAGGTCGTGATCATGGCCGGCGCCGTGATCGACAACTACTCCAACAAGGTGCCGTCGGGCGCGATCCGCGGCTTCGACGTCTACACGGGCAAGCTGCTGTGGGCGTTCGATCCCGGCAATCCCGATCCCAACGAGATGCCGTCGGCCACGCATCACTTCACGCCGGGCTCGCCGAACGGCTGGAGCGTCGGCGCGGCCGACGAGGCGCTCGGCCTGGTCTACATCCCGCTCGGCTCGAGCTCGCCGGACATCTGGAGCGGCAACCGCTCGGCCGACAACGAGCGCTATGATTCGGCGCTGGTGGCGCTGGACATCGCCACGGGAAAATTGCGCTGGTCGTTCCAGAATGTGCATCATGATCTGTGGGACATGGACATGCCGTCACAGCCGAGCCTGGTCGACATGCCCGGCAAGGACGGCGTGGTGCCGGCGATCTACGTGCCGGCCAAGACCGGCAACATCTTCGTGCTCGATCGCCGCGACGGGCATCTGCTGGTCCCCGCGCCGGAGAAGCCGGTGCCGCAGGGTGCTGCGCCCGGCGACCGGCTGTCGCCGACGCAGCCGTTCTCCGAACTGAGCTTCCGGCCGCGCCAGGAGCTTTCGGGCGCGCAGATGTGGGGCGCGACGATGTTCGATCAGTTGGCGTGCCGCATCATGTTCAAGCGGCTGCGCTACGAAGGGCCGTTCACGCCCCCCTCCGAGCAGGGCACGCTGGTCTATCCCGGCGATTTCGGCATGTTCGAGTGGGGCGGCATCGCCATCGATCCCGTTCGGAAGATCGCGATCGCCAATCCGCAGTCGATCCCGTTCGTGTCGCGGCTGGTGCCGCGCGGCAAGGACAATCCGGCCGAACCCAACGCCGCGCATCCGCCGGGCACCGAGCTCGGCGTGCAGCCGATGTACGGCACGCCCTACGGCGTCTCGCTCGGCATCTTCCTGTCGCCGCTCGGCATCCCCTGCATGGCGCCGCCCTGGGGCAGTCTCGCCGCCATCGACCTCAAGACCAACGCGATCGTCTGGCAGCACCGCGTCGGCACCATCCGCGACCAGGCGCCGCTGCCGCTGCCGTTCAAGCTGGGCGTACCGATGCTCGGCGGCCCGATGGTCACTGCGGGCGGCGTCGCCTTCCTGACCGGCACCATGGACGACTACATCCGCGCCTTCGACGTCAAGGACGGCCGCCTGCTGTGGCAGGACCGGCTGCCGGCCGGCGGCCAGTCGACGCCGATGACCTACGAGGCCGGCGGCAAACAGTATGTCGTCACCGTCGATGGCGGGCACGGCTCGTTCGGGACCAAGCTCGGCGACTATGTGCGGGCCTACGCGCTGCCCGGCAACGTCGCCAGCAAATAGTCCCGCGTGTTCCAGCTCCGCAAAGAGTCGCGCATGGCGTTGGCAGTTTCGTCACGATGTCCCAGGTTCCATGGCGAAACCCAGCGCCGGCGGCCGGCGGCTTAATCATCGGCTGTCCGACCTCGTGCATGACTCGGCGCGGGCAGAGGTGCTGCCCGCGTTGACGCTTCGCTAACCGCGATTCCGCGCGCGCCAAAACCCGTCCCGCCGCGGAGCGTAGCTGGCTGCGTGAGGTAAATTGCCGATGTTGACGATTCTGTCCTGCCTGCCCGCCGATCATGATCTGCGCTACGTCGCCGCCGCGCTGCTGGTCTGCGTGCTCGGCTCCCTGCTGTCGATGCGGCTGCTGGCGCGCGTCCGCCGCAACATCGGCCTGCGACGCTTCCATCTGCTGTTCCTGGCCGGGCTGGTCGCCGGCGGCACGGTCTGGACGACGCATTTTGCCGCCATTCTCGGCTACGACGCATCCGGCAACCGTTCGTTCGAGGCGGGGCTCACGTTCGCTTCGCTCGGCCTCGCCGTGGTGTTTTCCTGGCTGGGCTTCTTCATCACCACGCGGACGCAGCGCGGCCCGCTGATCGAGGCCGGCGGCGCCGTGTTCGGGCTGGGCATCGCCGCGATGCATTACACCGGCATGGGCGCGCTCAATCTCGACGGCATCCGAACCTGGCACGCGCCGGCGATCTGGCTCTCGGTCGTGCTGGCGACGGGCTTCGGCACCGTCGCCGCCAACCGCATCGCCCGTCCCGTCACACGGTTCTGCAAATATGGCAGCTCGCTGGCGATGGTGCTCGCGATCCTGAGCCTGCATTTCACCGGCATGGCCGCGCTGACCTTGGCGCCGATGGCCGGCATCGATACCCCCGTGCAATCGCTGTCCGACAGCGTGATGCTGATCAGCATCGTCACCGGCATCGGCTTGATCATGGCGATGGCCGCCTCGGCCTATATGATCGATCTGCAGGCGGCGCAGGAGGCTGTCGAAGGCTATCGGCAGCTCGCGTTGCAGGATCCGCTGACCGGCTTGCCCAACCGCAACGGCCTCGGCCATCGGCTGGCGCCGCTGCTGACCGACGGCGACGAGACGGCGCACCTGGTGGTGCTCGCGATCGACCTCGACCGCTTCAAGGACATCAACGACGCGCACGGCCATGCCGCGGGCGATGCCGTGCTGACGATGATCGCTCAGCGTATTGCATCGACGCTGCAGCCCGGCGAGTTCCTGGCGCGGATCGGCGGCGACGAGTTCGTCGCGGTCAAGAGCGAGATCTTCGCGCGCACCGAGGCGGCGAAGTTCGCCGAGCGGATGCGCACGCTGGTGCTGGCGCCCGTCGAGTGGGAGGAACGCAGCCTCTCGGTCGGCTGCAGCATCGGCATCGCGCTGCATCCCGACCACGGCCTCACCGCCGACGAGCTGCTCACCCGCGCCGACCTCGCGATGTACCGCGCCAAGAGTCTCGGCCAGGGCAAGATCTGCACCTATGAGCCGTCGATGGACGAGGCCAGCCGGCGCCGCGCCGAGCTCGCCATCGACCTCAAGCGCGCGCTGGTGCGCAACGAGTTCGAGCTGCACTACCAGGTGCAGAACGACACGCAGAGCGGCGGCATCATCGGCTTCGAGGCGCTGCTGCGCTGGAATCACCCGGTGAAGGGCCGCGTGCCGCCGAACGATTTCATTCCGATGGCCGAACAAACCGGGCTGATCGTCGACATCGGCGACTGGGTGCTGCGCACCGCCTGCGCCACCGCCGCGAGCTGGAGCCAGCCGTTCAAGGTCGCCGTCAACGTCGCGCCGATGCAGCTCAACCACGACCTGCCGAAGCGCGTCGCCGAGGTGCTGCGCGAGACCGGATTGGCGCCGGAGCGGCTGGAGATCGAGCTGACAGAAACGGGCATCATCGCCGACCGCCAGCACGCGCTACAGGTAATGCAGGCGCTGAAGGCCATCGGCGTCACGGTGGCGATGGACGATTTCGGCACCGGCTACTCGTCGCTGTCGACGCTGCAGGTGTTTCCGTTCGACAAGATCAAGGTCGACAAGAGCTTCATCCAGTCGGTCGAGACCAGCGTGCACGCCGCGGCGATCGTCAAGGCGACCCTGCTGCTCGGGCGCAGCCTCAACATCCCCGTGCTGGCCGAGGGCGTCGAGACCGAGCAGCACCTCGCCTTCCTGCGCGAGGAGGGCTGCAGCAGCGTGCAGGGCTTCCTGTTCGGCAAGCCGATGCCGCAGGAGGCGATCAGCCGGATGATCCGCGACGTGCCGACAGCGCCGGCGCGCGCGCCTGCCAAGAGCGCTGCGGCTGCCTGAGCAGGCGGACGTCTCAGAAAGTTCGGATGATCTTGAAATCGAGCCCGTCGGCCGCGGCGAGATGCATCGCCATGCCGGCGCGGCCCTGCCGGATCGTCACCTCGCCGCGCGCGCCGGAATAGACGATGTTGCGGCCGGCGGCAGCGAGCGGTCGCAGGGACAGCGAGCCGGCGCGCTCGGCGGCGGCCTTCAGGAAGCGCAGGCCCTCGTAGTTCGACTGGCCGACCGATCCGACCGGCGGCGCTTGGGCGCCAAACATGGCGGTGTAGCGGCTCATGAACGCGTCATTGGCCTTGGAGCCGATGCAGCTGAAATAGCCGGAAGAGGTATACAGATTCTCGGTGTTGTCGGCGCCGATGCCGAGCAGCACCGTTTCGTCCA
Source organism: Bradyrhizobium sp. HKCCYLRH2015 (assembly GCF_051168215.1). Taxonomy (NCBI): domain Bacteria; kingdom Pseudomonadati; phylum Pseudomonadota; class Alphaproteobacteria; order Hyphomicrobiales; family Nitrobacteraceae; genus Bradyrhizobium; species Bradyrhizobium sp. HKCCYLRH2015. The sequence goes on along the minus strand of NZ_JBNPUO010000003.1, from coordinate 35,562 downwards.
CCGCGCCGGCGAGACGCAGCGTGGTCGCGGCGAGGCCCGACTCGCCGAAGGCGCGGTTGAAGGTGATGCTGTCGGTGCCGATCAGCGAGACCAGCACGACATCCGGCCGGGCGGCGCGGATGCGCGCCAGATGCGCCTGGTGATCATCCTCGCCCACCGGCACGAACTCCTCGCCGACCACCTGGCCGCCGGCCTCGGTGATGTAGGTCTTGGTCTGAAGATGCGACTGCCACGGCCAGACATAGTCGCTGCCGATCAGGTACCAGCGCCGGGCGCGCTTGTTCTCCGCCAGCCAGTGGATGGCAGGGCGCGTCTGGCTGTGCGGCGTCTCGCCGATCGCCATCACGCCGGGCGTGCGCTCGCCGCCTTCATAGACCGGCGTATACACATAGGGGATGCGGCCGCGGGTGAGCCGGCGCAGCGCCAGCCTGACCGCGCTGATATGCGAGCCCGTCACGACGTCGATATCGTCGAATTCGAGGGCATCCCTGGCGCGCTCGGCCACCTCGGCCACCGGGCCGCCGGAATCGTAGAACGACAATTCGATCTCGCGGCCGAGGATGCCGCCGCGGCGATTGATCTCGGACACCGCCAGCAGCGCGCTGTTGGTCGCGGCCGGCCCCCAGATGCCGGGCGAGCCGGAGAAGGTGAGGAAGTTGCCGATGCGCAGCCTGCTCCGGGAGCCGCGCCGCTGGAGATGGTCGGGATCGAAGGGGGCGAGTGCAGGAAGGCCGGCCCGCCGGGGCGGGCTCCTGAACAGCAGGGATGGCGGCAGACCGAAACGCCCGGCCGTGACAGATCCTGTCGAGAGCACACCCACTCCTTGGCCGCAACCGTGTCTGGCCCATTGTGGGCCGGCGGTCATACGCCGTCAAAATCAGCACGCGTTCGGCAAATATCCTATTCGAAAATGTTGAATGTTCAAGAATTGGGATGCATATAGATCGGGCAGCAACTGCCGGACATTCATTCAAGCCGGGACCGCAAGCGAAGTTCATCGTGGCCAAACCGCCCCATCCCAACACCCCCCTCACCGAACATCTCGCCTATCTGCTCGCGCAGGCCAACCGGGAGATCAACCGGCAGCTGGAATCGCGCCTCAGCACGGAAGGCGTGCCCGTCGAGCAGTGGCGCATCCTCAAGGTGCTCTCGGACGGCGAGGGACACTCGATGGGCGACCTCGCCGACGCGGTGCTGCTGAACCACCCGACCCTGACCAAGATGATCGACCGCATGGTGTCCGACTCGCTGGTCTACCGTCGCCAGGACGCCCACGACCGCCGCAAGGTGCTGATGTTCATCAGCGACCATGGCAAAGCGCTGTGCAAGCGGCTGAACTCGCTGGCGGCAAGCCAGGAAGCGCACATCCTGGAGAATTACGGCGACAAGGCCACCGGCGAGCTGAAGCGGCTGCTCGAAAATTTGATCGACGCGGCGAGCTGAGGAGGCGCTGCTTGAACGATCGATTCGCGGTACAGCGCATGGCGGGGCTCGATCCGGGTGAGCGACAGCGCGCTTCTCCCCAACTAACGCTGCAGCGCAGCGTTGCTGCGACAATTCTCCCGGAGTCCCCAATCATACCGGGATAGACGCAAGACGAATCCTCGCTCATCCTGTCCTCTCGCGATCGCGACGAACGGGCCGCAGAGCCCGCGCGCGATCACCGGCCGCATCGGCCGGACGAGGACACGACACCGGGAGGACAGGCCATGGGCATTCATCTGCTCGATCGCGCCATCGGCAGCGACTATCCGACATTCGCCAGCACCGCTGACATCCGCGCCTTCGAGCAGACGCCGTATGATGAACGCATCGCCGCGCGGAGCACCTATGAGGCGCTGAAATGCGGCGCGTCTGCCAATCCGGACGCGCCGGCGATCCAGTTTCTGCAGAATGCCGATCCCGCCGATACGCCGGTCGTGATCTCCTATCGCGACTTCGTCGCCAGGGTGACGCAGGCCGCGAACATGTTTCATGCGCTCGGCGTCGACCCTGACGACGTCGTCAGCTTCATGCTGCCTCTGGTGCCGGACGCGTTCGTCACGCTGTTCGGCGCCGAGGCGGCCGGCATCGCCAACCCGGTCAATCCGCTGCTCGAGCCGCACCAGATCGCCGAGATTCTCGATGCCGCCAAGACCAAGGTGCTGGTGGCGCTCGGTCCCCTGCCCGGCACCGACATCTGGCAGAAGGTGGAGAAGGTGCGCGGCGGCCTCAAGCACCTCAAGGCGATCGTGCAGGTGCATGGCGGCGGCGGTGATCCTGCCAACGGCATTCATGCCTTCAACGATTTGATCGGGCCGCAGCCGAGCGATCATCTGGTCAGCGGCCGGCAGATCAAGGCGAGCGACACCGCCGCCTATTTCCACACCGGCGGCACCACCGGCACGCCGAAGCTGGTGCGCCACAGCCATGGCAATCAGGTCTATCAGGCCTGGGGCGTCAACCTGATCCTGAAGGCCAAGCCCGGCGGCACCCTGCTGTTCGGCATGCCGCTGTTTCACGTCGGGGGATCGCTGACCCAGGCGCTGCAGACGCTGTCGGCGGGCGGCTGCCTCGTCGTGCTCTCCGGCGCCGGCTGGCGCAATCCGAACGCGGTGCGCAACATCTGGGGCCTGGTCGAGCGCTTCAAGCCGGAGACGCTGTCGAGCGTGCCGACCGTGCTGGCGGCGACGCTCGCGGTGCCGCAGGGCGATGCCGACATCTCCAGCCTGCGCTACGCCGCAGGCGGCGGCTCGGCGATTCCGGTCGCGGTCGGGCAGGCGATCATGGACAAGCTCAAGCTGCCGGTGATCGAGGTCTACGGCATGACCGAGACCGCGAGCGTGCACACCATGGCCTATCCGGACCAGCCGATCCGGCTCGGCTCGGTCGGCCTGCCCCTGCCTTACGCCAAGGTGCGGATCGTCAAGCTCGACGCCGATGGCCGTTACGAGCGCGATTGCGCACCGGATGAGATCGGAGTCGTCATCATGGCCGGGCCCGGCGTGTTCTCCGGCTATCTCGACGACGTCCACAACAAGGGCGCCTTCGTCGACGGCCATTGGGTCAACTCCGGCGATCTCGGCAGGCTCGATGCCGATGGCTTCCTGTGGATCACCGGCCGCGCCAAGGACCTCGTCATTCGCGGCGGCCACAACATCGATCCGGCGCCGATCGAGGAAATCCTGTTTCAGCATCCCTCGGTAGGCTTCGCTGCTGTCGTCGGCCAGCCCGACGCCTACGCCGGCGAGCTGCCGATCGGTTACGTCCAGCTGAAGCCTGGCGCGAGCGTGCAACCGGGCGAGCTGGAGGACTGGGTGCGCGCCCGCACGCCGGAGCGCGCCGCGGTGCCGGTGCAGATCATTCCGATCGATCCGATGCCGGTGACCGGCGTCGGCAAGGTGTTCAAGCCGCAGCTGCGCTGGGACGCCGCGACGCGGGTGTTCACAGGCGTACTGAAGCAGCTCACCGATCGCGGCGTCGATTGCAGCGTGAAGGTCGGCCCGCATGGCAGCCACGGCAGCATCGCGATGGTGACCTTGCGCAACGTGCCGGCGGAGAGCCGCGAGGCGATCGAGACCGAGGTGCACACGCTGCTGGCGCCGTTCGTGATCCGGCATGAGGTGGTGATGGGGTGAGCTGAGCGGCTCAATCTCGCCGACCGCCCGCAGTCGCGACGAATCCGGAATGACGAGATGGTCTTCGCGTTCTCAGCTCACGATTCCGGATTCGAGTCCTCCCGGCAAAGCGCTCCGCGATTGCCAAGAGGACTTGCCGCGGAATGCCCCTGCAAGGTCGTTGGCCACGATCACTTGGCTGGCGGCTTCGGTTCGGAGGAGTGCAGATGCAGCATACCACGCAGCTTCACCAGACCTTTTTGCATGGCGACGGAACGCAACAGATCCGGACGATCTGAAATGATGCCGTCGACACCGCCATCGATGAGCCGCGCCATGTCCTCGGGCTTGTTAACGGTCCACACCACGACGCTCAGCCCAAGCGCATGCGCTTCGCCGATCAGCTCCGGCGTGATGTCGGCGAAGTAGGGCGACCACACCTTGCCACCCGCCGCGTGAATCGTCCGCGGCAGCGAGCCGCCGTGATCGGCGGGGTCAAAGCCTGCGGTCCAGCGCGTCGCCTGGGTCAGCGACACGTTCGGCGCCTTGCCGTGCTGTATCGTCAGATACACGGTTGGAATGGCGGGCGCGCGCTGCTGCACCAGCTGCAGGGTGCGCCAGTCGAACGACTGGATCATGACCCGGCCCGAGAACTGCTCTGCATCGATCAGATCGAGCAGCAAAGTCACGAACCGCTGCGGGTCCGGCGCCTCCGCAGGAAAAGCAGGATCGAGCTTGGTCTCGATGTTGAGACGCACATGATCGTTGCCTGCGCGCCGCACGAGGTCGATGACCTCCTTCAACGTCGGAATTCGCCGTACCGAAGGATTCGTGCCGGACGGGGCCTGCTGCTCCGGAAACTGCTTGGCGTAGTCGCTGCCGGGACGGATCTGACTGACATCGTAGGACTGCACATCGGCCAACGGCAACTCGATCAAGAGCGGTCCGGGCGGCGCGACGTAGTTGCCGGCCGCGTCACGCGCAAGGTCGGGATGGAGCCGCCGCTCGTGCGACACCACGAGGACGCCGTCGCGGGTGACGCCGACGTCGAGCTCGAGCGTATCGACACGCCAGAGCAGTGATGCTGCAAAGGCCTGCAGCGTGTTCTCCGGAAAAAGGCCGCGCCCGCCGCGGTGAGCCTCGATATCGAAGGCCAGCGCCGGGCTCGCGACGCCGGCCAGCAGGAGAGCCGCCCAAAGGCAGAAAAAAAACGAGTGTCGCATGGCACCAGCCTACCACGGCGGCGCGGATTGCCCATTCCCCTTGTCTCCGCCGGCCTTCTGAACTAGGCCTTTTCCCTTCAGACCGGCAGACAATGCCGGCCGTGGATCGAGGGGAGGCGATCCGCGCGCGCTGCAGTGCCGCGCCCGCGTCCCCTTGGCCGTTCTTCGAACCTTGTTTCCCGAGTTCACGCGCGACGGACCATGCCCATGACCGATCTTCCTGTCATCATCGCCGGCGGCGGCATCGGCGGCCTGGCGACGGCGCTGACCCTGCAGCAGATCGGCGTGCCCTGCATCGTCTATGAGAGCGTGCGCGAGATGCGGCCGCTCGGCGTCGGCATCAATTTGCAGCCCAACGCGGTGCGCGAGCTGTATGATCTGGGCATCGGCGCTGACGATCTCGATCAGGTCGGCGTGCCCGCGAAGGAATGGGCGCTGGTCGGGCTGAACGGCAACGACATCTATTCCGAGCCGCGCGGGCTGCTCGCCGGGTACAACTGGCCGCAATATGCGGTGCATCGCGGCAAGCTGCACATGTTGCTGTACAGCCGGCTGGTGCAGCGGGCTGGCGCTGATTGCGTACGGCTCGGCAGCCGCGTCAGCGGCTATGAGAAGCACGCGGACGGCTCCGTGACCGCACGCATCGAGCATGCCGATGGGTCGCGCTCCGAGCAGCGCGGGCGGCTCTTGATCGGCGCTGACGGCATCCACTCGGCAATCCGGGCGCAGATGCACCCCACGCAGCCACCGATCCATTGGGGCGGCGCGGTGATGTGGCGCGGCGTCACCCGGGCGAAGCCGATGCGCACCGGTTCGTCCTTCGTCGGGCTGGGCACCCACCGCCATCGCGTCGTGGTCTATCCGATCTCGCATCCTGACCCGAAGACGGGGCTGGCGCTGATCAACTGGATCGCGGAAGTGACGATGGACAACACCGAGGGCTGGAAGCAGACCGGCTGGTTCCGCCAGGTGCCGGTGAGTGAGTTCGCGCATCATTTCGCCGGCTGGACCTACGACTGGCTTGACGTGCCCGCGCTGATCGCCCGCGCCGACGGCGCCTACGAGAACCCGATGATCGACCGCGATCCGGTCTCGACCTGGGTCGACGGCCCCGTCGCGCTGATGGGTGACGCCGCGCACGCGATGTATCCGACCGGCTCCAACGGCGCCAGCCAGGCGATCGTGGACGCGCGCGTGCTCGGCGCCTGCCTGCTGGTGCATGGCGTGACGCCCGCCGCGCTCGCGGCCTATGACGAGAAACTGTGCGGCCCGATCTCGCAGGTCATCCTGCGCAACCGCGGCGCCGGACCGTTCGGCCTGCTCAATCTGGTGGACGAGCGTTGTGGCGGGACGTTCACCGATATCGATGACGTGATCCCGCCGGCCGAACGCGACGCGTTCATGGCCGGCTACAAGAAGGCGGCCGGCTTTGCGATCGAGCAGCTGAACGCGGCGCCGCGGACGATTGCGGAAGGGGCAAGGGTCGGCGGTCTGGCGACGATCTGAGTCCTGCGGTCAGCGACGTGATCTGAACCGGTGAACCTGAGTCGCCGAAACAGCCGCCAAGCGGGGATCGCCATGCTCCGACGATTTGGTCGACGGTCCCTGGCGGCCGCATTCCTGACGCTGACGGGTCAGACCGGCCTTGCTGCCGACTGCAGCAAGAGACCGGCAACCGCGCAACTGGTCGGCCCGATGATCATGGCCGGTTTCTTCGGGACAAAGACATCGGATCCGGGATTTCAGCAAGTCCTGTCCGATCTCGAGGAGGGGCTGATCGGCGGCGTCGTCATCCTCGGCCGCAACGTCGGAACATCGGACGATCTCACCGCGATGATCGACCGGATCCGATCATGCAAATGCGCGTCTCCTCCGTTCATCGCCATCGACGATGAAGGAGGTACGGTCGAGCGGCTCGGATCGAATGTCGGCCTTGCGGAAACACCGTCGGCCGCAGAGGTCGCTCGCGGCTCCATCACGGCGGCGCGAAGCGCTTACACCGCGCTCGCCGAGAAGCTCGCGACGCTGCACATCAACATAAATCTCGCGCCGGTGGTGGACCTCAACACCAACCCGTCGAACCCGGTCATCGGGCAGCGGCAACGCAGCTATGGCGCCGACTCCGACGCCGTCGTGCGCTATGCGGCGGCGTTCATCCAGGCGCACCGAAAAAAAGGCATCCTGACGGTGCTCAAGCATTTTCCCGGGCATGGATCATCGACCGCCGACAGCCATGCCGGCATTGCCGACGTCACAACCACCTGGTCACCGGCAGAGTTGAAGCCGTACCGGCGGCTGATGAGGCGAGGGCTCGCCGGGGCGATCATGGTCGGACATCTGGCGAATTCCCGGCGATGGGGCGGCGTTGCCACCCAGAGCGACGGACATGCGATCGATCGCCTGCTGCGCCGCGACCTCGGCTACGACGGCGTGGTGATGACGGACGATCTCGCCATGAAAGCCATCCTCGATGCCAAGCCGCCGGCCGCCGCCGCCATCGACGCGGTCAAGGCGGGCGCGGATATCATCATGTTCACCAAATTGAGCGACGCGGATCAGACCTCCGACGTCGGCCGCGAGATCAATCGCGCGCTGACCGCCGCCGTCTGCTCCGGCGAGCTCAAGGCCGGCAACCTGCAACGCTCCGCCGCGCGCATCCGAAAGTGGACGTCGGGCTGGACGCAGCACGGCCGCTCGTAAGCACAGCATCACGCGCGCGTCGCCGTGCGCTGATCTCAGTCCCATGCTGCCAACAGGTGTGAGGCGGCATGCTGGAGCAAGCAGTGTGCCCAAGCACGCCGGCCTGTGGTTATGGATCCCGGCGTTCGCCGGGATGACGGCGGTGGGTTCGGCGCACAGCTCGATCAACAGCGTCATTGCGAGCGCTGCGAAGCAATCCAGAGTCGCGGGCGGGACTCTGGATTGCTTCGCTTCGCTCGCAACGACAATGGAGAGACTGCCGCGCGCAGACCCGCGCCTACGCGTACTTTCCGTGGCAGTGCTTGTACTTCTTGCCCGAGCCGCACGGGCAATCCTCGTTGCGGCCGATCTTGCCCCAGGTGGCGGGGTCGTTCGGGTTGCGCGCTTCGGCCGGGACCGGGGCTGCACCTGACGACGGCACGAGCGACACGTTGGCGAAGGCCATCTCGTCCTCGCCGGTGTTGGGATCCGCGTGGTGCGCCTGCATCGGCGGCAGCACCTGCTGCTGCTCCTCCGGCGGCACGATCTCGACCCGCATCAGCTGCGCGGTGACGGCCTCGCGCAGATGCGCGATCATGGCCTCGAACAGCGTGAAGGCTTCCGACTTGTACTCCTGCAACGGATCGCGCTGGCCGTAGCCGCGCAGGCCGATGACCTGGCGCAGATGATCGAGCATCACCAGGTGCTCGCGCCAGAGATGGTCGAGCGTCTGCAGCAGGATCGTCTTCTCGACGTAGCGCATCACGTCGGGGCCCCATTGCGCAACCTTGGCGGCCATGCGCTCGTCGGCGTGGGTCTCGATGCGCTTGAGCAGCTCCTCGTCGGCGATGCCCTCTTCCTTCGCCCATTCGTCGACCGGCAGGTCGAGGTCGAGCACGCGCTTCAGCTCCTCCTTCAGGCCGGCCACATCCCACTGCTCGGCATAGGCATGCTCGGGCACGTGCTTGCTGACGAGATCGTCGATGAAGGCATGGCGCATGTCGGTGATCGTTTCGACGACGCTCTCGTCCTGCATCAGCTCGACGCGCTGGTCGAAGATCACCTTGCGCTGGTCGTTCTGGACGTTGTCGAACTTCAGGAGGTTCTTGCGGATGTCGAAGTTGCGCGCCTCGACCTTCTGCTGCGCCTTCTCCAGCGCCTTGTTGATCCAGGGATGGATGATGGCCTCGCCTTCCTTCAGGCCGAGCCGGGTCAGCATGCTGTCGAGCCGGTCGGACCCGAAGATCCGCATCAGATCGTCTTCCAGCGACAGGAAGAACTTGGAGCGGCCGGGGTCGCCCTGACGGCCTGAGCGGCCGCGCAACTGGTTGTCGATGCGGCGGGATTCGTGCCGCTCGGAACCGATGATGTAGAGGCCGCCCGGCTTGGTCACGGTCTTGGCAGGCTTCGAGCCCTTGGCCGGCTCGATCTCGACCGTCTCCTCGGCCTTCAACACGATCTCGCGGAAGCGGGCGATGTCGGCCTTGATCTGCTCGATCTTGGCGGCCTTCTCGGCCTCATCAGTAATGCCACCGGTCTCCTGCTGGATGCGCATCTCCAAGGAGCCACCGAGCTTGATGTCGGTGCCGCGGCCGGCCATGTTGGTCGCGATCGTGATCGCGCCGGGCACGCCGGCTTCCGCCACGATATAGGCTTCCTGCTCGTGGAAGCGCGCGTTCAGCACCGCGAACAGCTTGGCCGGCTTGCCGGCGCGGGCCGCAGCATAGAGCTTGTCGAGCGCGCGCTCGCTGCCGAAATCGATCTGCTTGTAGCCGTGCTGCTTGAGATAGGCGGCCAGCACCTCGGACTTCTCGATCGAGGCGGTGCCGACCAGCACCGGCTGCAGGCGCGAATTCGCGCGCTCGATCTCGGCGAGGATCGCGGCGTATTTCTCCTGCTGGGTGCGATAGACCTCGTCATCCTCGTCGAGACGCGCGACCGGCAGGTTGGTCGGGATCTCCAGCACCTCGAGCTTGTAGATGTCGAACAGCTCGTCGGCCTCGGTGGCGGCCGTGCCGGTCATGCCGGCGAGCTTGGCGTACATGCGGAAGTAGTTCTGGAAGGTGATCGAGGCCAGCGTCTGGTTCTCGGGCTGAACCGGCTGATGCTCCTTGGCTTCCAGCGCCTGGTGCAGGCCTTCGGAATAGCGCCGGCCCGGCATCATGCGGCCGGTGAATTCGTCGATGATCACGACCTCGCCGTCGCGGACGATGTAGTCCTTGTCGCGGGTGAACAGCGTGTGGGCGCGCAGCGCCTGGTTGATGTGATGGACGACGGAGACGTTCTCGACGTCGTAGAGCGAGTCGCCCTTAAGCTGGCCGGCGTCGCGCAGCAGGGTCTCGATCTTCTCCATGCCGGCTTCGGTGAGCGTCACCGTGCGCTGCTTCTCGTCGACCTCGTAGTCGGTCTTGTCGAGCTTCGGCACGAAGGTGTCGATGGTGTTGTAGAACTCCGAGCGATCGTCGAGCGGGCCGGAGATGATCAGCGGCGTGCGCGCCTCGTCGATCAGGATCGAGTCCACCTCGTCGACGATCGCGAAATAGTGCCCGCGCTGGACCATGTCCTCCAGCCGGTACTTCATGTTGTCGCGCAGGTAGTCGAAGCCGTATTCGTTGTTGGTGCCGTAGGTGATGTCGCAGGCATAGGCCGCCTTGCGCTCGGCATCGTCGAGGCCGTGCACGATGACGCCGGTGGTCAGGCCGAGGAAGCCGTAGATCTGGCTCATCCAGCCGGCGTCGCGGCGGGCGAGGTAGTCGTTCACCGTCACGACGTGGACGCCCTTGCCGGCCAGCGCGTTGAGGTAGACGGCCAGTGTCGCCACCAGCGTCTTGCCTTCGCCGGTCTTCATCTCGGCGATGTCGCCCTCGTGCAGCACCATGCCGCCGATCAGCTGGACGTCGAAATGGCGCTGGCCGAGGGTGCGCTTGGAGGCCTCGCGGACGGTGGCGAAGGCCGGGACCAGGATATCGTCGAGGGTCTTGCCGTCGGCGAGCTGCGTCTTGAACTCCTCGGTGCGCGCCTTGAGCTGCTCGTCGGTCAGCTTGGCGAGCTCCGGCTCCAGCGCGTTGATGGCGTTGACACGGGACTGGTAGCCCTTGACGCGACGGTCGTTGGCGGAGCCGAATAGCTTGCGGGCGAGCGCGCCGATCATTGCTGAAATCCTGCCTCTATGGGGTCTGCTTAGCAGCCGTAACTCGTGGTTTGGGTTTGCTGTTCCCGACGTGATGCACCGCAGCACCCGCGCCAGCCTCGACCTTCGGCGCCGGGCGGCGTCCGCCAGATGAGTGGGAGACAGGCAAACCAGGGTTCAACGGCCAAAAACGCAGCAAAATAAGCGCTATCGCCCTTGAAGCGACCGGGGAGAGATATGGCTGGGGGGGAACGTTGTCAACGGCGCCCGACGGCGGGCCGTCGCCGCCAACATGTCGCCGATTTCACGAAATTGACAGACTTTTCGCGTTGCCAAGGCCCGGCGATTGGGCGAGTGTCCCGGCCGCCCTGAGGCCTCCCCCTCGAGCCCCCTCTTCTCAACAAGGATTTTCCATGACCACGTCGTTCCCGGTTACGAAAACCGGCCTGCGCCTCGGCCTTGCCACCGCTCTCGCCGGAAGTCTCGCGTTGTCCCTGCTTGCCGCGCCCGCACGCGCCGCCGACGATGCCAACCCGGTGCTGGCCAAGGTGAACGGCGCCGAGATCCGCAAGAGCGACGTGACGCTCGCCGAGGAGGAGCTCGGACAGAGCCTCGCGCAGATGGATCCGGCGACCAAGGACGAGAACGTGCTGTCGTTCCTGATCGACATGAAGCTGGTCGCCAAGGCGGCCGAGGACAAGAAGGTCGCCGACACCGAGGAGTTCAAGAAGCGCCTCGCCTTCACCCGCAACCGCCTGCTGATGGACAGCCTGCTCGCCACCGAGGGCAAGGCCGCGACCACGCCGGACGCGATGAAGAAGGTCTATGAGGAAGCCGCCAAGCAGATCGGCGGCGAACAGGAGGTCCACGCCCGCCACATTCTGGTGGAGACCGAGGACGAGGCCAAGGCCGTCAAGGCCGAGCTCGCCAAGGGTGCCGATTTCGCCGAGCTCGCCAAGAAGAAGTCCAAGGATCCCGGCGCCTCGGACGGCGGCGACCTCGGCTTCTTCACCAAGGAGCAGATGGTGCCGGAATTCGCCAACGTCGCCTTCTCGCTGGAGCCGGGCAAGATCTCCGATCCGGTGAAGACCCAGTTCGGCTGGCACGTCATCAAGGTGGAGGAAAAGCGCAGCCGCAAGCCGCCGGAGTTCGACCAGGTCAAGGGCCAGATCGAGACCTACGTCACCCGCAAGGCGCAGGCCGACTACGTCGGCAAGCTGCGTGAGGCCGCCAAGATCGAGCGTCTGGACAAGCCGGCCGCGACCGACGCGGCCAAGCCGGCGGACGCCAAGCCCGCCGATGCGAAGCCGGCCGAGCCGGCGAAGAAGTAAGCGGCATCGTCGCTTGGCTTGAGACGCGACGGCGCCATCTCAAAAGAGAGCCGTCACCGTCGCGTCACAAAAGGTGTCGTCCCGGCGAACGCCGGGACCCCTACCGCGTGATCTGTGGAACAGGCACGTGGCCAGTACCGAGCCTTACAACAACGCCCTGTGGTTATGGATCCCCGCGTTCGCGGGGATGACAGCGGAGTATTGGGAGCGCATCTACTCCCACAACGCCGACTGAGATGATACAGAGCGCTTCCCGCTCATCCCTGCCGGAAGCCTCTCCGATGTCCTCAGCCGTCTCCCCGCTCGCCCCCACCGATGTCCCCGACATGCCGGCGCTCGCCGGCGTCAAGCTCGCGACTGCGGCGGCCGGCATCCGCTACAAGAACCGCACCGACGTGCTGCTGGCGCTGCTCGATCCCGGCACCACGGTGGCCGGCGTGTTCACGCTGTCGAAATGCCCGTCGGCGCCGGTCGAATGGTGCCGGGCCAAGCTGAAGGGCGGCAAGGCGCGCGCGCTGGTGGTGAACTCCGGCAACGCCAACGCCTTCACCGGCAAGACCGGCAAGCAGTCGACGGCGCTGACGGCGGCCATCGCCGCCAAGGCGGTCGGCTGCAAGCAGGACGAGATCTTCCTGGCCTCGACCGGCGTGATCGGCGAGCCGCTGGATGCGACCAAATTCGACGGCGTGCTCGAAGGGTTGGCCGGCACCGCGGCGCCTGAGGACTGGATGGGCGCGGCGCGCGCCATCATGACCACCGACACCTTCCCGAAGGTGGCGACCGCCACCGTGAAGCTCGGCAAGGCCAGGGTGACGATCAACGGCATGGCCAAGGGCGCCGGCATGATCGCGCCAGACATGGCGACAATGCTGTCGTTCATCTTCACTGATGCGCCGATCACGGCCCCCGCACTGCAGGCGCTGCTCAAGGCCGGCGTCGAGGACACCTTCAACGCGGTGACGATCGACGGCGATACCTCGACCTCCGACACCCTGCTCGCCTTCGCCACCGGCGCCGCCGCGGCGAAGGGCGCGCCGAAGATCAGCCGCGCCAGCGATCCGCGCGCCAAAGCGTTCGTCAAGGCGTTCAACGCCGTGCTGGCCGACCTCGCCGAGCAGGTCGCGCGCGACGGCGAGGGCGCCCGCAAGCTGGTCGAGATCATCGTCGAGGGCGCCAAGAGCAAGCCGTCGGCGCGCAAGATCGCGATGTCGATCGCCAACTCGCCGCTGGTGAAGACCGCGATCGCCGGCGAGGACGCCAATTGGGGCCGCGTGGTGATGGCGGTCGGCAAGGCCGGCGAGCCGGCCGACCGCGACAAGCTCTCGATCTCGTTCAACGGCATCCGCGTCGCCTCGAAGGGCGCGCGCGATCCGTCCTATGACGAGGCGGAAGTCTCCGAGGCGATGAAGGCGCAGAAGGTGCAGATCAAGGTCGCGCTCGGCCTCGGCAAGGGCCGCGACCGTGTGCTGACCTGCGACCTGACCAAGGAGTATGTCGCGATCAACGGCGACTACCGGTCCTGATTCCGCAACCGACCGCGGCAAGGAAGCGCGCAAATGCCGGCGTGCTTCCTGCCAAATTGATCAACTCGCGATCCGTGCGTCGGCGACCGCCTTCTGGAACAGGGCCTTCATCGCCTCGGCGATGCCCTGGGTCGGCGACACCTCGAAGTAGAATCCATCCGAGGCGCAGGCCTGCATCTTCTGCGCGATCTCGCTGTTCGGCGACGGACCGAACGGCCCCTTGTTGAAGGGATCGATCCAGCTCATGTACCAGCTGTTGGTCGGCAGCTGCAGGTAGGTGGTGTAGAGCACCGCGATCTTGATGCCGCGGTTCTTGAGCGTGGTGCAGAGCGCCGGATTGATCGGCGACTGGCAGCGATTGCCGCTGGCCTTGGGCTTCAGGCAGGACGCGTTGCTCTCGTCCGCGACCCCGTCGGAGACGAAGAACAGGTATTTCAGCGGCGAGCCGGTGGTGCCGTCGCCGGGCGTCGCGATCTCGTTGTTGATGGCCGGGAATACCGAGGTGAACGGCGTATCCTTGTCGGCGGTGTAGGCGTCATTGTTGCCGTAGACGCCCATCAGGTCGATGTTGCCGGCGGCGCTCTTGGCGCTGGACAGGCTCGACGACAGCGAAAACAGCGCCCGCAATCCGATCGTCTTCGACGCCGCGCCGAAATCATAGATCGCCATGCGGAACTGGTTCGTATAGGTCTGCGTCTGCTGCGCCGTGTCCATCAGCTGCTGGGTGGCGTTGCGCAGCACGTCGATCCGGGTGGTGACGTTGAGCGTCTTGGCGAGGTTGTAGTAGTTGTTGGCGTCGTTGTAGTCGTGGCAGGCGAAGGCGCATTTGTCGGAGGTCGCATTGACCATCTTGGTCACGTCCGCCGGCGTCGCCGCCACGCCCATCGACGGCGAATTGTCGAGCAGCAGGTAGAAATCGATGTATCGCGGCATCGAGGCCTTGGCCGTCGACGAGCCCTGCAGGGTCATGGTCTTGAACCCGACGATGTTCATGAACATCATCGGCACGGTGGCCGAGAACGACACGGTGGCGGTCAGCACCGAGCCGGCCTTCTTCACCTCCGGCGTCAGACTGGTCAGCGTATAGCCCGACGTGCCGGACATGTTGCCGTTGAAGATCTTTGCCGCGTCGTCATTGCCGGCGGCAATCACGCCGTCCGAGGTCATCGTGCCCGCGGCGATGAAGGCCGGCGCGGTGCGGGACACTGCGCCGACCGAGGCAGCGTCGACCGCCGCCTGCAGCTTGGCGCGCATCTGGTTGGCGCGGCTGTAGTCGACGCCGCAGCCGACCGCGGTGATCAGCGGAACGCAGACGATCGCGAACGTCACTGCGACGTTGCCGCTGACGTCGCGGCGCAGGCGGCCGAGCAGGCTAGATAGAATTCGCATGAATGATGCCTAACAAACCATGAGGAGGCCACGGCGTTCACCCGTGAAAATACGCGGCCGGCCATTAAGGTTGGCTTATTTCAACCGTGGAAACGGGGCGCGAAACGGCCTAGGTTAAAATTCCCTCAACAGCGTGCCTGGTTCTCGGACCGGCGCATCCCTCTCGCAACCGATCGGATCATGCCCGACCTGAAACTCACGCTCGTCGTCGCCTGCGCGCTCGTCGACGCCGACAATCGTGTGCTGCTGGCGCAGCGGCCGCCCGGCAAGACGCTCGCGGGACTCTGGGAGTTTCCCGGCGGCAAGCTCGAGCCGGGTGAGCGCCCCGAAGCGAGCCTGATCCGCGAGCTCGACGAGGAGCTCGGCATCACCGTGCGCGAGGCCTGCCTCGCGCCGCTGACCTTTGCCAGCCACGCCTATGAGACGTTCCATCTGTTGATGCCGCTCTACATCTGCCGGCGCTGGGAAGGCCTGGTGACCGCGCGCGAGGGCCAGCAGCTGGCCTGGGTGCGGCCGAACAAGCTGCGCGACTATCCGATGCCGCCCGCGGACATTCCGCTGCTGCCGCATCTGATCGATTTATTGATGTAGCTGGGACGGCGCCCAACCTCACTCGTCATGCGCGGACTTGATCCGCGCATCCATCCTCTTCCGAAGACTCTCGAAGAGGATGGATCGCCGGGTCAAGCCCGGCGATGACGAGTCTGCTTACTCGCGATCACCGGCTCCCTGGCTCCGCTTCACCGCCGCTTCCAGGCTGGCGGTCGCCGATCCCGGCTTCAGCGGCTTCTGCTGGCTTTCGTGCGGAGCCCAGCCGGACAGCCAGACGATATCGAAGGTGGCGCGGATGCGGCCGTCGGGATCGGCGAAGCGCTCGGCATAGATTTCGGCCATCCGCAGCAAGGTCGCACGACGCAGTGGCGTGCGGCGGCGCTCGACCAGGCTGTTGGTCGCGCCCATGCGGCGGAGATCCTGCATCAGGCCGAACGCACTGGCATAGCGCACCACGACCCGGTCGACGTCGGTGACCGGCAGAGCAAAGCCGGCACGCTGCAACAGACCGCCGACATCGCGCAGATCGGCGAACGGGACGACACGCGGCGACACACCGCCCTCGCATTCGGCCTCGGCGGCCGCGAAGGATTGCCGGAGCTCGGTCAGCGTATCGCCGCCGATCATCGCCGCAAGCAGCAGACCATCTGGGCGCAAGGCCCGGCGAACCTGCACCAGCAGGCCGGGCAGGTCATTGACGAATTGGAACGCCAGCGCCGACAGCGCCAGATCGAGCGATTGCGGCGCCAGCGGCAGCGTCTCATCCGCCGTGGCGGGCGCCGCCAGATGGGCCAGTTGCGCAACACCGCCTGTGAGATGTGGCGCCAAACCGGCGCCGGGCGTCCAGATATCGGCGGCCGCATCGAACGACCGGTTCACCGCGGCGAGGCGGTCCGCGATGTCCTCGGCGACGCGCTCCAGCAGGAACGTCTCGGGCGCGCCCGCAGCCCGCCGCTGCCGCTGCGCAAGCAGGGGACGGTCGAACAGAATGGGAGCTGTCGCGGGCTGGGTCATCGGGGCTGGTTACGCCGATCCTGGTGGCCGGGCAATGCGCCGCTTGAGCGGCGCGGGTTGCGACGCTAGCCTCAACACATGGGCGTGACGTTTGCTCCAATCAGCGTCGGACGACTTCGTACAGCCGTAGGCGCGCTGCACGGCGGTCTCGCGCATGTCGCGAAGCTCGCACTCGACGTCGCGCTCCCCACACTGTGCATCGCCTGTCGCGAGCCGGTCGACGGCGAGGGCGTCTGTGCCGCCTGCTGGGGCAAGCTGTCGTTCATCGAGCGGCCTTATTGCCCCAAGCTCGGCATCCCCTTCGTCTACGATCCCGGTCCGGAGCTGTTGTCGATGGAGGCGATCGCGGCGCCGCCGGCCTATGCCCGCGCCCGCGCGGCGGTGCGCTATGACGAGGTCGCCCGCACCCTGGTGCATCAGCTGAAATATCAGGATCGCACCGATCTGGCGCCGATCGTGGGACGCTGGATGGCCCGCGCCGGCCGTGAGCTGCTGGCCGAAGCCGACCTCGTGGTGCCCGTGCCGCTGCACTGGCGGCGCGGGTTCAGCCGCCGCTACAACCAGTCCGGCGCGCTGGCGCGGGTGATCGCCCGGTCCAGCGGCGTCCGAATGCACGGCGATGCGCTGCGCCGGGTGCGGGCGACTGAGCAGCAGGTCGGCTTGTCGCGCGCCCAGCGCGCCAGCAATGTGCAGGGCGCATTCCAGGTATCTTCAGACCGCCTGCATGACGTGCAGGGGCGCCGCATCGTGATCGTCGACGACGTGCTGACCACCGGCGCGACGGTGGATGCCTGCGCCCGCGCTCTGCTGCGCGCCAAGGCGGCCGAGGTCAGCGTGCTGGTCTTCGCCCGGGTTGTCGATGCTCCCCGCGCCCCCATATAATCTGTCGTTCCGAAACAGCTGAGCGCGACATGACCGCTGCGATCGAAATCTATACCCGTCCGGGGTGCGGCTACTGCACGGCCGCCAAATCGCTCCTGACCCGCAAGAACGTTCCCTTTACCGAGCATGACGCGGGCAGGGATCCGACGATTCGGCAGAAGATGTATGATCGTGTCGGCCCGGGCTCGACCTTTCCGCAGATCTTCATCGGCCAGACCCATGTCGGCGGCTGCGACGATCTCTATGCGCTCGATCGCGAGGGCAGGCTCGACGCCATGCTGGCGGGAGACAAGGCGACATCATGAGCAACGACCGCAGCTTTACCGCCGCCATGGTGCAGATGCGCACCTCGCTCCTGCCCGAGCCGAGCCTCGAGCAGGGCACAAGGCTGATCCGGGAAGCGGTGGCGCAGGGCGCGGAGTACGTCCAGACGCCGGAAGTGAGCAACATGATGCAGCTCAACCGGACGGCGCTGTTCGAGCAGCTCAAGAGCGAGGCGGACGATCCCTCTCTCAAGGCCTATCAGGCGCTCGCGAAGGAGCTGGGCATCCATCTGCACATCGGATCGCTGGCGCTGCGCTTCTCGGCAGACAAGGCCGTGAACCGCTCGTTCCTGATCGGGCCCGACGGCAACGTGCTGGCGAGCTACGACAAGATCCACATGTTCGACATCGACCTGCCGGGCGGCGAGAGCTATCGCGAGTCCGCCAATTATCAGCCGGGCGAGACGGCCGTGATCTCGGATCTGCCCTGGGGCCGTCTGGGGCTGACGATCTGCTACGACGTGCGCTTCCCGGCGCTGTATCGCGCGCTGGCCGAGAGCGGCGCCTCGTTCATCAGCGTGCCCTCAGCGTTCACCCGCAAGACCGGCGAGGCGCACTGGCACACTCTGCTGCGCGCCCGGGCCATCGAGACCGGCTGCTTCGTGTTCGCCGCCGCCCAGTGCGGCGTGCACGAGAACAAGCGCGAGACCTTCGGGCATTCGCTGATCATCGATCCCTGGGGCGAGATCCTCGCGGAGGGCGGCGTCGAGCCCGGCGTCATCATGGCGCGGATCGATCCCGCGCGGGTCGAGAGCGTGCGCCAGACCATTCCTTCGCTGCAGCACGGCCGCCGGTTCGGCATCGCCGACCCCAACGCGGGTCCGGACTATCTGCACCTGGTGCGGGGCTCGGCATGATTCGCTACGCGCTGCGCTGCGAGCGTGACCACACGTTCGAAAGCTGGTTCCAGAGTTCCTCGGCCTACGATTCGCAGGTGAAGCGCAAGCTGGTGGAATGCCCGGCCTGCGGCTCGACCAAGATCGAGAAGGCCATCATGGCGCCGCGCATCGTCAGCAAGAAGGGCCGCGACGCGGCGCCCGTGCCTGCCGCGCCTGCTCCGGTACCGACGCCCGCCCAGGAGGTCATTCCGCCCGGATCGACGTCGCTGATGATGGCGCAGGAGCGCGAGCTGCGCGCCAAGCTCAAGGAGCTGCGCGACCACATCGTCAAGAACGCCGACGATGTCGGCGAGCGTTTCCCGACGGAGGCGCGCAAGATGCATTACGGCGAGACCGAGCACCGGCCGATCTATGGCGAGGCTTCGCTCGACGAGGCCCGCGAACTGATCGAGGAAGGCATCGAGGTCGCGCCGATCCCGGTGCTGCCCGACGACCGGAATTGACCGGCGGGGCTCGTCACTCGGCGGCAGCCGGCCGTGATGCGCGCACGATCTCGGCAATCTTTCCGGCATTGCGAGCGCCGCGAAGCAATGACGGTTGAAATGTCTCGACCTCAACTGCGACCTTCCTCCGAGAGATGAGATGTTCCCCCTCTCCTCCTCCTGGCAGCTCTGGGCCCTCCTCTCGGCTCTGTTCGCGGCCCTCACCGCCATCTTCGCCAAGGTTGGCGTCGAGGGTCTCAACTCCGATCTCGCCACGCTGATCCGCACCGCGATCGTGCTGGTGACGCTGGCGCTGATCCTGTTCGCGACCGGCCAGCTGACGAGCCCCGGCCCGATCTCGATGAAGAGCTGGCTCTTCCTGACGCTGTCGGCGCTCGGCACCGGCGCCTCGTGGCTGTGCTATTTCCGCGCCCTGAAGCTCGGGCCGGCGACGCTGGTCGCGCCGATCGACAAGCTCAGCGTCGTGCTGGTCGCCTTGTTCGGGGCCGTGTTTCTCGGCGAGCGACCGAGTCCCCAGGGCTGGATCGGCATCGCGCTGATCGCGGCCGGTGCCGTGCTGATCGCGCTCAAGGGTTGACTACACCGCGATCAGCAGCGCCACCCCGGCGACGATCAGCGCGATGCCGCCGATCTCGCGCAGCGAAACCGGCTGCTTGAACGAGTAGTACGACACGCCTTGCGCGAACAGCACCTCGATCAGCGCCAGCGTGCGGACATTGGCGGCCGCGGTCAGCGCAAACGCCAGGAACCAGAATTGCGACGCGAAGGCGCCGACGAAGCCGGCCATCATCGACGGCCGCCACAGCGACAGGATCCCGCGCAGGATGCCGGGGGCGCGCGCCAGCAGATAGACGGTGAGGAGCGCCGTCTGCACGAACAGGCCCCAGACCAGCGTGTAGGACGCCGCCGTGACGAAGGAGACGCCGTCGACGGTGATGATGGCACCGCGGAAGCCGACGGCCGACAAGGCGAACGCGGCGGCTGCGACGAGTCCGGTCACCGTCGGCTTCAACTCTGCGAAGCCCTTCTCGCCACCGGGACGCAGCGCGGTGATAACGACGCCGATGGTGGCGATCAGGATGGCGACCAGCTTCGGCAGCGAGAGCGGATCACCGAGGAAGATGAAGCCGAAGATCGCGGTCTGGATCGCCTCGGTCTTCAGATAGGCGGTGGTGACGACGAACGAGCGATCGGTCATCGCCAGCAGCATCAGCCCGGTGGCGATGATCTGGCTGAGCGCGCCGAGCAGCAGCCACGGCCAGAACACAGCAGGCGGCCATGGCAGATGGTCGCCGGTGGCCAGCAGCACCACGGTCAGGAACACCAGCGAGAACGGAAAGCCGAACAGGAAGCGGATATTGGTCGCACCCCAGGTGCCGAGCTTCGCCGTCAGCGACCGCTGCATCGCGTTGCGCGCGACCTGGCCGGCGGCGGCGACCAGGGTGAAGGGAATCCAGAGGGAGGCGATGGAGAGCATGGGGCACGGAGCGGCTATGAGGGCCGGCCACCGTGACCAGCGCGGAGCGCCCGGTCAACAGCGCACGTGGCGATTCAGCCGCATGTCAGGCTTGCAGCTCTCGCTGGATGGGCGGGCATTTTCGGCGCTTTGTGGTACGCTCGCGCCACAACAACGGTGTCGTCCCTGCGTTCGCAGGGACGACACCGGAATTTGGAGCGGCTACCTGTTGTTCTTCGCGCGCCATGCCGCGAAGTCGGCGGGCGTCTGCGGGTCGGTTGCCGGATAGAGGCCGAGGATCGAGCGGCCCTTGGCAACTTCCTCGGCAACGAAATCCTCGAACGCGGTCATCTCGAACGTCTCGTCCGCGATCTCGTCGGCGAGATGGGCTGGGATGACGATGACGCCGTCGGAATCGCCGAGGATGACGTCGCCGGGAAACACAGGGGCGTCGCCGCAGGCGATCGGGCCATTGATCTCGATGGCATGATGCAAGGTGAGATTGGTCGGCGCGCTCGGGCGCTGGTGGAAGGCGGGGATGCCGAGCCTCGCGATGTCGGCGGCATCACGGAAGCCGCCGTCGGTGACGACGCCGGCGACGCCGCGCTGCTGCAGCCGGCTGACCAGGATCGCGCCGGCCGAAGCAGCGCGCGCGTCCTTGCGGCTGTCCATCACCAGCACGGCGCCGGGCGGACAATCCTCGACGGCCTTGCGCTGCGGATGGCCGTGGTCGCGAAACACCTCGATGGTGTTGAGATCCTCGCGCGCCGGGATGTAGCGCAGCGTGAAGGCCTCGCCGACCATGGTCGGCTGCTCCGGACTGAGCGGATGGACGTTCTGGATGCACTGGATTCGCAGGCCGCGCTTGAACAGCGCGGTGGCGACGGTCGCGGTCGAGACGGTCTTGAGCTTGTTGCGGGTGGCGGTGCTGAGTCTGGTCATGTCTTGGTCTTGCTCGCTGCGCTCCCTCCCCCTTGCGGGGAGGGGTTGGGGGTGGGGGTCCACATCAATGGTGTCGCTTGGGGCTACCCCCTCCCCAGCCCTCCCCCACAAGGGGGGAGGGAGCGCACCTTTGCTGCGGTGATGGCTCGAATCCCAATCTCGAAGTTCCAGACTCAGGCTTCGCCTGCCTAGGAACGACAATCGCTAACTAATAAATCGCCGGCTCGCCCACCGGCGCGCCGAAGCCGGTTTCCAGGAAGTCGAAGTCGCAGCCATCATTGGCCTGCCTGATGTGGCGGGCGAACATCCAGCCATAGCCGCGCTCGAAGCGCGGCGTGGGCGGCTGCCATTCGGCGCGGCGGCGGGCCAGCTCGTCCTCGGGAACGTCGAGATTGATGGTGCGGGCGGCGACGTCGAGCGTGATGAGATCGCCGTTGCGCACCAGCGCCAGGGGACCGCCGATATAGGACTCTGGCGATACGTGCAGGATGCAGGCGCCGTAGCTGGTGCCGCTCATGCGAGCGTCCGACAAGCGCACCATGTCGCGGACGCCCTGCTTCACCAGCTTGGTCGGGATCGGCAGCATGCCCCATTCCGGCATGCCCGGGCCGCCCTGCGGCCCGGCATTGCGCAGGATCAGCACATGATCAGCGGTAACATCGAGATCGGGATCGTCGATCGCCTTCTTCATCGACGGATAGTCGTCGAACACCAGCGCCGGGCCGGTATGCTTGAGGAAGCGTGACTCGCAAGCCGAAGGCTTGATGACGCAGCCGTCCGGCGCAAGATTGCCCTTGAGCACGGCGAGTGCGCCCTCGCGGTAGATCGGGTTGGACTGCGGACGGATGACGTCGTCGTTGTAGACGCCGGCATCCGCGATGTTGTCACCGAGCGTACGGCCGTTGACGGTGAGGCATTCGAGATGGAGGTGCTCCGTCATCCGGTTCATCAGCCCCGGCAAGCCGCCGGCGTAGTAGAAGTCCTCCATCAGATAGGTGTCGCCGCTCGGCCGCACATTGGCGAGCACCGGCACCTTGCGGCTCGCGGCCTCGAAATCATCGAGGCCAATGCCTGCACCCGCGCGGCGCGCCTGCGCGATCACATGGATGATGGCGTTCGTCGAGCAACCCATTGCCATCGCCACCGCGATCGCGTTCTCGAACGCGGCCTTGGTCTGGATCTTCGACGGCGTCAGGTCCTCCCACACCATCTCGACGATGCGGCGGCCGCATTCCGAGCTCATCCGGATGTGCTCGGCATCGGCGGCGGGGATCGACGAGGCGCCTGGGAGGGTCATGCCGATCGCTTCCGCGATCGCAGTCATGGTCGACGCCGTGCCCATGGTCATGCAGGTGCCGTGGCTGCGGGCGATACCCGCCTCCATCGCATTCCAGTCGGCGTCCGACAGCTTGCCGGCGCGGCGCTCGTCCCAGTATTTCCAGGCGTCGGAGCCGGAGCCGAGCGTCTTGCCTTTCCAATTGCCGCGCAGCATCGGCCCCGCGGGAAGATAGATCGCCGGCAGGTTCATGCTGGTGGCGCCGAGCAGCAACGCCGGCGTGGTCTTGTCGCAGCCGCCCATCAGTACCACGCCATCGACGGGATGGCTGCGCAAGAGCTCCTCGACATCCATCGCCAGCATGTTGCGATAGAGCATCGTGGTCGGCTTCAACAGCGACTCCGACAGCGACAGCGCCGGCAGCTCGATCGGGAAGCCGCCGGCCATCAGCACGCCGCGCTTGACGTCGTCGACGCGGCTCTTGAAGTGCATGTGACAGGGCTGCGCGTCGGACCAGGTGTTGACGATGGCGATGACCGGACGGCCCTTCCATTCCTCCTGGGCGTAGCCCATCTGCATCACGCGCGAGCGATGGCCGAAGGAGCGGAGATCGTCGGGCGCGAACCAGCGCGCGCTGCGCAGCTGATCGGGTTGCTTGCGGTCGGTCATGATTGGGTGCCCCAGGTCAGCACGGTCTTGCGCTCGATGGTCCGGAAGATCAGGTTCTCGACCACGAGACCGATCAGGATCACGGTCAGGAGGCCGGCGAACACCGCCGGGATTTCGAGCAGGTTGCGGTTCTCGAAGATGAACCAGCCGAGGCCGCCCTGGCCAGAGGAGACACCGAAGACCAGCTCCGCGGCAATCAGGGTGCGCCAGGCAAAGGCCCAGCCGATCTTCAGGCCGGTGAGGATGGCGCCGAACGCCGCCGGGATCAGGATGCGGATCACGTAGGAGAAGCCGGTGAGGCCGTAGTTGCGGCCGACCATGCGCAGCGTGTTCGACACGCTCTTGAAGCCCGAATGGGTGTTGAGCGCGACCGGCCACAGCACCGAATGGATCAGCACGAACACGAGACTGCCGCTGCCGAGCCCGAACCAGATCAGGGCCAGCGGCAACAGCGCGATCGCCGGCAAGGGATTGAACATCGCCGTGATCGTCTCGAGGAAATCGGTGCCGATGCGGGTCGAGATCGCGAGCACAGTCAGGATCGCCGCGAGAACGATGCCGGCGGCATAGCCCATGAACAGCACCTTCAGCGAGGTCCAGACGCGCATCAGAATGGTGCCGTCGCGGACCTTCTCCCACAGCGCCGCGATGGTGTCGGAGAAGGTCGGGAACAGCAGGGGATTGTCGAGATAGCTGCCATAGGCCTGCCAGATCGCGGCGAGCAGGACAATGATCAGGGTCTTGCGCACGAAGCCGTCGTTCCACAGCAGCTCGAGCACGCCGAGCTTGCGCGCGACATCTGCAGGCGCAGCGCTCGCGGCCGACGTATCACGCAGGATGATCTTGGCTTCAGCCATGGGCACCGTCCTCAATGCGTCGTTGCGGGTTCGGAGAACAAGAGATCATGGATCTGCTTCTCCAGGCGCGCCGCGCTGCCGTCCTCGGCCGAGACCTTGTCGACATCGATGACCTCGGCCTTGACCCGGCCGGGATGCGGCGACAGCAGCAGGATGCGGTTGCCGATCTTGATCGCCTCCGCGATCGAATGCGTCACGAACAGCACCGTGAACTTGGTCTCATTCCAGAGCTGCAGCAGCTCGTCCTGGCAGGTCCGCCGCGTCAGCGCATCGAGCGCCGCGAACGGCTCGTCCATCAGCAGGATGTCCGGCTCCATCGCCATGCCCCTGGCAATTGCGACGCGCTGCTTCATGCCGCCCGACAGCGTGTGCGGATAGGCATCGACGACGCGCGTCAGCCCGACCTTTTCGATGTAGGCGCGGGCGCGGCTCTCGGCCTCCTTGCGCGGCATGCGTCGCGCCGTCAGCAGTGGAAACATGACGTTGGCGAGCACGGTCTTCCAGGGCAGCAGCTGGTCGAACTCCTGGAAGATCATCATGCGGTCGGCGCCGGGCCCGGTGATCTCGCGGCCGTTGATGCGCATCCGGCCTTCGCTCGGCTTGATGTAGCCGCCGACCGCCTTCAGCAAGGTCGACTTGCCGCATCCCGACGGCCCCAGCAGCACGAAGCGGTCGGAGCGGTCGACGGAGAAGCCGACCCGCTCCGTCGCGGTGATCACCGCGCTGGAGGTCTTGTAGCGGAGGGTGACGCCATCGACGTCGAGCAGCGCGGACATCAGTTGCCCTTCAGATCATGCGCGACCGGCAGATAATAGTCGGTCCAGGCCTTTGGCTGGGTCTTGATGGTGCCGATCTTGGCGAGATGGGCGGCGAACTTCATCGTGCCCTGCGGCTCCAGATTCCATTCCATCATGCCGGGCTCCTTGAGCCAGGCGAGCAGGTCCTCGACCGAGGTCTTGTCGCCGGTGATCTCCTTGTAGATCTCGACCGCGGTCCGGGTGTCGCTGCGGATCAGGTCCTGCGCTTCCTTGGTGGCCTCGCGCACCGCCTGGATGATCTTCGGATTGGCGTCGGCGAACTTCGTCGTGGTGAAGAACTGCGCCTGGCTGAGTGGCCCGCCCATCACGTCGGGCGAATTCAGCACGACATGCGCGCCGGGCACGTTCTTCAATTCGAGAAACGTGTAGGGCGGGATCGAGAAATGATTGTGCACCTCGTGCTGCGGATTCGATAGCGCCGTATAGGCGTCGGGGTGACCGAGCTGCACGGTGTTGGCGTCGAGTTTGTTCCACTGATCGGCGCCGAACGCCTCGGCGGCCGCGATCTGCAGCACGATGGCTTGGGTCGAGACCTTCACGGTCGGCACCGCGATCTTGTCGCTGGGGCCAAAATCCTTGATCGACTTGATGTTGGGATCGCGGCTGATCAGGGTCATCGGCTGCGCCGAGGTCGCGACGATGCCCTTCACGCCACCGCGGGTGCGATCCCACAGCAGCAGCAGATTGCCGGTGCCGGTGTTGAGGATGTCGACGCTGCCGGACAGCAGCGCATCGGTCTGCGCGCCGCCGCCGGAGAAGGTCAGCCATTTGGTGGTGACGCCGGGCACGCCGAGCGCGGCAGCATGCTTCTCGATCAGCTTGTTCTTCTCGATGATGTGACTCGGCATGTAGAAGATGCCGGGCTGGCGCGACAGCGAGATTTCGGTCTTCTGCTGGGCCTGCGCGGCGTCATTCCAGGCCGGCGCGACCAGCAGCGCGGCCAGCAGGCCGGCGGCTCGTGCGGCCGAGCGCGCGAACTTCTCGAACATGGGACATCCCTCCTCGCGTGCCGGCTCCTTCTTGACGGCCGGCGGGGAGATGCACTAATGCATTAGTGCATCTCTGACAAGGGCTGTTCTCCCCCTGCGACATTCGAGCCGGACGTCCGACCCCATGGCATTGCCTGTGACGCCTGCTGCGGTTCTCCCGCCCGAACGGCTCGATCCGAGCCGGCGCGCGGCACCGCAGGTCTTCGAGCGGTTGCGCGACCAGATCATCGCCCTGGCGCTGCCACCGGGAGCACCATTGTCGCGGCCGGCGCTGCAGGCCGAGTTCGGCCTCAGCTCGACGCCGATCCGCGACGCGCTGATGCGCCTCGCCGAAGAAGGCCTCGTCGACGTGTTCCCGCAGCACGCGACCCTGGTCAGCCGCATCGATGTTGGTCGGGCGCAGCAGGCGCAGTTCCTGCGCCAGGCGCTGGAGCTCGAGATCGTGCGCCTGCTCGCGCTGCGGCCTGCGACGGCCCCGATCGACGAGCTGAACGCGCTGATCGCCCAGCAGCGGCGCTTCGCCAGGGACGGCGACTTCGCGTCATTCACGGTGGTCGACAACGCATTCCATGAGCGGCTCTACACCGCCGCGGACAAGCACGAGCTGTGGACCCTGGTGCGGAGCCGCAGCGGTCACATCGACCGGCTGCGCCGGCTGCATCTGCCGTCCCCCGGCAAGGCGCAGACAATCCTGCGCCACCACAAGCAGATCGTCGACGCGATCGCCGCGGGCCGCCCGGACGACGCGCAGACGCATCTGCGCGAGCACCTGACCGGCACGCTGAGCGACCTCGCGACCATTCGGGGCCGCTGGCCGGACTATCTCAGCGGCTAGTGGCACGCCGATACGAGCAAAACAGGAGCCCTGGCAAATCGTCCATCACCCAGATTAATCGAATGTGAAGCGTTCCAGCCTTACAACCACGGCGCGAATGCCTCAAATGCAGGCAAGAACGCCGTTCGAGCACACGCCTCGCTCCCGCAACGCAAGGCGCCCGGATTGTCTCCCGATTGGCGCGTCCGGAACAGCGGTGTCTGCCCGCGTCCCATCCTGCATGTGACTTGTCCGGCGAAACGCTTGCGGCGCGCCGCGAATTGGGCAAAACCTTACAACTGACCGTTGGTCTTGCTGCCAGCCAATCGGGAGATGCGGAGCGTGGCGAAGATTCTGGTCGTGGACGACGATCCGCTCATGCAGCTGACAATTCAGCGCGTGCTCGAACGGGCCGGTCACGTCGTCGGCATCGCCGGCGACGGCCAGAAGGCGCTCGTCCGCTTCAAGAGCGAGAGCTTTGACCTGGTGATCCTGGACATCTTCATGCCGGGCATGGACGGGCTGGAGGCGATGCGCATGATCCTCAGGCACACGCCGGGTGTTCCGATCATCATGACCTCGGGACGTTCCCACACCCCGGCCTCGATGTCTGAGCCCGACTATCTTACCATGGCCACCAAGCTCGGAGCGGTTTCCGCGTTGCCCAAGCCGTTCAAACCGGCAGCCCTCCTGACGATGGTTTCCGAATGCCTGGCATCGGCAGGCGATCGGGCTACTCGACCCCGGCCAGGCCAAGATGCTGTTCCGAAATCCTGACAGCCGAACCGAAGGGCTGCTGCTCAGCAGCGCGCAGCGCGCGAGCGAGGCTTCGCGGTTCGGCGGGCGCCTCACGCTGACGACGCGGCTGGCGATCGCGATGATCCTGCTGGTCGCGATCGCGGTGTTCGCCGTCGGCTGGCTCGGCTATCGCAGCCTCGAGCGGGCGCTGTTGCCGCGCGCGCTCGATCGAATCGAGTCGCATTCGCGCCTGATGGCGACCGAGCTCGAAAACTATGTCGGCAGCGCCCGCAACGACATCAACGGCTATCGCGCCTCGCCGAATCTGGCAACATTGATACGCACACTGAAGACGGGGGCTCCCGATCCCCGCGAAGGGCTGCCGGCGCAGTCGTGGCGCGAGCGGGTCGCAACGCGCTACTTCGCCGAGCTGCAGGCCAAGCAGACCTACGCGATGATCCGCCTGGTCGGGATCGAGAACGATTATCGCGAGCTGATCCGGGTCGACCGGCTCGGGCCGGGCAACACGGTGCGGATCGTTCCGGAGAACGAGCTGATCACGCGCGGCGAGCGCAACTACATCAAGGAGACGCTGAGCCTGCCGCCCGGCGGCATCCGGCTGTCGCCGATCATTCTCGACGGCAACACGACGGACCCCAAGACAGGCGTGCCGATGCTGTGCGTCGGCACGCCGGTGTTCGGGGCGGACGGCAAGCCGTTCGCGATCCTGATGGTCGATCTCGACATGCGCCCGGTGTTCGCGCATCTGCGCACGGCGGCCCGCCCGGGCGCACAGCTCTATGTCGTGAACGCCCGCGGCGACTATCTCTTCCATCCCGAATCAGACCGGGAATTCGCCTCGAAACGCGGCCGATCGACGCGATGGCAGGACGATTTTCCGACGCTCGCAGGCGCAACCGGCAGCGCCGAGGGTTTCGCGCAGATCCTGCACGACGAGGCCGATCGTCCCGGCGGCGTCGCCTTCGCGCCGGCGCTGCTCGCGGGACAGGAATGGGTGGCGGTGATCGAGACGATCCCGAACACCGCCTTCATGGCGCCCGCCCTCGCCATCCGCAAGACGGCGATCGAGGTCGGCCTGATCGCAATGCTGTGCGCGGCCGCGCTCGCCTTCGTGGTCGCGCGCTCGCTGACGCGGCCGATCAACCAGCTCACCCAGGCCGTCGAGGGCGTGGGGCGCGGCGAGACGGTGAATATCCCGCTCGAGGCGGTCGGCGAGACCGGCGTGCTGGCGCGCGCCTTCGCCCGCGTGCTGGACGAGGTTCGCACCAAGACCGCCGAGCTCGAGCGCGAGGTCCAGGAGCATTACCTGACCGAAGCGGCGCGCGACCATTTCGCCGCCCGCGAACGGCTCTACAGTGCCGCGGTGGAATCGTCGAACGACGCGATCGTGACGCTGTCGCTGGACGGCACCATCACCGCCTGGAATCCGGCAGCCGAGGCCATGCTGGGCTACTCCGCCGAGGAGGCCGTGGGCCGCCTTGCCGATTTCCTCGTGCCGCCCGAGCGCATGCCCGAGGCCCAGGACTTCCTCGTGCGCGTGGCGCGCGGCGAGCGGATCCAGCATTTCGAGACGGTGCGGATCCGCAAGGACGGTGAGCTGGTCCAGGTCTCGCTCAGCGTCTCGCCGATCAAATCACCGACGGGCCAGATCATCGGCGCCTCCAAGATCGCACGCGACGTCACCGAGAGCCGTCGGACCGAGCTGGCGCTGCGCCAGCAGACCGAGGAGCGGCGGCGCATCTTCGAGACGTCGCAGGACCTGATCCTCATCACCGACCGCAATGGCATCCTGGTTCAGGTCTCACCGAGCGTGGAGGCGATTCTCGGCTATGCGCCGGCCGAGATGATCGGCCGCAGCGGTGCGGATTTCATCCACTCGGACGATCTGCTCAAAGCACGCGAGGAGCTCCGCGCCTCGCGCCTCGGCCTTCGGGCGCGCACCTCCGACTGCCGCTACGTCCACAAGGACGGCCGCGTGGTGACGCTGTCCTGGACCTCGAACTGGTCGGAGCCGGTGCAGCGCCACTTCTTCATTGGCCGCGACATGACCGAGAGCCGGCTGGCGCAGGAGACGCTGCGGGAGAGCGAGCAGCTCGCCCGCAACATCGTCGAGACCGCGCTCGATGCCTTCGTCCAGGTCGACGACAACGGCGCCATTCTCAACTGGAACTCCCAGGCCGAGAAGATCTTCGGCTGGTCGCGCGCCGAGATCATCGGCAAGGACGTCTTCGACGTGATCACGGTCGGGGATGTCGGCGAGGAGCTGCGCGCCGCGCTCGGCCGTATCCTGCTGACCGGACAAGCGAGCGCGCTCGGGGGCGGCCGCCGACGCGAGGTCATGGTGAAGCGGCGTGACGGCCGCGAGTTCAAGGCCGAGCTCAGCGTGACCGCGCTGAAGACCCGCAACGGTGTCGTGCTGAACGGCTTCTTCCGCGACCTCACCGACAAGATCGCGACCGAGGAACGGATCCGGCAGTCCGAGAAGATGGAGGCGATCGGCCAGCTCACCGGCGGCATCGCACACGACTTCAACAACATCCTCACCGTGATCACCGGCACGATCGAGATTCTCGCCGCGGCCGTGGCCAAGGAGCCGCAGCTCGCCGCGATCACCAGGATGATCGACGAGGCCGCCGCGCGCGGGGCCGATCTCACCCAGCATCTGCTCGCCTTTGCGCGCCGGCAGCCGCTGCAGCCGCGCGAGGTCGACGTCAACACGCTGATGATCGACACGGCCAAGCTGCTGCGGCCGACGCTCGGAGAGCAGATCGAGATCGAGTCCGTCTTCCAGGATGAGACCTGCGTGGCGCATGTCGATCCGAACCAGCTCGCCACGGCGGTCATCAACCTCGCGCTCAATGCCCGCGACGCGATGCTGAATGGCGGCAAGCTCATCCTGGAGACCGGCTGGGCCGACCTCGACGAGAACTACGCAAGTCTTTACGACGACGTGCGGCCCGGTCGCTACGCGATGATCGCGGTGAGCGACAGTGGCAGCGGCATTCCCGCCGCCATCATCGACAAGGTGTTCAATCCGTTCTTCACCTCGAAGGGGCCGGGCAAGGGGACGGGGCTCGGATTGTCGATGGTGTACGGCTTCGTGAAGCAATCGGCCGGCCACATCAGGATCTACAGCGAAGAGGGCCACGGCACCACGATCCGGATGTACCTGCCGCCGGGCAGCGAAGAAGCGATCACGCAGCCATCGGGCGCCGCGCCGGCGATCCAGGGCGGCCAGGAGACAATCCTGGTGGTGGAGGACGACCGGCTGGTGCGCGGCTACGTTCTCGCCCAGCTCCATGCGCTGGGCTACGCGACGCTGGAGGCGGCCAATGCCGCCGAAGCGCTGGCTATCACCAATGCCGGAGAGCCGTTCGATCTACTCTTCACCGACATCATCATGCCGGGGACGATGAACGGCCGCCAGCTCGCATCCGAGATCCAGCGGCTTCGTCCCACGCAGCGGGTCCTGTTCACCTCCGGCTATACCGAGAATGCCGTGGTGCATCACGGCCGGCTCGACGAAGGAATTCTTCTGTTGCCGAAACCGTACCGCAAATCCGAGCTGGCCAGGATGATCCGCAAGGCGCTCGCCGCGACCGAGGCTTGAAAAGCGAGGCTTGACCAATGCGGCCTGACCGACGCGGCCTGCGCCTGCGATTGCCGCTGCTCCAGAGCGCGGCCACGTGCGGGCGGCCCGGCCATCGGCTCAATTGGCGCGCGACGCCGTCATCACGATGCGGATCAGATCGGCCGCGTTGCGCGCGCCGAGCTTCTTCATGATGTTGGCGCGGTGATCCTCGATCGTGCGCGGGCTGATGCCCAGCGTGCGCCCCGCCTCCTTGTTCGAGGCCCCCGCCGTGAACTGTTCCAGGACCTCGCGCTCGCGCCGCGTCAGCGGCTCGCGGCCGGGGAAATGCAGCGAGCCGATCTTCGGCGAGGCATTCTCCTTCTGCCGCCGCGCGAACGCGCCAATCGCCTCGTTCAGACGGGCCACGATCTCACTGCCGCGGAACGGCTTCTCGATGAAGTCGAGCGCCCCGTTCTTGATCGCATTCACGGCCATCGGGATGTCGCCCTGGCCTGAGATCATGAAGATCGGAGCCGGATAGTCCTCGCCGTGCAATTCCCTGAGAATGTCGAGACCGGACTTTCCGGGGATGTGCACATCGAGCAGGATGCAGGCCGGTGTCCTGCTCCGCGCCACCGCCAGGAGCGCGGCGCCGTCCGCAAAACAGATCACTTCATACCCACCTGCCGACAAGACCATCGAGAGGGTGTCGCGCACGGCTGGGTCGTCATCGACGACAAAAATCTCACCGCGGGAAGTTGTTTGTTCGGCCATGGGCGATTGCTCTTGCAAAGGAGAAGAAACAATGAAAGCGCGTCTTATGATACCATACTCGTCGGGTGCTTTGGGCACCCGTATTTGTACGGTTTATGATCCTAACCCACAAGTAGTAGCTGCAGATCGGTGATCGCCTTCACGAGACCACGATCTGGACACGATCTCAAGGCAGTCGTCTCGAGCAGCATGCTGCCCTGCAAAACACATCAACGCCGATAGCATCATGATCGACATCAAACTCTGATCGCATCAGCGTTGCCGACGTGCACCACGCCGAACAGACATGCTCGGCGCCAGACGCGTGCACGGCTCTCTGTCCACGAAAATCTGCACGGCATTTGACACAAGACGTACAGGCGTCAGCCGGCCTTGCCCTCGTTTTGATCAGAGATCGGCGGGATTTGGACGTTGCACAGGATTGTGCACTCCGGACGGCGGCTTGCGCCGATGCGGCTCTCTCAGGACCGATGCTTCGCGGCAACACTTTCGGCTGCGACGCCGCCCCAGGTGTGAACCACGGGCAGGCCGAGCGCAGTCTTGCCGAGATTGGCCAGGCAGATGCGCAGCGCCGCCAGATCGACTGGCTTCGGCAGGCTCTGCAGGTCGATTCCGAGCGAGCGCGCGAACAGCCGGGCCTCAATTCGCTTGGCCGCGTCCATGCCGCTGATCACGATCACGGAACCGGCGAAGCGGGTATCTGCGATGACCTTGAGGACCTCGGTCCCGTCGCCATCCTCGAGCATGAGATCGAGCGTCACGCAGTCAAAGCGCTTGTTGCGCACCTCGCGGATCGCATCGCTGCACGTGGCCGCGACCGTCACGGCGTGGCCGGCCTGCTTGGCCGCCAGCGCGATCAGCGTCCGCTGCGCGGCGTCGTCGTCGACGACCAAGAGCTGCAGCGCGCGCCGCTCGCCATCATCGGCGCGCTCCGACCGGCTGGATGCAAGTTCCGAACTCATGACCGGCATTGGCCGTCCCTGGAAATTTGACCGACGTCATTGTCTTACACGTCCGAGCCTGCGGCGACGTAAAGCGGCTCTCCGAAAAACCGCCACCCGTCTTAGGACTTGCGCAGGACCCGGGCTGGCGCGTCTCTTCGTCGCTCCGCGCGCGGAAGCTTCCCAAGCCGCGGGCGAGCAATGCGCCGTGCCGCCGGAAGGCGAACTAGTTGACGGTCGCTTCCTGGCCGGCGGAGGCGTTGCCACGTTTCTTCTTGTTCTTTCCCTTGATGAACTGGATGTCCATCTCGGAGCCGTTGACCCGGACCAGCTCGCAGCGGCGGTAGGCGAGCCCCGTCGAGGACAGCAGCAGAAAGAACTCCTTCAGGTTCAATCCCTGGATCGATCCTTCGACCGTCAGCACCGCGTCGTTGTCCGAGATGGCGTTGAGCTGGCAGTCCCTGCGCCAGGTCCCGTCGATGCCCATGATGCAGACATCGTAGCCGCGGCTGAAGGTGACGCGCTCCGTACCTTTGTTGTCGTCAGACATCTTCGCGTCCTGCTCTATTGGGCTGCCGAAACATCTAGTTGCCCGCGGCCGCGATCCTGGGCATTCCCGGAGCCGGCGCCTTCGCCGCGGAAACGATCCCGCTCGGGCGATACAGGCCACGCCGGTCCGTAAGGGGCTTGAACACGTCGGTGAGGCCGACGACGGTCTCCGCGGCGCCGAGAACGAGGAAGCCGTCCGGCTCCATCAACTTGGCGAGCCGGCCGAAAATGTTGATCTTGGTGTCCTGGTCGAAATAGATCAGCACGTTGCGGCAGAACACGACGTCGAACGTGCCGAGCTGGGAGAAGTCGTGCAGCAGATTGAGCTGGCGATGCTGGACCATGCCGCGCACGTCGGAATTGATCTGCCAGAGTTCGCCCGCCTGCTTGAAATATTTGACCAGAAGCTGGATCGGCAGCCCGCGCTGCACCTCGAACTGGCTGTAGAGACCCGCCTTGGACTTCTCGAGCACCTCCTGGGAGAGATCGGTGGCGATGATCTCGATGCGCCATCCACTGAGCGCAGATCCCATCTCCTTGAGCGACATCGCCAGCGAATACGGCTCCTGGCCGGTCGAGCAAGCGGCGCACCAGATCCGGATCGACTTGCGGTTGGCGCGCGCCTTGAGGAGCTCCGGCATGATCACGTCGCGAAAATGATCGAACGGGACCTTGTCGCGGAAGAAGAACGTCTCGTTGGTCGTCATCGCTTCGACGACCTGGCTGATCAAGGCGCTCGACCCGTCCTTCAGCTTCTGGACGAGATCGCTGATGCTGGCCAGGCCGGCCTTGCGCGCGAGCGGAAGCAGGCGGCTCTCGATCAGATATTGCTTGTCGGCAGACAGATCGAGACCCGATTTGTCTCGAAGCAGTTTGCGCAGGAACTCATAATCGGGCTGGTTCACGGGCGGCCTCTTCTGGGCAGACGAAGGGATCAGGCGGATTCGGCTGACAGCGCCTGGATGAGACCGACTTCCTGGAATTTGGCGGCGACGATTTCCTTGTCGAACGGCTTCATGATGTATTCGTTGGCGCCGGCGTTGAGCGCGCGCGAGATGTGATCGATGTCATTCTCGGTGGTGCAGAACACCACCTTCGGGCCTTCGCCGCCCGGCAGCCGGCGCAGGCGCCCGAGGAAATCATAACCGTCCATGACGGGCATGTTCCAGTCGAGCAGAATGGCGTCCGGCAGGCTCTTGGTGCAGATCTCGAGCGCCCGCTCGCCATCCTCCGCCTCGACGACGGAAAAGCCCAGCTCCTCCAGGATACGGCGTGCGATCTTGCGCACGACGCTGGAGTCATCCACGACCAGACAGCTCTTCATTGTTGTCTCCCCTATGGGACGGTTGACGGGCTAGGCGGCGATTGCTGCCTTCGGCAGGAGTTCGAGCACGCGATCGACGTCGAGAATGACCATCAGCTGGCCGTCGAGGCGGTGCACGCCGCCGGCGAATTTCGCCATGCGCGGGTCGAGGTTGACGGGGTTCTCCTCCCGGCCCTCCTCGGGCAGCCGCAGCACCTCGCCGATCTGGTCGATCAGGAGACCATAGGACTCGCCGCGCAGATCGACGCCGACCGCCATCGGCGGCTTGCCGTCCTCGGCGCGGGCAAGGCCGAGCCGCGCCCGCATGTCGACGACGGTCACGATGCGGCCGCGCAGGTTCAGGACGCCTGCGATCTCCGCCGATGACAGCGGCACCCGCGTCACCCGTTCCGGCATGAACACGTCCTGGACCCGGGAGATCGGCAGGCCGAACAGCTGGCCGCCGATCATCGCGGTGACGTATTCGACGGCGGCGCCCTCGGTGGTTTCGATCTTGCTGCTCATCGCACGCTACTCCTGTCCGCTTGCTGTCACGCGGCCCGCCGGTTGGCTTCGGCGCGGGCCCGTTCCTCGATCTGTTCCTTCAGCGCCGCGATCAGGCCGGGCCGGTCGAACTTGGCGATGTAGTCGTAGAGCCCGGCCTGGCGGCCGCGCTCGATCGCCGCCGGCGACACCAGCGACGACACCGCGATGACCGGCATCTGGTTCAGGTTCTGGTCGGCGCGGATCGCCTCGGTGAACTCGAAGCCGTTCATCTCCGGCATCTCGATGTCGGTGACGACGATGTCGAAGCTGTGCCCGGAGCGCAGCGTGGCCAGGCCCTCGAGCGCCGAGGCCGC